>CP001622.1:692500-1385000 GCA_000023185.1 Rhizobium leguminosarum bv. trifolii WSM1325 | reverse complement strand
TCCGTCGCCCTGCATGTCCTGCGCGGCATCGAGGAATATCTGCTCAAGAACACCACGCACAACATCACCGTGCGCACCACGCCTGACATCGCGCTCTACCTGCTCAACCACAAGCGCCAGACGATCATCGATTATGAGAGCCGCTTCGGCGTTGCGATCATCATCGATGCGGACGGCTCGGTCGGCGCGCAACATTTCGCGATCGATCGCGGCGAGCCGGTGGAAAACCCGGTCAAGATTGAAACCCTCTTCAACTTCGCAGCCATTCCCGAGGATGACGACGACGACATCGTCATCGAAGTGGATGAGGAGGAAGACGAGGAACTCGAGGAAAAGCCGGCCGTTTCCGAGCGGCCCGTCGCGGCCCGCGCGGAAAGCGAAGCCGACGGCAATCGCAAGCGCAAGCGCCGCAGGCGCCGCCGCGGCCGCAACGGCAATGCCGAACAGCCGCTATCAGCGACAGGCGAAGCCGGCGACGAGGATGAGGACGGCGACGACGAGGGTGGCGAAGGTGATGAAAACACCGAAGCCACGCCCGAGACACGTGCCGAAAGCGAGGAATCGCAGCGCCGCAAGCGGCGCCGTCGCGGCAAGCGGGGCGGCCGTCGCAATCGCGCCGAGGATGGTTCGGAACTGACGGCTGGCGAAGCCGGTGAAGACAATGGCGGCGACGAGGACGAAGGCGACGACGTTTCGAACGACGGCGCTCCGAGCGAAGCCGTAGCGGTCGAGGCGATTGCCGAACAGGCCGACGAAGGCCAGGCCGCGATGGCAGCCGTCGAGAGCGCGCCTGTCATAACCGAAGAGGTGAAGCCCGCCCGTGCCCGCGGCCGCCGCAAACCGGCCGCAGCGCCGGTTGAGGAACCGGTTGCAGAGACGGCCCCTGCGGTCGAGGCCGAACCCGAACTGGTAGAAGCCTCCGCCGATCTCGAAACATCGGTTCAGGAAGAGGCAAAGCCGGTTCGCGCCAACCGCGAATCCAACATCTCCTCCTCCGAGCCGACGGTGAAATCCACCCGCGTCGAGAATGTCGAAGGCGATGACGGCAAGCCGAAGAAAGCCGGCTGGTGGCAGCGCCGTGGCTTCTTCTGAACGCTGATTTTTGGACGTAAACACTGAAATCCGGCCGCGGCGACGCGGCCGGATTTTCGTTTATGGCGATGACATCGTCGCCGAGCTTGAACTGCCGTGACGTGGATGTGTATCTCTATGATAATCATACTCATGGGGCGCAATCATGCGGACGAATATCGGTATCGATGATGCCTTGCTCGACGCAACAATGACCACCACGGGACAAAAAGGCCACCGTCGACCAGGCTTTGCGAAGCCTCGTTGAGAGGCACCGCCGGAAAAATCCGATCGTAGATCTTGCAGGGATAGGCTGGGAAGGCGACCTCGGCGCGATACGTCGCGACCGGCCGGACGATAAACGATGATCGCCGTAGGACAATCCGATGGCCGAGCGTCTTGGCCTCGGGATCGCCTACCCCGCTGCGGTCAGGCCGCTGGCGGATAGAGCAGGTCGACGATGTAGCTGGCGTCGAAGCGGGAATCGAGCATGCCGTAGGTGGATCGCCAGCCGCCGGCAAGACGCGTCTCGATGAAGGCATCGGCAATGCGCCCTGCCCCAAGGCGATAGAGTTCGGCTGCACCGGCGGCGAGCGCCAGTTGCTCGACGAGCAGGCGCGCGGCGCCCTCGTCCTGTTCGCAAAGCGCGATTGCAGCGCGCAGCACGTCGATCGTCTTCTTGCCGGCAGGGCCGAGATCGCGGGCAAGGCCGGCGAAGACCGTTTCGAACAGATCCTTGCCGCGGTTCAGCACGCGCAGCACGTCGAGCGCCATGACGTTGCCGGAGCCTTCCCAGATGGCGTTGACCGGAGCCTCGCGGTAATGGCGGGCGATCGGACGCTCTTCGATGTAGCCGTTGCCGCCGATGCATTCCATCGCCTCGTAGATCAGCGCCGGTGCGATCTTACAGCACCAGTATTTGGCGACAGGCGTCATGACGCGGGCATAGGCCGCGTCCTCGGCGTTGCCGCGCGCCTTGTCGAAGGCGTCGGCTAGACGGAAGGACAGTGCCGTCGCGGCGGCAACATCGAGCGCCATGTCGGCGAGCACGCGCGTCATGATCGGCTGGTTGACGAGCATTTTGCCGAAGACGCTGCGGCCGCGGGTGTGGTGCACGGCTTCGGCGAGCGAGGCGCGCATCATGCCTGACGAGGCCAGCGCGCAGTCGAGCCGCGTCAGCGTCACCATGTCGAGGATGGTGCGGATACCGGCATCCGGACCACCGAGCAGAAAACCGAACGTGTCTGTAAACTCGACCTCGGAGGAGGCGTTGGAGCGGTTGCCGACCTTGTCCTTCAGCCGCTGGAATTGCAGCCCGTTGGCGGAACCATCCTCCAGAAGGCGCGGCACGAGGAAGCAGCCCATGCCCTCCTTCGTCTGCGCCAGCATGATGAAAGCATCGCTCATCGGTGCCGACATGAACCACTTGTGCCCGGACAGCCGGTAGATGCCCTCGCTGACCTTTTCGGCAGCGCTCCTGTTGGCGCGCACATCCGTGCCGCCCTGCTTTTCCGTCATGCCCATGCCGATGGTCACGGCGGATTTTTGCATGGCGGGCTTGTTCGACGAATCATATTTGCGCGAGAGAATTTTGGGCGCCCAGTCCTTCTGGACCGCGGGCGAAGCCGAGAGCGCCGCAACGGAAGCGCTCGTCATCGTCAGCGGGCAGAGATGGCCGGATTCCAGCTGTGACGTCAGATAAAACCGCGCGGCGCGAACCTTGTGGGCCTCGTCCTTGGCATCGGTATCGGCCTGGGGATCCCAGACGGAGGAATGCAGGCCGACCGACATCGAGCGCCGCATCAGCGCATGCCAGGCAGGATGGAATTCGACGACGTCGAGGCGCTCACCGCGTGGACCATGAGTGCGCAGCTGCGGCGTGCCCTGGTTTGCCATGCGCGCCATCTCCTGCGCCTCTGGCGAGGTGACGTAGCGGCCCATGTTTTCCAGGTCTTCGCGGATGCCGCGCGGCAGGGCCGCCGTCAGATCGACGATCAACGGATCAGATCGATAGGCATTGATGCCGGACCACAGGCTCGGCTGGTTGAGTTCTGCGAGTTTGTCATCAGTCCGGTTGGCGGAGGTCATAATTCGCTTCTAGTGTAAGAACCCGGCAAAGGGAAACCGGAAGTTATGATTCGGTTCATTCTGCTCTATCGGAATTCGGGCGAAAATGCATGGGGACATAAGCCTTTGCCCACAGCACATGCTTGCCCCGGCGGGCAGCACTCTTTATAGACCCGCCAGAGACAGCAAGAGGCAGGGTCATGGTCTTTTTCCCCCACCGCCACCTCATCGGCATCAAGGGCCTCACCGAGCAGGATATCACCTATCTTCTCGACAAGGCGGACGAGGCCGTCAAGATCAGCCGCCAGAGAGAGAAGAAAACGTCGACGCTGCGCGGACTGACGCAGATCAACCTCTTCTTCGAGGCATCAACCCGCACACAGGCCTCCTTCGAGCTTGCCGGCAAGCGGCTCGGCGCCGACGTGATGAACATGTCGGTTGGCAATTCCTCGGTGAAGAAAGGCGAAACGCTAATCGACACGGCGATGACGCTGAATGCGATGCGCCCCGACGTGCTGGTGATCCGCCATTCGAGCGCCGGTGCCGCCGCCCTTCTCGCCCAGAAGGTCTCCTGCTCGGTCGTCAATGCCGGCGACGGGCAGCACGAACATCCGACCCAGGCACTGCTCGACGCGCTGACGATCCGCCGCGCCAAGGGCAAACTTTCGCGCATCATCGTGGCGATCTGCGGCGACGTGCTGCATTCGCGGGTGGCGCGCTCCAATATCCTGCTGCTCAACGCCATGGGCGCCCGCGTGCGTGTCGTCGCGCCCGCGACCCTCCTGCCGGCCGGCATCGCCGAGATGGGCGTCGAGGTCTTCCATTCGATGAAGGAAGGGCTGAAGGGCGCCGACGTGGTGATGATGCTGCGGCTGCAGCGCGAGCGCATGTCCGGCGCCTTCGTGCCTTCGGTGCGCGAATACTATCACTTCTACGGGCTCGACGCCGAAACGCTGAAAGCGGCGAAGGAAGATGCGCTCGTCATGCATCCCGGCCCGATGAACCGCGGCGTCGAAATCGCTTCGGAAGTGGCGGACGGGCCGCAGAGCGTCATCGCCGAACAGGTGGAAATGGGGGTCGCGGTGCGCATGGCCGTCATGGAAACGCTGCTCGTCTCGCAGAACCAAGGCCCCCGAAGCGATGGAATGATGGCATGAGCAACCCGATCGTCCTCAAGAACGTCCGCATCATCGACCCGTCGCGCAATCTCGACGAGGTGGGGACGATCATTGCCGAAAACGGCGTGATTCTCGCCGCCGGCGGCAAGGCGCAGAACCAGGGCGCGCCTGATGGAGCCGTCATCCGCGACTGCACGGGCCTTGTCGCGACGCCCGGCCTCGTCGATGCGCGCGTCCATGTCGGCGAACCCGGCGGCGAACACCGTGAGACGATCGCCTCGGTGAGCCGGGCGGCCGCCGCCGGCGGCGTCACCTCGATCATCATGATGCCGGACACCGATCCCATCATCGACGACATCGCACTCGTCGAATTCGTCAAGAAGACGGCGCGGGATACGGCCGCCGTCAACGTCTATCCGGCAGCCGCCATCACCAAGGGCCTTGCCGGCGAGGAGATGACGGAGATCGGCCTGTTGATGCAGGCAGGCGCCGTCGCCTTTACCGATGCCCATTCCAGCGTCCACGACACACAGGTGCTGCGCCGGATCATGACCTATGCGCGCGAATTCGGCGCCGTCATCTGCTGCGAAACACGCGACAAATATCTCGGCGCCAACGGCGTCATGCATGAGGGGCTTTTCGCCAGCTGGCTCGGGCTTTCCGGCATTCCAAAGGAAGCCGAGCTCATCCCGCTCGAACGCGATCTGAGGATCGCGCAGCTGACGCGCGGCCGTTATCACGCCGCGATGATCTCGGTGCCGGAATCGGTCGAGGCGATCGAGCGCGCCCGCAGCCGCGGCGCCAAGGTGACCTGCGGCATCTCGATCAACAATCTGGCGCTCAACGAAAACGACATCGGCGAATACCGCACCTTCTTCAAGCTCTATCCGCCGCTGCGCCCGGAAGACGACCGGGTGGCGATGGCCGACGCCCTTGCGAGCGGCGCGATCGATATCATCGTCTCCTCGCACGACCCGCAGGATGTCGATACGAAGCGCCTGCCCTTCGGCGAGGCGGAGGACGGCGCGATCGGCCTCGAAACCATGCTAGCGGCAGCCCTCAGGCTTCATCATGGCGGCCAGGTGAGCCTGATGCGTCTGATCGACGCCATGTCGACCCGTCCCGCTCAGATTTTCGGCCTGAATGCCGGCACGCTGAAGCCGGGCGCTGCGGCTGATATCGCGTTGATCGATCTCGATGAGCCTTGGCTTGTCGCCAAAGACATGCTTCTCTCCCGCTCGAAGAACACTCCGTTCGAGGATGCGCGCTTCAGTGGGCGGGCGGTTGCGACATACGTCTCGGGAAAGCTTGTCCACGCAATTTAGAACCGACACTATCGCCGTCCATCCCCCAGCGGGAGAAGGCTGACTCGAGGATAGGCCACGTAGAGGCTGAGGGGGCAAATGTTATCCAATCTCATGTCATGGCAGATCACGCTGCCGATCGCGCTTGCCGCCGCCATTATCGGCTATCTCTTCGGCTCGATCCCTTTCGGCCTGATCCTCACGCGCGCCGCCGGCCTCGGCGACGTGCGCAGCATCGGCTCCGGCAATATCGGCGCGACCAATGTGCTGAGAACAGGAAACCGGACGCTCGCCGCAGCGACGCTGCTGCTCGATGCGCTGAAGGCATCGGCCGCGGCCTGGGTCGTCGGCTATTTCCTCGGCGAGGAGGCCGCGATCATCGCCGGCTTCTTCGCCTTTATCGGCCATCTCTTCCCGGTGTGGATCGGCTTCAAGGGCGGCAAAGGTGTCGCCACCTATATCGGTACCCTGCTCGGCGTCGCGCCGATCATGGTCGTGCTCTTCGCTGCCGTCTGGCTGGCGGTCGCTTTCACCACCCGTTACTCCTCGCTGTCGGCGCTGGTCGCCATGCTTGTCATTCCGATTGCGCTATGGATACTGGGTAACGAAAAGGTTGCGGCTGTCATGGCGATCATGACCCTCATCTCCTACTGGAAGCACAAGGCGAATATTTCCCGCCTGATGAGCGGGACGGAAAGCAAGATCGGGGCAAAGGGATAATGGATGCGCTGAGCGCCGGACCAAAAGGCGTCGCGCTGACCGAACGGCAAAGAATTGCCTGGCTGCGCCTTATCCGTTCCGACAATATCGGCCCTGCCACCTTTCGCGACCTCATCAATCATTTCGGCTCGGCCGAGGCAGCGCTAGCCGCACTGCCGGAGCTTTCGGCGCGCGGCGGCGCCACGCGGGCAATCCGCATAGCCAGTGAGGCCGAGGCGCATCGGGAACTCGAGGCGGCGCGTCGCTTCGGCGCCCGCTTCGTCGGTATTGGCGAACCGGACTACCCGCAAGCGCTGAAGCAGATCGACGGCGCGCCGCCGCTTCTGGCCGTCAAGGGCGCGCTTGCCGCCGCCAATCGGCCGGCCGTCGGCATCGTCGGCTCGCGCAACGCCTCGATCGCAGGCGCGAAATTCGCGGCGATGGTGGCGCGCGACTGCGGCCGGGCGGGTTACACAGTGGTCTCCGGCCTGGCGCGCGGCATAGACACCGCTGCCCACCGGGCAAGCCTCGACACAGGCACGATCGCAGCGCTCGCCGGCGGCCTCGACCAGCCCTACCCGCCGGAGAATATCGGCCTTCTCGAAGAGATAACAGGCGGCAATGGCTTGGCGGTGAGCGAAATGCCCTTCGGCTGGGAGCCGCGCGCCCGCGACTTCCCGCGCCGCAACCGGCTGATCGCCGGCATCGGGCTTGGCCTCGTCGTCATCGAAGCGGCGGCGCGTTCAGGCTCGCTGATCACGGCGCGGCTTGCCGGCGAGTTCGGCCGCCTGGTGTTTGCCGTGCCCGGCTCACCGCTCGATCCGCGCTGCCATGGCACCAACGGCCTGCTGAAGGACGGCGCTTCGATCGTCACCGCTCCCGCCGATGTCGTCGAGGCCTTGGCGCCGCTTGCGCAATTCGACCTGTTCCCGTCATCGATGGCGGAGGAACCCGCCCCTGATGGCAAGCCGATGTCGGTGCCGCCCGGGGATTCCGATCGAAACCGCATCATCGATGCGCTCGGGCCGACGCCGGTCGAGATCGACGACGTCATCCGCCATACCGGCCTATCGGCATCCGCGGTCTATCTCATCCTTCTGGAACTCGATATATCAGGCAGGCTGCACCGGCATCAGGGCGGCCTCGTCTCGCTTTCCGATTGAACCTGGGCACGACATCGGGCGGCGGCTTTCGAATTGCCGAACTCTGAGTCGAAAACCTTCGATAGCATATCTAAAATTGTATTTTGCCGATAATCTTCCTTTGGCTGCAGCGGACACAAGAGGTAAAATTGTAGCAAACCCCTTGACCGCAGCGATTTCCCTGTCCATGTCGGAGGGCCGATATCCATGTTGCGGTGTGTGTCGCGCTGGCTTCAACGCTGGCGTCGTTTCCTTTTTAGAGAATCATCATGAATGTTGTAGTGGTGGAATCGCCTGCCAAGGCCAAGACGATCAATAAGTATCTGGGTCCGGGATACAAAGTGCTCGCCTCCTTCGGCCATGTGCGCGATCTGCCTGCCAAGGACGGCTCCGTTCTTCCTGATCAGGATTTCGAAATGCTTTGGGAGGTCGATAGCGCCTCCGCCAAGCGGATGAAGGACATTGCCGACGCGGTGAAGTCCGCCGATGGCCTGTTTCTCGCGACCGACCCGGATCGCGAAGGCGAAGCGATTTCCTGGCACGTTCTCGACATGCTGAACAAGAAGCGCGTGCTGAACGGCAAACCGGTCAAGCGCGTCGTCTTCAATGCGATCACCAAGAAAGCGGTGCTCGACGCGATGGCCGATCCGCGCGACATCGACGTGCCGCTGGTCGATGCCTATCTCGCGCGCCGCGCGCTCGACTATCTCGTCGGCTTCAATCTTTCGCCGGTGCTGTGGCGCAAGCTGCCCGGCGCACGTTCGGCCGGCCGCGTCCAGTCTGTGGCGCTGCGTCTCGTCTGCGACCGCGAATCCGAGATCGAGCGCTTCATTTCCGAAGAGTACTGGAACATCTCAGCGCTCCTGAAGACGCCGCGCGGCGACGAGTTCGAGGCAAGACTGGTTTCGGCGAATGGCAAACGACTGCAGCCGCGCGCAATCGGTAACGGCGAGGATGCCGGCCGGCTCAAGGCCTTGCTCGAAGGCGCGAGCTACGTCGTCGACTCTGTCGAGGCGAAACCGGTCAAACGTAATCCCGGACCGCCCTTCACGACCTCGACGCTGCAACAGGCCGCCTCCTCCAACCTCGGCTTCTCGGCCTCGCGCACCATGCAGGTTGCCCAAAAGCTCTATGAGGGCGTCGATATCGGCGGCGAGACGGTCGGTCTGATCACCTATATGCGAACCGACGGCGTGCAGATGGCGCCCGAGGCGATCGACGCGGCGCGCAGTGCCATCGTCGACCAGTTCGGCGAACGCTACATGCCGGAGAAGCCGCGCTTCTATTCGACCAAGGCGAAGAACGCCCAGGAGGCGCACGAGGCGATCCGTCCGACCGATTTCGACCGCTCGCCCGACCGTGTCCGCAAATTCCTCGATGCCGACCAGATCCGGCTCTACGAGCTGATCTGGAAGCGCGGCATCGCCAGCCAGATGGCGTCGGCCGAGATCGAGCGCACGACGGCTGAAATCACCGCCGACAACAAGGGCGAGAAGGCCGGGCTTCGTGCCGTCGGTTCGGTCATCCGATTCGATGGTTTCATCGCCGCCTATACCGACCAGAAGGAAGATGGCGAGCAGAGCGACGATGGCGACGAGGATGGCCGTCTGCCGGAGATCATTGCGCGCGAGGCGCTCGCCAAGCAGAAGATCAATTCGACGCAGCATTTCACCGAACCGCCGCCGCGCTATTCGGAAGCGACGCTGATCAAGAAGATGGAAGAGCTCGGCATCGGCCGCCCCTCCACCTATGCCGCGACGCTGGCAACGCTGCGCGACCGCGACTATGTGACGATCGACAAGCGCAAGCTGATCCCGCAGGCCAAGGGCCGGCTGGTGACGGCTTTCCTCGAGAGCTTCTTCACCAAATATGTCGAATACGACTTCACCGCCGATCTCGAAGAGAAGCTTGACCGGATTTCCGCCGGCGAGTTGAACTGGAAGCAGGTGCTGCGCGATTTCTGGAAGGATTTCTTCGCCCAGATCGAGGACACCAAGGAACTGCGCGTCACCAACGTGCTGGATTCGCTGAACGAGGCGCTGGCACCGCTCGTCTTCCCGAAACGGGAGGACGGCAGCGACCCCAGAATCTGTCAGGTCTGCGGCACCGGCAACCTGTCGCTGAAGCTCGGCAAATACGGCGCCTTCGTCGGCTGCTCGAACTATCCGGACTGCAACTACACCCGCCAGCTCTCCTCCGAAAACGGCGGAGATGCGGATGGTGCTGCGCTCAACGAGCCGAAGAACCTCGGCACCGATCCGACCACCGGCGAGGAACTGACGCTGCGTTCCGGCCGCTTCGGCCCCTATATCCAGCGCGGCGACGGCAAGGAAGCCAAACGGGCCTCGCTGCCGAAGGGCTGGAAACCCGAGGACATCGATTATGAAAAGGCGATGGCGCTGATCTCGCTGCCGCGCGATATCGGCAAACATCCCGAATCGGGCAAGATGATCTCGTCAGGCATCGGCCGCTATGGGCCGTTCCTCCTGCATGACGGTTCCTATGCCAATCTGGAAACCGTCGAGGACGTGTTCTCGGTCGGCCTCAACCGCGCCGTGACTGTTATCGCCGAAAAGGCGAACCAGGCACCCGGCCGGGGCGCGCGCGGCACACCGGCGGCACTAAAGACGCTCGGCGATCATCCTGATGGCGGCGCCATTACCGTTCGCGACGGCAAATACGGCCCCTATGTCAACTGGGGCAAGGTCAACGCCACACTGCCGAAGGGCAAGGATCCCCAGGCGATCACCGTCGAGGAGGCGCTCGCCTTGATCGCCGAGAAGGCCGGAAAGACACCTGTGGGCAAAGCGGCCAAGACGAAAGCCAAGCCGAAGGCAGCGGCCGCCGAAGCCAAGAGCACCAAGACGGCCGCCAAACCGAAGGCAACGAAGGCGAAGGCGCCCGCGAAATCGAAAAAGAGCTGACGTGAGCAGGATACCGCGCGAAAGAACAAATCCCGCGGGCAAGCGCCCGGGCAAGACCGGACACGCCAGCAAGGATGCTCCCGCCGTCGAGCCGCTGAACATCGTCCACGGCGCGCTGCCTTCACGCGAGGTGATTCTGCGCTTCATCGCCGATCATCCGCAGAAAGCGTCCAAGCGTGAACTCGCCAAAGCTTTCGGCCTGAAAGGCGATAGCCGCGTCGAGCTCAAGCAGATGCTGCAGGAGCTCGAGCAGGAAGGGATGCTGCAGAAGAACCGCAAGTCGCTGATCCGTCCCGGTGCGCTGCCGCCTGTCACCGTTCTCGATATCACCACACGCGACAAGGACGGCGATCTGATCGGCCGGCCGGCGGAATGGCCTGAGGATCAGGGCGTAGCGCCGGCTGTCGCCATCCGCCAGCAATCGCCCGCAGGCCGCCAGGGCAAGGGCAAGACGCCCGTCGCCGGGCTCGGAGACCGTATCCTGGCAAAAATCTTCCCGGCCGTCGATCGCGGCGGGCCGGCCTATACGGCGCGGATCATCAAGGTGATCGACAGGCGCCGCGGCGCGTCGATGGGCGTTTTCCGCACTGCACCTGATGGTGGCGGCCGGCTGCTGCCGATCGAACGGCGCGGCGAAGAGATGGTGATCGCTCCCGACTTCACCGGCGGCGCTACCGACGGCGATCTGGTGGAAGTCGAGATCGCCCGTCTCGGCCGTTTCGGCCTGCCGCGCGCCAAGGTACTTTCCGTCGTCGGTTCCGTCGGTTCGGAAAAAGCGCTCTCGATGATCGCGATCCATGCCCACGGCATTCCGCATGTCTTCCCGCCGGCCGTCATCGCCGAAGCGGAAGCTGCAAGGCCCGCCACGATGTCGCATCGCGAGGATTGGCGCGACGTACCGCTGATCACCATCGACCCGGCCGATGCCAAGGACCATGACGACGCTGTTTATGCCGAGCTCGATCCCTCGCCCGACAATCCCGGCGGCGTCATTGTGACCGTCGCGATTGCCGACGTCTCCTGGTATGTTCGCCCCAATTCGCCGCTCGATCGCGAGGCGCTGAAACGCGGCAACTCCGTCTATTTCCCCGATCGCGTCGTGCCGATGCTGCCCGAGCGCATCTCCAACGATCTCTGCTCGTTGAAGCAAGGTGTCGACCGCCCGGCGCTCGCCGTGCGCATGAGCTTTTCCGGGGAAGGCCGCAAGATCGGCCACATCTTTCATCGCATCATGATGAAGAGTGCCGCCAAGCTCTCCTACCAGCAGGCGCAGGCGGCGATCGACGGAAGGCCGGACGATCAGACCGGCCCGATGCTCGAACCGATCCTGAAGCCGCTCTGGCACGCCTATGAGGTGATGAAGCGCGGACGCGACCGGCGCCAGCCGCTGGAACTCGACATGCCGGAGCGCAAGATCCTCCTGAAGTCCGACGGCACGGTCGACCGGGTGGTCGTGCCGCCACGGCTCGATGCGCATAAGCTGATCGAAGAGATGATGATCCAGGCGAATGTCTGCGCGGCCGAGACGCTCGAAAAGAAGCGTCAGCCGCTGATCTACCGCATCCATGACGGCCCGACGCTTGCCAAGCAGGAGATCCTGCGCGAGTTCCTGGCCACGCTCGGCATCTCGCTTGCCAAGGGCGGCAACATGCGCGCCAACAACTTCAACGGCATTCTGGCGAAGGCGGACGGCACGCCGCATCAGACCATGGTGAGCGAGATGGTGCTGCGTTCGCAGAGCCAGGCGATCTATGGCCCGGAGAATATCGGCCATTTCGGCCTCAACCTGATGAAATACGCCCACTTCACCTCGCCGATCCGCCGTTATGCCGACCTCATCGTGCATCGCGCCCTCGTCGGCTCGCTCGGCTTCGGCGAAGGCGGCATCACGCCCGAAGAAGAGGCCGCGCTCGACGATATCGCTGCCGAAATCTCGACCTTCGAACGCCGGGCCATGGCAGCCGAGCGCGAGACCGTCGACCGGCTGATCGCGCATCACCTCAGCGGTCGCGTCGGCGAGGAATTTGCCGGGCGGGTTTCGGGCGTGACGAAATCGGGAGTTTTTATCGCCCTGCCGGACTATGGCGCCGATGGTTTCGTCCCTATATCTACGCTCGGCAGCGATTATTTCATCTATGACGAGGCGCATCAGGCACTCTCCGGTGAAAAGACCGGGCTTGGTTATCGCCTGGGCGACAGCGTCACCGTCAAACTTGCCGAAGCGATCCCGCTTGCCGGTGCACTGCGTTTCGAGATGATCAGCGAGGGCCGTGAGATGCCGGCGGCGGTGCGCTCCTTCCATAAAGCGGGGCGCCGCGACAGGGGCCAGATTCGCAAGAAGCCCGGAACGAGGCCGCCGCGCGGACGGCACTAAAGCGCGTCGCAATCTTTCAGATTGGCTCCCCGCGCTGCAGGTCCTTGTTTTTACGCGTGTCGTTATCGCGAAACCGCTGCACAGTTTCGCGCGACATGTTTTAGATCCGAAGAGGAACATGCGATGAGCACACCGACCGATCCGGCCGCCGCCCGCTACGGCGATACGCCCGAGGTCGAGCGTCCGCTTGGGCGCTCCATCATGCGCGGGCTGATGAACCGCTGCCCGGCCTGCGGCAACGGCAAACTCTTTCGCGCCTTCCTGAAGCCGGTCGATCATTGCGCCGCTTGTGGCGAGGCGATGCATCACCAACGCGCCGACGATCTGCCGCCCTATATCGTCATCCTCGTCCTCGGCCACGTCGTGGTCGGCGGCTATATGCTGACCGACCTGACTTTCGTGCTGCCGGTCTGGGTCCATCTGGCCATCTGGGCGCCGATCACCGTCATCACCGCGCTTGCCTCGATCCAGCCGATCAAAGGCGGGGTCATCGGTCTGCAATGGGCGCTGCGCATGCACGGCTTCGGCGGCGAGAGTGATGGTCCGGACGATTATGACATCCCCGGCCGGCCGAATTAGCCCCTTCACCTTCCAGACATATTTAACGTGTAGTGCCAGCCCTCCACCGACCACCACCCGAATACGAGAGCCGGCGATCCTCAGACCTGACATGGTAAGCATTTCTTGCCCAAACGGGCTTTACATTCCGCAGACGGTCACTCACATCGGAAATACTGCGAAGCGGCATCCGTCACCTGGATTTGGCACGTCTGTGTCTATCTATCTGACGGGACCGACCGCTTCGTTCGCGCAGCTCTCTAAGGATGGATAAATGTCTCAACCGAGAACCGGCACACCGGGCGATGTCGAAGAAATCCATTGGCCTTCTCTGGTGGCAGCCATCTCGTCCATATCCGCCGTCGGCATAGCAATCGGCCTCGGTCTGCCCCTCCTCAGCATCATTCTCGAAAAACGCGGCATCTCGTCCACCCTGATCGGGCTCAACACGGCGATGGCCGGGGTCGCGGCGATGGCCGCCGCACCTGTTACCACCAGGCTTGCCCATAAATACGGCGTTGCGCCGACAATGCTCTGGGCCGTGCTGATTTCGGCGCTGAGCGCGCTCGGTTTCTATTACGCCCAGGATTTCTGGATGTGGTTTCCGCTGCGTTTCGCATTTCATGGCGCGACGACGACGCTGTTCATCCTCTCCGAATTCTGGATCAACGCCGCTTCGCCGCCTTCCAAGCGCGGTTTCGTGCTCGGCATCTATGCGACGGTGCTTTCCCTTGGCTTCGCCGCCGGACCATTGCTCTTTTCGATCCTCGGCAGCGACGGTATTTTCCCCTTCCTGATCGGCGCCGCCGCCATCCTGCTGGCCGCCATCCCGATCTTCATCGCCCGCGACGAAAGCCCGGTGCTCGAGGAAAAACCGGAGCTGCATTTCATGCGCTACGTTTTCCTGGTGCCGACGGCGACGGCGGCGGTGTTCATCTTCGGCGCAGTCGAAGCGGGCGGGCTGTCGCTTTTTCCGATCTTTGCCGTGCGCGCCCATTTCACCGAATCGCAGGCCGCACTGCTGCTCACCATGATGGGCGTCGGCAACGTCATCTTTCAGATTCCGCTCGGTCTGCTTTCCGACCGCATCGCCGACAAGCGGCCGCTTCTGGCCGGCATGGCGCTGATGGGCTTCATCGGCTCGATGATGTTACCGCTGCTGCTCAACAACTGGCTGCTGATGGCCGGGCTCCTGCTTTTCTGGGGCGGCTGCGTCTCAGGCCTCTATACGGTCGGCCTCAGCCATCTCGGCTCGCGGCTGACCGGCTCCGATCTTGCGGCAGCCAATGCTGCCTTTGTCTTCTGTTATGCGATGGGAACCGTGGCCGGGCCGCAGGCGATCGGCGCGGCGATCGATGTCGCTGGAAATAACGGTTTTGCCTGGGCGATTGCGGCTTTCTTCGGTCTTTACGCCCTACTTTCCGGCATCAGACTGATGTTCATTCGAAAACGGGCTTGACTTTTCGGGCGGGATTCGTAGTTTCGCGCCAGGATTTGCCGTGGAGCCCATCCGGCTTCCACGGCTTTCATTTTCTTAAAGGCAGGACGACCATGGCCAAGGCTACAACAATCAAGATCAAGCTGCTGTCGACAGCCGACACCGGTTTCTTCTACGTCACCACGAAGAACAGCCGCACGATGACGGACAAGATGACGAAGACGAAGTACGACCCGGTTGCGAAGAAGCATGTCGAGTTCAAGGAAACCAAGATCAAGTAATCACTTGGCCTGACGGATTTCAAAAAAGCGCGCGCCTTCGGGTTGCGCGTTTTTTATTGCCCGGATTGATCGTCTTTAAAAGATGATAGCGCAAACAGAAAAACGCCGCCCTTCCATCTTCGGGAAGTGGCGGCGTTTTCTTGAAAGGGGGTCGGCCAGCATGCAAAACGGCACGAGGAACCGCTATAACTTGCCTACTAGCCGACCGACCCCACGACCCAGGAGATGCGGCGGACCTGAGCATCATGGGGTATCGACAACTCCTCAACGGGAGCGCTTCTCTTATGAGCCGATAATTTGCGCAAAAATGAAAGAAAATCAACAAATTCTTAATGGTGAATGTTTGCAGCTTGATTCTATGGTTAAAAGTCCAGATTTGGGACATACAAAGATTTGTCGGCTCTGCTTGGACTCGAAGCGTAGCGCCTGACCTTTCGAAGAAATTCGACAATATAACTGAATAACTTACGCCTCCCCTCCCCTACGTGAGGTGACGTCGCCGCAATCTATTTGCCCCTGTTGGCGGCAGGCAGTTTTTATATTTTCCATTTCATTTTGAGCTACGGGCTGATGCTCTCAAGACTGTCGCGCGGCAACACATCCGCAGCAACGCAGCGAGTCCATTTTTGGGCTATTGAACTGCAAATTTTTCGTTCCGCCTTGCACAGGCGAAGGTTAAAAATCGGTAACAATTGGCTTACCGCGGTGGAAAACCCGCAAATGGCGCATATGGCGGCAAATGATTCGTCACGCGGCCGCGGCGACCACACGGTTGCGGCCGGTATTCTTGGCCTCGTAAAGAGCCAGATCCGCCTGTTTCATCAGCTGGCCCGGGGTCAGCACCGACGCAATACGCGAGGCGATGCCGAAGGAAGCCGTGACGCTCAGCGCTTCCCCGGAGTGTTTCAGCATGAAGGGAGCACTTTCGATCGCCGCGCGGAGGCGCTCGGCGACGGCGGCGGCAATTTCCGGCGAGGTGTCGGGCATCACGACGACGAATTCCTCTCCACCGTAGCGGCAGGCGAGATCGGCACCGCGGATGGTCGAACGGACGCGACTTGAAAATTCGCGCAGCACCTCGTCGCCGCCGTCATGACCGTAGGTGTCATTCACATGCTTGAAGCGGTCGATATCGGTGATCAGCACCGAAAGCGGCCGGCCCCGCGCCATCGAACGGTTGAAGAGCACGTTCAGGTGATTGTCGAGATAGCGCCGGTTATAAAGGCCGGTCAGCGGATCGGTCACGGCAAGCTCGATCGTCTGCTTGACGCTGGCGCGCAGGCGGTCGTTATAGCGCTTGCGGCGGATCTGCGTCAGGCTGCGGGCAACCAGTTCGTTGGGATCGACCGGGCGGATGATGTAGTCGTTGACGCCGAGATCGAGCGCGCGCACCACCATTTCGTCAGCGCCCTGCTCGGTGATGATCAGGATCGGCAGGAAGCGGGTGCGCTCCAGCGAGCGCAGCTGCGAGCAGAGGCGAAGCGGATCGTAATCGTCGAAGTTGGCATTGACGATGACGAGATCGAACGCGCTTTCGGCGGCCTCGAAGAGGGCGGCCTGCGGATCGGAGAGGGCAAGCACGTCGGCGACGGGCTTCAGCGCCTTGACGATGCGCTCCTGCGAATTGGCGCGACCGTCGACGAGCAGGACCTGAGCGGTCTCGTCGGCGCGGCCCTCGCCTGCCCGTGTGAGGTCATCGATGCCCATCGTATGAGCAGTGTCGGCGCGGATGCGCAGCTCATCGCTCAACGTCTTCAGCCGCAGCAGGCTCTTCACCCGGGAGATCAACTGCAGATCGTTGACCGGCTTGGTGAGAAAGTCGTCAGCGCCAGCCTTCAGGCCGCGTACGCGGTCGGTCGGCTGGTCGAGCGCGGTGACCATGACGACTGGAATATGGGCGGTCTTCTGGCTGGCCTTCAGGCGCTCGCAGACCTCGAAACCGTCTATGCCGGGCATCATGATGTCGAGCAAGATGAGATCGACCTGGTTGCGCTCGCAGATCGCCAGTGCCGTATAGCCGTCGGCGGCGGTCATCACGTCGAAATACTCCGCAAGCAGCCGCGCTTCGAGCAGCTTCACGTTGGCCGGAATATCGTCAACCACCAGTATTCGCGCAGTCATCAGCGTCTTTCCGATGCGTCAGGCATCGCCCAGATAGGTCTTGATCGTCTCGATGAATTTCGGAACCGAGATCGGCTTGGAAACATAGGCCTCGCAGCCGCCCTGGCGGATCCGCTCCTCGTCGCCCTTCATCGCGAAAGCCGTAACGGCGATGACGGGAATCACGTGCAGCTCGTCGTCTTCCTTCAGCCATTTCGTGACTTCGAGGCCAGAGACCTCGGGAAGCTGAATATCCATCAGGATGAGGTCGGGGCGATGCTTGCGCGCCAGATCGAGCGCCTCCATACCGTTTCTGGTCTGGATCGTCGTGTAGCCGGACGCCTCGATGAGGTCGCGAAAGAGCTTCATGTTGAGCTCGTTATCTTCTACAATCATCACCTGTTTGGGCATGACAAGCTGTCCCTACGTCCGTTCGCGCAGCGGTTCGTCCCATGAGAAAGGCACATGCGGACAAAAGCTGCGTGAAACCGATAGCGCACGCTACCGGTATTTGGTTGAAGAAAAGGTAACTTACCCAGCGAAATGCAAAGCAACTTCAAGACTTCGAAACAACAGGCTGCCGACCCACACGAAACGGCGATCGCCGTGCTCGGCTGGCTTGCCGGCGACCCCGACATGTTCGGCCGTTTCCTCGCCCTGACGGGGGTGGCGCCCGGCCAGGTGCGCAACGCCGTCAACGATCCGGGATTCCTTGCCGGCTTGATGGATTTTCTGATGAACCACGAACCGACGGCCATGGCCTTCTGCGCGGCGAGCGGAATCAGCCCAGAGACCGTGACGGCGGCCTGGCGGCATTTCTCGTCACCGGGCCTCGATTCCGGAGAATACTGACCGTGACCTCCGGGGAATTCGACATCTCGCATATCCACCTCGGCGAACGGCCGTTGATCGTCTGCGACGTCGACGACGTCGTGCTGCAGTTCATAGGTCCCTTCCAGCTTTTCCTTCAGAGCCAGGGTCACGCGTTTCTGCCGCGATCGTTCCGGCTGCACGGCAACATCGTCTCGCAAGCCGACGGCGTGGAGATCGAGGATCAAGAGGTCAGCCGGCTGATCGAGGAATTCTTCGAGGCACAAGAGCTGTGGCAGACGCCGCTCGACCGCGTCGTCGAAACGCTCGACCGGCTTTCGGAAGAGGCCGATGTGCTTTTCCTGACAGCCATGCAGCCGCGGTTCCAGAACCAGCGCCGTCGCCTGCTCGACAGGATGGGCCTGCTCTTTCCGCTGCTTGCCACCGAACAACCCAAGGGGCCGATCGTTCACGCATTGCATGCCAGCCGCTCCCTTCCCGTCGTCTTCATCGATGATATGGCGCGCAATCTGCATTCCGTTAGGGATCACGTCGCCGATTGCCTGCTGATTCACCTGATGCCGAACTCGCCCGTCCATCGTTTCGCACCGGTCGCCGCTGACGACATCACCCGCGCCACCGACTGGACGCATGCGGCCGAGCTGATCAAGGCGCATTTTGTTTCCGGCACCTTCACGCACGCAGTTCCAGCCGCATGAGCGGCCGACCGTCCTTGCGCCGTGCTATCGCCTCGAAACCGGCGGCATGGAAGATCGCCGTCGAGCCGATGCAGAGTGTCACGGATTTCGACTGCTTCACATGATCGATCGGACAGGCTTCGAGCAGCCGCGCTCCCTGGCGCCGCGCATGGTCGATCGCGCCGGCGAGCAGACGGTGGCTCATTCCCTTGCCGCGCAGTTTGGGCAGCAGGAAGAAGCAACTAACGGCCCAGATGGATGGATCATGCGCATCGCCCTCCTCCAGCGGCCGCGAGACGGTGCGCGGCGAATTGAACTGCGACACGTCGTGGCGCGGCCCGACCTGCACCCAGGCGACCGGCGCGCCTTCGGCATAACAGAGGATGCCAGGCGGCGGACCCGCCTTGATCCGCTCCCGCATATGCGCCTTGCGTTCGTCGGCCGCCATCTTCGTCCTCACCGCATGCGGCAGACGCAATGCGACGCACCAGCAGTTATAGAAGGCACCCTGCGGCCCGAACAGGGTTTCGAAATCGTCCCAGCGTTCTGCTGTCACCGGCTCGAAACGAAGGTCGTTATCCAAAGGCAAAGCTTCCACCCTCTCTTGTGACTCGGAAGCTTAAGGCGTAATCTCAGAATGTTCAATCTTTGTTCCCATGATGACGCCCACGCCTGACAAGACACCCGGCTTCTGTCGCGACTGCCTTGCCGAGCAGAAGAGCGAGGCGCGCCGTTGCGTTTCCTGCGGCAGCCCGCGCCTCGTGCGCCATCGCGAACTCTACGCATTGACGCTTGCGCATATCGACTGCGACGCCTTCTACGCAGCCGTCGAGAAACGCGACAATCCCGAGCTTGCCGACAAGCCTGTCATTATCGGCGGCGGCAAACGCGGCGTCGTCTCCACCGCCTGCTATATCGCCCGTATCCATGGCGTGCGGTCGGCCATGCCGATGTTCAAGGCGCTGGAAGCATGCCCTCAAGCGATCGTCATCCGCCCCGACATGGAGAAATATGTCCGGGTCGGACGGCAGGTGCGCGCCATGATGCAGGATCTGACGCCGCTGGTGCAGCCGCTATCGATCGACGAGGCCTTCCTAGAGCTCGGCGGCACCGAGAGGCTGCATCACGATCCGCCGGCGCGCACGCTGGCCAAATTCGCCCGCCGTATCGAAAGGGAGGTCGGCATCACCGTTTCGGTCGGGCTTTCCTATTGCAAATTTCTCGCCAAGGTCGCCTCCGATCTGCAGAAGCCGCGCGGCTTTTCGGTCATCGGCCGCGAGGAAGCGGTCGAGTTCCTGGCGCCGCGTCCCGTCACCACGATCTGGGGCGTCGGCAAGGCCTTTGCGGCGACGCTGGAGGCGGACGGCATCCGCACCATCAGCCATTTGCAGCAGATGGAAGAAAACGACCTGATGCGCCGCTACGGCAGCATCGGCCAACGGCTCGCACGGTTGTCGCGCGGCATCGACGACCGCGAAGTGCATCTCAACGATGCCGCCAAGAGCGTTTCGTCGGAGACCACCTTCTTCGATGACATCTCGCGTTATGACGATCTGGTGCCGATCCTGCGCAACCTCTCCGAAAAGGTCTCCTGGCGGCTGAAGAAAAACGGCATTGCCGGCCAGACCGTGGTTCTGAAGATGAAGAGCGCCGATTTCAAATCGCGCACCCGCAACCGCAAGCTCGAAGACCCGACCCAGCTTGCCGACAAGATTTTCCGCACCGGGCTCGAGCTTCTTGAAAAAGAGACTGATGGTACGAAGTTCCGTCTGATCGGCATCGGCGTCACCGATCTCGGCGATGCCGCCCGCGCCGATCCGCCGGATCTGATCGACCAGCAATCGGGCCGGCGTGCGGCGGCCGAAGCGGCGATGGATAAGCTGCGCGACAAGTTCGGCAAGAAGACGGTCGAGACCGGCTATACGTTCGGCAACAGCAAGCGCGATCACTAACGCGTGAGGCCTGCCAGCCAGGCGGCCCATAAAATCTTCCTTAAACTTCGTCCCATAATGTGCCGGGCAAGTATTGCGTATGGTTGGGTCTCATGTTCTCGCGTCTCGTCTTCGGCCTCGGCTTGCTGTCGGCCACCGCACTCGTGCACCCCGCTCTTGCCGCGGATGCTGCGCGCACGCTGCAGATCTTCGTCTCGAAGGACAAGCAATCGCTTGCGGTCTATGATGGCACCGAGGTCGTCGCGACCTCGAAGGTCTCGACCGGCAAGGACGGCCACACGACGCCGAGCGGCATCTTCTCGGTGCTGGAAAAGCAGAAATACCACGAATCCAATCTCTATTCGGCGGCGCCGATGCCGTTCATGCAACGGCTGACCTGGTCCGGCATTGCGCTGCATGAATCCAATTCCGTGCCGCGTTATCCAGCCTCGCATGGCTGCGTGCGTATGCCCGGCGCCTTCGCAAAAATGCTCTATGGCATGACCGACCTCAGTGTCCCCGTCATCATCAGCGACGGTGAGCTGGTGCCGCGGCCAATCGAGCATCCGACCCTTTTCCGTCCAGATACGCCGACGGCAATGCCGCTGCTTTCGGATGTCGAACTGCGGCCCTCGATGCTCGACAGCCCCGAGAAGCCGGTGCAGGTGGCGATGAACGATACCGCTGCGATGCCGATGCCGGCAGTGCAGCCGATTGCAGCGACAGAACCAGAGCCGCCGTCCGAGCCGATCAGCATGCTCGTCACGCGCCGGACGCTGCGCGAGACGGTGATCGACATCCAAACCCTGCTCAACCAGCTCGGCTTTTCCGCCGGCAGTCCGGACGGCTTGCTCGGTCCGTCGACGGTGCAGGCGATCAAGGCTTTCAAGACGCTGCGGCCGGCGGAATTTGCCGCCGACAGGAGCCTGGTTTCCGACACGCTCCTCAGAGAAGCCTATGCCGCGGCTGGCAAGGGAGAGCCGCCCAACGGCGTTATCATGGTGCGGCAGTCCTTCAAGCCGATCTTCGAAGCGCCGGTGACGATCGCCGATCCGGGACTGGCGCTCGGCACACATTTCTTCACGCTGCATGCAGTCGATGAAAAGGCCGGCACCGCCGACTGGCTCGGCATCACGCTCGAGAACAATCTCTCCCGAGAATCGATGAAGCGGCTCGGCATCACCAATCAGGAAAGCTCGATCATTACAGGCAAGCCGATCGCCCGTTCGCTCAGCCGGATTACCATCCCCGATGAGACCCGCCGCAGGATCGACGCCCTCATCGCGCCCGGCTCGACGCTGACGATCTCCGATACAGGCCTCGGCCGGGAAACCGGCGAAGGCACGGATTTCATCACAATCACCCGCGGGTGACGCGGGGCTGATCAAACCAGTTCGACGTCGACGACGCCGGGGGCGGCACGAAGGGCGGCGGCGATCTCCGGCGTGATGCGGTATTTCTCCGACAGCGCCACTTCCACCTCGCGTTTGCCATCCTCCTTGATGACGATGAAGGAAACGAGGCCGTCGCCCTTGGCGTTCAGATGGCCGGCAACCATCCGCAGCGGTCCGGAATCGCGGACATAGACGCGCAGCGCCTTCTGCATCTGCAGCGACTTTTCCTCCAGCGACTGGATCGTCTGGATGCGCAGGCCGATGCCCTCCGGCCGCTCCTCGCCTGTCGCGGTCAGCACGAAGGATTTTCCCGACTCGAGAACGTCGCGATACTGGTTCAGCATTTCCGAAAACAGCACCGCTTCGAACTGGCCCGAAGAATCGGAGAAGACGATGATGCCCATCTTGTTGCCGGTGCGGGTTTTGCGCTCCTGCTTCGAGATGACGGTACCGGCAAGGCGCGCATTGGCCGCGCCCTGTTTGATGGCGGCGGAAAATTCGGCAAAGGTCTGCACCCGCATCTTCTGCAGGATGTTGTTGTAGGAATCGAGCGGGTGGGCCGTCAGATAGAAGCCCAGCACCTGGAATTCCTTGAGCAGCCGCTCGGAGGGGAGCCAGGGCGAGAACGGCGGCAGGGAGATCTTCTCAGGCCCCGACGTCAGCGTGCTGCCGAAAATGTCCGACTGGCCGCTCAGCTTGTTCTCCTGGGCACGCTGGGCATAACCGAGAACACGGTCGAGGCCGGCTGCCAGCTCGGCGCGGTCCATGTCGAAACAATCGAAGGCGCCGGCATAGATCAGGCTTTCGAGCACGCGACGATTGACCTGACGCGGATCGATGCGCAGGCAGAAATCCTCAATGCTGGCAAAGGGCTTGTCGCCGCGCACCTCGACGATATGGTCGACGGCGGATTCGCCGACACCCTTGAGGGCGGCGAGCGCGTAATAGATGCGGTTGTCGCCGGTCTCGAAATGGCGGAAGGAGCTCTGCACCGAGGGTGCGATCACCTCGATGCCGAGGCGCTTGGCATCCTGGCGGAAATCATTGACTTTTTCGGTGTTGGACATGTCGAGCGTCATCGAAGCGGCGAGGAATTCGACCGGGTAATGCGCCTTCATGTAGGCCGTCTGGTAGGAGACGATGGCATAGGCGGCGGCATGCGACTTGTTGAAGCCGTAATTGGCGAACTTCGCCAGCAGTTCGAAGATATTGTCGGCCTGCGGCTTCGATACGCCATTCCTAACGGCGCCAACGACGAAGCGTTCGCGCTGCTGGTCCATCTCAGCCTTGATCTTCTTACCCATGGCGCGACGCAGAAGGTCGGCTTCCCCCAGCGAATAGCCTGATAGTACCTGGGCGATCTGCATCACCTGTTCCTGATAAACGATGACGCCCTGGGTTTCCTTGAGCAGGTGGTCGATCATCGGATGGATCGATTCCAGCTCTTCGTCGCCGTGCTTGCGGGCATTGTAGGTCGGGATGTTCTCCATCGGGCCGGGACGATAGAGCGCCACCAGCGCGATGATGTCCTCGATGCAGTCCGGCTTCATGCCGATCAGCGCCTTGCGCATGCCGGCACTTTCCACCTGGAACACGCCGACCGTCTCGCCGCGCGACAGCATCTCGTAGGTCTTCTTGTCGTCGAGAGGAATGGCCGCGAGATCAACCTTGACGCCGAGCTTGGCGACGAAATCGACGGCGACCTTCAGCACCGTCAGCGTCTTCAGGCCGAGGAAGTCGAATTTGACCAAGCCCGCCTGCTCGACCCATTTCATGTTGAACTGGGTGACCGGCATATCGGAGCGCGGATCGCGATACATCGGCACCAGCTTGGAAAGCGGCCGGTCGCCGATGACGATACCGGCGGCGTGAGTCGAGGCGTGGCGGTAAAGCCCCTCGATCTTCTGGGCGATATCGAGCAGGCGCGCGACAACAGGTTCCTTCGCCGCCTCCTCCTGCAGCTTCGGCTCCTCCTCGATCGCTTTGGACAGCGGCGTCGGATTAGCCGGGTTGTTCGGTACGAGTTTGCAGATCTTGTCGACCTGGCCATAGGGCATTTCCAGCACACGGCCGACGTCACGAAGGGCGGCGCGCGCCTGCAGCGAACCGAAAGTGATGATCTGCGCCACCTGCTCGCGGCCATACTTGGCCTGGACGTAGCGGATCACCTCTTCGCGGCGGTCCTGGCAGAAATCGATGTCGAAGTCCGGCATCGAGACGCGTTCCGGATTGAGGAAGCGCTCGAATAGCAGCGAAAAACGCAAGGGATCGACGTCGGTGATCGTCAAGGCATAGGCGACCAGCGACCCGGCGCCCGAACCACGGCCGGGACCGACCGGAATGTCATGCTGCTTGGCCCATTTGATGAAGTCGGCAACGATCAGGAAGTAACCGGGAAACCGCATGCGCTCGATGACGCTAAGCTCGAAATCCAGCCGTTCGCGATAGTCCTTTTCCTCGTAACCCGCCGACATGCCGAGCGTTGCAAGCCGCATGTCCAGCCCTTCGACCGCCTGGCGGCGCAGCTCGCTCGCCTCGGCGCGTTCGGCCTCCTCGGCATCGTCGGTCGCACCGGTGAAGCGTGGCAGGATCGGCTTTCTGGTCTTCAGCACGAAGGAGCAGCGCGTGGCGATCTCGATCGTATTTTCCAGCGCTTCCGGCAGGTCGGCGAAGAGCTTGACCATCTCGGCCCGGCTCTTCAGATAGTGATCCGGCGTCAGGCGAAAGCGGCTGTCGTCGGAGACGATGGCGTTGTGCGCGACCGCCATTAGCGCATCATGCGCGTCGTAATCGTCGCGGGTCGGAAAGAAGGCCTCGTTGGTCGCAACCAGCGGCAGGTCGTGGGCATAGGCGAGCCCGATAATCTTCTGCTCGTGCCGCTTGTCATAGGTGCCGTGCCGCTGCAGCTCGACATAGAGCCTGTCGCCGAAGAGACGCTTCAGCGTGAGCAGCCGGGCTTCCGCCTGAGCGGGATGGCCTTCCTTGATGGCCACGTCGACCGGCCCGGTCAGCGCGCCGGTCAATGCGATCAGCCCTTCCGTGCCTGCCTCCTCCAGCCAGGAGGCACTGATATGAACGGCCTGGTTGCTTTCGCCGCCGAGATAGGCCCGACTGACGAGATCGACCAGCCGTTCGTAACCGGCATCCGTCGCAGCGAGAAGAACGATCGCCGGCAGCTTGACCAGGGCCTGCTGGCCGCCGCGCTTTTCCGTTTCCAACCCGTCTCCCATGTCGATCGAGACCTGGCAGCCGATAATCGGCTGCAGGCCTTCCTCCATCGCCTTCTGGGAGAATTCGAGGGCGACGAACAGATTGTTGGTGTCGGTAATTGCAATCGCCGGCTGGCTGTCGCCGGTCGCCTTATAGAGGATCTTCTTCAGCGGCAGAGCGCCCTCGAGAAGCGAATAGGCGGAATGGACCCTCAGGTGGATGAAACCCGGCGTACCGCCGATCGCCTCACCCGTTGAACCCTTTGCCGTATCCGCCATGACATGCCTTCCCAATCACCCGAATGAATCGGACGCATTGTCGGCATAGAGGGCGATGATGTCCAGAAGAAGTCCCGCGTCCGGACCGCATGATTGCCATGCGGTCCCCTGAAAACTTTAGAGCGCCATGACGATGAGCGAGAAGCTGGCAACGAACATTGCGATGGAGGTGAATGCTGCGATATCACGGATCATGTCAGTCATCGGGCTCTCCTTTACTCGTTATGTTTTCAATTTGTTCCATGTATGTTCTATTGTCAACAGGAATCTTTTCCTCCTTTCTTGTGTTTGAAGATCCCAGGAAATAGGCGACGAATCGGCTAGAGGGCCGGCGATCGAGGTGATCGGCAGCAGCCTTGCCCTTTCCCGATCCGCCGCTGATCGGTCATGGTGCTCAGGCGGCAGCCCTCCTCAGAGCGACTCCACTACTCCCGGCCTATGTTCACTTTCTGTTCTTTACATGCCAGGGATTATTTGCCAACATCGGGCCGAGAGGAGAATGACATGCTCGATATTGCGATGCTGAACGAATTCATCGTGGAGGCGAAGGCTACGACCTATGTGGGCGGCGGCGCGGCGCGCGCGCCCTGCCGGCCGAGCTCCCACGATATCGGTTACGAACGCGGCGACTGGCGCTATCTCGACAGCTATTTCGGCGGCACGGATTTCGCCGGACAGGAAGTGGTGTGGCTTGCCGACGAGCCCGTCTGGGCGATGAATTATTTTGGCTGCGTCATTGCGCCTGATCTCATCGACGGCGCAGCAGCCGGGACGGTGATCAAGACAGCACTTTCGGCGATGTATCGAGAGGGGCGGTTTCTTGGCGGAATGGAATTCGACCATCCGCTCGGCCGCTATATCGACCGCAGCGAAGGCAGCTGCGAGCGGTTCAGCGGCAGTGAATGCATCATGGTCGATGGCCAGAAGGCCTATATGCTCGACTACCGCGGCGGACTGGTTATCCCCTGATCGTGGCCCACTGCTGTCCTGTTAAGTGCATAATGTCCCGCCAGGAGGTCGGCGAGATCAGCCACTCGTCCGGCTGCCGCCACCTTTCTCCCCGTAAACGGGGCGAAGAGGATATGCCGCGACCCTTCAGTTCCTCGCCAATCTCTCGCATGGCACGTCCCCTCGCCCCATTTACGGGGTCCGAAAGACGGGGCGAGGCCAGTGGCTCGACCCCGGTAGGTTAGTTCTGAGGGGCAATCATCGGCGTCAACCTGACAGCCATGGACCGCAGTCTCAGAAATCGACGATCTTGCCGTCAGAGATCGTCACACGCCGATCCATGCGGCGGGCGAGCTCGTGGTTATGGGTAGCGATAAGGGCAGCAAGGCCCGACTGGCGCACCAGCGCTTCCAGCGCCTCGAACACGTAGCTTGCCGTTTCCGGGTCGAGATTGCCGGTCGGCTCGTCGGCAAGAAGCAGGGTCGGCGCATTGGCGACGGCACGGGCAATCGCAACGCGCTGCTGCTCGCCGCCGGAAAGCTCGCCGGGGCGATGCGAGCCACGATGGCCGATGCGCATGTAGTCGAGAAGCTGGCCGGCCCGCTCTCCGGCTTCCTTCCAGGAAAGCCCGGCGATCAGCTGCGGCATCATGATATTTTCGAGTGCCGAAAATTCCGGCAGCAGGTGGTGGAACTGGTAGACGAAGCCGATTTCGCTGCGGCGGATGGCGGTGCGTTTCTCATCGCTCAAGCCGTCGCAGGCATGGCCGTTGATGTTGACTTCACCGCCGTCCGGATGCTCCAGCAGGCCGGCGATATGCAGCAGTGTCGACTTGCCGGTGCCGGAAGGGGCGACGAGAGCGACAGTCTCCCCTTTCGATATCGAAAAATCTGCGCCCTTCAGGATCGAGAGCAGCGTATCGCCCTGCCCGTAATGGCGCTCGACGCCGGTAAGCTTGAGAACGACGTTGCGTTTCATGAAGGCGGCATTCCTTATTCGTAGCGCAGGGCCTGCACCGGATCGAGCCTGGAGGCACGCCAGGCCGGGAAGATGGTCGCGATGAAGGAGAGCGTCAGCGCCATGGCAACGATCGAGATCGTTTCGCTGAGATCCATCTCGGCGGGCAGCTGGCTGAGGAAATAGACCTGCGGATTGAAGAGCACGGTGCCTGAAATCCAGGAGAAGAACTGGCGGACGGATTCGATGTTGACGCAGACGAGAACGCCGAGCAGCACACCGGCAACGGTGCCGACGATGCCGATCGCCGCGCCGGTCATGAAGAAGATGCGCATGATTGCGCCGGCGCTGGCACCCATGGTGCGCAGGATGGCGATATCGCTGCCCTTGTCCTTCACCAGCATGATGAGGCCGGAGATGATGTTCAGCGCCGCGACGAGCACGATCAGCGTCAGGATCATGAACATGACGTTGCGCTCGACCTGCAGCGCCGAGAAGAAGGTCTGGTTGCGCTGGCGCCAGTCGGTGATGGCGATCTGGCGGCCGGCCGCCTCCTCCACCTTGGGCCGCAGATTGTCGATATCGTCAGGGTGATCGACGAACAGCTCGATCGACTGCACCAGTCCCTCGGCATTGAAATAGAGCTGCGCTTCCTCGAGCGGCATGAAGATGATCGAGGAGTCATATTCCGACATGCCGATCTCGAAGAGGCCGGAGATCTTGTAGGATTTGATGCGAGGGCTGACGCCCATCGGCGTAATGTCGCCATCCGGTGACGTCAGCGTAATGAGGTCGCCGACGCGCAGACCGAGCTGATCGGCCATGCGGGTGCCGATCAGCACACCCTGGCCGGAGGCATAACCCACCATGTCGCCTGATTTGATGTTGTCAGAGATCGTCTTAAGCTTGGTCAGGTCCTCGGCGCGGGCGCCGCGCACCAGAGCGCCGGTGCTGCCGCCGGCCTGGGCCGAAGCGAGCACCTGACCTTCCACCAAGGGGAGCGCCATCTTGACGCCCGGCACCGCGGCGAGCTTGCTGCTGAGGACAGGATAATCGGTGAAGGGGCCGTCGACCGGCTGGACGATCATGTGGCCGTTAATGCCGAGGATGCGCGAGACGAGCTCGGTTCGGAAGCCGTTCATGACGGCCATGACGATGATCAGTGTCGCAACGCCCAGCATGATTCCGACGAAGGAGAAGCCGGCGATCACCGAGATGAAGGCCTCCTTGCGACGGGCGCGCAGATAACGCCACGCCACGAGGCGTTCGAAGGTGGAAAATGGCTTGCCAGCCGGACCCAAGCCGGATTTTGAACTCCGGTCCACTGCTGCGTCTGCCATTTCGCCTCCGTTTCCTTAAGCCACGAACCGGTTGATCGCCGCTTCGATGGTCATCGTTTCGCGGGCGCCGGTCTTGCGGTCCTTCACTTCAACTTCGCCGTTGGCGACCGCGCGCGGGCCGGCGATGATCTGGACGGGCACACCGATCAGGTCGGCGGTCGCGAATTTCGTACCGGCCCGATCATCGGTATCGTCGTAGAGCACATCCTTGCCGGCCTTGGTCAGCGCGGCATAGATCAGCTCGCAAGTATCGTCACAGGCCTGATCGCCCGCCTTCATGTTGATCACAACGATATCGAAGGGAGCGACCGATGCCGGCCAGATGATTCCGTTGTCGTCATGCGATGCTTCGATGATGGCGGGAACAAGGCGTGTCGGGCCGATACCGTAGGAACCCATGTGAACGAAGTGTTCCTTGCCATCAGGTCCCTGCACTTTCGCACCCATCGGCTCGGAATATTTCGTGCCGAAATAGAAGATATGGCCGACCTCGATGCCACGCGCCGACAGGCGGTCGCCTTCCGGAACGGCGTTGAAGGCCGCCTCGTCGTGCATTTCCGAGGTCGCAGCATAGAGCGAGGTCCATTTGTCGAAGATCGCCTGCAGGCCCTCGACACTGTCGAAATCCGTGTGTGCACCAGGAATATCGAAATCGACGAAATCCTTGTGGCAGAAGACTTCGGATTCGCCGGTGTCAGCGAGGATGATGAACTCATGGCTGAGCTTGCCGCCGATCGGGCCGGTGTCGGCGCGCATCGGAATGGCGCGCAGGCCGAGCCGGTCGAACGTGCGCAGGTAGGCGGCGAACATCTTGTTATAGGAATGCTCCGCCCCTTCGCGCGTCAGGTCGAAGGAATAGGCATCCTTCATCATGAATTCGCGCGAGCGCATGGTGCCGAAGCGCGGGCGGATCTCGTCGCGGAACTTCAGCTGGATGTGATAGAGATTGAGCGGCAGGTCCTTATAGGATTTGACGGAAGAGCGGAAAATATCCGTCACCATCTCTTCATTGGTGGGACCATAGAGCATCGGCCGATCCTGGCGGTCCTTGATGCGCAGCATCTCCTTGCCGTAGGCGTCGTAGCGGCCGCTTTCCTGCCAGAGTTCGGCCGATTGCAGGGTCGGCATCGACAGCTCGATGGCGCCGGCGCGGTTCTGCTCGTCGCGGATAATGGCGTTGACCTTGTCGAGCACGCGCTTGCCGAGCGGCAGCCAGGAATAGATGCCCTGCGACTGCTGGCGGATCATGCCGGCGCGCAGCATCAGCCGGTGGGAGACGATTTCCGCTTCCTTGGGGTTTTCCTTGAGGATGGGCATGAAATAGCGGGACAGACGCATGGCGGATTCCGGAGCGGTTGAGATCCCGCAGCAGGCGGAATCGAAAGACCATTGTTAATGTCGGGAGCGTTCATAGCCGCTTCGCGGCAGGAAGGAAACCCGCAACGGATGCCGGCAACCTCCCGGAAGCGCATGTTCGCACCCGCAAAATGAAAGGGCATAAAAAAGCGCGTGTTTATAAGGACTTGAACCAAAATCTTGTCAACAGAAAAATTTTGCTAGAGTGTAGCAAAAATGCAAAAAAAGCTGATGACAAAGCCCAATGTTTGAGCTAGTTTTAGCTCACAAAACAGGCAGGAAGTTAAATTCTTGCCGAATTCGCGGTCAAGTCTTGGGAGGATCAGATCTTAGGCGCGCTCGTCGCAGCCCCGGCAACGGTTACAGATCACGCGATACTTAAAACAAGGCTTTTAGCCTTGTTTTTTTTTGGCTTTTCGGCCCTATCCCATCCAGAAATCCAGCCGACTTCCGTAAGGGGATGGCCATCATTCCGTTACGAGAGCTCTTTGCCGCAACAGTATGACACTGGTATGACGAAATTTCGCTTTCAATAAGTTTACATCTGCTCAAAGTTTGAGCAAAAGCCACGCTTAATAGAAGCTCGGGCCGAGTTGCGGCAGCGCATCGAAGCCCCAGCCGAAATAGGTGTCGCAGACGTACCAGAGGCCGTAGACCACGGCCGAAATCAACGTCGTCAGCGAAAACACGAAAGCGGCGCGAAACCGGGTTGGCGCGCTCGGAACCGTGCCGAGCACGACGTCGTTGTCGTCCGCCTGGGTGCGCAGGCCGATCGGCAGGACGGCAAAAAGCGTCATCCACCAGATGATGAAGTAGACGGCAAATCCCTGAAGAACGATCTGGAGCATTATGGTTCCCGTTGATGCCGCGCTGATATCGCGTCCTTATACGGCGGAATGGCGACCAATTCAAAGCCGGCGAAACGTTTAGCCGCCCTCGGGTCACTCTGCCGCAGCAGGGCTCAGGCCTGTTCGAGTTCGATCAGCGTGCCGAAGAAATCCTTGGGGTGCAGAAAGAGTACCGGCTTGCCATGCGCGCCGATCTTCGGCTGGCCATCGCCAAGCACCCTTGCGCCCGCCGCGACCAGCCGGTCACGGGCAAGAAGGATATCGTCCACCTCGTAGCAGATGTGGTGCATGCCACCGGATGGGTTCTTTTCGAGGAAGGCTGCGATCGGCGAAGTATCGCCGAACGGTTGCAGCAATTCGACCTTGGTGTTCGGCAATTCGACGAAGACGACGGTGACGCCGTGTTCCGGCAGAGTCTGCGGCTGCGATACGGCAGCGCCCAGCGTATCGCGATAGGCGGCCGTCGCCGCGGCCAGATCGGGCACGGCGATGGCGATATGGTTGACCCGGCCGAGCATGGTCAGACCTTGGTGACGAAGGCGGTGACAAGAGGTTTCTTGCCCCAGGTGTTGTTCGCGGCCGAGCGGATGGCGCGGCGCACGGCCTCCTGCAGCATGTCGATATCCTTGCGGCGGGCGCGCGGAATGCTCTCGATGGCGCTGACCGCCGCGTCGAAGAGCGTATCCTCCATATCCTCGCCCTCGTCATCGTAGGTCGGCAGGCCGATCGAAATGAGGTCGGGTTCGCCGACGATGTCATAGCGGGCGTCGAGCACGACGTTGACCGCGACATGGCCGACATAGGAGAGCTTCTTGCGCTCGCCGATGCCCATCTCGTCGAAATCGCCGATCAGCGTGCCGTCCTTATAAATCCGGCCATGCGGCGCCTCGCCGATCACCTCGACGGGACCCGGCGCCAACCGTAGGATATCGCCGTTGCGCACTCGCGGCACCAGTGCGATGCCGGATTGCTCGGCAAGTTCCTTATGCGCCGTCAGATGTGTTGCCTCGCCATGCACCGGCACGACGATCTTCGGCCGCGTCCACTCATACATCCGCTGCAACTCGTTGCGGCGCGGATGACCGGAAACGTGGACCAGCGCCTCGGTATCCGTGATGATGTGCACACCCTGCTCGACGAGGCCGTTCTTGATGTCCTGGATCGCCTTCTCGTTGCCGGGAATGGCGCGCGAGGAAAAGACGACGATATCGCCTGCCGCAAACGCCACATTGCGCATCTCGTCGCGCGAGAGCTTGGCAAGGGCAGCCCGCGCCTCGCCCTGGCTGCCGGTCAGGATGACGACGACCTTGTCGCGCGGGATGTAGCCGTATTCGTCCTCGGAGATGAAGGGCTTCACGCCTTCCATCAGGCCGATATCCTGGGCGACGTTGACGACGCGCTTCAGCGAACTACCGAGCAGCAGCACTTCGCGGCCTGCCGCCTCGGCAGCTTCGGCAACGGTGCGGATACGCCCGACATTCGACGAGAAGGTGGTGATCGCCACCCGGCCCTCGGCATTCTCGATGATCTTGCGCAGGCTTTCCGACACATCCTTCTCGGAGGGCGAAACACCGTCGCGCAGCGCATTGGTGGAATCGCACATCAGCGCTAGCACGCCCTCATCGCCGAGCTGGCGGAAACGTGTCTCGTCGGTCAGCGGCCCGAGCGAAGGCTCGTGGTCGATCTTCCAGTCGCCGGTATGGATGACATTGCCGACCGGCGTGCGGATCATCAACGACATCGGCTCGGGGATCGAATGGTTGACGGCCACACCTTCGATGCTGAAGGGGCCGACATTAATCGTATCGCCGGCCTTGAACGGCGTCACCGGCACTTCGCCGATCTTAGACTTCTCGAAATTACGCTTGGCTTCAAGCAGACCTGATGTAAAACCAGAGGCATAGACCGGCACGTTGAGGCCGGGCCAGAGGTCGGCGAGCGCACCATAGTGGTCTTCATGCGCATGGGTGATAATGATCGCCTTGAGGTTCTTTCGTTCGCTGGCGAGGAAGCGGATATCGGGCAATACGAGGTCGACGCCCGGCAGGTCAGGCCCAGGAAAAGTGACGCCACAATCGACCATGATCCACTGGCGATGCTCGGGCGGGCCGTAGCCGTAGAGAGCGAGATTCATGCCAATCTCACCGACACCGCCCAGAGGCAGGAATACCAGTTCGTCCTGTTTCGCCATAATTTTCGTTTTTTCCGCTAACCAAAAAACACATCACCGGCAGCAATGGGCATTATCCTGCCAGCGCCGGTATCGAGCATCAACAAGCCATTATCATCAATTCCGGCGAATTGTCCGGAAATCGATCGGTCCGGCAAATTGACCGTAATCTTTTCGCCGATGCCGCAGGCGATGGCGCGCCAGAGCGTCGTGATCTCGCCGACGCCACGGCCCTGATCCCATATTTCAAGCACTTCCGCCGCGGCGGCGAAGAGATGCGCGAAGAGTTCTTCCGGCGAAGCCGCACTTCCCTGCTGACGCAGACAGGTAACGGGGTAGAGCGGATTGTCGGGCATTACCGAGATATTGATGCCGATGCCGACGATCAGCGCGTAACGGCCATCCGGGAGCCCCTCGCCTTCAACGAGAATGCCGCAGGTCTTCTTTCGGCCGATGAGGATATCGTTCGGCCATTTGACCTCGAGCGGTTCGGCGCCCAGTGGCAACACCCTGCGGATCGCCTGGTGCACGGCAACGGCGATCGCCAGCGGCAGCGAGCCCAGGCGCTCCATAGGCGCCGGGTCGATCAGGAGAAGAGAAGCGTAGAGATTGCCGCGCTCGGAAACCCAGAGCCTGCCGCGGCGGCCGCGACCGCCCGTCTGCCTCTCGGCGGTCACCCAGAGATTACCGCCATCGCCCGCCCGAGCCCGGGCGAGGCATTCGCTGTTGGTAGACGATGTTTCCGACAGAGCCTCGTGCCTGAAATCGCCGAGCGATATCCGGCGCCGTCCGTCGGAAGCCATCAAAAGAGCGTCGCAGCGGCAAGCTCTGCCGCGCCGCCGATCGGGCCGCCGATGAGGACATAGGCGGTGACGAAGAAACCGGAGAGACCGAAGACCAGACGCAGCGCTCCGGAGACACGGGCGAATTCGCCGGTCGCCTCATCGAACCACATCAGTTTGATGACGCGCAGATAGTAGTAGGCGCCGACGACCGAGGCGAGAACGCCGATGATGGCGAGCGCATAGAGCTTGGCTTCGATAGCGGCAACGAAGACGAAGTACTTCGCGAAGAATCCGGCGAGCGGCGGGATGCCGGCGAGCGAGAACATCAACGCCGTCAGCACCACGGCCATGAACGGGTTGGTTGTGGAGAGGCCGGCGAGATCGTCGACATTTTCGACAACGGTGCCGTCCTTGCGGCGCATCGACATGATGATCGCGAAGGTGCCGAGCGTCATGACCATGTAGATGACCATGTAAAGCATGACGCCGGTGACGCCGGTCTGGTTGCCGGCGGCAAGACCGACCAGCGCATAACCCATGTGGCCGATCGAGGAATAGGCCATCAGTCGCTTGATATTCTTCTGGCCGATCGCAGCAAACGAGCCGAGCAGCATCGAGGCGATCGAGATGAAGACGACGACCTGCTGCCAGTCCGCCAGAACCGGCTGGAAGGCGGTGATGACGATACGGGTCATCATCGCCATGGCAGCAACCTTGGGTGCTGCGGCAAGGAATGCGGTGACCGGTGTCGGCGCGCCTTCGTAAACATCCGGCGTCCACATATGGAAGGGAACGGCCGAGATCTTGAAGGCGATGCCGGCGAGGATGAAGACCAAGCCGAAGATCAAACCGAGCGAACGCGCGCCCTCGACGGACAGCGCCTGGGCGATTTCGGAGAAGTGGGTGTGGCCGGTGAAGCCGTAGACCAGCGACATGCCATAGAGCAGCATGCCGGAGGAAAGCGCGCCGAGGACGAAATATTTCAGACCGGCTTCGGTCGACTTCAGGCTGTCACGGTTGATCGCTGCGACGACATAGAGCGCCAGCGATTGCAGTTCCAGCGCGAGATAGAGCGAGATCAGGTCGTTGGCCGAGATCATCAGCAGGATGCCAAGGGTCGCGAGCACCAGGAGAACCGGGAACTCGAACTTGTCGAGCTGATTTTCACGGGCGTGGCCGATCGACATGAATATGGCGACCAGCGAACCGATCAGCGCCACCAGCTTCATGAAGCGCGAGAAGCCGTCGGCCATGTAGACGCCGCCATAGGCAAGGCCTTCTGCGGGCACGAAGAGCAGCCACAGGCCGGAGGCCAGGAGCAGGACGATCGCCAAGCCGGTGACGACAAGGCCCGACCGCTCGCCTGAGAAGACGCCGACCATCAACAGGACAAGGGCGCCGACCGCGAGGATGAGCTCCGGCACGGAAAGATGCAGACTGAGGAGAATTGTTTCAGCGGTCATGTCCAATAAGTCCCGTCATCATTTCATAGACAGCGCAACATTCTGCGCTGCGTGCACGGCGGCCGTGTAGTTGTTGACCAGCAGATCCACCGAGGCGGCCGTCGCATCGAAGACCGGAGCCGGATAAACGCCGAAGAAGATGGTCAGCGCGACCAGAGGGTAAAGGATCAGCTGCTCGCGTGGAGAAAGATCGAGCAGCGCCTTCAGCTTTTCCTTCTCCAGCGCGCCGAAGATCACCCGGCGATAAAGCCAGAGCGCGTAGGCAGCCGAGAGGATGACGCCGGTGGCGGCAAAGAGCGCTACCCAGGTGTTGACGCGGAAGACACCGATCAGCGTCAGGAATTCGCCGACGAAGCCCGACGTGCCGGGAAGCCCGACATTGGCCATGGTGAAGACCATCATCGCCACGGCATATTTCGGCATGTTGTTGACGAGGCCGCCATAGGCGTTGATCTCGCGGGTATGGGTGCGATCGTAGACGACGCCGACGCAGAGGAAGAGCGCGCCGGAGACGATGCCGTGCGAGAGCATCTGGAAGATCGACCCCTGAACACCCTGCATGTTGGCGGCAAAGATGCCCATGGTCACATAGCCCATGTGCGCCACCGAGGAATAGGCGATCAGCTTTTTGATATCGTCCTGCATCATCGCCACCAGAGAGGTGTAGATGATGGCCATCACAGACAGTGCGAAAACCAGTGGCGCGAAATAATCGGACGCCACCGGGAACATTCCGAGCGAGAAGCGGATGAGACCGTAGCCGCCGAGCTTCAGCAGCACACCGGCCAGGATTACCGAGCCAGCCGTCGGCGCCTGAACGTGGGCATCGGGAAGCCAGGTATGGACCGGCCACATCGGCATCTTCACCGCGAAGGAGGCGAAGAAGGCAAGCCATAACCAGGTCTGCAGCGCCGGCGGGAACTTGTAGGCGAGCAGCGCGGTGATATCGGTCGTGCCGGCCTGCCAGTACATCGCCATGATGGCGAGCAGCATCAGCACCGAGCCGAGCAGCGTATAGAGGAAGAACTTGTAGCTCGCATAGACGCGGTCCTTGCCGCCCCAGACGCCGATGATCAGGAACATCGGAATGAGGCCCGCCTCGAAGAAGACGTAGAAGAGCACGATATCGAGCGAAACGAAGACGCCGATCATCATCGTTTCGAGGATGAGGAAGGCGATCATGTATTCCTTCAGGCGCTTCTCGATCGAGAGCCAGCTCGCCAGCACACAGAAGGGCATGAGGAAGGTCGACAGGATGACGAACAGCATCGAGATGCCGTCGACGCCGAGGTGGTAGCCAATGCCGGTGCCGAGCCAGTCATGCTTCTCGAGCATCTGGAAGCCCGGATTAGCATTGTCGAAGCCGATCCAGATGAAGAGCGAGACGACGAAGGTGAAGACGGTAGTGATCAGCGAGATCCACAGCACGTTCTTCCGGCCGGTTTCGCTCTCGCCGTTCATCAATAGCAGGAGCACCACGCCGACGAGCGGCAGGAAGGTGACCGTTGAAAGAATAGGCCAATCGGTCATCAGAAGGAACTCCCGAGCATCATCCAGGTAACGAGCGCCGCAATGCCGATCAGCATGGCGAAGGCGTAGTGATAGAGGTAACCGGTCTGCAGGCGGACCACGCGATCAGTGACGGCGACGACGCGAGCGGCGACGCCGTTCGGGCCATAGGTATCGATGACTCCGACATCACCTTTCTTCCACAGGAAGCGGCCGAGCGCCTTGGCGGAGCGGACGAAGAGGAAGTCGTAGAGTTCGTCGAAATACCACTTGTTCAACAGGAACTGGTAGAGCACGCGGTGCTGCTGCGCCAGGATGCGCGGCGTCTGCGGCGAGCGGATATACATGTACCAGGCGGTGACGAAACCGAGCACCATGGCGATGAACGGGCTCAAAGCCACGAGCGCCGGAACATGGTGGAACTCTTCGACCAGTTCGTTCTCGGCGCCGGTAAAGAGCGCCCCCTTCCAGAACTCGGCATATTCCTCGCCGTAGAACCGGCCTTCAAAGATCACGCCAGCAAGCACTGCGCCGATCGCCAGCAGATAGAGCGGCACAAGCATGACCTGCGGCGACTCATGCACGTGGTGCATCACCTCGTGCGAGGCGCGTGGCTTGCCGAAGAAGGTCATGAAGATCAGGCGCCAGGAATAGAAGCTGGTGAACAGAGCCGCGATGACCAGCAGTGAGAAGGCAAAGCCCGAGACCGGCGAATGCGATGCATAGGTCGCCTCGATGATCACGTCCTTGGAGAAGAAGCCAGCGAAGCCGATCGGCGTGAAGGGAATGCCGACGCCGGTGATCGCCAGCGTGCCGATGATCATCATCCAGAACGTCACCTTGATGTGCGGCCGCAGGCCGCCCATGTAGCGCATGTCCTGCTCACCATCGACGGCATGAATGACCGAGCCGGCGCAGAGGAAGAGCAGCGCCTTGAAGAAGGCGTGCGTGAAAAGATGGAAGATCGCCGCGCCATAGGCCCCTACCCCGAGCGCTACGAACATGTAGCCGAGCTGCGAGCAGGTGGAATAGGCGATGACGCGCTTGATGTCGTTCTGCACCAGGCCGACGGTTGCCGCGAAGAAGGCGGTGATCGCGCCGATCACGGTGACGACAACCAGCGCATCCGGCGACAATTCGAAGAGCGGCGACATGCGGGCGACGAGGAAGACGCCGGCGGTGACCATGGTGGCGGCATGGATGAGGGCCGAGACCGGGGTCGGGCCTTCCATGGCGTCAGGCAGCCAGGTGTGCAGCAGGAACTGCGCCGACTTGCCCATCGCGCCCATGAAGAGCAGCAGGCAGATGCCGGTCAGCGCATGCGCCTTGTCGAGCTGCATGCCGAAGAGATTGAGGATCACCTCGCCCGCTTCGCCGCCGCCTTCATGCGGGGCGAAGTTCGAGGCATTGGCGAAGATCGTGTCGAGGTTGATCGAGCCGAACAGCACGAAGACGCCGGCAATGCCGAGCACGAAGCCGAAGTCGCCGACGCGGTTGACGATGAAGGCCTTCATCGCCGCGGCCGTCGCCGACGGCTTCTTGAACCAGAAGCCGATCAGCAGATAGGAGGCGAGACCGACGCCTTCCCAGCCGAAGAACATCTGGGCAAGGTTGTCAGCGGTCACCAGCATCAGCATGGCGAAGGTGAAGAGCGAGAGATAGGCGAAGAAGCGCGGGCGATGCGGATCGGTATGCATGTAGCCGATCGAATAGACATGCACCAGCGTCGAGACCGTGTTGACGACGATCAGCATGACGGAGGTCAGCGTATCCACACGCAGCGACCACGAGACGTCGATGCCGCCGGACTGGATCCAGCGCAGCACCTCGACCTTGATCGGGCCGCCTTCGGCATGACCCATGCCGACGGTGAAGAAGACGACCCAAGACAGGATGGCGGCGATGATCATCAGGCCGCTGGTGACATATTCCGAAGCCTTGGCGCCGATGGCGCGGCCGAAAAGGCCGGCGACGATCGCACCGATCAAGGGAAGAAAGACGATAGCCTTATAGAGGAACATGAGCCACTCAGCCCTTCATCATATTGACGTCTTCGACCGCGATCGAGCCGCGGTTGCGGTAGAAGACAACGAGAATTGCAAGACCGATCGCCGCTTCGGCAGCCGCGACCGTCAGGATGAACAGCGCGAAGACCTGGCCGACGATGTCGTTCAGGAAGGAGGAGAAGGCGACCATGTTGATGTTGACGGCGAGCAGGATCAGTTCGATCGACATCAGGATGACGATGACGTTCTTCCGGTTCAGGAAGATGCCGAAGACGCCGAGCGTGAAGAGGATGGCGCTGACCGTCAGGTAGTGGGAAAGTCCGATGACCATGTTCTTTGTTCCTTGACCTGCCTTTAGACGCCCTGCCCGGGCTTGACCGAAACCACCTTGACGGCGGTGGCGGGCGTGCGGGCAACCTGCCTGGGAATATTCTGCCGCTTGATGTTGGTGCGGTGTCTCAACGTCAGCACGATCGCACCGATCATGGCGACCAGAAGCACCAGACCGGCGATCTGGAAGAAATAGACGTAGTTAGTGTAGAGCACGTCGCCGAGGGCGGCCGTATTGGTGCGCTCGCTTAGCGCCGGGATCGGCATGGCGACTGATTTGGCGATCTCAGGCGAGATGACGCTGCCGCCGATGACGACGATCAGCTCGGCTGCGAGGATCACCCCGATCAGCCCGCCGATCGGCGCATATTCGAGAACGCCGGCCCTCAGTTCGGTGAAGTCGATATCGAGCATCATCACCACGAAGAGGAAGAGGACGGCGACGGCGCCGACATAGACGACAAGCAGGATCATCGCCAGGAATTCGGCACCGAGCAGCAGGAAGAGGCCAGCCGCATTGAAGAACACCAGGATCAGGAACAGAACCGAGTGAACCGGGTTCTTCGCCCAGATAACCATGAACGCCGACGCCACCGCGACAAAGGCGAAAAGATAGAAAAATAGAGCCTGCAGACCCATGTTGGTGCCTTTTTCATCTTCCCCCGGGCAGCCGGGAGTTTCCCTGCCCGATGGAGCTTTCGCTGGCGCTAACCGGCAAAGCTCCTGTGCATATTGACCGCGACAGGAGCAACTGCGCTCCACCGCGGCATTTCAAAATCTCAATCAGCGGTACGGCGAGTCGATCGCGATGTTGCGAGCGATTTCGCGCTCCCACCGGTCTCCGTTGTCCAGAAGCCGCGCCTTGTCGAAGTAGAGCTCTTCGCGGGTTTCCGTCGCAAATTCGAAATTCGGGCCTTCGACGATCGCGTCGACCGGGCAGGCTTCCTGGCAGAAGCCGCAATAGATGCACTTCACCATGTCGATGTCGTAGCGCACCGTGCGGCGCGTGCCATCATTGCGGCGCGGACCGGCCTCGATGGTGATCGCCTGGGCAGGACAGATCGCCTCGCAGAGCTTGCAGGCGATGCAGCGTTCTTCGCCGTTCGGATAACGGCGCAACGCATGCTCGCCGCGGAAACGCGGGGAAACCGGACCCTTTTCGAAGGGATAGTTGATCGTCGCCTTCTGGCGGAAGAAATAGCGCATCGACAGAAAGAACGCGCCGACGAATTCCTTGAGAAACAGCGAGCTGATGGAGCCGGACAAGCTTGCCATCTTCAACCTCCAATTTTGCCGGAAACGAGAGTGGGCATGATCATGCCCAACCCATCAGTTTCAGCACGAATGCAACGATGACGACCATGGCGAGCGACAGCGGCAGGAATACCTTCCAGCCGAGGCGCATGAGCTGATCGTAGCGGTAGCGCGGAACGAAGGCCTTGACCATCGCGAACATGAAGAACACCAGGCAGGCCTTCAGCGTGAACCAGATGATGCCTGGGACCCAGTTGAGGATCCAGATATCGACCGGGGGCAGCCAGCCGCCGAGGAAGAGGATCGTCGTCAGCGCGCACATCAGGCAGACGGCCGCATATTCGCCGAGCATGAACATCATGTATGGCGAGGAGCCGTATTCGACCATGAAGCCGGCGACGAGTTCCGATTCGGCTTCCGGGAGGTCGAAGGGCGGGCGGTTCGTTTCGGCGAGCGCCGAAATGAAGAAGATGATGAACATCGGGAAGAGCGACAGCCAGTGCCAGTCGAGGAACGACGCCGGCAGGCCGAGCATGGTGCCGAGGCCGGTATGCTGCGCATTGACGATATCGGTCAGGTTCAGCGAGCCGACGCAGAGAAGCACGGTGACGATGACGAAGCCGATCGAGACTTCATAGGACACCATTTGCGCCGCCGAGCGCAGCGCGCCGAGGAACGGATACTTCGAGTTCGAAGCCCAGCCGCCCATGATGATGCCGTAAACCTCGAGCGAGGAGATCGCGAAAATATAGAGGATGCCGACATTGATGTTGGCGATCACCCATCCGTCGGCCAGCGGCACCACCGCCCAGGTGGACAGCGCCAGAAGCACCGTCACCAGCGGGGCAAGCAGGAACACCGCCTTGTTGGCGCCGGCCGGAATGACCGGTTCCTTGAAGACGAACTTCAAAAGGTCGGCGAAGGACTGGAACAGGCCGAAGGGACCGACGACGTTCGGGCCGCGGCGCAGTTGCACGGCCGCCCAGATCTTGCGGTCGGCGAGCAGTACATAGGCGATGAAGACGAGCAGGCAGACGAGAAGCAGCAGCGACTGACCGATCATGATGATCGCCGGCCAGACATAGGTCGAAAAGAAAGAATCCATAGTCCCCTGCCCTTACTCTGCCGCGACTTTGAAGTTGTTGCGGGCCAATGCCGAGCACTCCGCCATGACAGCCGAGGCACGCGCTATCGGGTTCGTCAAATAGAAGTCTTTCACCGGCGACGCAAACCCGGATTTGTTCATCTTGCCGGCTTTTTTCGCAACTGCGGCAATTTGGGCGCTATCGGTTTCGGCGATCTCGTCGATGGCAGCGAAATGCGGGAAAGCGGCATAGAGCCGGACACGCAATTCGCTGAGCGAATCGAAGGGAAGCTTCTTGCCGAGCACGTCGGAAAGGGCGCGGATGATCGCCCAGTCCTCGCGGGCATCACCCGGCGCAAAACCTGCGCGGTTGCCCATCTGGACGCGGCCTTCGGTGTTGACCCAGGTGCCGGACTTTTCGGTATAGGCTGCCGCCGGCAGGATGACGTCGGCATGGTGCGCGCCGTTATCGCCATGCGAGCCGATATAGACGGTGAGCTTGGCCTTCTTGGCGGTGAAGTCGAGTTCGTCGGCACCGAGCAGGAAGAGCACGTCCATCGCCGTCAGCATCTCGGCGGCATTGACGCCCTTGGCGCCCGGCACGAAGCCGAGGTCGAGACCGCCGACGCGCGAGGCAGCGGTATGGAGGACGGCAAAGCCGTTCCAGCCTTCGGCGACCACGCCGACCGAGCCGGCGAGCTTGGCAGCACTGGCGAGAACGCCGGCGCCGTCGGTGCGCGCCAGCGCACCCTGGCCGATGATGATCATCGGCTTGGCGGCATTCTTCAGCACGTCCGCGAAGGCGTGGGTACCGTCGACCAGATCCTTCAGCGTGTCGGGACCGCCGCCGAGGTAATCATAGCTGTAGCGCAGTTCAGCCAGCTCGCCGATGACGCCGATCGGGAACTTGCCGCGGCGCCAGCGCTTGCGGATGCGGGCGTTGAGGATGGCTGCCTCGAAGCGCGGATTGGCGCCGATGATCAACAGCGCGTCGGCCTGGTCGATGCCCGAGATCGTCGGGTTGAACAGGTAGCTAGAACGGCCGAGCGACGGATCGAGTGCCGCCCCATCCTGGCGACAGTCGAGATTGACCGACCCCAGCGACTTCACCAGTTCGGAGAGCGCATACATTTCCTCGACGGAAGCGAGGTCGCCTGATATCGCGCCGATCTTGTCGCCCGAGGTGGCGCCGACGGCGGCCTTGATTGCGCCGAAGGCTTCGGCCCAGGTGGCGGGCTGCAGGCGGCCGTCGCGGCGAACATAGGGCCGGTCGAGGCGCTGGGTCTTCAGGCCGTCCCAGATGAAGCGGCTCTTATCGGAGATCCACTCCTCGTTGATCGCTTCATTGACGCGCGGCAGGATGCGCATGACCTCACGGCCGCGAGTGTCGACGCGGATTGCCGAACCGACGGCGTCCATGACGTCGATCGATTCGGTCTTGTTCAATTCCCACGGGCGCGCGGTGAAGGCGAAGGGCTTCGAGGTGAGTGCGCCAACCGGGCAAAGGTCGACGACGTTGCCCTGCAGCTCGGAGGTCATCGCCTGTTCGAGATAGGTGGTGATCTCGGCATCCTCGCCGCGGCCGATCAGGCCGAGTTCGGAAATGCCGGCGACCTCGGTGGTGAAGCGGACGCAGCGCGTGCAGTGGATGCAGCGGTTCATCACCGTCTTGACGAGCGGGCCGATATACTTGTCCTCGACGGCGCGCTTGTCTTCCTGATAGCGCGAGGTGTCTATGCCGAAGGCCATCGCCTGGTCCTGCAGGTCGCATTCGCCGCCCTGGTCGCAGATCGGGCAATCGAGCGGATGGTTGATCAGCAGGAATTCCATCACACCTTCGCGGGCCTTCTTGACCATCGGGGTGTTGGTGAAAACCTCAGGCAGTTCGCCGTTCGGGCCGCCGCGGATGTCGCGCACGCTCATGGCGCAGGAAGCCTGCGGCTTCGGCGGGCCGCCCTTCACCTCGACAAGGCACATGCGGCAATTGCCGGCAACCGACAGGCGCTCATGGAAGCAGAAGCGCGGAACCTCGGCACCGGCATCCTCGCACGCCTGCAATAGCGTGAAATGATCCGGAACTTCGATCTCGTTGCCGTCAATCCTCAGTTTTGCCATCGTCGCTCAGTCCTGTTTCCCGTTTGCCTGATGACGGCAAACAAACCTATTTTTGCAACACTCTCATTGCCAAGCCGGATCTTTCGTCCTGCCGACATCTGATGTCGCCCAAATTCTCTGTCGCGCATTCCAGATCCGGAACCCGCACCGGCATCTTCAGGCCCCCGCCCGTCCGCCGACCTGCCCATCTTTCCGGCCGATCGACACGGCCGGATAGTTCATTTCTTTCTGCGGCTCCGCCCCGCCAGAACTTTCGCCTGGCCGGTCCAGTCGTCACGGCCGATGCGGCCGTTGAAGCCGAGTTCAGCGTCGAACCGGGCGATTTCCTCGTCGGTCCAGGCAGCGATCTCGGCAAAGCTGCGAACGCCCTTGGCGTTCAGCACCTGCTCCAGCTTCGGGCCGATGCCGGCAATCAGCTTGAGATCGTCGGCCTTCCCCCGCGCAACCGGTTTTGCCTTCACCGCCGGCTTTGGCTGGCTGGCCTTCGTTTGGCTGGGTGGGATCGACTCGCTGACCGGCTTGACGACAGTCAATGTCGGCCTTGCCTTCTTGTCGGCCCGCGGCTTGGTGAAAGCCTTGACCTCCGAGCGAATATTCTCCGGCCGGATATCGACATCGGGCTTCAGTTCGTCCGGCGGCGTGTCATCGAGGGCGGCGGCGACCTTGCCGGTCGTTTCCAGGGCGCTCTGCCAGGCACCGAAGAAAGCGCCGGCCATCTGGGTCGAGAAACCAAAGCCGATCGCCGTTGCGGCGGCAAAGGCTGCCGCGGGCTGCGCCATCAGCGGATGCACCGGCATCGCCCGTGCATTTTCCAGCATCTCGGCGGCAAGACGGCCGAAACCGGCCGCGAAATCGGCGACTTCTTCCTTCTTCCCACTCTTGGATGCGTTGTCCGCCATGATTATTCAGCCGCCTCCAGAACCGCACCGTGATCAAGCGCGCTCGCCGTATACTGGTCGATGCGCTTTTCGATCTCGGGACGGAAGTTACGGATCAGACCCTGCACCGGCCATGCCGCGGCATCGCCGAGCGCACAAATGGTGTGGCCTTCGATCTGCTTCGTCACCTGGAACAGCATGTCGATTTCGCGCTTCTGGGCATTGCCCTTGGCCATGCGCTCCATCACACGCCACATCCAGCCCGTGCCTTCGCGGCAGGGCGTGCACTGGCCGCAGCTCTCATGCTTGAAGAAGGCGGAGATACGGGCGATCGCCTTGATGACGTCGGTGGACTTGTCCATGACTATCGCGGCGGCCGTACCGAAGGAAGAGCCGACGCCGCGCAGGCCGTCGAAATCCATCGGGCAATCGATGATGTCCTTGGCCGGAACGATCGGGCAGGATGCCCCGCCTGGAATGACGGCAAGCAGGTTGTCCCAGCCGCCGCGAATGCCGCCGGCATGGCGGTCGACCAGTTCGCGGAAGGTGATGCCCATTTCCTCTTCAACCGTGCACGGCTTGTTGACGTGGCCGGAGAGCATGAACAGCTTGGTGCCGACATTGTTCGGACGGCCGATGGCCGAGAACCAGCCGGCGCCGCGGCGCAGGATGGTCGGCGCAACAGCGATCGATTCGACGTTGTTGACCGTCGTCGGGCAGCCGTAGAGGCCCATATTGGCCGGGAACGGCGGCTTCAGACGCGGCTGGCCCTTCTTGCCTTCAAGGCTTTCGAGCAGCGCGGTTTCCTCGCCGCAAATATAGGCGCCGGCGCCGTGATGGACGAAGATATCCATGTCCCAGCCGAGCTTGTTGTTCTTGCCGAGCAGGCCATAATCATAGCATTCGTCGATCGCCGCCTGCAGCGCTTCGCGCTCGCGGATATATTCGCCGCGCACGTAGATGTAAGCCGCATTGGCGCCCATCGCGAAACTCGCGATGACGCAGCCTTCGATCAGCGTATGCGGATCGTGGCGCATGATGTCGCGGTCTTTGCAGGTGCCAGGCTCGGATTCGTCGGCGTTGACGACGAGATAATGCGGCCGGCCGTCGCTTTCCTTCGGCATGAAGGACCATTTGAGGCCGGTCGGGAAACCGGCGCCACCACGACCGCGAAGGCCTGACGCCTTCATCTCATTGATGATCCAGTCGCGGCCCTTTTCGAGGATCTGCTTGGTGCCGTCCCAGTGGCCGCGACTCATCGCGCCCTTCAGGGATTTGTCCTTGAGGCCGTAGATGTTGGTAAAGATGCGGTCTTTATCTTGTAACATGCTTCACCTCTTACCGCGGCTTCTTGCCGAAGACCTTGATATATTCCGCTTCCCCGCCCTTGGCGAGCGCCTTGGCCTGCTTGACCCAAACATCGCGTTCGACGCGGCCGCGGAAATTCAAATAGCCATCGACCCATTCGCGTTCGGCCTTCTTCCAGCCTGCGACCTGCGCGAAGGTGAAGATGCCGATTTCGTTCAACGTCGCCTCGATCTTCGGGCCGACACCCGAGATCATCTTCAGATCATCAGGTGCGGCGGGCTTTTCGATGCCGGCCGGCCGATTCTTGTCGGTCAGAGCAGGCTTTTCCGCCGAGGCGGCTTCAGCCTTGACGGCAGCTTTCGGCGCCGGTTCGGCAGCCGCCGTGCCTGATATCGGCTGCTGCTCGGCTGCCTTTGCGTTTTTCGCAGCCGCCTTCGGCGCCGTCGCCGGAGTCTTCAGGGCAGCATTGGTCTCGGCATCGGTGCTCTTCGGGCGGGCGGCCTCGGAGGGAGGAACCGGCGCGGCGTCGACTGGAGCCGATACGGTTTCGGCATCGGCCTTCTTGGCGCGGGTCCTTGCCTTCGGCTCTTCCGTCGTCAGCGAGGTCAGGCCGCCTTCGGGCGCCGAAAACACCCGGTCGATCTGGGTGCCGGGCTTGATGCTGGCGCCATTGCCGGCGGCAAAGACGTCGATGATCTCTTCGAGACGCGCGGGCGTCAGGTCTTCATAGGTGTCCTTGCCGATCATCACCATCGGGGCGTTGACGCAGGCCCCGAGACATTCGACCTCTTCCCAGGATAGCGTGCCTTCGGCATTGCGCTCGAAGGCATGGGCATGGATCTTGCTCTTGCAGACCGACATCAGCGCTTCCGAGCCGCGCAGCATGCAGGGCGTCGTACCGCAGACCTGGACATGGGCGCGGGTACCAACCGGATGCAGCTGGAACTGCGTATAGAAGGTCGCGACCTCGAGCACGCGGATATAGGCCATATCAAGCATGTCGGCGATCTTTTCGATCGCCGCGCGCGTGACCCAGCCGTCCTGCTCCTGCGCCCGCATCAACAGCGGAATGACCGCCGATTGCTGGCGGCCGGCGGGGTATTTCTGGATCGTCTTGTCCGCCCAGACCGCATTCTCATCGCTGAAGGCGAATGCGGCAGGCTGAAATTGATCTTCGGCTAATCGACGAACGGACATTCTTTCTCACGCCTTGTCAGTTTAAGGTTCCACACCGCGAAGCGGTCAAAGACTGCATTTCGCAGGCATAGGCCGACTGGTCTTTTTGCATAAACACTACGAATTTGCTGCCGTTCGGAATGGCAGCCTTGATCTGATAGCCCTTGGACAAAAGCTCACCCATGGACGATTGCTGCGCCGGCGGCGTCTCTTCCTTATGGCCGAGCGGCGTGCCGAGGCTATCGGATTCCTGAGCCGAAACCCCGGATGCCGAAAGAAGGATAACGACGGCCAGCGGCAGAAGCTGCATCAGCGATCCACCTCGCCGAAGACGATGTCGAGCGAGCCGAGGACGGCCGCGACGTCGGCAAGCTGGTGGCCGCGGCACATGAAGTCCATCGCCTGCAGATGGGCATAACCGGGCGCGCGGATCTTGCAGCGATAGGGCTTGTTGGTGCCGTCGGAGACGAGATAGACACCGAATTCGCCCTTCGGCGCCTCGACGGCGGCGTAAACCTCGCCGGCCGGCACATGGTAGCCTTCGGTATAGAGCTTGAAGTGGTGGATCAGCGCTTCCATCGAGCGCTTCATCTCGCCGCGCTTCGGCGGCACGACCTTGCCGTCGATCGACGAGAAAGGACCGGTCCTGGCATCCGAGAGCAGGCGGTTGACGCATTGCTTCATGATGCGGACCGATTCGCGCATCTCGATCATGCGGATCAGATAACGGTCGTAGTTGTCGCCATTCTTGCCGATCGGGATATCGAATTCGAGATCGGAATAACATTCATAGGGCTGGGCGCGACGCAGATCCCAGGCCGCACCCGAACCGCGCACCATGACGCCGGAGAAGCCCCAAGCCCAGCATTCCTCCAGCGAGACGACGCCGATATCGACGTTGCGCTGCTTGAAGATGCGGTTGCCGGTCAACAGGTTGTCGATGTCATCGAGCGCCTTCAGGAACGGATCGCACCAGGCGCCGATATCCTGCACGAGCTGTTCGGGCAGATCCTGGTGGACGCCGCCCGGACGGATATAAGCGGCATGCATGCGCGAGCCGCTGGCGCGCTCGTAGAACACCATCAGCTTTTCACGCTCTTCGAAGCCCCAGAGCGGCGGCGTCAGCGCGCCGACGTCCATGGCCTGCGTCGTGACGTTCAGAAGGTGCGACAGGATGCGGCCGATTTCCGAATAGAGAACACGGATCAGCTGGCCGCGAATCGGGATCTCGATGCCGAGCAGCTTTTCGACGGCCATCGCATAGGCATGTTCCTGGTTCATCGGTGCGACGTAGTCGAGGCGATCGAAATAGGGCACGGCCTGAAGATAGGTCTTGGTCTCGATCAGCTTCTCGGTGCCGCGATGCAAAAGGCCGATATGCGGATCGACACGCTCCACAATTTCGCCGTCAAGCTCCAGGACAAGACGAAGAACGCCGTGCGCCGCCGGATGCTGCGGTCCGAAATTGATATTGAAGTTGCGGACGTTATGTTCTGTCATGGCGATGGGCTCGCGTTCTCAGATAACTAGTGAATGGCGGGCTAAGCCCACCAACCACCTTGAATTATTGCTTCGCTTTTTCGTCGCCCGGCAGCACATACTCCGTGCCTTCCCATGGCGACATAAAGTCGAAGTTGCGGAATTCCTGCTTCAGCTCGACCGGCTCGTAGACGACGCGCTTTGCCGCGTCGTCGTAGCGCACTTCAACGAAGCCGGTGGTCGGGAAATCCTTGCGCAGCGGATGACCTTCGAAGCCGTAGTCGGTCAGGATGCGACGCAGGTCCGGATGGCCGGTGAAGAGCACGCCGTACATGTCCCAGGTCTCGCGCTCGAACCAGTCGGCGCCCGGATAGACGGGGCAGGCCGACGGGACCGGCGTATCTTCATCCGTTGCGACCTTGACGCGGATACGCAGGTTCTTCTTCGGCGACAGCAGGTGGTAGACGACATCGAAACGCAGCTCGCGCTGCGGCCAGTCGACGCCGCAAATATCGATCAGGTTGACGAAACCGCATTTGGCGTCGTCGCGCAGGAAGGTCAGAAGTGCGACCAGGTTTTCACCCGTCGTCGTCAGCGTCAGTTCGCCATACTTCATCTGCGATGCGGCGATCAGGTTGCCGCGCGCTTCGCCAAGGTAGGACGCAAGCTCAGTCAGGGCTTCACTCATATGCCTTGTCCTTAACCCTTAGCGTTCGATCGTGCCGGTACGACGGATCTTCTTCTGCAGCAGAAGCACGCCGTAAAGCAGCGCCTCTGCCGTGGGGGGACAGCCCGGCACGTAGATGTCGATCGGCACGATGCGGTCACAGCCGCGCACCACCGAATAGGAATAGTGATAATAGCCGCCGCCATTGGCGCAGGAGCCCATCGAGATGACATAACGCGGCTCGGGCATCTGGTCGTAGACCTTGCGCAGCGCCGGCGCCATCTTGTTGGTCAGCGTGCCGGCGACGATCATCACGTCGGACTGGCGCGGCGAGGCGCGCGGCGCAAAACCGAAGCGCTCGACGTCATAACGCGGCATGGACAGCTGCATCATTTCGACGGCGCAGCAGGCAAGCCCGAAGGTCATCCACATCAGCGAGCCGGTGCGGGCCCAGTTGATCAGTTCGTCGGTCGAGGTGACGAGAAAACCCTTGTCGGCGAGCTCGTTGTTGATCTCACCGAAAAATGGGTCGTTGCTGCCGACCGGCTTGCCGGTCGAGGGATCGATGATCCCCTTCGGCTGCTGGGCGACGAGCGGCTGATTGCTCACAGGGGCTACTCCCATTCCAGGGCTCCCTTCTTCCATTCATAGATAAAGCCGATGGTCAGCACGAGAAGGAAGACCATCATTGACCAGAAGCCGAACCAGCCGATGGCACCGAAAGACACGGCCCAGGGAAAGAGGAAGGCGACTTCGAGATCGAAGATGATGAAGAGAATCGACACGAGGTAAAAGCGGATGTCGAACTTCATGCGGGCGTCATCGAAAGCGTTGAAGCCGCATTCGTAAGCCGAGAGCTTTTCCGAATCAGGCGCTTTGAAAGCCACGGCGAACGGCGCGATGAGCAGCGCCAGGCCGATGACGAGCGCAATAGCAATGAAGATAGCGATCGGAATATAAGAACTGAGCAGTTCAGTCATCATGTTCATCCCTGCTTGCCGGTGACGCCAGGCGGCGCATTTGGGCAAATGCCCGGCAAGCGAACGTGCGTTGCAACAAGCCGTGGTTAGCGCAGCCGAGGCCCCGGCGCAAGACTTTTACAGAGGCAATTCGACGCGTGTCGCGCGGACATTATCAAGCAGATGCAACGATGTCGCGACAAATCCGTGCAAGCCGTTTGAACCTGCATGCCTGACCATTGGAAACTGCATGGCTTTCGGAAGAAATGGCGCGAGTGACGGGGCTCGAACCCGCGACCTCCGGCGTGACAGGCCGGCACTCTAACCGACTGAGCTACACCCGCGCATTGATCGGCCATTTTGCGGCCGCGAGGATAAAGACAACCGGACAAACGACAAATCGCATTTGCGTTTTACAAGACTTGAAATGGCGCGAGTGACGGGGCTCGAACCCGCGACCTCCGGCGTGACAGGCCGGCACTCTAACCAACTGAGCTACACCCGCAATTCATTTCAAGCAGTCCGGATGCCTTCGCACCCCTCCAAAACGGCTGCCCGTTTCGATGAGCGGCTAACTACGGGGTTCGCCTTTTAGTGTCAAGCAGGTTTGGAGACAAAACCATGACAGTTCGCGAATTGTTTCGGCGGGTTGGGTGCCAGACGAACAAAAGCCGGCACTTCCGTCTTCTGCAGCGATGCTCAGGCGCAGACGCAGCGCCTTCGAAACGAAGATGCTCGCCACCCTCCCCTCACTTTTCCACAGCCGAGCCGAACCTGAGCGGCATTGCAAGACGCGGGACACCACCAAAAAAAATCAGAAAATCTTCACAAACACTCTTGCGGTTTTGCCGCGATCCGCATAGATCACGGCCACCAACGCGGCAGGCCGATCCGGCTTCGTTTGCGATGGGCGATTAGCTCAGTTGGTAGAGCGCCTCGTTTACACCGAGGATGTCGGCGGTTCGAGTCCGTCATCGCCCACCATTTCCAAACCTTCCTGCTGCTTGTTCATCAGACTTAGGCTCCCGAATTAGCTCGCTAATCCGGTCACGATCTGCGCAAGGTGTTTCGTCAGGAGACACCTCATGAAAACCGTTGCGATCATCTCTGCGCTGCTTCTCGCCAGCGTGGCTGCGCCACCGTGCATTGCCAGAGAGCCGGCGCTAGAGGTTTTCCTGTCTGCCGCAAACCAGACGATCACGACCTCGGGAGAAACCCCGGCGCGTGAAGCCAGGACCTATCTCCTGAGAATGCCGTCAGATCTGCCGATTAATTTTTCGGTCGATGCCGACAATTCAGCCTGCAGCCTGGAAATCAAGAAAACCAGCCAGCGCGGCGTCTTAAGCACAATCAGCCGATTCCCCGCGTCTTTCAAAGACAGCGGTCAAAGCGGCGATGAATATACGTTTTCGTTTTTCCAAAACCGCGTTTCATTTATGAGCGGCGCCCGATGCGCCTTCTCATTTTCTCTGACGCAGATGTGACATCGTGATCGCTATGCGTCGCCTCCTACGAGGCCTCGCGACAGGGTTGGCTCCCACACGTTCACCTACATCTGCAGAGACTGTCGACCACGAATTCGAGGCAGCGTTCGGCAACACGTTCCAGCGCAGCAAGGCGTCACGCCGGCAAGTTCAGATGCGGCCCGCCGCCTGAAAAGCCAGCGCTCTACCAAAACGGACTACTCCCGGCCGCCGCGCCACCTCCTATTGGGCGAATGGATAGGGGCCGGCAAAAGTGGGAATATTCGCGGCCCGGAAAGTCTCCGCGCTTGAAGGTTCATCACGCCTGGAGGTGTGCCATGAGGACCCTGCGCTCCGCATTGATGCTGTGCATCGCGATTGCCCTTGGCGCGCCAAGCGCCACATACGTCACCCTGCCCGGATATGCATTCAAGACGAATCCGCAATGTCAGCGCCACGAACCAAAGACGAAATTCGACAAGAGGTGTGACTGGCCGAGAGTGGGCTTCAAGGACTTTACGCCCCCGCTTGTGACCGTGCTTGGGATCTGAGGATCTTGGAACGGCGCCGGATGCGCTTTCTCGTTTTCTCCGACTGAGATGTGAGAGCGTGATCGGGGCGATGAGCATCCCGCTGTCCGGTGGGTGCTCATCGCCCTCCATTCATGCCTTCGCGAGTTCTTTATCCACAGCGGAAACCAGCCGCGAATCATCCGCCGTCACATCCGGCGCGAATCGGGCGGCGACTTTGCCGTCGCGGCCGATCAGGAATTTTTCGAAGTTCCAGAGGATGTCTTCCTCATCTCCGCCGGTCAGCCCATGGGATTTCAAGCGTTCGCGCATTGGTCCGTCACCCGTCGTCTTCACGCCCGACTTGGTCAGTTGCCGGTAAAGCGGGTGCTGGGCCTCGCCCTTGACCGAGATCTTCGAGAAGATCGGGAAGGTGACGTCGTAGGTGCTGGTGCAGAAATCGAGGATCTCGGCGTCGGTGCCGGGCTCCTGGCCCTTGAAGTCATTGGCGGGAAAGGCAGCGATGACAAAGCCGCGCTCGCGCTTTTCCCCATAGAGTTTTTCCAACCCCTCATATTGGACGGTCAGCCCACATTTCGAGGCGACATTGACGACCAAGAGCACTCTGCCCTTGTATTCGTTGAGCGCGGTCTCACGACCATCCACAGTCTTGACCGGGATATCCAGCACATTGCCCGTCACGGGAACCTCCAATTTCGTAAGGATATGGTTCGCCAAACTTAGCGATATCGCCGCCGTTGTCATCAGCGGCGGGATCAACTCGGCGTCAACAGAAGACCGGTGCCGTGGCCGGCACCGGATCTGAGCAACATCAAGCGGGGGATGTTTCCTTCACGTCATCGAGCAGGAAGTGCACGACGAGATAATCCGTCTTGTAATGGCGGCCGCTGTCCGACACGGAATCGACGCTGCCGCCGTCCTTCGGGTGCCAGGCGTGGTAATGGGGATTGGTGGTGATCAGCGTGACGGCCTTGCCATCTCTTTCGCCAAGCCGGAAGCGCATTTCGGCGAGCGGCCAGATCCGCTCGTAATCCTGCATGGTGATTCGCGCCTTCAGCGCCTTGCGCTGCAGCGGCGCTTCGCCGGCCTCGGCTGGTGTTTCCAACATCACCTCCTCAGCTCCGCTGATGATGGCGTTGAATTCTTCAGGCCACATGCGTTTCATGAAATCGCTCCTCCCGAGGCTTTTTCGTCAGTTCACAGATGGAACTTAGCGGTTTGTTCGAAAGAAGCAAATTCCTGTCATGCGGTTGTCATCGGTGCCGGCTGCTCCTACCTTCCCGTCAAACCGCATCAGGGCCGCCGTCAGTCGCCCGCAATCCCGAGATCAGAGATGAAGACACGTGAAGAAAGGCAGGCGCTCCGGGCGAGCATGCCGCGCACCCCGCTCAGCGCCCACCACATGGAAAATGCCCGTCTGCTGCCGGATCGCGGCGAGCTGCTCTATCGGATTCCGAACGGCGGCATCGGCGTCGAGGTGGGAGCAGCCTTCGGCGAATATACGGCGGAGATCCTGGAAAAGAACCGCCCGGCGCAACTCTACCTCATCGATCCCTGGTCGATGGATCGCTACAGCTCCGGGCTCGACTCGATCCACACGAATTTCGCGGCCGAGATCGAGGCCGGCCGGCTGCACCTGATGCAAGGGACCTCACTCGAAAAGCTTGCCGAATTCGAGGACGATTTCCTCGACTGGGCCTATATCGATACCGATCATTCCTTCGAGCTCACCTGGCAGGAACTGCTGCTCTGCGAAAAGAAAGTGAAGCGGACGGGGCGCATTGCCGGGCATGATTTCTGCACCGGCAATACGGTCAAGCCGATCGTCTACGGCGTCGTCGAGGCGGTCACCAAGTTCTGCAAGGATTACGGCTGGCAATTCGAGTTCCTGACGGTCGAATCGCACGCGCATTTTTCCTATTGCCTGAAGCGACTCTGATCAGCTCAAATTTTACCGGAATATTGCTCGTCGCTGACCTTTTCCATCCAGTCGACGTGGCTGCCGTCCAGCGCTTCATGGATGGCGATATGCGTCATCGCCGTATCCGGGGCAGCACCGTGCCAGTGTTTTTCGCCCGGCGCGAACCAGACGGTATCGCCGGCGCGGATCTCGCGGATGTCCCCACCCCAACTCTGGGCGAGGCCCTTGCCTGATGTCACGATCAGCGTCTGGCCGAGCGGGTGCGTATGCCAGGCCGTGCGGGCGCCGGGTTCGAAGGTGACGGAGACCGCCCTCGCCCGTGCCGGCGCCGGCGTTTCCATCAGCGGATCCTGGCGAACGGCGCCGGTGAAATAATCGGCCGGTGGCTTCGTCGAGGGGCGAGAGCCGGCGGGTTTGATCTCCATGATCTGTCCTTTTCCATCCATTGCGGTTGAAGCCTTATATCGCGACGTTATTTCATCGAGGCGACCAATCAAAGCCGGATCGACAATTGCCGCAAAGTCACCCGGCTGATAGTGCCATTGTCTTTCATCAGTGCGTCGCATCTTGCTTGAATCATCCGACGCGCTTTGGCTCTTTGTTTTTATGCATGTCGTTGTCCCCACACACTTCCGGGCGACATGCTGTAGGGAGGATTTTTCATGAAACACCATGCTTTTGGCCGCATGCCTTTCACCGTCACCAATGTCGGCTTCGGGGCCTGGCAGATCGGCGGCTCCTGGGGCGATATCAGCGAGGCGGACGGACGCGCGGCGTTGAATGCCGCGCTCGATGCCGGCATGACATTCATCGATACGGCCGATGTCTATGGCGACGGCCGCTCGGAAAAGATCATCGCCGACGTGCTGAAGACGCGTGGCGGTGAACGGCCGATGGTCGCCACCAAGGTCGGCCGCCGCCTCAACCCGCATGTCGCCGAAGGCTACACAAAGGCTAATCTCGAAGGCTTTATCGACCGCAGCCTGACGAATCTTGCCGTCGACAGCCTCGACCTCGTGCAGCTCCACTGCCCGCCGCGCGACGCGCTTTACCGGCCGGAGATCTTCGAGGGCCTGAACGCGCTGCAGAAGGCCGGCAAGATCAAGGGTTACGGCGTCAGCGTCGAAAAGGTCGAAGACGGGCTGAAGGCAATCGAATATCCCGGCGTCGTCAGCATCCAGATCATCTACAACATCTTCCGCCAGCGCCCCGACCATCTGTTCTTCCAGGAAGCACGCCGCAGCAATGTGGCGATCATCGCCCGTGTGCCGCTCGCAAGCGGTCTTCTCTCCGGCAAGATCACCCGGGACACACATTTTGCCAGCGACGACCACCGCAATTTCAACCGCAACGGCGAAGCCTTCGATGTCGGCGAGACCTTTGCCGGCGTTCCCTTCGAGGTCGGCCTGCAGGCGGTGGAAGAGGTGCGCAAGCTGGTGCCCGAGGGCGCGACCATGGCTGCCTTCGCGCTCCGCTGGATCCTGATGAGCGACGCCGTCACCGTCGTCATCCCCGGCGCCCGCAATGCCGAGCAGGCCAAGGCCAACGCGGCCGCCGCCGACCTTGCGCCGCTTTCGGCCGATGTCATGGCCGCAACGCGCGAGATCTACGAGCGGCTGATCGCGCCGCATGTGCATCAGCGCTGGTAGGAATCCAATACTCCGAAACGAAAAAATGGCCGGGTTTTACCCGGCCATTTTCATGTGGTGGAACCGTCAGAAGCTCAGTTCGTGCCGACCAGGTCGACCGGGAAGAACAGGGTCTCGCCGGAGGAGTCGCTGACGCCGTCATTGTCGGTGACCGCGTAGGGCTTGCCCGATGCGTCGAAGGTGAAGCCTTCGAGCTTGTCCAACACATAGCCGTTGGTGGCAGACTTCAGCTCGCCGAGGAAGTCGTGGGCTTCGGTCTTCTTGACGACCGGCAGCTCACCGCCGAGCTTGGCGGGCTTCAGCTCTGATATCGCGACCTTGTAGAGCTTCTTCAGCCTGGCGGCATCGCCGACGAGGTTGTCGCGCTCGATGATGTAGACGCTGTCGCCCTCGGCCGAAATTTCCGACAGACCGACCCAGCCGCTTTCCGTCTTGTCGAGCGGATAGCGAACGGCACCCCATTCCTTCTTCTTCGGATTGTAGGAGACGAGCTTGACGAAGCCCTTCTCGTCGTCGCTCCACTCGCGCTGGACCGCCATCCAAAGCGTGGTGTCGTCGCCGGTGCCGACAATGGCCACGCCTTCGAAGCCGTAGCGGATTTCGTTGGCGACGAGCTCCTTCGGCAGCGCGATCTCGGCCTTGATGTCGCCCTTGGCATTGACGTTGTAGAGGGCGTGCGGGACGAGACGCTCGCTGTAGCCTTCCGAGGCGAGCCAGAAGGAGCCATCGGCGGCAGCCGCGATGCCTTCGATGTCGAGCTTCTGAGCCGGGGCACCGTCACGCTTGACGACGAGGGCGTCGGTGATGACGGCCGGCTTCTTGCTGGCGTCGATCGTGTAGATCGTCGGCTGCGAGCCCAGAACGCTGTCGCTGACGGCGTAGAGCATGCCTGGCTTGCCCGGAACGGCGGCGAGACCCGAAAGGGCAGCAAAGCCGATCGGATTGCCATCCTTCTCGGCGGAGACGATCTGCGGATAGGCCTTCTCGCCTTCCGAACGCTCGTAGATCATCACATGCGAGCGCGTGCCGCCGTCCTTGCCGAGATCGAGCTCGTTGGCGGTCGCAAGAAGATTGCGGGCGGGAATGGCGATCGCGCCTTCCGGCGAAATGCCTGATGGCAGCAGCTGGACGAGTTCGGGATCGGCGCCGGTATCCTTATAGACGCCGACGACCGAGGCACGTTCGGCGAGCAGGAAGAAATACTTGTCGTCGCCGAACTTGGCGGCTTCGAGGCCTTCCGGCTCGACGCCCTTCGATCCCGAACGGCTTTCCGGATAGTGGCCGATATGGGCGACGGCGCGTTCGAAGGATGCGCCCGATTCGTAGAGAAGCTTGCCCGTCCTGTCGAAAATGGTGAAGCCGCGCGAGCCGCCCTGGTAGTCGCCTTCATTGGCGACGACGAGGCGGTTGTCGTCAAGCCACTTCACGGCATCGGGCTCGCGCGGCACGCCCTTGGCTTCGCCCGAGAATTTCAGGGCGCCGTCACGCTTGGTGTCGATGCCGGTGAGATCGACGCTGCCGGCGGAGAAATGCGTCTTCACTTCAGCCGTGTTGGCGTCGATGATGACGATCTCGTTGTTTTCCTGCAGCGTCAGGGCAATCTCGTTCAGGCTGTTGAAGGCGACGAATTCCGGCTCCGGATCTTCAGGGGCGACGCCGGTAAGCCCGGCCAGCGTCACGTGCTTGATAGTGCCGCAATCGACGGTGCCGTTCTTGACCTGGAAGACGACGAGATCGCCGGCCGGCATCTGCGGGATCTTGCCGTCATTGATGTCTTCGTCGCGTTCATTTTCGATTGCGATGGTGCCTAGCGTCTTGTCCTTGTTGAGGGCGATCGAATCCGGCTGACCACCGAGATCGCAGGTGTTTTCGATCTTCTTGGTCGCCACGTCGACGATCGCGAGACGGCCCGAGGGCTTGGCCTTGCTTTCGGAGGTGTTGACGGCAACCAGTGCCTTGCCGGCGCTCCAGGTGACCGATGTCGGCTCGCCGTCCATCATCAGCGCGCCGCCGGCCTTCGGGGCCTTGGCATCGGTAATGTCGATAAAGCCGATCGCGCCGAGCGGGCTGTCGCTATAGATCAGCGTGTTGCCGTCTTCGGTCGCGGTGATGATCTCGGCGGAGCTCACCGAAAGCTTGTCCTTATCAACAGGCAGGTTCTCTGCGACCGGGAAGGAAGCGATGCGGTTGAAAACCGGCTCGGCCGCGGCCGGAAAGGCGACGGATGCGAGAAGCACGGCAGCGAGCGCTGCCTTGCGCGATGAAATTGTCATGAAATCCCCCATGTGTCGAACATTCGAAACATGAGTTTTCTGCGCGAGCGGCATGACAGAGGCATGACAGATGCGGCATTTTGCGTCAGATCATGTCAGGCTCTGGTTTGCGCTCCCGGCGCATCTCGTTTCGCATGATGAACAGCGAAGCAGACAAGATGAGAGCCGCTCCCAGCCAGAGATAACCCGCCGGCGCATAACCGAAGAACAGCCAACCGGCCAGCACGTTCAACGGCAGCTTCAGATCGTCGAACGGCTGGACATAGGCGGCATCCGCTGCGGCATAGGCTAGCGTCAGGAAATACTGCGCTACCGCGGTCAGCAGCCCCGCCAGCAGGAACAGGGCAAGGGTTGCGCCCGTCGGCACTGCAAAGCCTGCCGCAAGCGCCAGCCCGCCATTTATCGGCGTCAGCAGAACGAGCAGCCAGACGGTGATCGTCTCTGGCCGTTCGATGCCTGTCAGGCTCTTGGTGATCAGCGACGAGGCGCCCCACAGCAGCGCCGAAAGCACAGGCAAGAGAGCCGCCCAGCCAAAACCATCAGACCATGGCTGCAGAATGATCATCGCTCCGGTGAAACCCGCTGCCGTCGCGGCCCAGCGGGCCGGGCCCACGCGCTCCCCGAGGAAAAGCCGGGCGCCCAGAATGATGAAGAAGGGCGAGGTCATCACCAGTGCGATCGCCTGCCAGATCGGCACCGTGGCAAGGCCGGCGACCCAGGCCTCGACGCCGAGCGCGGCAAGCGCGACGCGCGCGAGGTGACGCCAAGGATAGTGCGTGCGCATCGCCGCAAGGCCGCGCCTCTTCAGGAACGGCAGCGAAAACAGGAAGGCGAAGCCATATTGCCAGAAGGCTGCGGACGCCGAGGGAAAGGCAAGCTTCATCGTCAGCCATTGGGTGACGACGTTGAGAAGCGAAAAGGCAATGCCGGCAAGGACCATCCAGATGGCACCGACAACGGCGCGGGACGGCTCGACGGCAACAGAAGTCTGATTCATGTCTTTCATCCAAAACAGGGACCAACATAAATCAGGACGCATGAGCCACGACCAAGCGACACAGGGCAACCCTGCCCTCCGCGTGGCCGACACTCATTCTCTTCCATCCGGACTTTAACCGTCGGCTCCGGAATCACACCGGATCTGCTGACCCCTCCTCCGCATGGGCGCGAAAGAAGGCGCTCGCGGGCTCAGGCCGAAACCCTTACCGCCGGTGGGGAGTTTCACCCCGCCCTGAGAACAGAACTGTCGTAGATCAAAGCCCCCGCGACGGCAAGATCCGCCCAAACAAAAGGGGTCCGGCAAAGCCGAACCCCTCTCAAATCCTACACAACCGGTCTCGTTTCCGGCTGGCGGATAATCTCAGATCAGCCGTTGACGGCGTCCTTCAGGCCCTTGCCGGGCGTGAATTTCGGCACGTTGCGAGCCGGAATGTCGACTTCAGCGCCCGTCGACGGGTTACGGCCCTTCGATGCGGCACGATGAGAAACGGTGAAGCTGCCGAAACCCGCGAGGCGAATGTCGCCCTTGTTCTTGAGTTCAGCCTGGACAACGTCGAAAACCGCGTCAACAGCGGAAGCCGCGTCAGACTTCGTCAGTCCTGCCTTTTCGGCTACTGCGGACACGAGTTCATTCTTGTTCATGTTTCCACCCCTTTCTAAATGGTATGAAACGACTCAAAAGTAAGCTAGGCGCAGAATAGGTTTCATCAGGCCCGCCGAAAACCCAAAAGCCCTGCAAATCAAGGAAAAGCAAGCGTCTACATGACGTTTTCACAAAAAAGGCTGGCGTTTCCGCCAGCCTTTTTCCGTGTTTTGGGCCAATTGGGCATAAATGTGGCAAAGGCCACTCAATGCGCTATGGTTGCGCCTGTCTCATCGAGGCCTTCGACCGATGTGATGACCGGCGTTTCCACCGTGCCATCCCATTCGATTGGCTCCGGCCGCCGGATCAGCGCGTGCTTGATCACCTCGCCCATGCGGGATACCGGGATGATCTCCATGTTGTTCTTCACGTTGTCAGGAATCTCCGCCAGGTCCTTGGCGTTTTCCTCCGGAATCAGCACCTTCTTGATGCCGCCGCGAAGCGCTGCGAGCAGCTTTTCCTTGAGACCGCCGATCGGCAGCACACGGCCACGAAGCGTGATTTCACCGGTCATGGCCACATGCCTGTCCACGGGGATGCCGGTCATGATCGAGACGATCGCGGTTGCCATGGCGACACCAGCCGAGGGACCATCCTTCGGGGTTGCGCCTTCCGGCACGTGCACGTGGATGTCGCTCTTGTCGAAGCGCGGCGGCTCGATGCCGAAATCGACAGCGCGCGAGCGGACATAGGAGGCCGCTGCCGAGATCGATTCCTTCATGACTTCCTTCAGATTGCCGGTGACCGTCATGCGGCCCTTGCCCGGCATCATCACACCTTCGATGGTCAGCAGCTCGCCGCCGACTTCCGTCCAGGCAAGACCGGTCACGACGCCAACCTGATCCTCGCCCTCTGCTTCGCCATGGCGGAAGCGCGGGACGCCCAGATAGTCGGAGATGTTGGCAGCCGTCACGTGAACGGCCTTCGTCTTGCCCTTGATGATCTCGGTGACCGCCTTGCGGGCGAGTTTCATCAGCTCGCGCTCGAAGTTGCGGACGCCGGCTTCGCGGGTGTAATGCTGGCTGATCGACATCAGGGCGTCGTCACTGACCGAGAATTCTTCCGGCTGCAACGCATGTTCCTTGATGGCCTTCGGCAACAGGTGCCGCTTGGCGATTTCGCGCTTTTCATCCTCTGTGTAGCCGGCGATACGGATGATCTCCATGCGGTCCATCAGAGGCGCTGGAATGTTCAGCGTATTCGCCGTCGTGATGAACATCACATCCGACAGGTCGTATTCGACTTCCAGATAGTGATCCATGAAGGTCATGTTCTGCGCCGGATCGAGCACTTCGAGCAGAGCCGAAGACGGATCGCCGCGATAGTCCTGGCCGAGCTTGTCGATTTCGTCGAGCAAGAATAGCGGGTTGGACTTCTTAGCCTTCTTCATCGACTGGATGACCTTGCCGGGCATAGAGCCGATATAGGTGCGGCGGTGACCGCGGATTTCGGCTTCGTCACGAACGCCGCCAAGCGCCATACGCACATACTCACGGCCGGTCGCCTTGGCGATCGACTGGGCGAGCGAGGTCTTGCCGACGCCCGGAGGGCCGACGAGGCAGAGGATCGGGCCCTTGATTTTGGTGGCGCGGGCCTGCACGGCCAGATATTCGACGATGCGCTCCTTGACCTTGTCGAGACCGAAGTGATCGGCTTCGAGGATCTTCTCGGCATTGTTGAGATCGGCCTTGATCTTCGACTTCTTGCCCCAGGGAATGCCGAGCAGCCAGTCCAGATAATTGCGCACCACGGTGGCTTCCGCCGACATCGGGCTCATCTGGCGCAGCTTCTTCAGCTCCGCATCGGCCTTTTCACGGGCTTCCTTGGACAGCTTGGTCTTGGAGATGCGCTCTTCCAGTTCGCTCATCTCGTCGCGGCCTTCTTCGCCGTCTCCGAGTTCCTTCTGGATCGCCTTCATCTGTTCATTGAGGTAGTATTCGCGCTGGGTCTTTTCCATCTGGCGCTTGACGCGCGAACGGATGCGCTTTTCGACCTGCAGGACCGAGATCTCGCCTTCCATGAAGCCGAGAGCCTTTTCGAGGCGCTGCTTGACGCTGGTGGTCTCCAGCATCTCCTGCTTCTCGGTGATCTTGATCGACAGATGCGAGGCAACCGTATCGGCGAGCTTGGAATAGTCGTCGATCTGGCTGGCGGCGCCGACCACTTCGGGCGAAATCTTCTTGTTGAGCTTCACATAGCTCTCGAATTCGGAGACGACCGAACGCGACAGGGCTTCCAGTTCGACCGGATCGTCGTGCGGCTCCTCGAGCACATGGCCGAGCGCCTCATAGAAATCCTCGCGGCTGGTATAGGTGTCGATCTCGGCGCGGGCGCGGCCTTCCACCAGAACCTTCACGGTGCCGTCGGGCAGCTTCAAGAGCTGCAGCACGTTCGCCACGGTGCCGACATTGTGGATCGCGGAAGGATCCGGATCGTCGTCGCTAGCATTGATCTGCGTTACCAGCATGATCTGCTTGTCGGAACCCATGACCTCTTCGAGCGCACGGATCGACTTTTCCCGTCCGACGAACAGCGGCACGATCATATGCGGGAAAACCACGATGTCGCGCAGGGGCAGAACAGGGTAGGCGGTGCTGCTCGCTACAGACGTTTTCTTCGTCATTTTATGTCCTTTCCATCGTCCCGTTGCCGGGCTCTCTGCACGGCCGCTTGGGACCGGCCGGCAATCTCACTTGTTGCTACAAGTGGAGGTTCTGACTACGCTTTTCAAGCCACGCTAACGCCCGCGTCCCTCGGATGTGACAGCTTTATTACAACGGAACGCCAACACTATGAAGCGCGTGGCTGGACCGGCGCTTACCACTTCCGACCCGGCTAAAATGCAAACGCCAGCAAGAGGCTTACGGATCATTGCATCATTGCCAAGCACGACCCCTTCCGCAACATCGGCAAAGGCAATTTCGGTTCCCACCGGCAAATACTAACAGCGCTTCGCATGGTTTTTCAAATAGAAAGGGGCCTGCCAATGGCAAGCCCCCAAAATAATCACACGAAAGCCCAAGCTCACGCCGAAGCGTTGGCCTTTTCTTCCTGGCGATCGGCATAGATGTAAAGCGGACGGGCCGAACCGCGCACCACTTCCTCGGAGATGACGACCTCGCGCACGCCTTCCAGCGTCGGCAGTTCGAACATCGTGTCGAGCAGGATCTTCTCCATGATCGAGCGAAGGCCGCGGGCGCCGGTCTTGCGCACGATCGCCTTGCGGGCGATTTCGCGAAGAGCGTCCTCGTGGAAGTTCAGTTCCACGTCTTCCATCTCGAACAGGCGCTGATACTGCTTGATCAGCGCATTCTTCGGCTCGGACAGGATCTGGATCAGCGCGTCCTCATCGAGGTCCTCGAGCGTCGCCAGAACCGGCAGACGGCCGATGAACTCAGGGATGAGGCCGAACTTGACCAGATCTTCAGGCTCCAGTTCGCGCAGGACCTCGCCGACGCGGCGGTCATCCTGCGACTTGACCGAGGCGCCGAAGCCGATCGAGGTCTTCTCGCCACGGGCAGAGATGATCTTGTCGAGGCCGGCAAAAGCGCCGCCGCAGATGAACAGGATGTTCGTCGTGTCGACCTGCAGGAATTCCTGCTGCGGGTGCTTGCGTCCGCCCTGCGGCGGAACGGAAGCGACCGTACCTTCCATGATCTTCAGCAGCGCCTGCTGCACGCCCTCGCCCGAGACGTCACGGGTGATCGACGGGTTGTCGGACTTGCGCGAAATCTTGTCGACTTCGTCGATGTAGACGATGCCGCGTTGCGCACGCTCGACGTTGTAGTCGGCCGACTGCAGCAGCTTCAGGATGATGTTTTCGACATCCTCGCCGACATAACCGGCCTCGGTCAGCGTCGTCGCGTCGGCCATGGTGAAGGGAACGTCGATGATGCGGGCGAGCGTCTGAGCAAGATAGGTCTTGCCGCAGCCGGTCGGGCCGACGAGCATGATGTTCGACTTCGCCAGCTCGACTTCGCCGTTCTTGGAGGCGTGCGCCAGGCGCTTGTAATGGTTGTGAACGGCAACCGACAGGATCTTCTTCGCCTGCCGCTGGCCGATGACGTATTCGTCGAGGACCTTGATGATGTCCTGGGGCGTCGGAACGCCGTCGCGGGACTTGACCATCGAGGACTTGTTCTCCTCGCGGATGATGTCCATGCACAATTCGACGCATTCATCGCAGATGAAGACGGTCGGTCCGGCAATCAGTTTCCGGACTTCGTGCTGGCTCTTTCCGCAGAACGAACAATAAAGAGTGTTCTTGGAGTCGCCGCCGTTGCTGCCGCTGACCTTGCTCATATCACTTTCCTTCCAGCACGCCGCATTTCAAGGCGAAATCGCGGTCCACTCTATCAGCTCCTGGCGGCACTCCGTTTCCGGAGCCTTTGCCGAGAAGGGCTTCAGGGGCTACGAACCGGGCCCAACCAATCATGTCCTGGTCCCGGCGGCAACGAACTCCCCTTCGAATGCCGAATGCTATGTCATAAAAATTCAACATAGCATTAATAGCTACTATTAGCGTCTTCGTCGCCGTATGAAAGCCCTTGTTCAATCACAAATGGGATAGAACTGTGGCGAGGAAAACACCATCCCTATTAATTACTAGGCCTGTTCGCCTTCCATTTCGAGGCGCGACGTCAGAACCTTGTCGATCACGCCCCAGCTCTGGGCTTCGTCCGCATCCATGAAATGGTCACGATCGAGCGTCTTTTCAACTTCCTCGTAGGTGCGGCCGGTGTGCTTGACGTAGACCTCGTTCAGGCGGCGCTTCATCTTGAGGATGTCGCGGGCATGACGCTCGATGTCTGACGCCTGGCCCTGGAAGCCGCCCGATGGCTGATGCACCATGATGCGGGAGTTCGGCGTGGCGAAGCGCATGTCCTTGTGGCCGGCCGCCAGCAGCAGCGAGCCCATGGACGCGGCCTGGCCGATGCAGAGCGTCGAAACCGCGGGCTTGATGAACTGCATCGTATCGTAGATCGCCATACCGGCGGTGACGACGCCACCGGGCGAATTGATGTAGAGGGCGATCTCCTTCTTCGGGTTTTCGGCCTCGAGGAAAAGCAGCTGGGCGCAGACGAGCGTCGCCATATGGTCCTCGACGGTACCCGTCAGGAAGATGATGCGTTCCTTCAACAGGCGGGAATAGATGTCGTAGGAGCGTTCACCGCGGTTGGTCTGTTCCACGACCATCGGAACGAGGGCCATTGCGGTATCGACTGGGTTTCTCATGTGCGTCCTTTGTCAACGTCTCGCCGGCCGACGCCGGGAATCAAAGAAAAAATATCTTACCCCTACATAGAGTGTCCCGGCCCTCCTCTTCAAGACACGCATGCGGATAACGTTAAGAAGGCGGGCGAGGTGGCTAAGCTCCTTCTTTTCATACTGTCGTTATCCCGGAACCGCTGCACACTTCCGGGCGACGTGCATTGGTGCTTCGGCTCCTGGTAGCCTCTTTCCCTCAAACGCCTGTTAACGGCGAGACCCTAGCGCGGTCTCCCCCGGCTTTTCTCCATGACAGGATGAAGGAAGGCTTACTCTATTCGACTGTGCTCATACACGTTTACCCAACGGAAAGCCTACCGGCAGATATCGGCCTAAAACAATGCCGCAGCGCAGCAGCATTAAGGAACTGGCGAGCTTCCTCGGCAAGGATGCGAACTGACAGACAAGGGGTTGCTGCCGTGTTCAATATCGCTACAGGTCTCGCCATCTGGTGTTCCGAGGCCATGACGCTCGCTTTGGTGCTGTTCGTCGCCTGGCGCCACAACGTCAGGAACGAGGCCTATCTCTATTGGGGCCTGGGCTTCCTCCTGACTGGCATCGGCTTTGCGATGGTCGCGCTGCGCGGCGAAATCCCCAGCGTGCTTTCCATAGAAGCGGGCAATGCCATCGCCCTGCTCGGCCAGAGCGCCTGGGCGGCGGGTTTTCTGGCGCTCGACCGCAAGCGGATCGAATGGTGGGCACTGCTGCCGCCGGCAATCTGGCTCGCCGGGGTCTTCCTGCCCTGGGTCAACAGCGATTATTCAAACCGGGTGGTGCTCTACAACCTTGCTTCGGCGACGGGTGCAACGGCACTCGCCATGGCGGTCGCCGCCGGCGACATGCGCCGTGAGCGTACCCGCATCAAGCTGATGGGCGTGTTCGTCATCCAGGGCTGCCTGTGCTTCGGCTCGGCAGTGACGATGGCGCTGACGCTGCCGAGCGATATCGAGGCGACCAATCTCGGCGGCGCCTCCGCCATGGCCAGCGCCTTCCTGCTGACCATCGCCTTCGCGTTCACCTGCCGGCTGATCATGGAGCGTTCCGAACGGCACCTGCGTGCCCTCACCCTGACCGATTCGCTGACCGGCGTGCTCAACCGCCGCGGCCTGCTCGGCTATTTCGACGGCATCCAGGAAAGAGCTCATAACGAGCAGCGCCAGGTCGCGGTGATTCTCTTCGATCTCGACCATTTCAAGCGCGTCAACGACCGTTTCGGCCACCAGTCCGGCGATGCCGTGCTGACCGCCTTTGCGCGCATGGCCCGCCAGTATATTCCAAACAACATCTTCGGCCGCATGGGCGGTGAGGAATTCGCCGCCTTCGCCGCAGTCGCGGACCAGACGGAAGCCGAGGCGATCGCCGAAGCGATCCGCACCGAATTCTGCCGTCTTCCCGTCAGCACCGGCGAAGCGATCGTTCCGGTCACGGTCAGCATCGGCATCGCGCTCGCCTCCTCGATCGAAGCCAATATCGACAAGCTGATCTCGGCCGCCGACCGGGCGCTCTATGCGGCGAAGGCCGCCGGTCGCAACTGCACGGTCACCTTCGGCGAAGCGGAGGCCGCAACCCCTGCACCGGCCACGCCGAGCAGCACTGCCGGCGAACTTGTGCCGACGGTCGACGACCAGGTCGAGGCGCTACGACGCATGGGCACGCTGTCACGGGCCGGGTAGTCCGGGATCCCTCGCGCCTCACATCTTTCCGAGGTCCGGCAAATCCGATAAGGCTCGGCGCATGATGATCCCATCCTTTCTCTCGATCGACCGCGCCAACCGTCATGTCTCGCTTGATAGCCGCAACCCGGCTTTCTACGGCGACCCGAACGCCGTCTATGCCGCACTTCATGCCCACTGCCCGACCTTCTACTGGAGCGAGCAAAAACAGTGGTTCTTCACCGGTTACGACCATGTGAACGGACTGCTGCGCGACCGGCGCTTCGGCCGGCAGATCCTGCATATCGCCAGCCGCGAGGAGCTCGGGCTTGCCGAGCCGACGCCGCATCTTGCCAGTTTTGATCTTTCGGAACGTTATTCCCTGCTCGAACTCGAACCGCCGGAGCACACGCGGCTGCGCACGCTCGTCAACCGCGCCTTCGTTTCCCGCCATGTCGAGAAGATGAAGCCGGAGCTTGCCGAACTCGCCAACCGGTTGATCGACGGCTTCGCGGAGAAGCGTGAGGTCGAGCTGCTCTCGGCCTTTGCCGACATCATCCCGGTGACGATGATCGCCCGGATGATCGGCATCCCCGAGGAGATGGGACCGCAATTGCTTACCTGGTCGCACGCCTATGTCCGCATGTACATGTTCGGCCGTACGCGCGGGCAGGAGGAAGAGGCCGAACGGGCATCGAAGGAATTTTCCGACTACGTGAAGACGGTGATCGCCGAACGCCGCGCCGAACCGCGCGACGACCTGCTGACCCACATGATCCACACCGAGCACAAGGGCCAGTATCTGACCGAGGAGGAGCTCGTGTCGACGACGATCGTGCTGCTCAATGCGGGACATGAGGCGACCGTGCACCAGATCGGCAACTCCGTGCGCACCATTCTCGACAGCGGCGGCGATCCGGCAGAACTTTTCCGGGACGAGGCCACGACAGAGCGCACCGTCGAGGAAACCCTGCGCATCTGCGCGCCTGTTCATATCTTCCAGCGCTGGGCCCTGGAGCCGGCCGAAATCGACGGCATCTCCTTCAAGCGCGGCGACAAGGTCAGCCTCATCCTCGCCGCCGCCAATCTCGACCCGGCAAAATTCACCGATCCCCTCACCTTCAAGCCCGACCGCAACGAGGCGGCAAACCTCTCCTTCGGCGCCGGCATCCATTTCTGCATCGGCGCGCCGCTGGCGCGGCTGGAACTCAACGTCGTGCTGCCGATCCTGTTCGAACGGCTGGCCGGTCTGAGGCTGGCAAAGACACCTGTGGTCAAGGATGTCTACCATTTCCACGGGCTGGACCGGCTGGATCTGCAATGGTGATCCATTCCTCCCCCGGGGTCGCAGATCAGCCGTAGCGGCCGGTGATGTAGTCTTCCGTGCGCTTGACCTTCGGCGACTGGAAGATCTCGGCGGTCGGGCCGTATTCCACCAGTTCGCCCAGATACATGAAGGCGGTATTGTCGGAAATGCGGCTTGCCTGCTGCATGTTGTGGGTGACGATGACGATAGTGAACTCCGTCTTCAGCCGGGCGACCAGCTCTTCCACCTTGGCAGTCGAGATCGGGTCGAGGGCGGAGGTCGGCTCGTCGAGGAGAAGCACCTCGGGGCGAAGCGCCACGGCACGCGCGATACAGAGGCGCTGCTGCTGGCCGCCGGAAAGGCCGAGGCCACTGCCCTTCAATTTGTCCGTGACCTCTTCCCAGAGCGCTGCCGAGCGCAGCACCTGCTCGACGCGGACGTCCATCTCGGCCTTGGAGATGCGCTCGTGGTGGCGGATACCGTAGGCGATATTGTAGTAGATCGACATCGGAAAGGGCACCGGCTTCTGGAAGACCATGCCGACGCGGGCGCGCAGTTCGTTCATCGAATAGCCAGGGTCGAGGATGTTCTGGCCGTCGAGCGTGACGGAGCCGGTGGCGCGCATCTTCGGGTAGAGCATGTAGATGCGGTTGAGGATGCGCAGCAGCGTGGACTTGCCGCAGCCGGACGGGCCGATGAGAGCCGAGACCTGACGCTCGGGAAAGCTCAGGGTGACGTCGCGGATCGCGTGGGTTTCGCCGTAATAGAAGTTGACGCCGGTCAGCGCCATCTTGTCGACTCTTGTGGCCAGGTGGGCGGGACGAGGTTCGAAGGCTTTGTTCTCAAGCATCATTTCGCATTCCTGCGGTTGAGGATGGCGCGGGAGCCGACGCTGAGGAGAAGCACGATCGCCGTCATGACAAAGGCACCTGCCCAGGCAAGATTCTGCCATTGCTCATAGGGGCTCATAGCGAACTGGAAGATGACGACGGGAATATTCGCCATCGGCTGCGACATGTCCAAGCTCCAATACTGGTTGTTCAGAGCCGTAAAAAGGAGCGGCGCGGTTTCGCCCGAAATGCGGGCGATCGCAAGGAGGATACCGGTCAGGATACCTGTGGAGGCAGCGCGGTAGAGTATGTTGACCGTTACCTTCCAGCGCGGGATGCCGAGCGAAAGTGCTGCCTCACGCATGACATCAGGAACCAGCCGCAGCATCTCGTCGGTCGTGCGCACCACGACCGGCAGGAAGATGAAGGCGAGCGCGATGCCGCCGGCAAAGCCGGAGATGCGTGACGTCGGGCGGACGACCAGTTCATAGACAAACAAGCCGATGATGATCGACGGCGCCGAAAGCAGGATATCGTTGACGAAGCGGATTGCCTCGCCAATCTTCTTGCCGCGGCTGAACTCCGACAGGAAGGTGCCGGCCAGCACGCCGATCGGCGTACCGATGATAACAGCGAGAGCGACCATCATCAGGCTGCCCATGAAGGCGTTGGCGAGACCGCCGCCATCTTCGCCGGGCGGCGGCGTCATTTCCGTGACGAGACTGGGGCTGAGCGCGGACAAGCCGTGTATCAGCGTCGTCCAGAGGATCCAAACCAGAAAGACCAGGCCGACCACGGTGGCGATGCCGCAGAGCGACAGTGCGATCATGCTGCCGATCTGGCGACGACGGTATAGGGAACCCGAATGAGTGGTCATGATTACTCTCCCCTCTGTCTTGCCATGCGCACCAGCATGAGCTTGGCGGCCGCCAGAACGATGAAGGTGACAACGAAGAGGATGAGACCGAGCGCCGAGAGCGACGACCTGTAGAGGTCATCCGAAGCTTCGGCAAATTCGTTAGCGAGCGTCGCAGCGATCGACGTGCCGGGCTCCATCAGCGACACCGCGATGTTATGGGTGTTGCCGAGTACGAAGGTGACCGCCATGGTCTCTCCGAGCGCGCGGCCGAGACCAAGGAAGATGCCGCCGACGACCGCGGTGCGGGTGTGCGGGATGACGATGTCGCGCACCACTTCCCACTTGGTCGAACCAAGCGCATAGGCCGATTCCTTCAACTGCGCTGGGACGACCAGGAAGACGTCGCGCGTGACCGAGGAGACGAAGGGGATGATCATGATTGCCAGCACGATGCCCGACGTCAGCATGCCGATGCCGAGCGGGGCGCCAGTGAACAATGCGCCGATTACCGGGATCGGGCCTAGCCAGTCGATCAGCACCGGCTGGACGTAGTCCGACATGAAGGGGGCAAAGGTGAAGAGACCCCACATGCCGTAAATGATGCTGGGGATACCGGCGAGAAGCTCGATGGCACCGCCGATCGGGCCGCGAATGGAGCGCGGCGCAACTTCGGTAATGAAAACGGCGATACCGAGGCTCACGGGAACGCCGATGATCATGGCGAGCGCCGAGGTGACCAGCGTGCCGTAAATCGGTACTAGGCCCGAGAACCGCTGGGCAACCGGATCCCATTCCATGCCGGTCAGGAAGCCAAAGCCGAAGGTTTGGAACGCGAGAAACCCGTCCCAGACCATGGAGAACGCCGCTGTGAACAGTGCGACAAGAACAAACAGGCCGCAGCCGAAAACTATCCAGTAAAAAATACGATCGCCTGCGGCGCCGTCGCGGCGCTTCACGCCCGCGGTTGTGGCGGGCAGCGATGCCATTGCTTCGCTCATGTCCGTACGCTCTGATGCTTTGAGGGGTGTCAAAGACATTCGGGGCGGAAAGCCTCGCTTCCCGCCCCGACCGCAGTTTCGTCAGGATCAGCCCTTGAACGAGGCCGTCCAGTAATCCTCGATCTGCTTCACCAGGGTTTCCGGAAGCGGAACGTAATCGAGGGCAGAGGCTTCCTTCTGGCCGTTTTCGAGCGCCCACTTGAAGAAGGCGAAGGCAGCCTTGGAGCGAGCCGCATCTTTCGGCTCCTTGTACATGATCGCCCAGGTCGTGGCGGTGACCGGCCAGGCCTTTTCGCCCGGAGCATTGGTCATGATCAGGTAGAAGTCCTGAGCCTTGGTCCATTCGGCGCTGGCGGCAGCAGCCGAGAAGCTTTCCGCATTTGGCTTCGGATACTGGCCTGCGGCGTTCTGGATCAGAACGTAGGGCAGCTTGTTCTGCAGAGCGTAGGCGTATTCGACGTAGCCGATCGAATCCTTGACGCGGGTGACGTAAGCGGCGACGCCTTCGTTGCCCTTGCCGCCGATGCCGACCGGCCAGTTGACGGCGGTCCCTTCGCCGACCTTGCTCTTCCAGTCTTCGTTGACCTTGGAGAAGTAGTTGGTCCAGTTGAAGGAGGTGCCCGAACCGTCCGAACGGTGGACGACGGCGATCTGGCTGTCGGGCAGTTTCAGGCCGGGATTCAGATCGGCGATGGCCTTGTCGTTCCACTTGGTGACATTGCCGAGGTAGATGTCGGCGAGAACCTTGCCCGTGAGCTTCAGTTCGCCCGACTTGATACCCTTGACGTTGATGACGGGCACGATGCCGCCGACGACGAGCGGGAACTGACCGAAGCCGCCAGTCGTCAGGTCTTCCGGCTTGATCGGAGCGTCGGACGCGCCGAAGTCAACCGTTGCAGCCTTGACCTGGGCGATGCCACCGCCCGAACCGATCGACTGGTAGTTCAGCTTGTCGCCGGTCTGCTTGTTGTAGTCCGCAGACCATTTGGACAGGACGGGATAGACGAAGGTGGAGCCGGCGCCGGTGATGTCGGCGGCGGACGCCGAAACCGCCAGAGCGGCAACCAGGCCGGCGCCGAGGCAGGCCGAAAGAAGTTTATTGCTGAGCATATGAAGCGCTTCCCTAATGGATTTGAAAAACAACGAGACCAGCGCCATGGAGGGGGTGTCCATTGTCTGGGGCGCTGAAATTCCCGTCACAGCAGGCGGGCTAGGCGCGTTTTATTACAGTTTGATGACGGAATTTGACGGTCGCAACCAACCGTGGGCCGTGCCGCGAATGCTGCAGTTACGGCCTTTTCATTGAATCGCGGATTTAACAAAGCCTTAGCAAAAACATCGGGATAGATTGACGCATGGCTGTGGTGGATTGCCGCAGCGATGCCTGGAAATGTCGTTTTCAGGATTTCGATATGCCGGGCCGCTCAGGCCCGATGCCGAATTCGTGGCCTTTACGAGATCACGCGGCCGACTCTTCTTGCAGCCTGCTGGATATGTCGCATGCCGACATGGGTTTTCCGAGCATATACCCTTGAAGCTGATCGCAGCCGGCGTCTCGCAAGATCGCCGCCTGACGGGTATTCTCAATACCTTCCGCGGTCACGGGAATCTGCAGAGCAGTCGCCAAGGAGATGGTTGCCCGAAGAATATCGGCGCCATTTGCGGTTTCATCGAGAGCGGACACCAGCGAGCGGTCGATCTTCATGCGATCAAACCCAAACTGCCGCAATGCACCGATGCTGGCGTAGCCGCAGCCAAAATCATCAAGAGCAAACTTTATGCCGACGCGCTTGAGCTGGTCTATCGACCGACGGGCCTGATCCGGATTTGTCATCAGAACGCCCTCAGTGATTTCCAGTGTCAGGCGGTTTGGATTGAAATCCAACTCCTGCAGGATCGTGATCACTTGGGCAGCAAATTCCGGATTGCAGAGCTGGATCGGCGAAACATTCACCGACAAAGTCAGACCGGGCCAGCTCTTGGCATGCCCGATCGACGTTCTCAGCATATGGACGCCAAGGGCATCGATGAGGCCGCATCTTTCAGCAAGAGGGATGAATATTTCCGGGCTGATGTTTCCCGTTGCAGTTTTCCAGCGCGCCAGTGCTTCAAGACCGGTGACAGTACCGGTCGAAGCAGAGACGAGAGGCTGGAAAACGGCTTCGATTGCGCCGCTGCCGATGGCGTTTTTCAAGAGACCTTCCAGCTCGGCGACCCGTATGCGTTCCCGGTCCAGTTCGGGGTCGTATTCAACCGCCTGACCTTTGCCATTTGCCTTGGCACGATAGAGCGCCATGTCGGCTCTGCGAAGAAGCTCCAAAGGCGATATGTCTCCATCGCGCGCCGCAGCTCCGATGCTTGCGCCAACTTCGATCGTTCGCCCGTCAATTTTGAAGGGCTCGGCAAACAGCGCCAGAATCGCCTCTTCGATCTCTTCGCGTGCAGTGGATCCAACGTGCACCAGCGCGAATTCATCGCCTCCCAGCCGGGCTGCGGCCAGGACTTCGGGATGACTGGTCATCAGCGCGTTCGAGACGATCCGGATCAAATCATCCCCAACCGCATGTCCCCAAGCATCGTTGACCGCCTTGAAGCCGTCGAGGTCAACCAAGTAAAGCCGCGGCGATGAAGGATCCGGGCTCTCCAGATCCTCCAGCAGGCGGAGAAGCCCCTGTCTGTTCAACAAGCCACTCAAGCTGTCATGGCTCGCTTCGAAGCGAGCTGTTTGCGCCAGTTGGCGCAGGCGCCGCGCCTCGGATGCGCCAACCAACAGAACGCCGATCAAGAATAATGAAAGGATGACGGTAGAAGCTGCAACATAGGGATAGACCTGATGAAACACGGCGCTTCCGGGGGCTTTGCTCGGCCAAACGAGATAGCCGATGACGGCTCCCTTCATGTCGGTGATCGGCGTGTTCAGGGATCCCGGCTTGGGCGTCGTCTCGAGGCTCAGCCCCTCGAGTTCATGTTCGTTGGAGAGAGTGTCGAGAACCTCCGACGTAAACTCCTTATAGAAACTCAGCACGCTGAACTTCGGAACCTCGGCGGCGGTCTCGAACGGCTGGATCGCCTGCGAGGCGATCAGCGCTATACCGCTTTCGGTCTTGATGAAATTGACCACCGGCGCCTTCGCCGGAGCGGCAGCAGCATTGATCTGCTGATAAAAAGCTTCCCCGAAAAACGTGCTCGGCTGGAAGGGCTTGCCTTTGGCATAGGCCGAGACGATCGAAGACCGGTCAGGGCCGGTCACGATCGCGCCGTCATAAAGCGCATAATCCTCGCTGGTTTTTCCCCAATTCTCATAGGCCCAATCCGCAGCGGCCGGAGATGAGACCGCACTATAGGCATCGTCCCATATGGCATTGTCCGTCGTTGTCCCGCTCAAGCGAGCCACAAAGGCTGCGACCGCCGCGCGGGCGGCGCGACTGGCCCTGGCATCGTCGATCTCGTTCACTGAGCGGGTCATGGTGACGACGACATGCGCCATCAGGCCAGTCAATACGAGGGCGACGACAAGGAAGCAGACGGTTGTCGCAATGATGGAAGACGTTTGAGTCCGAACGTGCCTGGCTGCAAGATTCGACGACATGCAAATTCCGCAAAGATTAATTGCAAGGCCATGTCTGTGAGACGGCAGGAGACATCATGTCCGCAATGCGCTGCAGATAAGGTTTAGCATTTGTCGATGTAGGCCCGATTAATGGGATTGGTTAAAAGCATTTAATCCGGGACAAATGGCCGCAAGCACCGTCGTTGCCGGCTTGCCGTTTCGGATCATCGCTGTGGCCGTGACGACAAAAAGCGAAGCCGAAGACGGGATAGGCCCGGCTTCGTTCGTGATCACTTGCTGGCTCTCGCTTAAACCTTGATCACATAATCCTTACGAGTCGTTTCAACGACTTCCCACGTTCCCTTGAAGCCGGGTCTGAGGATCATCCGGTCACCCGTCTTCAGATGAACCGGCTCACCGCCGTCCTCGGTCACGATCGAATGGCCGGACAGCAGGCTGAAATATTCCCATTCCTCGTAGACGATCCGCCACTTGCCCGGTGTCGCCTCCCAAATGCCGGAATAAAGGCCGCCTTCGGCCTCTTCCAGGTTCCAGGTACGGAAATGCGGATCGCCGGAGATAATCCGATCGGCTTCAGGGGCGCCGAACTCGGGTTCGACGCCGTCGATGCTGAAGGTGAGAAAGTTTGTCATGGTCACCATAGACTTCGTTGATCTCAGATCTTCGAGAGCGCCTGTTCGAGATCGGCGATGATGTCCTTGACGTCCTCGATGCCGACGGAAAGGCGAACCACGCCAGGCCCCGCGCCGGCAGCGATCCTCTGCTCGTCGGTCAACTGCCGGTGCGTCGTCGAGGCCGGATGGATGACGAGCGAACGGGTATCGCCGATATTGGCGAGATGGGAGAAGAGCTCCAGCCCCTCGACCAGCGTCTTGCCCGCCTCATAACCGCCCTTGACGCCGAAGGTGAAGACGGAGCCGGCGCCCTTCGGCGAGTAGCGCTGCTGTAGGGCGTGGTTCGGATCATCGTCGAGCCCGGCATAGTTCACCCAGGCGATCTTGCTGTGCGCCTTCAGCCACTTCGCAACGGCGATCGCATTGTCGCTGTGGCGCTGCATCCGAAGCGGCAGCGTCTCGATGCCGGTCAGGATCAGGAAAGCATTGAAGGGCGAGATCGCCGGCCCGAGATCGCGCAGGCCGAGCACACGGGCAGCGATCGCGAAGGCGAAATTGCCGAAAGTCGCGTGCAGAACCATGCCGTTATATTCCGGCCGCGGGCTCGACAGCATCGGGTAATTGCCTGATTTCGACCAGTCGAAGGTGCCGCCGTCGACGATGAGGCCGCCCATGGAATTGCCGTGGCCGCCGAGAAATTTTGTCAGCGAATGCACGACGATGTCGGCGCCGTGTTCGATCGGACGGATGAAATAGGGTGTCGCCATCGTGTTGTCGACGATCAGCGGCAGGCCATGGCGATGCGCGACGTCGGCGATGGCGGCGATATCGACGAAGGTACCGCCGGGATTGGCCAGGCTTTCGATAAAGATGCCGCGCGTCTTATCGTCGATCTGGCTTTCGAAGCTTGCCGGATCGGCGGCATCGGCCCAGCGCACCTGCCAGCCGAAATTCTCGAAGGCGTGGCCGAACTGGTTGATCGAGCCGCCGTAGAGCTGGCGGGCAGCGATGAAATTCTCGCCAGGACGCATGATATTGTGGAAGACGATCACCTGCGCCGCATGGCCGGAGGCGACGGCAAGGGCTGCGGTTCCGCCCTCGAGCGCTGCGACACGCTCCTCGAGTACCGCCTGCGTCGGGTTCATGATGCGGGTATAGATATTGCCGAAAGCCTGCAGACCGAAGAGGGCGGCGGCATGATCGGAATCATTGAAGACGAAAGCGGTCGTCTGGTAGATCGGCGTTACCCGCGCCCCAGTCGTTGGGTCGGGCTGCGCACCGGCATGGATCGCCAACGTGTTGAATCCCGGATCGTTCTTGGCCATGTCGTCCTCCCGTTATTGCTGACGTCCAGGATCATAGCCTGTCGCTTGCGAAAGTTAATCGCGATCCGTTTCAACCCATGGGCGTTCCGTGGAAAATCCGTCTCCGCGGACCGCAACTCAGGCAATAAGACGAGGATACTCGATCGCCGGGCAGCGGTTCATCACCACCTGGATGCCGGCAGCCTCCGCCTTTGCCGCAGCCGCATCGTCGCGCACACCAAGTTGAGACCAGATGATCTTAGGCAGCGGGCTCAGCGCCAGCGCCTCCTCGACGACCCCATCCAGATATTCGGAGGCGCGGAATACGTCGACCATGTCGATCGGCACGGGAATGTCTGCAAGCCGGGCATAAACGGTGCGGCCCTGGATCAGTTTGCCCGCCTGCCCCGGATTGACAGGAATGACCTCGTAGCCGCGCGACAGCAGATAGCCCATGACGCCGTTGCTCGGCCGGGCTGGATTGGGCGAAGCGCCGGTCAGCGCGATAGTCTTTACCGAATGCAGGATGCCGGCGAGGTAATCATCCGTGTAGGTGTCGTGATTCATATCCACTTCTCCACTCCCGAAAGCCCTCCGGCAGGCACGGCCAGCATGTTTTTTTGCGTTTCCGTGAAACCGGCTGCGTGTCTTTCCCGTATATATGAATTGGCCCGTATATATGAATTGGATACTCCTTGAGGATGATTCGATGAAAAAAATCGCTCTTGCCCTCATGCTCGTGCTCGCCGCATCGCCGGCGCTGGCGATCTCGCGCTACAATCCGCTCACCATGAGCTGTGCCAGCGTGCGTGCCGCCATCCACAATCAGGGCGCGGTCATCTTCCGTTACCAGTCTCCCCGTGGCTTGCCGCTCTACGATCGCTATGTCCGCAACAGCAATTATTGCGACGCGACCGATTATGCGGAATGGACATATATCCCTTCGAAAGACACTCCCCGCTGCCAAGTGCTGAGCTGCCAGAACATCGACAACCTTGACGGGATGCTCTTCGTTCCGCATCATCAGCTCTGATGTTTTTCGCCGTCATGGCGGACGCAGGAACTGCGCGCCTTTCGCGGTTGCGAAAGGTTTGCGATCAATCCCGCGCTGCGATTTCGTAACGATTGCACAATCAGGAGCTTTAATTTTCCCGTATATCAAAGTTATAGAATAATATCTATATTTCAGCACCATAGAATAAACAGTTCTCGCATTCCTCCAGAGATTTTCTCTTTTTGTTCGTGATATCAGCACTCTTTGTTCCCGCATCCATTAGAAACAGCTCATAGTTGAAAGGATCGCATGAATTGAACGCATGTCGCGCGCACGTAAAAATTGCTCAAATGAGTCGCCATTGTTCACATACTGAAAGAATGCTATTCGACATATGAACGCATAAGCGACCGCCGCCGCGCATTTTCGTGCAAATCCCAGTTGTCTTTTCAGGAATTTGAAACGCCGAAGGCGAGGTGCATTCGCTTCCTCTCATCCTTTCCGGATTACTCCCTTGCCTCTCGACGTCATCCTGCTCGTTCTCTTCGGCGCACTGCTGCACGCGACATGGAACGCCATCATCAAGGCGGGGAGCGATAAGTCCCTCGATGCGGCGCTGATCTCGGCCGGCGGCGCGGTTTCGGCACTGCCGTTCCTGCCATTCCTGCCGTTGCCGCACGCCTCGGCCTGGCCGTTCATCGGCGCCTCTGCCATCCTGCAGTTTGCCTACTTTCAGCTGGTCGCCGCCGCCTACCGGGCCGGCGATATCGGCCTCGTCTATCCGCTGATGCGTGGCTGCGCACCGCTGTTGATCGCCGCGACAAGCGGTTTCGTTCTCAAAGAAAACCTCTCCACCGGCGCTCTTGCCGGGACGATGACGATCTGCGCCGGCGTGCTGACACTCGCCCTGGAGGCGCGGCGTGGCAGCAGCCGTGCCGTCGTCCTCTCGCTTGCCAATGCCTGCGTCATCGCCACCTACACCTATGTCGACGGAATCGGCGCGCGCATCTCCGGCAATGCGATTTCCTATACTTTGTGGATGTCGCTGCTGCCGCCGGTGCTGCTGTTTTCCTGGGCAGCGTCCCAGCGCGGCGCTTTCGCAGTCGTGCGTCACGTTCGCCACAACTGGTGGCGCGGCCTCATCGGCGGCGCCGGCTCGATCGCTTCCTATGGCCTGGCGCTCTGGGCGATGACAAAAGCCCCAGTCGCGACCGTCGCAGCCTTGCGTGAAACCGCAATCCTGTTTGCGCTGGTGATCTCGATCACCGTCTTCAAGGAAAAAGCCAGCATCTGGCGCTACGTCGCCGGCGTCGTCATCGCGATCGGCGGGCTGCTTCTGAGACTGGCGTGATCACTCGCCTGTCCATTCGGCCTTGCGCTTGCCAAGGAAGGCGCCGATCCCTTCCTGCGCATCCTCAGTCAGCATGTTCTCGACCATCACCCTGGCGGTATAATCATATGCCGCCTCCACGGGCAGTTCGAGCTGCCGGTGGAAGGCTTCCTTGCCGATTTTCAGGGTCAATGGCGATTTGCTGGCGATCACGGCCGCATATTTGGAAACCACCTGCGCCAGATACTGCTTCGGCACAATACGGTTGACGAGGCCGAAATCCTTGGCGGTCGAGGCGTCGATCGTCTCGCCGGTCAGCAGCATCTCCATCGCCTGTTTGCGGTGCGCGGCACGGGAAACGGCCACCATCGGCGTCGAACAGAACAGGCCGATGTTGACGCCCGGGGTGCAGAATGTCGAACTGTCCGTGAAGATCGCCAGATCGCAGGAGGCAACGAGCTGGCAGCCCGCAGCCGTTACAAGCCCGTCGATCTCGGCGATGACAGGCTTCGGCAGATGCGTGATCTTCAGCATCAGATCGGCAGCGAGCCGAAAGGTCTTTTCGAAGAAACCGGCACCCTGATCTTCATCGGCGCGATGGGCCGTGAGTTCCTTGAGATCATGCCCGGCGGAAAAGACATTGCCGGTCGAGGCGATGACGACGACGCGCGCATCCGGTTCTGCATCGGCCGTCTCGAGCTCCTGCATCAGGGCCTCGAGAAGTGCGATCGAGAGAACATTGGCCGGTGGGTTGTTGAGCACGAGCCGCAGCACGCCGTTGCGCAGCGAGCGGGTCAGCAAGCCGCCCTCTTCCGCTCCGGCGGCGTCCTTCCGGAAGGATACGATTTCGGCCATGATGCTGCTCCCTGCGCTCGATTCCAGGCAGACGTTTTGCCACAAGGCGCCGGAAATTTCGAGCAGGATCCGCACTCCCCGCAGAGACCGCTGCCGTCAGGACCAGAACCACGACTTCGATGTCTCGGCGCTTGCCTGCGTACGGGTCAGACCGACATCGCAAAGCTCGTCGTCGGTGAGTTCCAAAAGCGTGCGGCGGCTGCGGCGCTTTTCGAGGTGATGTTCGATCGTCAGTAGCAGCCGCAGGCTCCAGCGCGCCATCCCGCGAAGTCTCGTCCAAACGATATCGCGAGGTGCGTCAAGGATCCCGCTTAATTCCAGGGCCATGTCTTTCTTCCTTTCTTCAACGAATGAAAGATGCGCTGGAAGATGCCGCGAAAGAAGCTTATGGATATTATCCTATGCATAAGGATTTCTTTTGTATGCCTCTCCACCTCGATCAGCTTGCCGCCTTCATCAACGTCGCCGAGCTCGGAAGCTTTACGGCTGCGGCCGACAAGGAAGGCCTGACGCAGCCGGCCGTCAGCCTGCAGGTGAAGGGGCTCGAACAGCGGCTCGGCGTCCGGCTGATCGAGCGTGTCGGGCGGCGGGCGCAGCCGACCGCGGCAGGTCTCGACCTGCTCGTCTATGCAAGGCGCCTGCTCCAGGAATCGGCTGCAGCGGAAGAAGCGATGATGCCCTACCGGGATGGCGCCAGCGGCCGCGTGCGCATCGGCAGCGGCGGCACAGCGTCGATCCATCTGCTTCCGCGCGCCATCGCCGTCGCCAGAAAATCCATGCCCGGCCTCGAAATCACCGTGCGCATCGGCGATGCCGATGACATTCTGCGCGATCTGGAGGCCAACAGCCTCGACATCGCTGTCGTCGCCCTGCCGGCATCGGGACGGAACTTCGAGATCGAGCCGTTCTACGAGGAGGAATTGCTGGCCGTCGCCCCCGCGGGCAGCCTCATGCCCGAAGGCGGACCGGACGCCGCCTTCATGCGCGACAGGACGCTGCTGCTTTATGAGGGCGGCAATACCAGGCGCGCAATCGACGCGTGGCTGGCTGCACCGGATACAAGGATCCGGCCTGCGATGGAGTTCGGCAGCATCGAGGCGATCAAGGAACTGGTTGCCGTGGGGCTCGGCTGGTCGATCCTGCCGGGGCTGGCGCTGAAGCGCGACCGCGCCGGCCTCGTAACGACATCATCGCTGAAGCCGCGGCTGACGCGCCGCCTTGGCATGGTTCTACGCCGGGACAAACATCTGACACGCGGCCTTCGCGAAATGATGAAATGTCTGCGCGCGTTCAAAGGTTGAGATCTGCTTTCGACCGTCGGACGCTATTTCAAACCGACAGAGACGACGTGAAAAACGTCAGGGGCAGCAGTCCGCGACCGCGGAAATATGAGGTATTAAAATACCACATATCTAAGTATCTGTTTTTACTGAAAAATTTTTCCAAACCTTCAGGAAGTCTATATTGACCCAATGTCATATTCCCTTTATACACCGCGCCAGAACGCAGCCTATCCGGGCTGCTTTCTTTTTGGTATGCCTTGAGCCTGCCAATCCAAGCAACAAGAAACGCCCTTCAAGCCTTCGGGCCAAGGGTCCCAAAAGAGAGTATTCACTATGGCAACCTTCTCCCAGAAGCCTGCAGAGGTGGAGAAGAAGTGGGTGATCATCGACGCCGAAGGGCTGGTCGTTGGCCGTCTCGCTTCCATCATCGCTATGCGCCTGCGCGGCAAGCACAAGGCAACCTTCACGCCTCACGTTGACGACGGCGACAACGTCATCGTCATCAATGCCGAAAAGGTCGTTTTCACCGGCAAGAAGTATTCCGACAAGGTCTACTACTGGCACACCGGTTATGCTGGCGGCATCAAGGAACGTAGCGCACGCCAGATCATCGAAGGCCGCTTCCCGGAGCGCGTCCTCGAAAAGGCCGTCGAACGCATGGTTCCGCGTGGCCCGCTCGGCCGTCGCCAGATGAAGAACCTGCGCGTTTACGCCGGCTCCAACCATCCCCATGAAGCCCAGCAGCCGGTCGCCCTCGACGTTGCCGCGCTCAACAAAAAGAACGTAAGGAGCGCCTGATATGGCTGACCTCTCCTCCCTGAAGGATCTCGGCACGGTTTCCGAAGCTGCTGCTCCGGCCCACGTCCGCAAGGTCGATTCGCTCGGCCGCTCCTACGCGACCGGCAAGCGCAAGAACGCCGTCGCCCGCGTCTGGGTCAAGCCGGGCTCCGGCAAGATCACCGTCAACGGCAAGGAATTCGCGGAATATTTCGCACGTCCGGTGCTGCAGATGATCCTGCGCCAGCCGATCGTTGCGGCTGCCCGTGACGGCCAGTTCGACATCGTCGCAACCGTTGCCGGCGGCGGCCTCTCCGGCCAGGCCGGTGCGGTTCGCCATGGCGTGTCCAAGGCGCTCACCTATTTCGAACCGGGCCTGCGCGCGGTGCTGAAGAAGGGCGGCTTCCTGACCCGCGACAGCCGCGTCGTCGAACGCAAGAAGTACGGCAAGGCAAAGGCCCGCCGCTCGTTCCAGTTCTCCAAGCGTTAATCGCTTCGGACAGACGGAATTTACGAAGGCCGGGGCAACGCGGCCTTTTTGTTTTACGCTGTTTAAACCAATCGGAAGCGTGCCAGCATGCCATTGTCGCATTCCGGCTCTGCTGGTAGAAACTTGGCAAAGCGCTTCGGAAATGAGCGAAGCCGCAGTCAGGGTCGCATCATGGGTACAACCAAGTCCGCAGACAAATAAGCCGCAACAACTCTGCCCTGTTGTTGCGGCGTCTGTCCGGTCAATTCCGATACTGATGAAGAGACAGATCGCCGCCGAATGAAATCATTTGAGCGGGTTCTTTCCCATGTCTTATCCCAAAATCCAGCAATGGACCTATTCCCTGCCGGCAGCCTTGCTGCTTATGGCACCTTTCGACATCCTGGCCTCGCTCGCCATGGATATCTATCTGCCGATTGTGCCGGTCATGCCGGAGGCGCTCGGCACTTCGCCGGCGGTCATCCAACTGACCCTCAGCCTCTACATGCTCGTGCTCGGTGTCGGCCAGATCGTCTTCGGCCCAATTTCCGATATTATCGGACGACGGCCTGTCCTGCTTGGCGGTGCTGCACTCTTTGCCGCGTCATCCTTCCTGCTTGCCGGCTCCTCGTCGGCGCCGGTCTTCGTGGTCTTGAGATTGCTGCAAGCAGTCGGCGCGTCGGCGACCCTCGTCGCAACTTTCGCAACCGTGCGTGACGTCTACGCCGGGCGTCCCGAAAGCAGCACGATCTATAGCCTTCTCGGCTCCATCCTCTCTTTCGTGCCCGCACTCGGCCCGATCATCGGAGCCGCGATCGCGGATCGCTTCGGCTGGCGCGCCATCTTCCTCGTCATCGGCCTCCTTTCGGTTGCCGCGCTTTTCAACGCCGGTATGCGATGGCACGAAACCCGCCCTGCCGTCACCGCCAAGATCGCTCTCCGCGCGATCCTTAGAAGTCTTCCCTTCTGGGTTTATGCGGGCGGCTTCAGCACGGCGATGGGCGCCTTCTTCGTTTTCTTCTCGACGGCACCCCGTATCCTGATCGACAAAGCCGGTTTTTCCGGCATCGCCTTCAGCTTCATCTTTGCCACGGTGGCGCTGGTGATGATCGTGACGGCGCGTTTCGCCAAAGGCTTCGTCATGCGCTGGGGCATTGCAGGCAGCCTTGCCAGAGGCATGGCAATACTGCTTCTCGGCGCCGTGCTGCTTGCCTTTGGAGAGTTGTTTCTGCTGCCTTCCCTCGTCAGCTTCGTCGTGCCGATGTGGATCATCGCGATCGGCATCGTCGTTGCGACGGCGGTCACCGCCAACGGCGCGCTCGACGCCTTTGGCGACACAGCGGGAACGGCGGTCGCGCTCTACTTCTGCGTCCAAAGCATCATCGTCGGCTTTGCCGGAACCTTCTTCGTGATTCTGCTCGGCGGCGACAGCGCCTGGCCACTCGTGGGCTATGTCTCAGCGACCGCGCTGACGACGCTGGCTGGATTGTGGTGCCTGCGGGAGCCGGTCCGATAGGCAGCGAGCGAATGACGGTCGCTCGACGATAACGAGCGGCCGTCGTCCGAACGATTGCTTGAAATCCGTCCGCACCTCGCCTACGCCTTTCTGCGCGCGGGGGATCGGCTAATTCCTTCGCAAGAGACCCGACGCTCTGGCGTCGAACGGCGATCCTGCAATGCAGCGTCCGTATCGAACGCGACTATGATTTTGCGACCGAAAAAGGAGCATGATTTGGCGAACAGATCGATTGACCACGCCTTTACGGCGACCAGCCTCACCTCCGCTGCCAGCGATCCGACCTTTGCCGGCGCGCTGTCCTTCATGCGCCGCCGCTTCACCAAGGAGCTCGCCGGCGTCGACGTCGCTGTCTGGGGCATTCCCTTCGATGCCGCGACATCGAACAGGCCGGGCACGCGCTTCGGGCCGCAGGCGATCCGGCGCGCCTCGGCGATCTTCGACAATGATGCGCAATATCCCTTCAACCGCGAACTCTTCGCCGAAATGGCGGTGATCGACTACGGCGATTGCCTGCTCGACTACGGCAACCATCAGGACACGCCGGCCGCTATCGAACGCCAGGCGAATATCATCCTCGACAGCGGTGCCTTCCTGCTGACGCTCGGTGGTGATCACTACGTCACCTGGCCGCTGCTGAAAGCCCATGTCGCAAAACACGGGCCGCTGGCGCTCGTGCAGTTCGACGCGCATCAGGACACCTGGTTCGACGAGGAACGGCGCATCGACCACGGTTCTTTCGTGGCGCGGGCCACCCGCGAGGGCATCATCGATCCGGACCGCTCCATTCAGATCGGCATCCGCACCCATGCGCCGGAGGACTGCGGCGTCAATATTCTCTACGGTCATCAGGTCGAAGAGATGAGCGCCAGCGATATCGCCTCGGCGATCATTTCCCATACGCGCGGGGCGCCGGCCTATCTCACCTTCGATATCGATTGCCTCGATCCGGCCTTTGCGCCGGGCACCGGCACACCGGTTTCGGGCGGACCATCGAGCGCCAAGATCCTCTCGGTGCTGCAGCGTCTGCACCAGCTCGATATCCGCGGCGCCGACGTCGTCGAGGTATCGCCGCCCTACGATCACGCCGATATCACCGCCATTGCGGGGGCAACGGTGGCGATGTATATGCTGGGGCTTCATGCCGAGAGACGCGCCATCGCCGTGTCGCAAGGCTGACCTATCATCCTCAAACTGAATCCGGAAACCTTCAGAACTCATTGAAAGCGCAGGTTTAACATGGCACCGAAAATCTTCATCGACGGCGAACACGGCACGACGGGTCTGCAGATCCGCACGCGCATGGCCGGCCGCCGCGATGTCGAACTTCTGTCCATACCCGAAGCCGAGCGGCGCAACGCCGCCATGCGCGAGGACATGCTGAACGGCGCCGACATCGCCATTCTCTGCCTGCCCGACGATGCGTCGAAGGAAGCGGTGCAGATGGTTTCGGCCAACAACAATGTGCGCGTCATCGACACCTCGACCGCCTTCCGCGTCAATCCCGGTTGGGCCTATGGTTTTGCCGAAATGGACAAGCAGCAGGCCGACAAGATCGCTGCCGCCCGTTTCGTCGCCAATCCCGGCTGCTATCCCACCGGAGCGATCGGCCTCATCCGGCCGCTGCGCGCCGCCGGCATTCTGCCGGACGGCTATCCGATCACGGTCAACGCGGTCTCCGGCTATACCGGCGGCGGCAAGCAGATGATCGCGCAGATGGAAAACCCGGATCACCCGGATGCGATCACCGCGCCACATTTTCTCTATGGCCTGCCGCTCACCCATAAACACGTGCCCGAGATGACCGTGCACGGCCTGCTCGATCGCGCACCGATCTTCTCGCCGTCGGTCGGCAAGTTCGCGCAGGGCATGATCGTGCAGGTGCCGCTGCATCTCGACGATCTCGCCGAGGGCACGACGATGGAAAACATCCATGCGGCCCTCGTTGCCCATTATGCCGGCCAGGATATCGTCAGTGTCGTGCCGCTGGCCGAAAGCAAGGCCCTGCCCCGCGTCAACGCCATCGATCTCGAAGGCAAGGACACGATGAAGCTCTTCGTCTTCGGCACCGCAGGCGCTTCGCAGGTGAACCTCGTGGCGCTGCTCGACAATCTCGGCAAGGGCGCATCGGGCGCCGCCGTCCAGAACATGGACCTGATGCTCGCCTCGTAAGGCGCAGACGACGGCATCGACGTGGATGCCGCTCGAGCCTTGCGCCGATGTCTTCATCACGATCTTTCTCGCGGCCGCCTCCCTCGGCGGCCGCAGCATCGCTTTCGGCTCGATCATCGGCGACGATTGGGCTATGAGAGCGGACCTTCCTTGCCCGCCATTCCCGAATCACGGAGCCTGATGTCATGACGCTCGATGCGCTGGTCGATGGCGTGCACGCATGGTTTACGGCTGCCCTGCCCGACCACGGCATCTATGCGCTGATGGCCTTTGCTTTCATCGCCGGGCTTGCCCGCGGCTTTTCTGGCTTTGGCGCCGCGCTGATCTTCGTTCCGCTCGGCGGCGCGATCGTCGGCCCGAAGCTGATCTCACCGATCCTGCTCGTCATCGACGGCATTGCGTCACTCGGGATGATCCCGCCGGCCTGGCGCGGCGCCAACCGACCCGAGGTTTTCGTCATGGCGGCAGGTGCTGCGCTCGGCATCCCAGCCGGCACGGCGATCCTGACGTTGCTCGATCCGCTGCTCTTGCGCTGGAGTATCACGATCATCGCCATCTGCCTGCTTGCGCTGCTGGTATCGGGATGGCGCTATCACGGGGAGGCGTCCGCACCACTCACCAGCGGCGTCGGGCTGATTGCCGGGCTTTTCAGCGGCGCTGCGCAGCTCGGCGGGCCGCCGGTTGTCGCCTATTGGCTCGGCGGCAAGAGTAATTTCACCCGCGTCCGGGCGAATGTGGTGCTCTATTTCTCGATTTCGTCCGTCTTCAGCGCCATCAGCTATTATTTCGGCGGACTGTTCGTGCCTGCCGTCTTCGCGCTCACCGCCGTCATTCTGCCGAGTTATGCGGTCGGGCTCTATGGCGGCTCGAAATTGTTCGGGCTTGCCGAAGAACGGACCTTCCGCATCGCCTGCTACGTCCTGATCGCCGCCGCCGCCATCATCGGCATGCCGCTGCTCGACAGCGTACTGCGGTAGATCCCCCGAGCTACGGCCACTCGCCTCAATCGCGCTCGGCGATCATCGTCCCACGCGGATATTCGCCGTAAAAACCGCGCCAGTTGGCGACGGCGAAACCGAAAACCACCAGCGCACCGGCCTGATGCAGCAGGCCCCAGTGAAGCGGCACCTGCATCAGCAGCGTGGCGATGCCGATTGCCGCCTGCAACGTCACCAGCGCGAAAAGCACGATGGCGCGGCGTGCGTGGGTGGTCCAAGGTGCTGCGCGAAGGGCGATCATCATGTTGATCAGCGTCAATGCGAAGAGCGTATAGGCGCCGATGCGGTGGATGAACTGCACCGTCTTCGGGTTCTCGAAGGCATTGATCCAGAAGGGCTGCTGGATCAGCAGATCGGAGGGGATGACGGCACCATCCATCAGCGGCCAGGTATTGTAGGAGAAACCGGCGTCGAGCCCCGCCACCAGCGCGCCAAGATAGATCTGGAATAGCGCGAAAATGGCGATCGCCGCGGCAAAACCGCGCGAGCTTCCGGTCGGCGCCGGATCGTCGGAATGTCTGGAGAGACCGCGCATGATCCACATGCAGCCGGCAAAGATCAGGCAGGCCATGACGAGATGCGTCGCCAGCCTGTACTGGCTGACGTCGGTGCGGACGGAAAGGCCCGAGGACACCATCCACCAACCGATAAAACCCTGCAGGCCGCCGAGCGCCAGGATGCCGACGAGCGGCCAGCGCAGACGCTTTTCGATCCGCCCCGTCAGCCAGAAATAGATCAGCGGCAGCGCGAAGATCACGCCGATGCCGCGGGCGATCAGCCGATGCGCCCACTCCCACCAGAAGATGCCTTTGAACTCATCGACGGTCATGGAACTGTTCAACTGCTGAAATTCGGGAATGCGCTGATAGAGGCGGAATTCCTCCTCCCATTCGGCAGCCGACAGCGGTGGGATGACGCCGTGGATCGGTTTCCACTCGGTAATCGACAGGCCGGAATTGGTCAGCCGCGTGGCGCCGCCGACGAGCACGAGACAGAAGAGCGCCAAAAGCACGAAGCCCAGCCAGAAGCGCAGGGCGCGGCGGTCGCGATTCTGCCTGCGCATTTCGCTCAGGATCGCCTGTTCCGTGGTCAGGTTTGCGACGGCCATGATGTCTCCTTCTATCCGGCAGTTGATTTGCCCCACCGGCTCATGCAAAACAAGCCCCGAACCTTTGCGGCATGCCGTCGCGCCGGTTCGCCCCTCCATGCCGAGAGATAACCGATGCCCGTCCGCCTCCGCAAATTCATCGGCACGATCCTGATCATCGTGCTCGTGCTCGTTTATGCGCTGGTGGCGAATACGATCGCGGTGGCGACGCTCGGCAACGCGCCCTGGTGGGGACATCTGCTCTATTTCCTGCTCACCGGCCTGCTCTGGGTGTTGCCGGCGATGGTTATCATCAAATGGATGGCCGGCCCCCCGCTGCGCTAAAGCGCGTCGCGATCTTTCAGATTCGCTTGTCGCGCTTTAGGTCTTTGTTTTTACGCATGTCGTTGTCGCAAAACCGCGGCACACTTTTGCGCGACATGCTTTAGGGCCATTAACGGCCGAATAACCGTGATCCGCGGAAAACCTCGCCCAGCGCGTGCGGTTAAACCAAATATACGTCTGGCATACCTACCTTCCCGTTCAGCATTCTTGACCGGAGAAAATCGTGCAGACGCAAAAGCTCGATGTCCATGAACAGCCGTCCGACGACGTGGCGCTGGCCGATACGGCCATTTCGCGCCTGCGCCAGCTGAGCATGAAACTCGCCATGGCTGAAATCGACATCGAAGTCTTCGATACGATGCAGCCGCTGGAGGATGAGTGGCGGGCGCTGGAGCGCGACAATCTCCAGTCCCTGCATCAGAGCTACGACTGGTGCGCCGCCTGGGTGAGCGCCTTCCAGCGGCCGCTTGCGATCCTCAAAGGCACTCATGCGGGTCAGACCGCCTTCATTCTGCCGGCCGAGATCGTCAAGTCTCGCGGGCTCACGACGGCGAAATTCATCGCCGCCGATCACAGCAATATCAATACCGGCCTATTCGCAGAGAGCTTTGCCGAAGCCGGCAGGACCATCGCCCCCCATGAGTTCGCCGGCCGGCTCCGGCATGCGCTGAAGGGCCGCGCCGATCTGCTGCTGCTGCAGAACATTCCGCTGGAATGGCGTGGGCGCGAGAGCCCGCTCGCCGGGCTGCCGGTGGTGCAGAACCAGAATCACGCCTATCAGCTGCCGTTCCTTCCCGCTTTCGAGGACACGCTGAAGCAGCTCAACGCCAAGAACCGGCGCAAGAAATTCCGTGTTCAGTCGAAGCGCCTCGAGGCGGCCGGCGGCTTCGAATACCTCATTCCTCGGACATCGGAAGAACAGCACGGCCTGCTCGATATCTTCTTCCGCCTGAAAAGCGCCCGTTTCGCCAGCCTTGGCCTGCCCGACGTCTTTGCCGATAGGGAGACGCAGACCTTCCTGCACGGTCTCATCGACAAGCGGGACGACACCAGGCAGTATTTCGGGCTGCAGATGCATATGCTCCGGCTCAAGGGCGAACTTGAGGGTAAGATCGCCGCGATATCAGGCATCTCGCGCAAGGGTGACCATATCATCTGCCAGTTCGGCGCGATCGACGAAGAGCTCGTGCCGGATACGAGCCCCGGCGAATTCCTCTATTGGCAGACCATCTCGGGACTGCATGGCAAGGGTGTCGCACTGTTCGATTTCGGCCTCGGCGACCAGACCTACAAGCGTTCCTGGGCGCCGGTCGAGACCGCGCATTATGACGTGGTGCTGCCGGTATCGCCGTTCGGCGTCGTCGCCGGCGCCGCTCACCGGATCGTCACCCACGGCAAGGCGCACATCAAGGCGCGCCCGAAGCTCTATAAATTCGCCCAAGGCATCCGGGCACGGATCGGCTAGCCGTTCAAGCAGCCCGGCCGAGGGTCTGTTCGGCCGCTTCGCCGCCCGACATCAGCACGACGCGCTCATAGCCGGCAGCCTGGAATTCCGTCATCAGTGCAACGAAAATGGTCTCCTCGACCTCAGGCAGCGAGAGAATGATCTCGACGTCCCGGCTGCGCGTCAGCCGCGAGACGCCGGCGACATCGGCCGAACCGCATTCGACCACCACGAGGTCATAGGCGGCGGCGAGTGCATCGAGCAGCAACGACAGTCGGTCGACACCACGCATGGCGCGGCGCACGTCGCTCTGGCCCTGGGGAATGAGATGGGCATCGGAAAGGCGGTCGCCGTGGATCGTATCGCCGAAGGCAGCCTCGCCGCAAAGCAGATCGGTGACACCAAGGGCGGCCGGGTCCTCGGCCATCAGTTCCGTGGGGTAGCCGGAGCCGGTCATATCGATCAGGATGACGCGGTGACCGGCATCGGCGAGCATGCGGGTCAGCGAAACCGTCGCCGCCGAGCCGCTGTCACCAGTCGGAGATATGGCGATTGCCAGCGGCGCGCGGCTGCCGGTGAGATAATCCGCAACTGAGGCGACGGAGAATTCGTTGTCATCCTCCGGCTCGTCCTCTGGCGCCTCATCGGCAACCTTCACGTCCTCGATCGTATCCTCTTCCTCCGCGACGACGGCGAGCATACTCGGCTGAACGGGTTTTCCGGCGGTAGCGGCGATCGGAGTGGCCTGCGGTATATGTTTTTCCTCGACGATCGCTTCTGCCTCGATTGTCTCTGAAGCCAGATCTGTAGGGCGGAGCGCCCGGCCGCTGAAGAGTTCGGCCAGCATGATGACGATGGCGCTCATGATCAGCGTCGCGACGGCAGCGACGACGACGATCGGCACCACCTTCGGGAAATAAGGATCGACCGGCTCGACGGCCTTGGAAACGATCCGGGCATCGGCTGGGCTCGAATTGCTGTCGGCGCGGGAGGCGGCCTCGCGGTAGCGCACCAGATAGGTTTCGAGCAGTTGGCGCTGGGCGTTCGCCTCACGCTCCAGCGCGTTGAGACCGACCTCGTCCTCACCGGCGCGGGCGCTGGTGGCCTGCACCGTGTCCGATTGGCGCTCGAGTTCGCTCGCGCGGAGATCCGCGACCTTGGACTCGTTTTCGATGCTCGCCAGGATCTTCTGCGTCTCCTGGCGGATCTGGGTACGGATATCGGAGAGCTGGGCGCGCAGGCTTTTCAGCCGCGGATGGTTGTTGAGAAGGCTGGTCTGCAGATCGGAGATCTGCGACTGCAGGCCGGATTCCGTCCCCTTCAGCCGCTGGATCGCCTGGGAGGACATGATGTCGGGCAGCGTATCGGAGGCTTCGCCCGAAGACAACGCATTGCGCACCGCCTGCGCCCTCGCCTCGGCATTGGCCTTGTCGCCCCGCACGCGTGTCAGTTCGGCGGAGATATCGTTCAGTTGCTGGGCCGGAAAAGTGGTCGTGCCGTTCGTCTGCAACAGCCCGTGCGCGGTACGGTATTCGGCGACCTTCTTCTCGGCTTCACTGACCTTCCGGCGCAGGCCTTCGATCTCCGGCTCCAGCCAGCGGGTCGCCTCGGAGTTGGAATCGAGCTTGGCGCCGCTCTGGGTCGAAAGATAGACATTCGCCATCGCGTTCGGGATGGCGGCGGCGAGCTTCGGGTCCTTGGAGGTGAAATTGATGCCGATGACGCGTGAACCCGGCACCTGATAGACCTGCAGGCGTTCGACGAAGGCGTCGATGACGCGCTCTTCCGGCGGATTTTCCAGCGGGTTCTTCTTCAGGTGCAGCTTCACCAGGATGCTGCTCATGGCTGAACCGCTGGCGGCATCGTCGAATTCCGGCAGGTTATAGAGCTTCAGATCGTTGATGACCTTCTTGAGGAGATCGGCCGATTGCAGAAGCTGCACCTGGCTAGCGATGTTCAGCTCATCCATCAGAGGGCCGGCGCTGGCGTCGTTGATCTGCTGCGTGCTGGCGAAGGCCGGCGCCCGAGGTTCGATGAGGATACGTGTTTCGGTGCGATATTGCGGCGACATGATCTTGGCGCCGGCAAAGGCGACGCCCGCCCCCACGAGGGTGATTGTCAAAATCCGCAGACGGCGCGCCCAGACCGCACGGACCAACTGGCCGAGGTCGATGTCCACATCCTGATCACGAGCTACGCCGGACATGCTCTTACTCCACAACAAAGGTGCCGTAAGCGTAAACGACCATGGTAACTCAACGGTTAATGGCGATCTCACCGGCAAAGAGCGATGATCGATGAAGGAAACCGGGAAATTGCACGCACCCTTTACCGGGTATTAACCCTAACGGATCGATAACGACTGCACCGAGTTCATTTTTGTGAGCACAAGCGGATGTCTGTCGTCCAGCCCAAGATCCTTTTGGCCCTAAGCCTTGCAGCCATGACGGCAGCATTGGGCGGCTGCACGACGTACAAGCCGGCGCCGAAGGCCTTCAACGAGGCCACCATCCAGCCCTATACACTGGATAGCGGCGATCGGCTGCGCATCACCGTCTTCGACCAGCAAAGCCTGACCAACACCTATACGGTGGATCAGGCCGGCTATGTCGCCTTCCCGCTCATCGGCCAGGTCCCTGCCCGCGGCCGAACCCTGCAGCAACTCTCAGGCCAGATTGCCCAGAAACTGCAGCAAGGCTATCTTCGCGATCCCGACGTCACCATCGATGTCGATCGCTACCGTTCGGTCTTCATCATGGGTGAAGTCGGCCAGCCCGGCCAGTATGCCTATGTTCCCGGCATGACGGTGCAGAATGCGATCGCGATTGCCGGCGGCTTCACCAGCCGCGCCAACCAGCGCATGGTCGATGTTACCCGCAAGATCAACGGACAGGTGCTGACAGGCCGCATCAACATATCGGGACCGATCATCGCAGGTGACACGATCTACGTTCGCGAACGGCTTTTCTGAGCGATGGCAGAACAGCAGCCGCTCCGCATCCTCCATTGCTTCAGGTCGCCGGTCGGCGGAATTTTCCGCCATGTCCGCGATCTCGTCGAGGAACACAGCAAGGCCGGCCATGAAATCGGCATCCTCTGCGACAGCTCGACCGGCGGCGAGTACGAGGACAGCCTGTTCGACGATATCCGTCCCTATCTCTCGCTCGGCCTGACACGCGTGCCGATCCGGCGGTCGATCAGCCCGTCCGATATTGCGACGATGTGGGATACATACAAGAAAATCAAAAGTTTGCGGCCGGATGTGCTGCACGGGCACGGCGCCAAGGGCGGTGTGCTCGCGCGACTTGCCGGCTCAGCGTTGCGGGTGAACAGGTATCGCGTAGCCCGCCTCTATACCGCGCATGGCGGAAGCCTGCATTATTCGCGCTCCTCGCTCAGCGGACAGTTCGTCCTCAGGATGGAGCGCCTGCAGGAATATTTCACCGATGCGCTGGTCTTCATCTGCGAATATGAGCGCGACATCTATGCGCGCAAGGTGGGTAAGCCGCGGACGAAGACGAGACTGATCTACAACGGCATTGGCGAGCGCGATTTCGAGCCGATCCCGACCCGCTCGGATGCCGTGCATTTCATCTATGTGGGAATGCTGCGGGACCTCAAAGGTCCCGATCTGTTTGTCGATGCCTTCGCCAAGACCGAACGGCTGCTCGGCAGGCCACTGTCGGCGCTGATGATCGGCGACGGGCCGGATCGCGACCGCTACCGTGAGATGATGGTCGAACGCGGCCTTGGCAAACGCATCGGCATGCTGCCGGCAATGCGGGTCCACGAAGCCTTCTCCATGGCGCAGAACCTCGTCGTTCCCTCGCGCGCCGAAGCCATGCCCTATATTGTGCTCGAGGGGCTAGGCGCCGGCAAGACGATCATCGCAAGCCGTGTCGGCGGCATTCCAGAGGTGCTCGGCGCCGAAAGCGCAGCACTGGTGGAGCCCGGCAATTCCGACGATCTCGCCCGCGTCATGGCTGAAACGCTGAGCACGCCCGACTGGCACGCCAGGACGATGCCGAAGCCCGAGGCGGTGAAGGCGGTGTTTTCCTCCGCCGTCATGGCGCGTGATGTCCTGAAATTGTACCAAGAGCTCGTCAATCCCGCTGCCGGCCAAGTATTGCCTGTGGCCTCGTAAATGTTTCTTAGGGGCTTTCTGCTATTTCGCTTGGGTAACAACGAGCGATGAAACCCCATGAACAAGCTGGAAAAAGGCGATCAATTCGACGTGGACGCACTGCGCAAGCAGGTTTCCGACATCGAGGTGCGCGGCGAAGCGGGTCAGGAGAAGCCTTCCGATCCGACTGAGATCAACCCCTATGCCCGGCAGATCGCCGAACAGTTCCGTGACGGAACCCGTTCGCCAACGATCATCATCGGGCAATTGCGGCTGCTCGAATTCCTGGCGCTCTTTGCGATAGCTCTGATCACCTATTATTTCAGCCCAGGCGACGGCGGCGATTCCCCGTTGATGCGGGCGGGCATGGCGGCGATTGCCTCGGCCTTGACCGTCATCAGCCTGCAGCTTGCCGATACTTACACAATTCCGGCACTTCGCTCCAAGCTGCGTCTGATACCGCGCATCCTCGTTGCGTGGACGATCGCGTTTGTCCTCACCACCGGCCTGTTCGCACTTCTTCGCGGCACGACATCGGCGATGGTCGATGCCTATATCGTCTGGTTTGCTGCGGGCGCTCTCTTCCTCGCGGCCGAGCGCTTCCTCGTCGCCTACGGCATCCGCAACTGGGCGCGCAACGGCATCATGGAACGCCGTGCCGTCATCGTCGGCGGCGGCGAGCCGGCCAAGGATCTGATCCGCGTCCTCGAACAGCAGGCCGACAACGACATCCGCATCTGCGGCATCTTCGACGACCGCGGCGAGAAACGCTCGCCGATCATGGTCGCCGGTTATCCGAAGCTCGGCACCGTCGCCGAACTCGTCGAATTCGTGCGGCTAACGCGCATCGACATGCTGATCATCGCCCTGCCGCTGTCGGCCGAGGCCCGTATCTACGACCTTTTGAAGAAGCTTTGGGTTCTGCCGGTCGATATCCGCCTTGCCGCGCATGCCAACCGGCTGCGCTTCCGGCCGCGCGCCTATTCGCATGTCGGCTCGGTGCCGATGCTCGATATTTTCAAGAAGCCGATCCGCGACTGGGATTCCGTCGCCAAGCGCGGTTTCGACATCTTCTTCACGATCGTCGCACTTGCGCTGCTCTGGCCGATCATGGTCGCGACCGCGATCGCCATCAAGGCAACGTCGGAAGGCCCGATCTTCTTCATGCAGAAGCGCCACGGCTTCAACAATGAAATCATCAACGTCTTCAAGTTCCGCTCGATGTACACCAACATGGCCGACCCCACCGGCAAGGCAGCGGTGACCAAGGGCGATCCGCGTGTCACCCGCGTCGGCCGCTTCATCCGCAAGACCTCGATCGATGAACTGCCGCAGCTTTTCAACGTGCTGAGGGGAGATCTCTCGCTCGTCGGCCCGCGTCCGCACGCCGTTCTCGCTCAGGCGCGCGACCGCGCCTTCGGCGATGTCGTCGAGGGTTATTTCGCCCGCCATCGCGTCAAGCCGGGCGTCACCGGCTGGGCGCAGATCAACGGCTGGCGCGGCGAAGTCGACAATGACGAGAAGATCAAGTTCCGCACGGCCTACGACCTCTATTACATCGAGAACTGGTCGCTCTGGTTCGATCTCAAGATCCTGTTCCTGACACCGATCCGGCTGCTCAACACGGAAAACGCCTATTGACCGCGATCGAGGCGACATATCCCCGTGTCGCCCAACCGCAGCGGATGACGCTGCGCCTGATCGGCTCGGCCTTCGTCGCCTTCGGCGTCTTCCTTTCCGGTTTCGTGATCGACGAGCCGGCACCTTATGAACTCTGGATGGCGGGGCTGATCGGCCTCTGGTTCATCCTGGGCCTCAGGATTTCGCGCGGCGTGGCGCCGCTGCTGGCCCTGCTGCTGACCTTCAATATCGGCGGCATGCTGTCGCTGACGCAGATGAAGGACCTGGCAACCGCGCCGATGTATATCGCGGTGTCGACCTTCCTGGCGCTGACGGCGGTCTTCTACGCGGCAATCATCGAGGACAGCCACAAGCGGTTGCCGCTGATCTTCAATGCCTGGACCTTTGCCGCCGTCGCCACCTCCGCGCTCGGCATACTCGGCTATTTCCACGCCTTTCCGGGCGCGGAAATCTTCACGCTCTACGACCGTGCCAAGGGCGCCTTCCAGGACCCCAACGTCTTCGGCCCCTTCCTGGTGCCGCCATCGCTCTATCTCGTCCACGGCATCCTGGTCGGCGACCTGAAGAAATCGCCGCTGAAGGCCGCCGCCCTGCTGGTGCTTGCGCTCGGCATTTTCCTCTCCTTTTCTCGCGCCGCCTGGGGGCTCTTTGCGCTCGGCGTGGTGCTGCTGATCTTCATCATGCTGTTGAAGGAGCGCAGCGGCGCCTTTCGCTTGCGCGTCTTGGTCCTGTCGCTGGCGGCGATCATCATGCTGATCGCGTCGCTGCTGGTGGCGCTGCAGATCCCGAAGGTCGCCGAACTGTTTTCGGCGCGCGCCCAGCTGGTACAGCAATATGACGGCGAACATCTCGGTCGCTTCGAGCGCCACCGGATCGGCTTCACGATGATGATGGAGCGGCCGCTCGGCATCGGCCCGCTGGTGTTCGGCACGATGTTTCCCGAGGACGAGCACAATATCTGGCTGAAATCGCTCACCTCCTATGGCTGGCTCGGCTTCGTCAGCTATGTCGGCATGCTTGTCTGGACGCTGGCTCTCGGCTTCCGAAACCTGCTGCTCGACCGGCCGTGGCAGCCGTTCCTGATGATCGCCTGGATCTCGGTTCTCGGCCATGCGACAATCGGCAACGTCATCGATATCGACCACTGGCGCCATGTCTATCTGCTGCTTGGCACGGTCTGGGGCTGCGCGGCGCTGGAAGTGCGCCACAAGCGCGAACGAAGAATGAGGGGAGCGGCGTAGGGTCTTGCCGCCGACCGAATCGGCTGTCTATTTCGTCGCTCCTGCCGTCAGGCCGGCAATGAACCGTCGCTGGAAAACCAGATAAGTCACGATGAGCGGGAAAATGACAATCACCGCGCCGGCGGTCAGAACCGGCGTGTTGACGGTGTAACGTCCCTGGAAAAACAACATGCCGAGGGGCAGCGTCCGATAGGCGTCGTCATTGACCAGAATGAACGGAATGAGAAACTCGTTCCAGGTCCATATGAACAGGAACAGCGCCAGTGTCGACATTGCCGGCACCATGAGTGGGATAACGATCTTGCGCAGGATATAGAAGCGTCCGGCGCCATCGAGAACCGCCGCTTCGAGAACTTCTTCCGGCAGTTGCTGCATCGCGCTGGCGAGGAAGATCGTCGAGAACGGTATCGACATCGCGATCTGCGGCAAAATCAGAGCCGCATAGGTATTGATCAATCCCAGATACCGCATTTCATAATAAAGCGGGATGATGAAGGCTTCCGCCGGCACCATCATGCCGAGCGTCAGAATAGCGAACAGCGTACGCCGGAGCGGAAATGACAGGTAGGCGAAGGCAAAACCGGTCAGCAGGCCTAGAAAGACGCTTGCAGCAACGACGGGTATGACAACGATGATCGAATTCCAGAAGTAGATATTGAAATGTCCGGCATTCCAGGCATCGACGTAATTTTCGAAATGCGGATATGCCGGCAGCGCGAACGCACCCTGCAGAACGTCGGCCTTGCTCTTTATTGAGGTTAGAAGCAGCAGCAGGAACGGCGTGATCGTCACGAAAGCAAGAAGCCAGAGGACAATGCGAAGGAATAGCGTACCGGCGGGGATGTTAGACCAACGGCTCATCAAGCCCGTCCTTTGTTCTGCGAGCCCACCAGCCGGTGAATTGCGTAGTTGATGACGAATGTGAGTATAGCGCCGACAATGGCGATGGCCGCCGCAGCGCCGAACCGATTAAGCTCGAAGCCAAGCTGATACATGTAGATGTTCGGGACGAGCGTCGCGTTGGCGGGTCCGCCCCGGGTCATTGTAAAAATCAGGTCGAAGCTTTTGATTGACGCGATGACCGTCAGCAGCAAAACCACCCTTATTTCAGGCAAGAGAAGCGGCAGCGTTATCCAGAAAAAGGTTTTTCGCCCCGAAGCGCCATCGACCTTGGCAGCGTCGAAAAGAGACGGGTCGATGCGCTGAATTCCGGTCAGGAAGATGACCATGCAAAAACCGAAGAAATACCAAGTGGCAACGATCCCGACCGCGGGAAGCACAAAATTGAAATCGCCCAACCACGGGAGCGCGAAGGCGCCCAACCCCACCGCTCTCAGAAACTGATTGAACGGGCCAAATGCGGGATTGTAGAGCCATGCCCAGATGATGCCCAACACGGCAGTCGGCATGATATAAGGCAGGAACAGGAAGGTGCGCAGGGCGAGTTGTTCGCGCTGCTTCAGATTCCAGACGCAAGCGGCAAGAGTTATGCCGAGCACGAGCGGCAGGACACAATAGAAGATCATAAGCTCGGCATTGTTACGCAAGGCAATATAAAAACGGCTGTCAGAAAAAAGATCGGCGTAATTGCCCAAACCAACCCACTTGGGCATGCTCAAGCCGTCCCAACTGGTCAGGCTCAAACCCAAAGCCGCGACGATCGGTCCAAAGACAAAAGCCGCGTAGAACAGCAATCCAGGCAATAAATAGATAAAATTGCTCCGTTGCGAGCCGTCAAGTGCGGAGCGTTTCATCCATTACTCCATAAAGCCAAAGCTGTGGTCATCGCGCAGCAAGCCGATCGCAGTGCTCATTTATTTGGATCGACCCGACTGAGGCCACGACAGCCAGGGACGGCCGTGACCAGCGCCCGCAATTTTTATTTCTTGTCCTTCAGGTACGCCTGATAATCCTTGTCCATAGCATCGACAAAGGCTTCGGGCGTGATATTGCCGGACAGAAGAAGCGGCGTGTTGTCGTCTATTGTCTTCAGCATCGTTGGGCTCGACCAATCGGGGTAATGGCCGAGAGCGTCGTTTGCGTTGAGTGTCTTCCACATTTCGATGCCGGAAGTGAGGAGCGGCGTGAGCTTTGGCTTTGCGTCAGCCGCGAGCGAAGTAGCCGGAAGATAGCCAGCATTGGCCCAGGTTTCAGCAGCCTTTTCTGAGACCATATAATCGATATATGCGCCGGCTAGGTCCTGTGTCGGCTTGCTTTTGGCAAGGCTCGTTATCGCCCAGGCAAGATCCACGCCCCCGACACTCATGGGTTTGGAAACACCCTTCGGAGCGGGAATCGCCATGAAGCCGATATCCGGATTGTGTTGCATGTCACCGAAATACCAGGTCCCGGAGATCAGGAACGCGCCCTGCCCGGAAATGAAAAGCTGGACGGCGTCGTCACCCGAGATGCCTTCGAAACCGAGGAAAAAATAACCGCCCTGTGCCCATTGCTGCACGAGTTTGGCGGATTCGATGTTCCCCTTGGTGTTCCAGGAGCCGCCACGTCCGTAAATCAGATCGTCAAGCTCTGCGCGATTGCTGGCGTCGATATGCGCTTGGTCGATGGCGCCGATCATGTGCAGGGCCAGATGTTGCTTTGCAGAGCCCATCATGAAGGGCGGAACGCCCTTTTCCTTCAGCTTGTCGAGACCGGCCAACAGCTCCTCGAAGGTTTGCGGCAGCGCTACTCCCGCATCGGCGAGGATTTTTTTATTGTAGTAGAGGCCAACGATCTCGGCGAGACCTGATATGCCGTAGGTCTTACCGACCCCAAATTTTCCATCCTCCCAGCGGTCTCGAGCAAGCACGGAATCCGACTGGAGTTTATCCCAGCCATATTTTTTGATGTCGTCGTCGACCGGCAGAAGCAATCCCTCCTTGACCATCGCCCCCATGTCACCGGCACCCTGGTTGACTTTGGTGATGACAGGGCCATCACCTGCCGAAACCGCAAGCTTCAGCGTCAACTTCATGTCATCAAAGGTGCGGGCGGTGCGTTTGATCGTGACGCCGGGATGGGCAGCTTCAAACTCCTTGTTGAGCTGCTCTATAACAGCACTCTGACCTTCATAGGTTTGGTCATCCCACACGGCCAGGTCGTCGGCGCGCGCGGCTGTCGAAAGGCCAAAACTCAAAAGCGCCGCGCCAGCAAGCGCGACAGCTGCTTTCAATCCGTATGCCGGCAGTATGCTGATCGATTTCACGGTTCTTGTCATCTGCTCCACCTCATCTGGTTTATTTTCCACTCCCCGCTCAGGCCTTGCGCCAAGCAGCGGCCGAACGTTTTCTTCCCCCAGAGCTTTGCCTGGCTGGCGAATCTGGGGTAATCGTCAATGCATCCGCTCCTCTCGCGACCCAAAATGACAAAGCGCCACGCAGGAGGTGGCAAAGTGATGGACACCAACTGCTTCATCCGCCCCGCGATTGAAGCAGATATCGATGCCTTTTTCGACATCTGCCTGAAAACCGCGAATGGCGGTGAGGATGCCGGCGCGCTTTATAGCGACCCGCATCTGCCCGGCTACATCTGGTCGGTACCCTACCTCAAATTCGCCAAGGACTTTGCCTTTGTTCTCGTTCAGGACGGCCGGCCGGCCGGCTATGTCGTAGGGGTGCCGGACACCAGCAGGTTCGACAGAGACTTGCAGACAAACTGGTGGCCGTTCGTCCGCCAGCAGATTGCGGGACTGGCACCCACCCGTCCGCGCGACGCCGACGTGATGGAACGAATTCAAAATCCGCGTAGCGGAACGGCGTGGCTTCAAGACCAGTACCCGGCGCATCTTCACATCAACATCCTTCCCGGACGCCAGGCGAGCGGTTGGGGGCGCAGGATGATCGGCACGGAGCTTCAGGCGCTTCGAAATCACGGGGTCGGCGGCGTGCATCTCGGGGTCGACCCAAACAACGAACGCGCCAGGGGTTTCTACCGTCACCTCGGTTTTTCCGAATTCGAGCAGGATGGCTCGGTCGCCTTCGCAATGCGGATCGATGCAGGATTGGGTTGAAGCATTTCCTGGCTTCTCCGAAGCACAGAAGGGCCCCGTCTCATGGATGTGAGCACCCTTGATTGGAGAAAATCTCACACGCCCAAAGCTGCCTGCTCCCCACACGGTGACGTCAGCGTGCCCATCCGGATGAACGTCGGCCTGAAGGCATGATACCATCATCGGCAGTAAAACTGGCTGCTCGGCGAAAAGCTGTCCATCAGTCGAGGGCTTCATCATGAGCAAATCCTCGGAAGCCGGGTTTAAGGGGTCGGCGGCACGCGAAAAAGGAAATAGCCAGATAAGCCCAGGCCAGTTCCTCTTTGGACGATCTTGGCGGGCGCACGGCTAATCAGACGATACCTATGGCGCATACTTCTCATCGACCCTCTTTATTGCATCGCGCATTTTCATCGCACGTTAATTCAAGCCTACAGTTGGTCTCTCATTTGTCAAGGACATAGACAAATGGCCTGCTTCGATGTATTGAATCTCGGCTATTGGCGATGGTTGTGATCCAATATCGCCCCATTAAGTATGCGCTCCGAACTAATTGGACTGAGCTAGCCGGATGGCAATGACATCTTCTGTCGCACAGACTCCGATCGCACGAAAAATTTCAACCAATGCCGTCATCCGAACCGTGTTCGCGAACGGGTCGATCTCCCGCGCCGATATTGCCAAGCTAACCGGCTTATCAAAGCAGACGATTTCCGATGTCGTGCGCGACCTTGAGGATGACGGATGGCTGAAACCAGTCGGGCAGACTGATGGTCGTCCGGGCCGGAATGCGATCACCTATGAAATCAATGCCAGGGCGGGACTGGCGGTCTCTATCGATCTCGGGAGCACCAAGATTGCTGCGGCTATTTGCGATCTATTGGGGAACGTGGTTGCTGAAACCAAAGTACCCACCGACCCGCGCGGCGGAGTGCATCTCGTCAATCAGTTCAGCGATCTTATCGTGGAACTCGCGTTTGCGGCCGGGACGACTGCCGACAAACTCCGTCTCGTCGTTCTAGGCAGTCCTGGTGTGCTCGATCCGGCCACCGGGCATATCAACGTAGCGCCAAGCATCCCCGGCATCGATGCCATAAATCTGCGGCAAGTCTTCAGCGACAGAATGGGGATACCGGTGATCGTTGAAAATGACGTCAACCTGGCCGCGCAAGGGGAGAGATGGCGGGGACACGGTATCGAAACCAGCAATTTTGCTTTCGTTGCTCTCGGAACGGGCGTCGGCATGGGCATCATCGCCAACGGAACGCTATTGCGCGGCGCGCGTGGGGCAGCCGGCGAAATCGCCTATCTTCCGATCGGCGGAGATGCTTTTGATCCTGGCGGATTTACGCTTGGAACCTTTGAGAGTGCGGTCGGCAGCGTCGCGATGTTGCGCCGCTACGTCGGTTTCGGCGGGCGTAACGCCTCCACTGTGGCCGATCTCTTCGCCGCGTTTAATGCAGGAGAAACAAGTGCTGCGGCTGCCATCGAAGAGACGGCACGGCTGGTCGCAGTCGCTATTGCTGCAATCGGAGCGGCTCTCGATCCTGAACTGGTGATCACCGGCGGCAGCATCGGCGCAAGACTGGAACTCGTCAATGCCATCCGCGGTTTCCTGCCGCGTTGTACGCCTTATCCGCCGCGCATCGAGATCAGTCGCTTTGGGAACCGCGCCGCCCTGATGGGAGGAATGGGGATCGCGGTTGAGCGCATGCATGACGATCTATTTGGTGTAAAATTGAGGGAAGTTTGAAGAGCGCGTGCCTGAGAGCCAACGTGCAGCGCCGCCACTTGAGAAGCGCTGGAAATGCGCTAGATTTTCTATCATGATAACAGCAACGCAGATACGCGGCGCCCGCGCCATGATCGGAATGAGCATCGAAGAGCTCGCCGCCGCCAGCGGCCTGCCGGTCGAGACCGTGATGGCGCTGGAAAACGGCGAATTCGCGGGTGAGCCGCACGCGCTGTTCGACGTGCGCAGCACCCTCGAGGCGAACGGCATCATCTTCCTGTCGAGCGGCAATCAGGATGAAGGCGGCCCCGGTATCCGGTTACGAGCACGCACCTCCAGCGATGACGGCATCCGGCCGGAAAATCTCAACGCCGCCAACGACGACTGACGGAACCAATCGGACGCCCGCGCGTTTCGCTGTCCCACAACATATCGGGGCCTATAACATATCGGGGGCAGTTTCTTGAACCGCAGCAATGGTCTCTACGTCATCATCGGTGTTCTTGTCGTCGCCGTCATCGGCCTCGGCGCCTATATCTTCCACGAGGAAAGCAAGCCTCAAGGCATCGAGATGAGCATCGGTAAGAACGGTGTCTCGATCGAGCAGAACTGATCTTTAGAGATAGGTTTTTGCAAGGTCGGCGAGTTTGCCGCCGTCTTTCACGCCCTGCCTGTAGAGCTGGATGATGACCGCACCGATCCGCTCGGCCTCCGGCGTCGTCCTGGCGAGGCCGCGTTCGTCGCATACCTTTTCGAGCACTTGCGAAAGCAGATCGAGATCTTCCGAAAATAACGGCAAATCATGCGGATGAATTGATGATCGTAACATCACGCCGCATCTCCTCCGAGGGCAAACGCATCCACGCTTGCATCGCCGGCCGCCCTCCGCAACCGACCCTAAAGTGATTATGCGCGAGGGTCTGAACTTTAGCAACTACGCAAATTCTTGTGGAACAAAATCATGGAACAAAATTTTATCCCGCGCGTTCTGGCCGCGTTTGGTAGCAGGAATCAGTGAGTGCAGACGTGAGTGAAAAACGCTTTCCCTCCCCCGTCCGGGTCGTTTCTCCAAACAGCAGCCTGATCGTTTCCACCGTCTGGGACGCCGTCGAATATCTGAAACGGTGGCCGAGCAAGCGCGGGCGCGATTATCGCGTTGCGCGCCAGCACTGCCTGGATGCGCTCGATGGACTGCGCAGCCCAGGCGCAGCACAGGCTTCCTTCATCACGGCAGCGAAGACGGCGGGACTGCTGGTGTAAGAGCGGTTAGCCGTTACGGCCGCCAGCGGCGACCAACTGGGGATGGATGGAGCCCTCCATGATCACCCTGGCGGTAATCTCGACTACCCGCTCCTCGGCGAGCTCGGCAAGCGCGAGGGCGACATCGCCTTCCGACCAGCCGGCTTTGACGGCCTCGTCCGACAGAGCCTGGAACGCGCTGGCGAGGCTCTGCCTGCAAGTTAGATTGTGCTTCATATCCGTCATGCTCGACTAGGCTATCTGTGACAGGGACAATGTTAATCTACACATATTCCCGAGAATGCGAAGAGGCTTCAGGTTTTTTTCAATCCAAAATTGGGTTGTTAACTTCAAAACTGGGTATAACATTAACAAACAGCAACAAATACCACCTCTCCCAACTGAGGCAGTACCAAAAAGAACTAAAGGATTTATTTGCGATGCACCTTCAAAGGGTATTTCATCACATTATTTAGTTTAAATGGTCGAAGCGGGCGGAGCCGGATGCAGCGGCGCTTTGAACCACGAAAATGCGGCAAACCTGAACGCGGGCCGTTTTCAGCATCTTCAGGGCACCCTGTCAATCAGCTTCGGGATCCGGCGGGCGAGCGTCGGGCGTGCTGGAGAATGTCTCGCGCTGTCGGTGCTGCCAATCGGCAGTGACGCTTAGTCGCCACGAACGCCTTCGGCGTTAATCACCGTAATACCACAACGACACCACACTCCCGTCAAAGTCCGCCGTACCATTGGCGGCTCACTTCTTCAGGTTTTCAGGAGGTAAAATGTCTATCGAACTGGACGCTACTACCTATATACACGCCAAACCGGCGACCGCCCATTCCTATATTCTGCCGGCCGTTGTCGATGTTCTCGAGAACAGTTTCCAGGAGGCAAGAGAAACAGCGGTCTTCGACCTCGGTTGCGGCACCGGCGGTGCTGCCGCCGTGCTCGCGGAAAAAGGCTATGACGTCGTCGGCGTCGATCCCTCCCAGGACGGCATCGCGAAAGCGAGAACCGCCCACCCCGATCTTCCGCTGGAAATCGGCTCCGGATACGAAGATCTTTCCAGCCGGTATGGGACCTTCGATGCGGTGATAAGCCTCGAGGTGGTGGAGCATGTTTATGATCCTAAGGCTTTCTCGGCCACCATGTATGATCTGGTAAAGCCTGGCGGCATCGCGGTTATGTCGACGCCTTTTCACGGCTACTGGAAAAATCTGGCATTGGCGGTCAGCGGAAAGATGGACGACCATTTCATGCCTCTGAAGGACCATGGCCATATCAAATTCTGGTCTCCCGAAACGCTCAGCACACTCCTGGTCGAAACGGGCTTCGAAGCCGTCGACTTCGAATATGTCGGGAGAATTCCGCTGCTGGCGAAATCGATGATCGCGATCGCTCAGAAACCGTACTGAAAGCGGTCGAAGCCCCGCCGCCGCTTGCAATGGCGGCGCTAAAGCTCGTCTACAACATGAACAAATGACATTTTCGTTCGGGGCGTTCGGCTCCCGTTTTAGCATTTCTGCCAATGCCTCGTCGCCTTCTCCGCCGGCAGCGGGACGAAAAAGTGACATTCTGACTGGGATTTCAAGGGGATAAATGGTCGGGGCGACTGGACTCGAACCAGCGACCCCTTGACCCCCAGTCAAGTGCGCTACCGGGCTGCGCTACGCCCCGACCTGCCGAAACGGCTTGTTTCGTTTAGTTTTTCAGCGCGTGCAATGCAAGCGGAAAAACCTTGCCTCCAACAAAAAGGGAGTAGTTTGCCGCAATGCTCAGATCGCGGCGAGCTTCAGCCGACCTTCGGCGGTTTGGATGGGCTGCCACGCCTGGTAGTTGGCGATCGAAAAATGCGGCGTTTCGAAGGGCGTGGCGTGCGTTTCGGTGATGACGGTAACGTCGGCGCCGGCGGCTTCGCCGGCGAGAATGCCGGCGACGGCATCTTCGAAGACCAGGCATTTTTTCGGATCGACGCCGAGGCGGCTTGCGCCGAGCAGATATCCTTCGGGGCTGGGCTTGCCTGATTTGACCTCTTGACCGCTGACGATGACCTTCGGCATCGGAATGCCGGCGGCTTCCATGCGGCGCCTGGCGAGCTCGATCGGCGCCGAAGTGACGATTGCCCATCGGCCCTCGGCGATGGCGGAGAGGAAGCGGACGGCGCCGGGGATTTCGACGATGCCGGAGACATCCTCCATTTCCTCGGCGAGCAGCAGATCCGCCTCATGGGCCGGATCGACGCCGGGCAGGCCGAGTCCGCGGATCACATCGGAGGCGCGGATGCCATGGATCGTCTTCAAGAAGACCGCCGGCTCGAAGCCATGGCGTCTTGCCCATTCACTCCAGACGCGTTCGACGACGGCAATAGAATTCAGCAGCGTTCCGTCCATGTCGAAAAGGAAGGCGTCATAGGATCTGTTGAGGATGTCATGGAGAGCGGGCACGGGGCGTTTCCTTGCGTGTCACAGCGCCGCGCGTCTTTGAAGACGTGCAAAGGGACGCTGTGGTATTTAGAAGCTACGCAAGCGACTAGCGGAGAGCGGAAACGGCGTCAACGTCAGTTGTTGGTGTCTGGGTGGGTGACGTTACGGACGTCGGCAAGACCGCGGGCGGCGTCGCGGCTGCCGGTCGCGGCAGCGGCTTCGAAGATACGGGTCGCATCGCCGTACATTTTGAGATTGAGGTAGCAGTAGCCGCGCAGAACCATCAGGTCGATGCGCTCCTGCTGCAGCTGGGCACGCTGATCAAGATAGATGAGGGTTTCGCGGTAACGGCCGGCGTCGAAGGCTGAAAGCGCACGGTCGGCGAGGATCGCCACCTGAAGCTCGGCGGCGCGCTGGCGGTTCTGCGGTGCTTTGGTGGCTGCAACGGCGGCATTGCCGGAGAGGCCGGCGCGCAGATAGGCAAGGCTTTGGCCATAGGCTGCGTCTTCGCGGACCTTGCGGGCCGGACTCTGCAATGCCGCCTCGAAGGCCGAGATCGCCTCCATCGGCCGGTTGATATCCATCAGGCACCAGCCGCGCGACAGCGCGTCGGCCGGCTTAAGCTGCCCCGCATCGATTGTCGTCGAGCAGCCGCGCGTCTGGCGCGGACCGCGTGGGACGTTGACCGTCTCCATAGATGGCCCTGCCGCGCGAACGACTACTTCCGACCCCGGCTGCAGGGTGACGCGGCGCTCGGCCGGAAGCGGCTCGGCCGGGGGACGCTGCGTCGGCTGAGCCGGTTGCTGTGCGGCAAGCCCCCCCTTCGCCGGCGGCTGCGTGACAGCATTCGGCATCAGGGACGACGTGTCTTCGAGGTTAGTGATCCGGCTCGACCGGCCGGTCCAGGCACGCTGGAGGTCGAGTACGCCCTTGCGGTCGCTCAGTTGCTCGCGGGTGATGACAAGGCCATAGGCGGACGGTTCGTCATCGGGTTTCCAGGCAAGCGCCGTCTCGAACCAGCGTGCGGCGGTCTGGAACTGGTTGAGGGAACGGGCATACCAGCCGAATTGCTGCGCCGTCGGCACATATTTCCGGGCGATGACCTCGGTGGCGATGCGGTGCAGCACGTCTTCGGCCAGATCGGCCGGCGGCTCCAACGCCATCAGGTTTGCGGTAGCGGCGAGATAGGTTGATGTCGCGTCGTCGGAATCGGCGCGCCAGCGGAACATCACGTCCTCGGCTTCCTCAGGCGCCTTGCGGGCGATCAGCGCCAGCGCCAGCCCCTGCGAAGCGGTCGCCGAATCTTGCTTGGCTCGAGCGGCACGGAACCATTTCTCGGCATCGGCATCATTGTTGCGGCGAAGCTGGTACCAGCCGAGCAGCAGCGCATCGGAGGCAAGCCCCTCCGTCCCGGCGAGTTTTTCGAGGCGGGCGATATAATCGGGCGCGATGGCGAGATTCGGATCGTCATCGCCCTCGGCCATGAAGCGTCGGGCGAGGTTGTCGCGAATCGCATTGAATTCCTTGCTGCCGTCGGCAGCAGGCCTCTCCAGCGCGAGCAGCGCCTGCATCGGCTGGTAGGCAAGCAGCGTCGAGGCCTTCTCGACCGTCGCCTGCCGCTCGGCCGGATTGGTGCAGTTCTTCAGGATATAAGCGTAGGCGTCCTGGCCGCGCTGCGCCCTCTCCGTCTGGATGAAGGCTTCGGCGACGCGCCAGAGGACATCGATCTCGCTGCAGGTGAGCAGGCTCGGTGTTGCAGCAGCGATATCGACCACAGTCGCATGTTGCTTGAGGTCCGAAGCATTGACGAGGCGGGCGCGGGCCTCGGCGACGTCAAGCCGGTCGAGCAGATCGGCCGGCGGCTGCCATCCGGCATCGGTTGCCTGGCGGTCGGCGACGGCCTTGCGCAGCTCCGCATAGCGGCCATCCGAATAGAGCTGCCACATGGCCTCGAGCTGCTTGTCGCCATTCTGCGGCACGGCGAGCGGATCGGCCGGCGGGACCCAGTTCGGATAGAGCGCCTGAAGGCGGGAGATCTCGGCCTGCAGGCGCACCTTGTCGCCGCGGCTGGCGAAATAACGAAGCGCACTTTCATCGACGGCAGGCTGCGGCGCCGCGGCCGCCTGTTGCGGAGCCGGCGGCGCGGAAACGATTGGGGGTGTCACTGGTGCCGGCTGGGCGACGGTCTGAGCCGGCGGAGCAGCCGTCTGAGGTGCCGCAGGCTGCGGTGCTGCAGGCTGCGGTTCAGCGGCATCCGAATCGGACGTGTCCGGTGGTGACGGCGACGGCGAAGTGATCGCCTCGATCTTGTCGGCGACGAGCTGCGCATTGAATTCGGAATTGCCGGCAGGAACCTCCGGCTTGATGCGGCCCATCATCATCAGCTCCGGTGCCGGCTTGCCGGCAGACCCAAGGCCGAATTTTTCCTGCAGAGCGGCACGATCTTTCAGCCCGGTGACGAGGGTTGCCACCACGACTGCCGCTGAAACCGCCACGAGAGAAGACTTCACAGACACTCTGGATGCTTCTCCCCAATATAGGCCAGCCCCAACAGCTGAAGCGTGGACGGATAATAGAGTGTGGGCGCAAATTGCAGGGCCGAGATCGGCAACTTGGTCCCATCGACTACACAGGCCACAACATCGTTAACAATTCGATAACCTGCGTCCGGCAACACAGTCTTCGTCCGGCCGGTGGTCAGATCGATGGTGGCGGGAACGCCGTCTTGCGACATTCCCTGCTGCAGACGGGTCAGCAGCGCCTTGTCGGTGACGCCGCCACGAGCGAGATAGAGCGGGATGCGGATGGCGTTATAAGCAAATTCGGAGTCGAAACCCTGCGCCGGCTGCGGCTGGCCGCTGAGACTCACCCATTCGGCGGGAAGCTTGCGCGGGCCGAACTGCATCGTCTTCAACAGCGTTAGGCCATCATCCGACAGTTTTTGCCAGGCATCCGACGGAGCGAGCGCCGCCATCACCGGGATCGCCTCGTAAATCCAGTAGGACGGGTTGACGACGGGGCCGTCCTCACGGTCGGTAGCGGCAAAACCCTGGCTCCCCGGCAACAAAAGTGTGTGGCCGGCCGCGTGCACAACGGTTTCGGCAAGCAGCGCCTGCGCCATTCGGGAGGCAGCGAGGATATAGTCGTTGCGTTTCCACGCCGTGCCGGCAAGCGCCAGCGCATAGGCGATCAGCATGTCGCCGTCCGAGGCGTTGTTGGTGTCGGTGACGTGCGGCTTGACGTTCGGATCCCATTTCCAGACGGCCAGGCCATCGTCGCGCAGCAGCAGCTCGGTGCGGGTAAAATACCAGATCTGTTCGAAATCGGCGGGACTGGCTGAGAGATAGGCGAGCAGCATGCCATAACCCTGTCCTTCGCTATGGCTGATATTGCCGTTGCCGTTATCGATAATGCGGCCGGTCGCATCGAGAAACTTCGCCTTGTAGGCCGCCCATGCGCCGGCATTGATCATCGCCTGCTGGGCAACGGCAGGCGGGCTCGCGGCCGCGAACGCGACCGTTGCCGCCAGCAGGAGCGCGCGCCACCGCCTCATTTGGACCGGCCCAGTTTTCTGAGCATGCTCGAGGTGGTGATCCCGATCAGCAGCACGAAGACGACCAGCAGGAAGGCGTAGGAGAGGATATTCGTCGACAGCCAGTTGGCGGCGATCAGGCGGTAATTGGCGATCGACCAGGGGGTGGACGGCACGAAATCGAAACGGGTGACGGGCACGGTTTCGATCTTGCCTGTCTTGCTCGAATAGGTGGTGATGTGGCCTGATATCTGCGGCCAGTTCAGCTGCGCGGTCAGAACCTCGAGCCCTTCGCGCAAATCCTTCGCCGACGGCGCCGCCACCACGGTCCAGGCGCCGGCTCCCGCGGGGCTGGAGCCCTGTGCAACCAGCAGCGTGTCGGCGTTGGCCGGCGTGAAAATCTGCTCGGCGCCGGGGATGAATTGCAGCGAGCTGCGGGAGATATCGAAATTGCGCGACAGCCACTCGCGGAAGGCGGTGACCCGGTTGTGCAAGACACCGCCGCTGACCTTGGAGTTCCACTCCTCGAAGGCCGTACCGGTATCGACGACGCCCGGCTGCGTATCGGCCACCGGACGCCACGAGGCCTGGCTCGTCGTGGAGATATTGGTCTGCGACAGCGCCGTTGTCGGCATCTGCGAGATGGAGCCGATGAAGATCGCATCACGATCGCCGATCGTATTCGGCGAGGCGACGGTTTCGACGGCGATCGGATGGCCGGCGGTGATGGCCATCTGGCCGAGCAGCGTGGCGGCAGCCGAAAGCGTGTCGGCATCGATGCGGTCGATGAAGAGCGGCGTCGGCTCCGTGGCCCGGCCATAGGGATAGGCGGTGCCGGCCATTGCGGCCAGGTTCGGACGCTGACCGACGCGGGCGAAATCCGGAATCTGCAGCTCTGAGGTATCGAACAGGGCAAAGCGCGGGGTGGCGCCGGCGGTCGCGCCCGGCGCGCAAGCCGCATCGTCCTTGGTCATCAGGATCGCCTCGATCGCCATCGAATTGAGGCCGGGCTTGAAGTGTCGCATTGTCACGCGGATCGGCAGATGACGGAGAATGCCGCCTGATGTCGTGGTGATCGGCACGGTGGAGGCGATGTTGTCATTGACGTAGATATCGATGTGGCTGCCGGGCATCACGTTATCGGTATAGGCGGCGTCGAGCAGCACCTTCGCCTCGCCATAGGCATTGGCATAAAAATCGGCCGGTACAGCGATATTGAAGCTGGTCCGCAACCGCCGGCCGGAGAATTCGGTGGTCTTCACACCGAGCTGAGACAGGGCGATGTTGGTATCGGAAAAGACCAGCGGCGCGTTCGGCGCGCTCCAGCGCTCGGTGGTCAGCACGTCGCGGCGGACGTCCGAGGACCGATCTGTCGGCGAGACGATGGTATCGATCGCCGACGAGACCGCCTGCCAGGAGGGGCCGCTGATCAGAAGTACCGGCGAGCCGCTGCGCGGATCGGTGACGAAAGCGGCGAGTGCTGCACTTTCGGCGCCGGGCGGCAGGCCAGGAAAGAGCGGCCGCAGTTCGGCTGCGGTACCGACGAGCACGCTGAGCTTGCCAGGCCCGCCAGCCGGAAGCGAAGCGGTGCTGAAGGCGAAGATCTGGTTCGGCATGCTGCTCAGCACCGACAGGCCCTGCGCCAGCCGTAGCAGCGGCTTGGTGGTTCCCGGCTGCTCCAGCGCCGGGACAACGATGTCGAATTCCGTCTTGCCGGCGCCGTCGACGCCGATGGCGCGGATTGCATCGGCGCTCGATAGCTGGGCGGCATCCCTGCCGGCAAAGCTCAGATAGGTTCCGGCCGGATCGATGTTCGACCACAGTTCATAAGTCGATTGGATGCTGCAATCGGTGCGGTGGCGCTGATCGGCTTCGAAGGTGACGAGGTTGGCGCCTGGCTGCAGCAGACCGGGCAGAACCTCGAACGTGACGGCCGAAGAGCCATCCGGCGAGCCGACGCGCTGCTGGCCGATCGGGCGGTTGTTGAGATAGACGGTCAGCACCGAGGCCTCAGGCGCGACGACGATCGAATTCTGGTAGGCGAAGGTGAAGCTTGCCTTGGCCGCCGCCTGCTCCGGCGTCAGATAGACCGACCATGACCGGCGGTCGTATTCGCCGCCGAGGCCGAGTTTCGAAAAGGGCACGACAAAGCGGCGGACATCGCCGGGGCGAGGCGGCGCGGCGGTATTTGCCATGGCGGCTGGTTGTGGCGCAGGCGCCGTCGGCTGCGGCTGGACGGCGATCGACGGAGGAACAGGAGCAGCCGAGGTTGCGGGCGCGGGTATGACGGAAACCGGCGGAGTGACGGGAACCGGCGCAGCCGCCGCAGGCGGCGCCAAACGCGGGGTAACGGACGCACCGGGCGGCCGCTCGCCGGACATGTCGAAGGGGGCCGTCTGCGCCTGGGCGAAGGCGGAGGCATTCAGCAGGAGAAGCGAGGCGGCTACGATGCTTCTCATCCGGCGTTGACCTTTGCCGCCTGCTGCTGGGCTTCTCGCTCCGGCCGCATGCTGCGGAAGAAGTAAACGAGGCCGCGGCTCGTCTGGTAGAACGACATGCCGAGAAACCAGATAGTGCCGCGGATCAGGCCAGGATTGCGCCGGCGCGAGGCCTGGAACTCTGTCCACTGGCCGGAATTGGCAAACATCAGGTCGGCGATCAGGCGATGGTCGAGCGCGCTTTTCGGCACGTACTGACAGCCGACATTGCTGATGTCGCCCGACGGCTCGATATTGCGGACGATGAGCGGCAGGGTTTCCAGATCCGCGCCGCTATAGGGCCGGAAGCGAATTTCGCCGACGGCGCCGACCAGCATCTCGTCGAGCTGCTTGTTGAAGATGTGAAGCCTTGCGCCGTGGACGGAGACGTCCTCGATCGAAGCCGTGTACCACTTGCCGTTGGCGCCGAATTCGCAGCGCCGGTTGACCCTGACGCGACGGGACGAGGCGCGCTCGCCGCGCTCCGACACGACACCCAGCGCGCAGCCGGCCATGATCAGGTTGATGACATTCCATCCACCGACGACGAGCGTGACGTCGGCCTTATAGGGCTCGGCATAAATCTTGTAGATGGTGATGATGAGCGCGACGATCTGCACCGCAAAGATGACGAAGAACGGACGGCTGATTTCCGACAGACGGCTGACGGCGATCGATTCGTCCTTGGCAGTGACCTTGAAGGTCGGTTTCCTCGGATTGAGCATGACGGAGACGACGGCCGGCAGTAGATGCACAGTCTGGACATATTCGTAGAGCTCGGAAATCCAGGGCCAGCGGAACGACCCGTAGAGGTAGTTCTGCATCATCAGATTCACGAGCATATAGGCAAGCGTATAGGCGAGGAACTCACCGCCCGAAGCGGTGAAGATTTCCAGATCGAAGAACAGGTAGAAGAGCGGCGCAAACAGGAAGATCGTGCGCGGGAATGGGAAGAGCCAGAAAAGCGTGGAGGACATGTAGCAGAAGCGCTGCGGGATCGTCAGGCCGCGCTTCAGAAGCGGAAAGCGGAAGCGCAGGATCTGCATCATCCCCTGGGCCCAGCGGCTGCGCTGGCCGATGAAGCTTGCGAAGGTGGCTGGCTGCAGGCCGGCGATCAGCGGCTTGTCGACATAGATGCTGTTCCAGCCGCTGCCATGGAGCGCCAACGCCGTCTCGCAATCCTCGGTGATGCTGATGCCGGAAAAGCCGTTCTGGGATTCGAGCGCCCTGCGGCTCAGAACCGCGGCCGAGCCGCAGAAGAAGGCGGCGTTCCATTTATCGAGGCCGCGCTGGATGATGCCGTAGAACATCTCGTTCTCGCTCGGCATCTTGTCGAAGGTGCGCAGGTTGCGTTCCAGCGGATCGGGATTGATAAAGAAGTGCGGGGTCTGGACAAGGAAGAGCTTCGGATCGTCTTCGAAGTAACCCACCGTCTCCAGCAGGAAATCGCGGGCCGGCGCGTGGTCCGCATCGAAGACGGCGATGAGTTCGCCGGTCGAATGTTTCATGCCGTTGTTGAGATTGCCGGCCTTGGCGTGCTCGTTGCGGTCGCGCGTGAGGTAGTGGACATCGAGATCGTCGCAGAGCTGCTTCAGCTCGATATGGCGGGCGGCAGCCGCCTGGGCTTCGAGCAGCTTGCCGGAATTGCGCTTCTGCAGGGTGCCGCCGTCGTCGAGCAACCAGACATGCAACTTCTCGGCCGGATAATCCATGGCCTTGGCGGCGGCCAGCGTGTTTCCCAACAGGCCGGCATCCTCGTTATAGGATGGTACGAAGACGTCGACATGAGGGAAACGCTCATTCTTGGCGGCACGCGAGGGGCGTGACGGCAAAGGTGTGGCAACGATGAAGAGGCTGAGCGCCAGCATCGCAACGCTATACATTTCGGCAAGATAGAGCAGCAGGCCGGGAATGAAATTTGCCAGCTGATTCACAGGTGGCAGCGTATTGGTAGTGCGCCAGTAGACATAGCGCAGCACGATCGACGTACCGAAGGCGAGCGCCACCAGGCGCCAGGTCCCCTCGCCCTTCAGCACCTTGATCAGCGCCATGACTGTCACGACGGTGATGCTGGTGATGAGCTGGGTCTGCAGGTTGACCGGCAGCGTGATCAGCACGATCATGCAGAGCGAAACCACGGCCCATATGATGACACTGCGGGCTTTGCGCATGGACGTTCCTTCGAAATTGCTCAACCGGGGCATCATCTGGCGCCCGCGGGCATGCTCATTATCTCTGGCAGGCGGCCGTCATGGCCGCGTCGCCTATGCAGTCCGGCGAAGGCACGGTGACGCCGATCGCCCTTACCGATTGTTCGATTGGCGCGGCGGCCGCATCCGGCCTTGCGCTCGTCAGTGGCGCCTCTCCCGGCAGCGGCACGCGCGGGCCGATAGGCGCCGGCACCGCTGCGACGCCTTGAGCTGGTTGCGCGGTCGAGGCGCTGCGAACGGCAGCGGCCCGCGGCCGGCCGACAACGGCAGGCGCCGGCTCGTAGCCGATCGGCATCGGGCTGGCGCGATAACCGCCCTCGTCGGGATAGATCGGTGCGCCGGTGCGCCCGAGCGCCACGTCGGCGGGCGGCGGATTGCCGTAAGGGTTCCAGACCTCGCCGTCGAAGGTGCCGGTGACGGTGTAGCCATAGACGATGCCGAGCAACTGGCGCTCGCTCGCTCTCGCATCGCAAAGGCGCAGGCGCAGCTGGATCATGCCGAAATTACGCGCCTGGGTATTGGCGTTGGTGCTCGAGCGGATCTGCTGCCAGGCATAGACGCAGGTGTCGCCGGCACGGCTGCGGCCGGAGGCATAACCGAAGGGGCCATAGGCGTTCTGCAGGAAGGTCGCCGACGTCGCCATCGGCACGCCGGGGGCCGAACGGGCCACCTCGCGGGCAATGCCGCTCTCATTGATCTTGCTGAAGCCGGCATTGCCGGCGCCGGGATTGGCCCCGGAAGCGCCGAAGAACTGGACCTTCAGGGAATTCTGACCGGGCACGGAGGATGAGGTAAACAGCGAGATCGTCTGCTCGACGCCGTTGCCGCGCTTGCGCTCGACGACGCTGACGATCGACGGGCCGCCCGGCGGCGGCAGGACCAGCGCCTTTTCAGGCGCCACGGTTTCCGGCGCGGAAGGCTGGCGCACACTGCCTGTCGATGTGCAGCCGGCCATCATGCCCGCCACGGCCACCAGCAATATTGTTTTCCGCAAGCGCATGTCTCGAGCCGCCGCAATCGTCTTTCTAGAGATCCATTCGCAAGCCGAAACGCGACGGATCGTCGAATCAACGACCGGTTGGTCGTCCGTTCAGAATAAACGTCCAACATGGTTAGCGAAAAGTAAACAAGCGAGCTCTAACATCACCATCTGGGCTCTTTTCGAACGCTGTTCAGGCAGATCAACCGTATGATGCAAAAATTAATTTAGTAACAACTTAAATGCTCTCATTGCGTCTGTCACTGCTGTTGCGAAAAGCCGCGGGGAACTATGCCGCATGGCCAGCGTTGCCTTGATGTCTTAGGTAGGAAAAGGAGAAATCCAATGCGCAAGACCATGCTGGCTGCGGCCGCCATGCTGACCATCAGCTCTGCCGCCTTCGCGCAGAGCACCGTCATCGTCACCGATCCCGCACCGACCGGCTCAGTCGTATTGCCCGGCGAGGTGCGCACCTATGTGATGGAGCAAAACACACCTTCCGTCGTCTATGAAGGCGACATCGCGGTCGGCACGACGCTGCCCGATACCGTCGAAGTGCATACCGTGCCTGATATTGACGGCTACGGTTATACCGTCGTCAACGAGCGACGCGTGATCGTCGAGCCGAAGACGCATCGCATCATCCAGGTCCTGGAATAACCCGATCTTGAACTATGGACGTGCGGCCGTATTTCGGCTTCACGTCCTCTCATCTTCCATCCTCGCCGGTACATTCAGAAGTTCGCGGATCTTGTGGGCGAGCTGCTCGAGGCTGAAGGGCTTGGCAAGCAGGGAAACGCCGTGATCGAGCACCCCATTGTGAACGATGGCATTGCGGGTGTAGCCGGTCGTATAGAGGATCCGGATCGCCGGCCATTTTTCCCGGACGATATCGGCAAGCTGGCGTCCGCTCATCTGCGGCATGACGATATCGGTGAAGATCAGGTCGACTGCCGCATTTTGCTCCAGAAGCATAAGCGCTTCCATGCCGCTAGCCGCCTGCAATACGGTGTAACCGAGTTCATGCAGGCTTTCGGCGGTCATGGTGCGGACGTTCTCATCGTCCTCCACCACCAGGATCGTATCTTTGACGCTGCCCTGAGGAAGCGGCTGGGCGCCGGCGACATTCAACCGGGCGTCCGCCGCGCCGACATGACGGGGAAGATAGATCTTCAACGTCGTGCCCCTGTCGATCTCTGAATAGATCTTGATGTGGCCGCCGCTCTGCTTGACGTAGCCGTAAACTTGGCTGAGGCCGAGACCGGTGCCTTTACCGGGTCCTTTGGTCGTGTAGAACGGGTCGAAGGCTCGTTCGATCACTTCCGGCGACATGCCGGTGCCGGTGTCGGTGATGCTGATCATCACATATTGGCCTGCCTCGACCTCCGAATGCATGCGCGAATATCGCTCGTCGAGTTCGGTATTGGCGGTCTCGATCGTCAGATTTCCGCCGCCCGGCATGGCATCGCGAGCGTTGACGGCAAGGTTCAGGATGGCATTCTCGAGCTGGCTCAAATCGGCAAAGCTCGGCCAAAGGCCGCCGGCAAGCACAGTCTCGATCCGAATGTGCTCGCCGAGCGTGCGACGCAGCAGCTCCGACATGCCGCCGACTAGCTTGTTGAGGTCGATCATCTCAGGGGCGAGCGGCTGCTGGCGCGAGAAGGCGAGAAGACGCGCAGTCAGCACCGCCGCTCTCTGCGCCCCGTCTCTGGCATTCTGGATGGAGTATGGCAGGCGAGGATCCTCGCTGCCGGTCAGGCGCCGCTGGGCGAGATCGAGATTGCCGATGATGATTGCCAGCATGTTGTTGAAATCATGGGCGACGCCGCCGGTCAGCTGGCCGATCGTCTCCATCTTCTGCAACTGGCGGACCTGCGCCTGAGCGGCAGCATTCTCTTCCATCTCGTGCCTGAGCTCGGCAGTGCGCTGGACCACCGTCTGTTCGAGGCGCGTGTTGAAGCTGTTCAGTTCACTGCGAAGGCGGCTTTGCCTGCCATGGGCGATGATGATCATCTCCATCAGGCCAACGATGATCACGGCATTGATAAGATAGGTGGAAAGGCCGACCCATTGGCCGGCGCTGGCCGGCCAGAAAACATTATGCGGCTCGACGAAAAACTGCTGGACAATGAAACCGGCAACCAATGTCGCGACAAAGCCCGGCCCGGCGCCGCCTATGAAACTCGCGAGCAATATCGCCGGAAGGAAGCTCAGGAAGGGAAATCCGGAGAGAGAGTCGCTGGCGGCAAGCCTCAGAAGAAACGTCAGGCCAACGAAGGCAATGGCCAGCGGATATGTATAACCCGGCCTGTGACGCAGCCAATCCGTGGCACTCAGCAAATCCATCCGACACCCCTTCTTACAGCGCCGCGCGTCTTTCGAGAGCCGCAAAAGACGCTGCAACACTTTGAATTGCTGCATAATTTTCTCCATAAATCGATTCCGATTTAAGGAATTATGCAGGAGCCGTTGCAAAGACGGCATCCAGCTTTTGCACATCGAATTTCAACCGGCAATATGCTGTTTCTCGCACTGCCGACCACGGCGTCTTGACGAGCCGTGCAAGCAGTCCACATAAACCTCCATGCCTAAGCGTGTCGCAATCTTTCAGATTCGCTCCTTGCGCTTTAGGTCTTTGTTTTTAGGCATGTCGTTATCGCAAAACCGCTCACAATTTGCGCGACATGCTTTAGCAAGGGGGCAATGGGTGAACCGGATCATGAAAGACATATTCATCGTCGAAGACGACACGCTGATTGCCATGCTGCTCGAGGACATGCTCGCCGATCTGGGCTACCGGGTGTGCGCGAGCGCGCCCGATCTGGAACGGGCGCTGACAACCGCCAGGGATACGGAGTTCGACGCTGCAATTCTCGACGTTTCGCTTGCAGGGCAGAGTTCGCTGCCGGTCGCAAAGCTGCTCGATGAACGCGGAAAACCCTATCTCTATGCGACGGGATACGGTACCGCACCTGAAGGCAGCAGCCCAAGCACGCTGCCTGTGCTGCAAAAACCCTTCCAGCTCAGCGAACTCGAACAGGCGATGAAGCGGCTTACCGAAGCCTGACGTTCCTGTTCAGCGCACCTGATCGAGCAGACGCTTGCATTCCAGGAGGTCATAGAGCGCCTCCTGCAGCAGCGCCCTGTCTTCCTTGCCAACGCTCGATTTGCCGATCGAGACTTCCTGCTCGTCGTCTCCGGCGACGAAATTGAAGAACCGGCGGGTGATCGGCGGCTTAGCGCGGCCGACGATCTGGTCTTCGTCGGCCAAGCCGACGCGCGGTTCCCCGGCACCCGTGTCCTGCACGCCCGACGCTAGCGCCTCGACGCTGGCGAGGTCGCCATGACCGACCGATATGACGAACTTGTTGCCGTTGGTCTTCAGAAGCTTCTGCACACCCTTGATCGTATAGCCGTGATCATAGAGCAAATGCCGGATGCCCTTGAGGAGGTCGACATCTTCCGGCCGATAGTAGCGACGGCCGCCGCCGCGCTTCATCGGCTTTATCTGGGGAAAACGCGTCTCCCAGAAGCGCAGCACATGCTGCGGCAGATCAAGATCGTCTGCGACTTCGCTGATGGTGCGAAAGGCATCGGGGCTCTTGTCCAACGTCATGCTGTTACGCGACCTCGCGGCTCGATCCTACGGCGACTCATCATATTTCAACGGTTTGGCGCCGACAATTCAAGTCATGTCTTGACGTTGCGCACAAGGATGGAGAGTGCGAGGGAGAAAAAAAGCCGTTTCCGAAACGGGAAGCCAATTATCAGGGAGCCGGATTCTGCGGCTTCAGCTTGATCTTGCGAGCGACATGCGACTTGAGGATGCGCGTCTTCAACACGTTCGACGCCTTGAAGGTCATGACCCGGCGGGGGGAAATCGGAACCTCCTCGCCGGTCTTCGGGTTGCGGCCGATCCGCTCGTTCTTGTCGCGCACCTGGAAGGTGGCGAAGGAGGAAAGCTTGACGGTTTCACCACGCACGATGGCGTTGCAGATCTCGTCGATGACGGTTTCCACAAGTTCGGCAGATTCGGTCCGGGAAAGCCCAACCTTTCGGAAAACGGATTCCGCCAGGTCTGCTCGCGTCACTGTTTTTCCGGTCATGGTTTCCCCGCCCATACAAAATATTTTGTGAAATCGCACGAAGAGTATTTGTCTTGCGCCTTACGGTCAAGCTCTTGTTCGCCGCCAGTTTTTTAGGATTCGTGCCTACCAGCGCAGCAGAACCGCACCCCAGGTAAAGCCGCCACCCATCGCTTCGAGCATCACCAGGTCGCCCTTCTTGATGCGGCCGTCGCCGGCAGCAGTCGCAAGTGCCAACGGGATCGAGGCGGCCGACGTATTGCCGTGCAGGTCGACGGTGATGACCACCTTCGCGGCATCGATGTTCAGCTTTTTCGCCGAACCGTCGATAATGCGGCGATTGGCCTGGTGGGGCACCAGCCAGTCGAGGTCATCGGCAGTGGTGCCGGTCGAATCGAAAGCCGCCTGAATGACATCGGTGATCATGCCGACGGCGTATTTGAAGACCTCGCGACCTTCCATGCGCAGCTTGCCGACAGTGCCGGTGGTCGACGGTCCGCCATCGACATAGAGCTTTTCCTTGTGCGAGCCGTCGGAACGCAGATGCGCGGTCAGCACGCCGCGATCGCTAACGGTTCCCTCGCCTTCGGTCGCTTCGAGTATGATCGCGCCGGCGCCGTCGCCGAAAAGCACGCAGGTGGTACGGTCGTTCCAGTCGAGAATGCGCGAAAAAGTTTCGGCGCCGATGACGAGAACGCGCTTTGCCAGGCCGCCGCGGATATAGGCATCCGCGGTCGTCACCGCATAGACGAAACCGGTGCAGACGGCCTGGACGTCGAAGGCGAAGCCGTGACTCATGCCGAGCCGGTTCTGGATGTTGACCGACGTGGCCGGAAACGTGTTGTCCGGTGTCGAGGTGGCACAGATGACAAGATCGATATCGGCAGGTGTCAGGCCGCCATTGGCAAGCGCTGCGCGTGCGGCGGCCTCGCCGAGCGACGCCGTCGTTTCGTCATCGCCGGCGACATAACGCTGGCGGATGCCGGTGCGCTGGACGATCCATTCGTCGGATGTGTCGACGATGGCCTCCATGTCACGATTGGTCATCACGCGCTTCGGAAGTGCGGCTCCGAACCCGCGAACCACTGAACGGATCATCTTTGATTGAACCCCATCGCTCATGCCGCTTCCGGGCCCATCGGGGGCAGCCGCTTGGCATGATATTTCTTAAGATCGTTTTCTATTTTCTGATTGAGGCCGTTCTTGGCCATGTCGTAGCCGACTTCGATGGCGGCTGCGATGCCTTCGGCATTCGCCCCGCCATGGCTCTTGATGACGATGCCGTTCAGGCCGAGAAACACGCCGCCATTGACCTTGCTCGGATCGAGCTTCTCGCGAAGCATGTCGAAGGCGCTTTTGGCGAAGAGGTAGCCGATACGGGCGAGCAGCGTGCGCGACATGGCGGCCCGCAGATATTCGCCGATCTGCTTGGCGGTGCCTTCGGCGGTCTTGAGCGCGATGTTGCCGGAGAATCCTTCGGTGACGACGACGTCGACCGTACCCTTACCAAGGTCGTTGCCCTCGACGAAGCCGGAATATTCGAGCGAGTCGATGTTTGCCTCGCGCAACAGCCGGCCTGCCTCCTTGACCTCCTCCTGGCCTTTCATCTCCTCGACGCCGACGTTGAGAAGGCCAACCGTCGGACGTTCGACTTCGAAAAGCGCGCGCGCCATGGCGCCGCCCATCAGGGCAAAATCCATCAGCTGCTGCGCATCGGCGCCGATCGTCGCGCCGACATCGAGCACGATGCTCTCACCCTTCAGCGTCGGCCAGATCGCGGCAATCGCCGGACGCTCGATATTGGCCATGGTGCGCAGACAGAATTTCGCCATCGCCATCAGTGCGCCGGTATTGCCGGCCGAGACCGCGACATCGGCCTCCCCCGTCTTCACCGCCTCGATCGAGCGCCACATGGTGGAGATGTAGCGGCCTCGGCGCAGCGCCTGGCTCGGCTTCTCATCCATGGCGACGGCAAGCTCGCAGTCGTGAAAGATCGATTTTTCCTTGAGTTTCGGAAATTTGGCGAGAACCGGATCGCACTGTTCCTTGAGACCGTAGAGAACGAAGGAAATATCCGGATGCCGATCCAACGCCTTGGCGGCGCCGGGGATGACAACCTGGGGACCAAAGTCGCCACCCATGAGGTCGAGAGATATTCTGATCACGCGTCCCTGATCCTTCTTTTCGCCGAGGGCGAAATTTCGGCCAAAATACCGGTTTTGGCGTCGCTTACAACTGAATTGTGTCAAATGCCAGAGGGGCTTCAGTCCTTTTTCCAGTCCTTGAGAGCTGCGAAAGCGGAAGGCTTTTTGTCGTCCTCGCCGCTGTCTTCGACGTGGCCGGAGAATTCGATACCCTGCTTGCGCGGATAGGGATCGATCGCGAGCGCGGCGAATTCGGCAACCACCTCGCCGGCGTCGATCGTATCGCCGACAAAGTTTTCGGGCAGATCGGGACCGTCTGGATCGAGCAGCATCTCGCCGGCGTCGTTGCCGGCCTGACGGGCAAGCTTGGAGCCCTCCGGCACGAAGATCTGCTCGAAGCTCTCGTCGATGGCGGATTCGACCGGTTCCAGCGTCACGACGCAGGACTGGACGATCTTCGCCTTCACCCGGCCCTTGATGCGCACGCCGTCGCGCTTCCAGCGGGCAATCTGCAGATCGGCGCTGAGATCGTCGACGGAGACGACATTCCAGGTCCGGGCCAACGCCTTCAGTTCGCTGGCGTCGGCTTCGACATGGACCTCGACGGGGTTGGCCGAGATATGGCCGACCTTGACGTGATAGGAGAAGGGAACACCGTCCCGATCATTCTGCATCGTTTCCTCCTTCAGCTGACCGGCGGGAGCGTTGCCGAACCGGTGGCGATTACCTCTTCGGCCGCGGCGGACAGATGCGATTCTGCAACCATCATCCATCCGGCGAGACCGGACATATCGGCCGGCGCCGAGGTTTCGGGGTAGATATTGCGCTGAAGGGCAAGAGCGAGGGCTTCGGCATCGCCTGTGTCCATCGCCTTCGAATAGGCTTCGAGCCGGCCGTAAAACATGCCGGCGAGCTTCTTCATACGCTTCGGCACGCTGTTGTCGCCGATGCCGAGTTCCCGGATCGAATAGTCGATATCCTGGAAGAAAGCGTCGACGATCTCCTGGGCGATCTCCTGGCCGCTGGTGGCGGAAGCACGGGTGCGGCGAAAAAACAGAATCATGGCAATCGACAGCATCTCGAAACGGCCCATGACCGTATCCGGCACATTGAGGCGCTCGTAGAGTTCCGGCATGCGCGCGGCCGCCGCCAACGCCGCATATTGCCTGTCGACGATCGCTTGATTGTTGTTTTTCTTGCGGAAGAGCCCGAGGATCATTGTTTTTTCCGGAAATGCCTCATTCTTCATGCCGGCTGGCGTTTGGCCTTGTTGCATGATTTCGAAAGCTGGTTTACCGAAGCAGGCGCGAATTGCAATGCCGATCATGGCCAGTTTCGGGACGACGCCTTCGACGCGTCAGCGAAGCGAATTCGGGACATTCGACCCGGAATGGCCACAATGGTTTTGCAGGAGGTAAAGCGTGCAAGGCCCAGAATGGCTGCTATCGACACTCACAGGGAGTAGATGTCGTTGAAGAAACGGTATTTCAAGTCTGACATGAAATTCTTCAGCAATGCGGCCATTGCCCTCATAATTGCCTCCACTACCGCTCTCTCCGGTTGCCAGACCAGCACCGTTCTCAACGGCGGCTACGTCGCCGACCAGCAGTCGCTGAACCTCGTTCCGGAAGGCTCCAGCCGCGAGCAGGTGCTGCTTTCGCTCGGCACCCCGTCGACGACGGCGACCTTCGACGGCGAAGTCTTCTACTACATCTCGCAGCGGCGCACGCGTGCGGTCGCCTTCCAGAAACTGAAGGTCGTCGATCAGAGCGTTCTGGCGATCTATTTCGACAAGGACGGCGTCGTCAGCCGCCGCGCCAACTATGCGCTGCAGGACGGCAAGGTGTTCGACACGATCGGACGCGTCACGCCGACCGGCGGCAAGGAACTCACCTTCCTGCAACAGATGCTTTCCGGCGGCAGCGCCGCGAGTGCTGCCCGCAGCCTGTTCGGCGGCGGCGCCGGCGGCACGCCGCAGAACCCAAGCAGCCTGCGCTGATCGGACACGCCTCATACGAAAACCCGCCGGATCGCTCCGGCGGGTTTTTTTATGGTCGCTGTGTCGGCTTGAATTGTGCCAAGCCGGCGACGTTGTTTATCCGGCGAGAACGGCGAGCAGCAGCAGCGCGACGATGTTGGTGATCTTGATCGCCGGGTTGACGGCGGGGCCGGCGGTATCCTTGTAGGGATCGCCGACGGTATCGCCGGTGACGGAGGCCTTGTGCGCATCCGAACCCTTCATGTGACGCACGCCGTCCTTGTCGACGAAACCGTCTTCGAAGCTCTTCTTGGCGTTGTCCCAGGCGCCGCCGCCTGATGTCATCGAGATGGCGACGAAGAGGCCGTTGATAATGACGCCGAGCAGCGATGCGCCGAGGGCGGCAAAGGCGGAGGCCTTGGAGCCGGAGATGAGAAGCACGCCGAAATAGACGACGATCGGCGCCAGCACCGGCAGCAGCGACGGCACGATCATCTCACGGATGGCGGCCTTGGTCAGAATGTCGACCGCCCTGCCGTAATCCGGCTTTTCCGTGCCCTGCATGATGCCGGGCTTTTCCTTGAACTGACGGCGGACTTCCTCGACGATCGCGCCGGCCGCACGGCCGACGGCGGTCATCGCGATGCCGCCGAAGAGGTAAGGAATGAGACCTCCGAAGATCAATCCCGCCACCACGTAAGGGTTGGAAAGATCGAAGGAAATTTCGCCGATGCCGGCAAAATATGGGAACTTGTCGCCATTCGCCGCAAAATATTTGAGGTCGTAAGAGTAGGCCGCGAAGAGAACCAGAGCGCCGAGACCGGCAGAACCGATGGCGTAGCCCTTGGTGACGGCTTTGGTCGTATTGCCGACTGCATCAAGCGCATCGGTGGATTTGCGCACCTCCGGCGGCAGATGCGCCATTTCGGCGATACCGCCGGCATTGTCCGTTACCGGTCCGAAAGCGTCGAGCGCGACGATCATTCCGGCGATGCCGAGCATGGCCGTGACCGCAATGCCGGTGCCGAACAGGCCGCCGAGCTGATAGGTGGCAAGAATGCCACCAACGATGACGATGGCAGGCAAGGCCGTCGATTCCAGCGAAACGGCCAGGCCCTGGATGACGTTGGTGCCGTGACCGGTGACCGAGGCCTGGGCGATCGAATTGACCGGACGCTTGCCGGTGCCGGTGTAGTATTCGGTGATCACCACGATCAGCGCAGTGACGACAAGGCCGACGATGCCGCAGAGGAAGAGGTGCGTGCCGGATATATCGGCGCCTCCGACGGAACCGATCGATCCCCAGCCAATGGTGAGCGAGGTGGCAGCACCAAGGCCGACGATCGACAGCAGACCGGTTACGATCAAGCCCTTGTAGAGAGCGCCCATGATCGAGCCGTTCGAGCCGAGTTTGACGAAAAAAGTGCCGATGATCGAGGTGATGATGCAGGCACCGCAGATCGCCAGCGGATAGACCATCGCCGACTGGAGGATCGGCGCGCCGGCAAAGAAGATCGCGGCGAGAACCATGGTGGCGACGACAGAGACCGCGTAGGTCTCGAAAAGGTCGGCGGCCATGCCGGCGCAGTCGCCGACATTGTCGCCGACGTTATCGGCGATCGTTGCCGGGTTGCGCGGATCGTCCTCGGGAATGCCGGCTTCGACCTTGCCGACGAGATCGCCGCCGACATCGGCGCCCTTGGTGAAGATGCCGCCGCCGAGACGGGCAAAGATCGAGATCAGCGACGCGCCGAAGCCGAGCGCCACCAGCGCATCGATGACTTCGCGCGAGCCGCTCTCATGGCCGAGCCCGATGGTCAATACCGTATAGTAGATGGAGACGCCGAGCAGCGCCAGGCCGGCCACCAGCATGCCGGTGATCGCACCCGACTTGAAGGCGATGTCGAGGCCGGCGGAAAGGCTGACGGAAGCCGCCTGGGCGGTGCGCACATTGGCGCGGACGGAGACGTGCATGCCGATGAAACCAGCAGCACCGGAAAGCACGGCGCCAATCAGGAAGCCGATAGCGGCCTCGCCGGAAAGAAGCAGCCAGGCTAAAATGAAAACAACAACGCCGACAATGGCAATGGTTCTGTACTGGCGCGTCAGATAGGCTTGAGCGCCTTCGCGGATATAGCCCGCGATCTCCTGCATGCGGCTATTGCCCTGATCGGCGGCAAGCACCGACCGGGTTGCCCAGGCGGCATAAACCACCGAGAGCAGACCGCATGCGATTACGCATAAAAGAATCGTCATTTCGCTCTTTCCTCCCATAGGCCGGAGATCACTCCTTCTCCGGCAGATACGCCGCCGAATCGCCTTCCTCTCCACAGAAATGCCACAGCTAAGCGGTGCCGAGATTGCGTGGTCGATCACGTGGCGTCAAGACCGCAAGGGGCGAAAACCATTGCGGTACGAAGAAAGACGTAGGGGGATTATTTGGCGGCTAAAGACTTATTTCTTCGCCTCGCCGCGGACCTGCTTTGCGATGCGGTCGAGCACAGCGTTGACGAGCTTCGGCTCGTCGTCATCGAAGAAGGCCTGGGCGATCTCGACATATTCGGTGACGATGACCGCCACCGGAACGTCCTTGCGGTCGGTGATCTCGAAGACGCCGGCGCGCAGGATGGCGCGCACGGTGCTGTCGAGGCGCGATAAGGCCCAATCATCCTGCAGGGCTGCGGCAATCAGCGGATCGAGGCGGACCTGATCGCGCACGACGCCGGAAACGATGGAACGGAACCAGGCGACATCGGCCTTCAGATAGGTCGCGCCGTCAAGTTCCTGGCCAAGACGGTGCGCCTCGTATTCGGCGACGATCTCCAGAACGCCGGTGCCGCCGACATCCATCTGATACAGTGCCTGAACGGCAGCAAGGCGGGCAGCGCCCCGCTGGTTTGCAGTCTTGACCGGCCGTTCCGTCTTGTCGTCGTTCATTCGTTATGCACCCAGTTTCTGCTTCAGCTCGATCATGGTCAGAGCTGCACGAGCGGCAAATCCGCCCTTGTCCTTATCCGAGCGGCGCGCGCGCGCCCATGCCTGTTCGTCGTTTTCGACGGTCAGGATGCCGTTGCCGATGGCAAGGGACTCGCTGACCGCAAGATCCATCAAGGCGCGCGAGGATTCGTTCGACACGATATCGAAGTGATAGGTCTCGCCGCGAATGACCATGCCGAGGGCGACATAGCCGTCATAATGCGTTCCGCCATTGTCGTCTCCATCGAGCGACATAGCAATCGCTGCCGGAATTTCCAGTGCGCCGGGAACGGTGACAACCTCAAAGGTGGCGCCGGCCTCTGTCAATGCGAAGGTTGCGCCTTCGAGCAGGGCGTCGGCCATGTCGTCGTAGAAGCGGGCCTCAACGATCAAAATATGGGGAGCGGTCTCTCTCGGCATGGTTCACCTTCGGTTGGCGGGACATTTACCCACTCGGCAGCCCGCGGTCAAAACATGCCTTCGGCCGAATGGCAAGCAATTTCGCCTGATGCCGCAATACGAAAGACGAAATTCTGCAAGGGGATAGCAGCACTATAGATGCACAGCTGGGCAAGCCTCTCAAATCAGCTTTCCCGGTCGCCCGGAAAGCGGCAATTCGAAGGCAATTTTTATGAACAATTCTTAATGGATTTTCAGTGGCTTAACCCATTGAATCGCGAATGCGAGAACGCCAATTCCATGTCGTGACGCAGACGATCCCCTGCAACGACAGCCGACCGTCTAAGCAGATGAAAGGATACCAATCATGCACCGCGTTCTCACCATCACCCTCGCTGCCGCCCTCTCTTCCCTCGCCTTTGCCGGCGTCAGCCGGGCCGAAAGCCTTGGGATGAACACGGCCCAGGGCATCGAGCAGACACTCAGGACCTTCCACGGCAATGACTTCAATGTCGAGCAGGTCCACAACTGGCGTAACCTCGACGACGAGACGACCGGTCCGCGCTCGGCACCGGAACGTTCTGGTCAGGCCGTTCACGGCATCCAGGCCTCGATCGACGCCAACAGGTCGCTTGCCCACCGGCTCAACAACGAAGGCGTCGACGTCCGCAACATCGTCAACGCCGAGCAGGCAGCCGATGGAAGCTTGACCTTCTACGTCCGCTGACGCTCCAGCGCATACCCCCGAAAATCGGAACGATCTTCGGGGGTATGCGTGGGTTAAAAGGGATCGAGCGTCTGGCGCACCTTGTTCGATGCGTGGCGCTCATAGCATGGGCGGCGGTCTCCTCTCCGCCCATGCTGGGGATATCAGAGATAGGCCCAGATAATCATTGAATTTTCCCGGGATGACGGCTTCTCTTGTTGAAACAGGAGGACGTCATGGCAACGGAACAGAAGGCGGTGATCAATACCGCCGATCTCAAGCTCGACCACTGGAAACAGGGCGAGCTCTATGAAAGCACCGACACCTCTTTCGGCGCGCTACTTGGCCTGGCCGGCCTCGGCGTCAGCTACAACGAGGTACCGCCCGGCAAATCGGGCTGCCCCTTCCACAACCATCACGTCGAAGACGAGCTCTTCTATGTGATCGCGGGCGCCGGCGAATACCGCTTCGGCGACGCGCGCCATGCGATCAAGGCCGGCGATGTGCTCGGCGCGCCGGCAGGCGGACCGGAAACGGCGCACCAGATCATCAACACCGGCACCGCCACACTCGTCTATCTCGGCATCTCGACCATGGCGAAGACCGAGATCGTCGAATATCCCGATTCCGGAAAGTTCCTTGCCAAGACGAACAGGGACGGTGCAGAAACCAAGCGCTTCCGCCACATCGGACGGTCGGAAGGCGATCTCGACTATTGGGACGGCGAGCCCGGCGCATGAAGGATCCGATGTGACCGACATTCCGACTCTCGAAACGGCGCGGCTGACGCTTCGCCCTCACCGCCTCGACGATTTCGACGCGCACGCGGCGCTGTGGGCGGACGAGCATGTCGTGCGCTTCATCACCGGCGTGCCGTCGACACGTGAGCAGAGCTGGAGCCGCATGCTGCGCATTGCCGGCATGTGGCACCATATGGGCTTCGGCTTTCTGGCGATCGTCGAAAAGGAGAGCGGCCGGTTCATCGGCGAAGCGGGCTTCCTCGAAGCCCGGCGCGAGATGGAACCCTCGATCGAGGGGACGATGGAGGTAGGCTGGGCGCTGATGCCTTCGGCGCACGGCTGCGGTTATGCCACCGAGGCGCTGACCGTCCTGATCGGCTGGGCGGAAACGCATTTCCCAGGAAAACCGATGAGCTGCATCATCAGCCCCGAGAACCAGGCCTCGCTGCGGGTCGCAGCCAAGCTCGGCTTCCGCGAGACGGCGCGCACACAGTACAATGGCGAGATCATTCAGTTTTCGCGGTAGGGAATTCCACCAAGCGGGCAACATAGCGCGCGCCATTGCGGGCTTGCTGACATTTGCCGACATCGCCAACAGCAACGGCAAGTTTAAGAAAATGGATATCGACACCCTCAACTTGCGACACCCAACTTCATCCCCGGATGGGTCCGGACTTCGCACCTGCTACGCGCAAGGAACGCACTTTAGAGTCGCTGACAAGAGGCAGAAACGCTTGGAATACTGCCGTCCGCCACCTTGACACAACTAAGCATTGACGGGCGAGCCGCGTGGTAATTGCAGCCGGCAGAAACTCCCCATCCATAAGAGGCTGATCACAAATATGACCATTTTCATTGTTTGCCACAAGGATTTGCCGAGCTACCCTCCTCCCGAGGGCTCGAAAATCATATGGCTCAATTCTAAACCTCCTTTGGACAACAAGGGAATGGATGTCATTGCCGGCTATGATTTTTTCAGCGAGCCGGAGGAGATTCACGCGAAATTGTCAGGATCGCTGGGAACGATCGTAATCGCGAAAGTCGTTTCCGAAGAAGCAGCAAAGCCTCGCAACATTACTATCTGGCAGTATCGTAAATTTTTAACACGACTAAAAATAGGAACACCAAATCCCGAATATCCCGGGATGAATACAGCAACCTCAGAAGAAGTAGGAATCATAAAACCGGAGAATCCGGCGATTTTTACAGAAAGCTTCTTCTTACCTCGGCCATTAAATCTCCATAACATATCTCAACACTATGCACGCTTCCACAATATTGTTGACTTCCTGCGATATACAGCGTTTGCAATCGAAGCAAACACTTTAACGCAAGCCGAAGCTTTGCAATTTTTTAATTCCAGCACTTTCGTTCCTGGAGGCATTGAACTCGGCACGTATCCGACGGACTGGTGGCTGGATACTTTTGTGCGCCTTGTGGCGCCGTCTTTTGAATTTGCGAAACGATATCAACCGTTTCAATCCGAAGACCCCGTGCAGAAACGTGCGATCTCATTTTGCCAGGAGCGTCTGGGAAGCTATCTTCTAATCAAACGGATAGCCGAACTCTATGGCAATAGCTTACCTGGGTCCTTGTTCGGAGAAATAGCGACCGTATCGAATGATGGGGTCTACAAAAGCGGCGTATAAACCGAGGCGGCCCAACGTAAAATCGCAACTCTTTGCGATACTGGCAGCAGAAGCGGCTGAGCCAATGAAGCTGGCTAGAAAAGGCCGACCCCAGATAGTCGAGCTCCCACACTCCCGCCAGGCTGACCAGTGAAAGTTCTGCGAACAGTGTGGCGCAAGCTTCACCTCAAATAGTAGGCACCAAACAGGCTCGAGTTGCCGTTCTGCGGATTTCCCATACAGACGGCAGCCCTTCGCGAAGGACAATACCTTGACGATCAATCAGCCCATTTCTTCTTTGCCGGCCGGTCTTCCTGATCTGGCGCTTCTCACGGAGAAGGCTGCGGGCACTGGATCCGTCATTGTCTATCAGCCTTATCTCGATCCCTCGCAGCGCAGCCAGCTCGATGCGGCTGCCATGCCGCTCGACATCTCGTTCAATACGCAGGCTACGACCCGCGAATATGAACTCTTCCTCACGCTGCATCAGCATCACGAGGCGATCGGCCTCGGCGACGACGTGTTTTGGGGGCTGCTCTCCAGCAAATTCGAGATGAAGTCGGTGACGAGCTTTCCGGCTTTCGTCACCGAGGCGGAAAAGGCCAGGGCGGAAGGTGCGGATGCCTATCTCTACAATCCACTGATCGGCCACGCCGCGATCTACAGCAACGTCTGGGAACATTCGCTGCTTGGCGGCCATCCAGGCATGGACCCGATCTTCCTGCATATCCAGGAGCTCGGCTATCCGATCGCACCGCCGCAAGACAAAACCACCTTCGCGTTCTGCAACTATTTCTGCGGCAACAGGAAGTTCTGGTCCGGATATTTCGCCTTCTGCGAACGTATTCTGGGATCGCTGGAAAATGAAGCGCGCCTCGGCACGCCGGCGGGCACTGCCTATGCCGGTTCGGCGCAGTATTCACGCGACGCCAACGCAACGATGCGCCCCTTCGTGATCGAGCGGCTGCTCGGGCTCTATGTCCAGCAGACTGCTGCCAAAGGATTGAAGATCGCCGCCTTCGTGCCGGCGCCTGCCCATTTCGAGTGGAAGTTCGGCGTCCGCCTCGGCCGGATGCTGCATGGTCTCTTCGCCGCCAAGGAGGCTTTTCTTCTGAGCCGCGACCAGGCCCACTTGACCTCTTGGCAGGAGGGCCGTCAACCATTGATCAAGCAGCCGCACCTTATCTGGGGCGCTGATGATCCGCCCGGCTGGATGCCGCGGGGCCAATTTATCGGCGGCCGCGAATTGATGCGCGCCTATGCCCCTCAGGCGTCAGGCGCTTCCCCGGTACAGCCGCAGCCGGTGCAGACGGAAAGGCCCGCTATATCAGCCGCGCCGAAGATCGAGCAGCCGCTCCGCAACCTGTTGCAGCCCTTTGCCGGCGGATGGCAGGCACACAAGGATCGTCATTGCATCTGGATCGTGACGCCCGACAACTACAATCACAGCCACGCCTTCGACGAAGTCGCGCTTGGCCTACAGGGCGCCTTCGAGGAACTCGGCGGCTCAGCACCGATCACCCGGGACATGAACGCATTCGCCGGCCGTGCGCCGATCATTTATGGCGGCAATCTTCTCCCCGCCGAAATCGTCAGCCATCTGCCAAAGGACAGCGTCGTCATCAATCTCGAGCAGGTGTCCGAAGAAAGCATCTGGATCAATTCGCGCTACACCTCGATCCTGAAGTCGCTTCCGGTTCTCGACTACAGCCCGCGCAACCGGGAGAATCTCGCCGCCAAAGGCATTGATCACGCCGGCGTGCTCGAGATCGGCTATAGCGGCTGCCTCAGCCAGATACAGCACGCCGCCGTCAAAGATATCGACGTGCTCTTCTACGGCTCGATGAACGAACGCCGCCACCATATCCTGAAGACGCTGAAGGACGGCGGGCTCGAGGTCGCGCACCTCTTCAACATCTACGGCGCGGAACGCGATGCGGCGATTGCCCGCGCCAAGATCGTGATCAACATCCATCATTATGCGAGCGGCGTCTTCGAGATCGTGCGCATTTCCTATCTGCTCGCCAATCGCGTTTGCGTGCTGACGGAAGGCGACATCCGCGATCCGGACCTTCAGCCCTTCATCGGCGGCTTGGCAATTGAGCCCTATGACGACATGATCGAGCGCTGCTACAAGCTGATCGCAGATGCCGACGAGCGCGATGCCATTGCCGCGGCAGGCCTTGCGGCCATGCGAAGCCGCTCGCAGGCGGACATGCTGATGAGCGTCATGAGGGCGGGCGCTTGATAAAGGCCGCAAAAAGGTAAGTCATGCGTATTGAGACCACGGCCATCGAGGGCATCATTGCGATCACGCCGCCGCGCTTCGGCGATCACCGCGGCTACTTCTCCGAAGTATTCAAGGATGCGTGGTTCCGGGAAAATGTGGCCGACGTCACGTTCATCCAGGACAATGAATCGCTTTCGGCGCAGACCGGCACCGTCCGGGGGCTGCATTTCCAGATACCGCCCTTCGCACAGGGCAAGCTGGTGCGCTGTCTTGCCGGGCGGATCATGGATATCGTCGTCGATATCCGCGAGGGATCGCCGAGCTTCGGTAAATGGCTCTCTCAGGAGCTCTCGCCGGAAAATGGCATGCAGCTCTGGGTACCGGCCGGTTTCGCACACGGATTCGCAACGCTCGAGCCGAACAGCGTCATCAGCTACAAGGTAACCGCACCCTACAGCCCGCAGCACGATCGGGGCATCGCGTGGAACGATCCGGCGATCGGTATCCGCTGGCCCTTCTATGAGAGAGACATGGTATTGTCCGACAAGGACAAGACGCTGCCGCGGCTCGCCGACCTGCCAGGCCATTTTTCCTGTTCAGCACAGCAACCCAGGGATTGATCGACGATGCGCATACTGGTCACGGGCGGAGCGGGCTTCATCGGATCGGCATTGGTGCGCCATCTCGTCAGCGAGATCGGCGCCGAGGTGCTGAATGTCGACACGCTGACCTATGCCGGCAATCTGGCATCGCTGAAATCCGTCGAATCGGCGCCGAACTATCAATTCCTGCGCGCCGACATCTGCGACCGCGTCGGGATGCAGGAAGCATTCGCGTCTTTTCGCCCTGATATCGTCATGCATCTCGCGGCAGAGAGCCACGTCGACCGCTCGATCTCGGGTGCAGCCGATTTCATTCAGACCAACATCGTCGGCACATTCAGCCTGCTGGATGCCGCACGGCACTATTGGGATGGGCTCGACGCTCGCCGCAAGAGTGCCTTCCGCTTTCTGCATGTCTCGACGGACGAGGTCTACGGCTCGCTCGGCGACGAGGGCCTCTTCGAGGAGACGACGCCTTACGACCCGTCCTCGCCCTACTCCGCCTCCAAGGCCGCCAGCGACCATCTGGCGATCGCCTGGCACCGCACCTACGGCCTGCCCGTCGTTGTCTCGAATTGCTCCAACAACTACGGCCCGTTCCATTTCCCCGAAAAGCTCATTCCGCTAATGATCCTGAACGCACTGGAGGGCAAGCCTCTTCCGGTTTACGGCAATGGCGCGAATGTCCGCGACTGGCTCTATGTCGAAGACCACGCCCGCGCGCTCTTCACGATCGCATCCAGTGGGCGCCCCGGCGAAAAATACAATGTGGGCGGCCGCAATGAGCGCAGGAACATCGATGTCGTTCATCGCATCTGCGTTATTCTCGACGGCGTCTGCAGTGACAAGGGACCGCATGCACGCCTGATCACCAACGTCACGGACCGCCCCGGACACGACGCACGCTATGCGATCGACGCCTCCAAACTCGAAAGCGAACTCGGCTGGAAGGCGCAAGAGACCTTCGAAACCGGCATCGAGAAGACCGTGCACTGGTACTTGGAAAACGAATGGTGGTGGAGGCCGTTGCGCGAAAACGTCTACTCCGGCGAACGCCTCGGCGTTTTCAAGGGACGATAAGCGATGCGCATTGCCGTCACCGGCAAACAGGGCCAGGTCGTTCAGTCGCTGCTCAGACGTGGCGCCGAAATGGGCGTCGAAATCAGCGCGGTCGGGCGCCCGGAAATGGACCTCGCGGATCCTGTAAGCATCGCAGCCGCCTTCTCGGCTCTGCGGCCGGATGTGATCGTCTCGGCGGCTGCCTATACGGCGGTCGACAAGGCCGAGAGCGAACCCGAGCTTGCTTTTTCCGTCAACGCAGCAGGCGCCGGGGCGGTTGCCGAGGCTGCTGCGCGGATCGGGGCTCCGGTCATCCACATTTCGACCGACTACGTCTTCAGCGGCGACAAGGCCTCCGCCTATTCCGAAGAGGATGCGACGGCGCCGATCTCCGTCTATGGGCGTTCGAAGCTCGCGGGCGAGAAGGCCGTCGCGGCGGCGAACCCGAACCACGTCATCTTGCGTACCGCCTGGGTCTATTCGCCCTTTGGCGCCAACTTCGTGAAAACGATGCTGCGGCTTTCCGAGACGCGCGATCATCTTCGCGTCGTCGCCGATCAGACAGGATGCCCGACCTCGGCACTCGACATCGCCGACGCGATTCTTGCGATCGCATCCCGTATCGTAGCGGACCCTGCGCCATCGCTGCGCGGCACCTTTCACCTGACCGGCAGCGGCGAGGCAAGCTGGGCGGACTTCGCCGAAGAGATATTCACGGAGCTTTCTAAATCCGGCGGCAGAAACGTCGGCGTCGAGCGCATCCCGACGGCGGACTATCCGACACCGGCGAAGCGGCCCGCCAATTCACGTCTCAACGGCGACAAGCTCGCCAGAACCTATGGAATCCGGCTGCCGGAGTGGAAGCAGTCCATGACGTTTGTCATGCAAGACCTTTTGAATAAGGGTCTTTAAGGAGATGGGCATGAAGGGAATTATTCTCGCCGGCGGCACAGGCACGCGTCTGCATCCGATCACGCAGGCCGTTTCGAAACAGTTGATGCCGGTCTACGACAAGCCGATGATCTACTATCCGCTAACGACGCTCATGCTCGCAGGCATCAGGGAGTTGCTGATCATCACCACGCCTCACGACGTCGAAGCCTTCAAGCGCCTTCTTGGTGACGGCTCGCAATGGGGAATCTCGCTGACCTATGCCGTACAGCCGAGCCCGGACGGCCTCGCCCAGGCTTTCATCATCGGCGCCGACTTCGTGCACGGCGACAGCTCGGCACTCGTTCTCGGCGACAACATCTTCTACGGGCACGGACTGCCGGAAATCATGAAATCCGGCACGGGTCGGCGGGAAGGCGCAACGGTGTTCGCCTATCACGTCACCGATCCGGAACGCTATGGCGTTGTCGGCTTTGACAAAAAGATGAATGCCCTGTCGATCGAGGAGAAGCCGAAGAAGCCAAAATCGAACTGGGCGGTGACCGGCCTCTATTTCTACGACCAGCAGGTGGTCGATATCGCCGCCAACCTGAAGCCGTCACCGCGCGGCGAATTGGAAATCACCGATGTCAACCGCACCTATCTCGAGCGCGGCCAGCTTTTCGTGGAGCTGATGGGCCGGGGCTATGCCTGGCTCGACACCGGCACGCCGGACAGCCTGCTCGATGCCGCAGGTTTCGTCAGCACGCTGGAGAAACGCCAGGGCTTCAAGATCGCCTGCCCCGAAGAGGTCGCCTGGCGCATGGGTTACATCTCGCAGGACGACCTCGCCAAGCTCGCGGACAAGCTCGGTAAGAGTGCCTACGGCCAGTATCTGACGAAGCTGTCCCCGGATTGGTGAGCTATCGGGGGCTGGCGCCGCGTCGCAGACATGCAGTTGGATGCGTCGACGAGCGCCTGATGTTGTTCCGCGCCCAGCATGCCAGTCGTGGTGTGACCCTGGAAACCGTTACAGGTTTTGATTCAGGTGCTCGGGAATTCGGCCAGCCGGGCGGCGTAACGCGCCATGGTGTCGACTTCGAAATTGACGAAATCGCCAGCCTTGCGATCACCCCAGGTGGTGACCTCGAGCGTGTGGCGGATGAGCAGCACATCGAAATCCGTGCCGTCGACGGCATTGACCGTCAACGAAGTACCGTCGAGTGCAATCGAACCCTTGGGGGCGACGAATTTCGCCAGATGTTCGGGCGCGCGCAGACGGTAGCGGGTGGCGTCGCCCTCTGCTGTCACCGAGAGGATTTCCGCCTTACCGTCGACATGGCCGGAAACGATGTGACCGCCAAGTTCATCGCCGATCTTCAGCGACCGTTCGAGGTTGATGCGGCTGCCTTCCTGCCAGGCGCCGATCGTCGTCAGCCGCAGCGCCTCTTCCCAGGCCTCGACCTCAAACCAGCGGCCATTGCTGCCTTCCTGCGGCAGGCCGGTGACGGTGAGGCAGATGCCGGAATGAGAGATGGATGCGCCCATATCGATGGTTGCCGGGTCGTAACTCGTCGCAACGCGGAGCTTGATGCCCTCCTTCAGCGACGAAACGGATTCGATCGTACCGATATCGGTGACTATTCCGGTGAACATCAAAGCCCTCTTTCGTATTCGTCCAGGCGATCGCCGCCGAACATCAGCGTGCCCGTATGGGCAAAACCCGATGGTATGTCGGTTGCATCAAGCGGAGATTCAATACCGCCCTCGCCGATCACAACAGGCGCCTGATAAAGCTGGATGCGGTCCACAAGGCCAGCCTCGAGGAAAAGCCGCGCCGTCTTTGCACCGCCCTCGACCAGAAGCGAGGAAATACCGCGCGTCGCGAGTGCCGGCAACAGGACTTCCGGATGATAGGGATTGCAATGGACGACCTCGACGCCGGCGGCTTCGAGGGCTGCGCGGCGGGATTCCATGTCTGTGGGATCTGTGGGTGGGATGCCCCCCTCTGCCCTGCCGGGCATCTCCCCCACAGGTGGGGAGATTGGCTGGGGGCTAGCCTCTTGCCCCACATCTTGCCTGGAGGCGAAACCATCATCATCGGAAGCTGGAGAACGCGGAGCAGGCTCCTTGCCGATCTCCCCCCTTGTGGGGGAAATGCCCGGCAGGGCAGAGGGGGGTAACCCCTCGGCATCCGCCGACAACGGCCACACTTCCTCACTCGCCACCACGATGACCGGCACTTCCCGCGCAGTCTCGACGAGCTTGCTGGTCAGCGGCAATGCCAGGGAAGGATCGAGGACGATGCGGATCGGCGATTGCGATTCAAGACCTGGCGAACGCACCGTCAGCAGCGGATCATCCGCAATCGCGGTACCGATGCCGACGAGGATCGCATCGGTTTCGGCGCGCAGCGCCTGCACCTGGGCGCGGGCCTCCGGGCCTGTTATTGCCACCTGCCCTGCCCCCTCGCGGCCGATCATGCCATCGGCGGAAACGGCAAGCTTGAGAGTCACATAGGGCCGGTTCTTCGTCTGGCGGGTGAGATAGGCGGCAAGCGAGTGCCTGCCTTCCGCCTCCAGCACGCCGGTATCCACCTCTATGCCGGCTTCGCGCAGCATGGCGATGCCGCGGCCGGAAACCCGCGGATCGGGATCGGTGACGCTGATGACGACGCGGGCAACGCCATAAGCGATCAGCGCCTGGGAACAGGGCGGCGTCTTGCCGTGATGCGAGCAGGGTTCGAGCGTCACATAAGCGGTGGCGCCGCGGGCGAGCGCGCCGGCCTCAGCGAGCGCTTGCGTCTCGGCATGCGGGCGGCCGCCAAGGGCGGTCACGGCACGGCCGACGATGACGCCGCCCCTGACGATCAGGCAGCCGACGGAGGGGTTGGTGGCGGTGCGGCCGAGGTGCCAGCGCGACAGGCGGATCGCCGCCGCCATGAAACGTTCGTCATGCGGCGTGATCCTCATGGCTCACCTGTCCAGCGGGTCGCGGGCGATCTTGGCGTTGATTTCGGAAATAACCTTCTCGAAATCCTCGGCAAGCGAGAAATCCCGATAGACCGAGGCGTAGCGCACGAAGCCGACATCATCGAGGCTCTTCATGGCTTCCAGCACCTGCAGGCCGATCTGCTCGGAGGAGATCTCGGTCTCGCCGGAGCTTTCAAGCCGGCGGACGATACCGGAGACTGCGCGCTCGATGCGGTCCCGCTCGACCGGGCGTTTGCGCAACGCCACCTCGAAGGAGCGCACCAGCTTGTCGCGGTCGAAGGGCACTTTGCGGCCGGTCTTCTTGATGACCATCAGCTCGCGCAGCTGCACACGCTCGAACGTGGTAAAGCGGCCGCCGCAATCGGGACAGATGCGCCGCCGGCGGATGGACGTATTGTCCTCCGCCGGGCGCGAATCTTTGACCTGGGTATCTTCCGAACCGCAATAGGGGCAGCGCATCCCTGCTCCTTATCCCATGTAGCCGTACATCGGGAAGCGGTCGGTGAGGCTGACCACCTTGCCGCGCACGGCGGCTTCGACGGCGGCGTTGCCTTCATCGGAATTCGCGACCTTCAGGCCGTCGAGGACCTCGACGATCAGATTGCCGATCTCGCGGAATTCGGCTTCCTTGAAGCCGCGGGTCGTGCCGGCCGGCGCGCCGAGGCGCACGCCCGAGGTGACGAAGGGCTTTTCCGGATCGAAGGGAATGCCGTTCTTGTTGCAGGTGACATAGGCGCGGCCGAGAGCTGCCTCGGCGCGCTTGCCGGTGGCATTCTTCTTGCGCAGGTCGACCAGCATCAGGTGGTTGTCGGTGCCGCCGGAGACGACGTCAAGGCCACCCGATATCAGCGTTTCGGCCAGCGCCTTGGCGTTCTTGACCACCTGAGCGGCGTAATCCTTGAACTCCGGCTGCAACGCCTCTTTGAAGGCGACCGCCTTGGCGGCGATGATGTGCATCAGCGGCCCACCCTGCAGACCAGGGAAGACGGCCGAATTGAACTTCTTCGCCAGATCCTCGTCATTGGTGAGGATGACGCCGCCGCGCGGGCCGCGCAGCGACTTGTGGGTCGTCGTCGTCGCGACATGGCAATGCGGGAATGGCGACGGATGAACCCCACCGGCGACGAGGCCGGCAATATGGGCCATGTCGACCATGAGGTAGGCGCCAACCGAGTCGGCGATCTCGCGGAAGCGCTTCCAGTCCCAAATGCGGGAATAAGCAGTGCCGCCGGCGATGATGAGCTTCGGCTTGGTTTCCTCGGCCTTGCGGGCGACTTCATCCATGTCAAGCAGGTTGTCGCCTTCGCGCACGCCGTAGGAGACGACGTTGAACCACTTGCCGGACATGTTGACCGGCGAACCGTGCGTGAGGTGGCCGCCCGAATTCAGGTCGAGCCCCATGAAGGTATCGCCGGGCTGCAGCAGCGCCAGGAACACGGCCTGGTTCATCTGCGAGCCGGAATTCGGCTGGACGTTGGCGAAATTGACGCCGAACAGCTTCTTGGCGCGCTCGATCGCCAGTTCCTCGGCGATATCGACGAACTGGCAGCCGCCGTAATAACGCTTGCCGGGATAACCCTCGGCATATTTGTTGGTCATGATGGAGCCCTGGGCTTCCAGCACGGCGCGGGAGACGATGTTCTCAGAAGCGATCAGTTCGATCTCGTGCCGTTGGCGACCGAGTTCCTTTCCGATCGCGCCGAAAATGTCCGGATCGACGTCCGCAAGCGAGCGATTGAAGAAGGATTCGGTGGAAGCATTGGTCATGGGCGGGCTCCTCAACTGGAATGCGCTGAGGTATTAGCCTTCCGCCGTGGCGAGGGCAATACGAAGAACGACATTTGCTGAGCAAAGCGCGCGCTTGCGCTCTTTTGCGGTCGTACGACACCGAAGCCTGACGCCGTAGCAGGCAGCGCCTTTGCGCACATAAGAAAAACCGCGCCGGAAAGCGCGGTTTTCAGATTGCGATGCAGAGGTCGCCGCTTACTGGACCGGCTGTTCCATTCCCGCCGTGGTGTCGAGCGCCAGCTCGGCATTGCCGTCCATCTGATAGATGTCGTCGCGGAACTGGACGATGCCGTCGGGCATGCCCCAGGCAGAGATGTAGACGAAATAGACCGGAACTTCCGTGGCGAGCTTGACCGGCGTGTTGACGCCGGTTGCGATCACCTGCTCCATCTGCTGGCGGTTCCAGCCGGGGGTCTCGCGCAAGAGCCAGTTCGACAAGTCGCGCACGTTCTGGACGCGGACGCAGCCCGACGATTCGAAGCGCATCAACTTGTTGAACAGGCCCTGCTGCGGCGTGTCGTGCATGTACTCGCCGTTCTTGTTGTAGAAGTTGATCTTCGTCGACGCCATGGCGTTGGTCTTGCCGGGGTCCTGACGGAACATCAGGTTCGGCGCCTCGCCGTTCCAGTCGATAGTCTCGGGGGCGACTTCATTGCCCTTGCCGTCGAGCAGACGAATGGCATTCTTTTCGAGATAGGTCGGATCCTTGCGCATCAGCGGCATGATGTCCTTCTCGACAATCGAGCGTGGTGCCGTCCAGTAAGGATTGAGGATGACCTCGTAGATCTTCGAATTGACGAGATGCGTCGGGCGGCTCAAGCGGCCGACAACCGCTGTGTGGCGCGTCGCGACACTGCCGTCTTCAACAGCCTCCACATAGGCTGCCGGGATGTTGACCATCAGGTGACGGCGGCCCAAGTCTTCAGGGAAGGTCTGCAGACGGACGACATTGGTGTTCAGCTGCTGCAGGCGGACATCGGCGGGGATGTTCATCGCCTTCAGCGTGAATTCGCCGAGAACGCCATCCGCCGGCAGGCCGTGACGCGCCTGAAAGCGCTTGACGGCGCCGTCGACATAGGAATCGAAGGCGTTGGACAGGCCGGCCTCGCGCGGCAGGTCGCCGGTGATCGCAAGGCGCTGGCGCAGCGCCTGGACGGCTGGAGAGCTGACGCCGAGCTGCAGGCGCTGGTCACCGGGGTTGACCTCAGGCCAGCCACCGGCTGCGGCGATCTGCTGATACTGCATGATCGCCTGCTGGGCGCTCGCGACCGATTGGGGCCCAAGGATCGGCGTGTTGGAAACCATGGCGGTCGCCGTGCGCGACGCCGCCTTGGCGTCGAACTGGTCGTCCCAGTTGCCGCGGCGCGGCGCATTGATCAGCGTATCGAGCGCCGATTGCGCGAATGCCGGCGCGGCAAGCGCGCTGGCGCCAACCGTTGCCGCGGACGCAAGGAAGGCGCGGCGCGAAAGAGCTTCAATTCCGTTTTTCTTTGACATAGTCCCAACCACTGAATGCCGCTATAAAGAAAACCTGCGGCCTTTTGCGATATCACTGCGCTTTAACGCAGATCCCAGTCCATTCGTTGTCCCGGCACACCGAAAGATTCCGCTTGCCCCATCACAAGATTGCGATGCGGCAGCCTGAACATTCCTGATCGGTCTATTGAAAGCGCCGGTTGTTAAGCCTTCCGCTGCCACACCAATATGGCCAATTCGTGTTGCCAGTGGGAAGACGGACTTGCCGAATGCCGGAAACAGGGCGCAACGAACCATATGACGGGGTAAAGCGTGCCGGTTAATAACGGCTAAAAAACGGCTTGAATACAGGCCTTTGCGCTTGCCTGCCATGCGTTGCAAAGATGCCACGCGAGAGCAAACGGCAAAAACCGGACGCGCAGGGACGCATCCGGTTTTGATTAACCCTGAAAGGAGGTCAGGGATCTCAGAGGCGATACAGGATCTGGTCGTTCCAGAAGCGGTCCAGACGCTGGAGCAGTTTGTTCATCTGCGTGAACTCGTCGGTGCCGATGCCGCCGACCTTGTCGATCGAGGCGATGTGGCGTTCGTAGAGTTTGGCCACCGTTTCGGCGATATCCTGGCCGGTTTCGGTCAGGCTGATGCGGACCGAGCGGCGGTCGATGCGCGAGCGCTGGTGGTTGATGAAACCGAGATCGACCAGCTTCTTGACGTTGTAGGAGACGTTGGAGCCGAGATAGTAACCACGCGAGCGCAGCTCGCCGGCGGTCAGCTCGGAATTGCCGATGTTGAAAAGGAGCAGCGCCTGGATGGCGTTGACGTCGCTGCGACCCTGACGGTCGAATTCGTCCTTGATGACGTCGAGAAGACGACGGTGCAGACGTTCAACGAGATGAAGGGATTCCATGTAAAGATCACGGATGTCGTGGTCCTGCTGGTCGCGGAAGGTCGATACCGCCTGCGGCTTGATTTTCGTGTTCATATTGACTGCCTCACTGTTTGTTTGGCGGTGTGTTTTCTTCCCGCCTTGAGTGAGACCCTATCGAATACATATAAAATTCGACTTAAACCGCAGGCTTAACGGAGCCTTACCGGTAACTCCACGTTGTCTCAGGGTAAATCAACACTTACCTGGCGGCGATGCCGGCGCTTTTCCAGCCAGAGCAGCAGGCGGAAAATCAAGTAGACGACGGCGACAATCACATGCAGCAGGATGATCAGCTGGTTGGGGCCGAAAATATCCGGCAGCAGGCCATACATGAGGATTTGTCCGCCAGCCGCCAGCACCCAGATGACCGGCCCCCAGGAGACGGTCAGCCAGAGGCCGAGGGAGGCGACGGGGAAGAGCACGGCAAGGCTGGTGCTCGCCACCTTCCACGGCAGGCTCAAAAGATCGAAGCGGCCGGCGCCGACCAGCGAATAGCCGACGAGCATCGCCCAATATTGCAGGCCGAACCAGAAGCAGGAGACGGCAACCAGTCTCAGGAAGAGAATGAAGAGGATATCCGCCAGTGTGCGTTTCGGTATCGTTGGGGATTCGGTTTCCATAGCGCAGACATCGGTTTGGGGTTGCATCTTCACAAGGGCGTCCGAGCGTCTGACAAGACGCGCCAGGGACGCTCTATAACATTGAGTTGGCGCATAACCCGAAAATCGAGCCCGATTTTCGGGTTATGCACCAGAGGTTTTTCCGCCGCGGCCAATCGTCCGGTTTGGATTTTCCAGGCGCCATGATAATGAGCGCTCCGATAAATGGAATGGGCCAAGGACAGATATCATGCAGGACAGGACGCATCTCGTCGACGACATCACCGGTCATCGCCGCATGCGGCGCAACCGCAAGGCGGACTGGACACGCCGGCTGGTGCAGGAAAACCGGCTGACGGTCGACGACCTGATCTGGCCGATCTTCATCGTGCCGGGTTCCGGCATCATCGATCCGATCCCGGCCATGCCGGGCGTCAACCGGATGAGCATCGACAAGGCGGTCGAAGCGGCGCGGGAAGCGGCCGGCCTCGGCATTCCGGCCCTTGCCACCTTTCCGAATATCGAGATGGAGCTGCGCGACGAGACCGGTTCGAACAGCCTCGAAGCCAACAACCTGATCAATCAGGCGACGGCGGCGATCAAGAAGGCGGTGCCCAATATCGGCATCATTACCGATGTCGCGCTCGATCCCTTCACCAGCCACGGCCATGACGGCATCCTCAGAGGCAGCGAGATCGTCAACGACGAGACGGTCGACCAGGTGGCGCGCGCCGCCGTGATGCAGGCGGATGCCGGCGCCGACATCATTGCGCCGTCGGAGATGATGGACGGGCGCATCGGCGCAATCCGCATGGCGCTCGACGCCGCCGGCCACCAGAGCGTCGGCATCATGAGCTATGCGACGAAATTCGCCTCTGCCTTCTACGGTCCCTATCGCGAGGCGATCTCGACTGGCGGGCTGCTGAAAGGTGATAAGAAGACCTATTATATCGACCCCGCCAACGGCACCGAGGCGATCCGCGATGCGGCCCTCGACGTCGAGGAAGGCGCCGACATGCTGATGGTCAAGCCCGGCCTGCCCTATCTCGATATCTGCTGGCGGATGAAGGAGGCCTTCGGCCTGCCGACCTTCGCTTACCAGGTGTCCGGCGAATATACGCAGATCAAGGCGGCGGCGATGAATGGATGGATCGACGGCGAGCGGGCGATGCTCGAAACGCTGCTGTCGTTCAAGCGGGCCGGATGCGACGGTGTCCTCACCTATTTCGCGGTCGAAGTGGCGAAAATTCTCGCCAAGCGGTGATTGGGCCGAACCGGCCCAATCATCCGAATCTAGAGCAAATATTGCATTTTGCCCTGCCGATACCATATCAGCGGCATCGCTTTTCCTGAGGAGATTGAGATGAGCTACAACCCCAATCCGCTTTATGCCGCACCGGAGGACTGGCGCGCCTATAGCGGCGTGTTGAGCCGCCGGGTCTTCGCCTTCATTCTCGATTACGTCATCGTGGCCCTGCTCTGCATTCCCGCGGCGATCGTGCTGTTCTTCCTGTCGATCGTCACGCTCGGCCTTGGCTTCTTTCTCTACCCTGCCCTCTTCGTCATCGTCGCCGGCATTTACTTCGGCCTGACTGTGGGCGGGCCGAGCCAGGCCTCGCTCGGCATGCGCGCCATGGGAATCGCGATCGTGCGCGTCGACGGACGGCCGATGGATTTCATGACGGCGATCGTGCATCTGGCACTGTTCTGGATCCTCAACTCGGTGCTGACGCCGCTCATCCTGCTTGCCGGCCTGTTCACCGAACGCAGCCGTCTCGTCCACGACCTGCTGGTGGGCACGGCGACGGTGCGCACAGCTTGAGACTTTGGCTGAAACCCTAACTGCGATCCCGGGGCGGAGACGAAATAAAGTCTCCGCCTTCTCTTTGCCGGCGGGTGCCGGCGCTCCATATCTAAAATTAGAAGACTGATATGAAGGGCGAAAAGCGCCCCGCTGTTGACGTTTTTTATTCTTAGGTCATGCTGTCAGGAAACGGCACGGTCTCGACAAGGAAATTTCCGCGACAAATGAATACGCAGACGACGCCATCACCGCAGTTTTATCTGACGGCTCCGGCTGCGTGTCCGTACCTGCCGCATGAGATGGAGCGCAAGGTGTTCACCCATCTGGTCGGCCCGCGCGCCGCCGAGATGAACGACATCCTGACGCAGGGCGGTTTCCGCCGCTCGCAGAACATCGCTTATCGCCCGGCCTGCGAATCCTGTCGCGCCTGCGTTTCCGTGCGAATTCTCGCCCAGGAATTCGAGCCGACGAAATCGATGAAGCGGGTGCTTGCCGAGAATTCCGACGTCATCGCCACCGAATTCGCGGCCCAGCCTTCCAGCGAGCAATATTCGCTCTTCCGACGCTATCTCGATTTTCGCCACCAGCAGGGCGGTATGTCCGACATGACCGTGCTCGACTATGCAATCATGGTCGAAGACACGCATGTGAATACGAGAATCATCGAATACCGCCGGCGCGAAGAAGGCTCCGGACTGGAGCAGCGGCCAAAGGGCGAGCTGCTTGCCGCCGCCCTCACCGACACGATGAGCGACGGGTTATCGATGGTCTATTCCTATTTCAATCCGGCGCTTGAGCGGCGTTCGCTCGGCACCTTCATGATTCTCGACCATGTCAGACGCACGAAAGCGCTGGGGCTGCCGCATGTCTACCTCGGCTACTGGGTTCAAGGGTCGCGGAAAATGGACTACAAGACGCGCTTCCAGCCGCAGGAGCATCTGACCCCGCGCGGCTGGGAACGCTTCGATCCCTCGTCCATGCCCGAGAGCACCCACGACTGAATGTTCCCCACCGCTCTTTCCGACCATCGGAAAGGCCTGCTGCTGACGGCGATCGGCGGGCTGGCGCTTTCCATGGATATCCCGCTGATGAGGCTCGCCAACGGCGAGCTGTGGTCGATTCTTGCGGCGAGAAGCATCGCGACCCTTGGCGTGACGCTGCTGGTCGCAACGGCGCTCAGGATCGCCAAGGGGCGATGGCCAGTGCTCGTGCCGGGCTGGCCGGGCCTCGTCACCGGTCTGCTCTACGGGCTGACGACGGTGATCTTCCTTCTCGCCGTTTTCAACACATCGACGGCCAATGTCGTTTTTATCGTCGCCTTCAATCCGATGTTCGCCGCCCTGCTTTCCTGGATTTTCCTGAAGGAGCGGCCGGCGCTGGCAACACTGCTCGCCATGGCGGCGATGATCTTCGGCGTCGGCCTGATCGTGCGGGACGGGCTTTCGGGCGGCCATCTCTTCGGCGATAGCATGGCGCTGCTTACCGCCTTCATCATTGCTGCCGCCATCACCATCAGCCGCGCCTCTCGCCGGGAGATGGGCTTCGTCTCGCTGCTTTCGACCGTGCTGCCGGCGGCGGTCGGCCTGATCTCGGTCATGCCGGCAGGCGGTTTTTCGATCGAGCATCCTGCCTGGATCCTCTTTAACGGCGCGGTGATGATGCCGCTTGCCTTCTGGTGTTTGGCGACCGGGCCACGTTACCTCTCCGCGCCGGAGGTCGGCATGTTCTACCTGCTCGAAACCGTGCTCGCACCGATCTGGGTGTGGCTGATCTTCGCGGAAACGCCAGAGCCGATGACGCTAGTCGGCGGCGGCATCCTGGTGGCGGCGATCGCAGCCCATTCCGTCTGGATAGTGCGGAGGAAAAGCATCGTTCAAATGGCAGGCTAGGACGTTGTCGCCGTTTCGCTGCCGTGTTATAACGCCGTTACCACACAGAGGATGAGGCGATGAACGTCACAATTCGAAAGATCGGCAATTCCGAGGGCGTTATTATCCCTAAAGAGGTACTGCAGCGGCTGGGCTTGAGCAGCGGCGACAGCCTCGAACTGCGAGAGGTCGAGGGTAATATTCAGCTTGTACCGGAATCCGCCGACCTTGCCGAGCAAATGCGGGCAGCCCGCATCGGCATGGAAAAATATCGGGTGGCGCTCCGCGAACTCGCAAAATGATACGGCTTAAGTGGCTGAGCCGCCAAGCAATTGAAAATATGCACGATGAGCAAATTGCCGAGCATGGCGGTCTGGCTGGCCTGCGGGATACCAATGCATTGGAAACCAGCTTGGCACGCCCGCTTAACAAGGCTGCATACGGCGAGACAGACATCTTCGTACTCGCCGCAGCCTATCTCTATGCCATTGTCAGAAACCACCCATTCGTGGATGGAAACAAGCGCACAGGCTATCTTGCGGCGTTTACGTTTCTCTACATCAACCGCTATGTCATCAATGCCGACAACGCGCAGGTCATTGCATTTGTACTAGAGGTAGCCGCCGGCGAGATCGACGAGGAAGGCGCTACCCGCTTCCTGCGGGATTTCAGCGTACCCCTCAGCCCGTAGCCTTGAACTGCTGCTGCTCCAGTTCCCTGCCAAGACCTTCGACCACATGCGCCCAGCCTTGCCGGGTCTTTTCCTCGTGTTCGGCCCATTCGGCGCACATTTCATGGGTCAGCGTCAGACGGCTGCCGCCGCCGAGAGGCTCGATGTTGATCTCGACGCGGTCGCAATTGTGATCGTGCTCCTCGACGGAGAAGCTGAAGACCATGCGCTGCGGGCGCTTCAGTTCCAGGAAGACGCCCTGATGAAAGGCGTCGCCGGTCGGGCGGCGGTCGACGACGAAGAAACGGCCGCCGACGTGCGGATCGATTTCGGCGCGAATGACATGACCGTCATCGGTCGCAAACAGGAAGCGGCGGGCGATTTCGGGGTTGAGCCACGCGTCGTAAACGACGGCGGGCGGCGCTTTGTAGGTGTGGCTGACATGCAGTTTGATGGTGCTGGCGGGCATCGATTTTCCTCCGTTAAGGGCACGCGCACTTCCCCAAGCGCACGGGCCGCGGCCATCTCGTCCGCCTTCTGAGCCGGCCTGTTCGTATTTTTGGTAACATCAATGAGATAGAGGAGTTGTTGCGCCCGCCAAGAGTCGGGGGCGGAATTTACTGGATAATTCCTTCAATCAGAATCGATTGAAGGATAAATTATCCAGCAATTCAAATTGTTACGGCGTCCTTTGCGCGTCTGAAAGGACGCGGGACGCTGTTATGCTTTAGCCGGCGAATTTGCCGCTACGCGGGAAACCCTTCGGCACGGTGCGGCCGGCGGTGGCGCGATCGGCCAGCCATTCGGCAAGCTCGTCTTTGTTCTTCGTGAAGGTTCGACCGGCGCTGTCTTCCCAGACGAGGCCGTCCGATATCGCGAAGCAGCGAACGTCGGAAATGCCGCCATCCTTGTAACGCTGCAGACGTACGCCCTTGCCGCGCGACATTTCCGGCACCTGGGCCAGCGGGAAGACCAGCAGCTTGCGGTTTTCGCCGACGACGGCGACATGGTCGCCGCTGACGGGCACGAGCAGCTGGGTTTCCTCGGGCAGCCCGACATTCATGATCTGCTTGCCCTTGCGGGTATTGGCGACCAGCTCGGCTTCGGGAACGACGAAGCCGTTGCCGGCGGTCGAGACGATCAGCTGCTTGCGCGAGGGATCATGGACGAAAGCGGTCAGCACCGCCTGGTCGTTATCCATATCGACGATGATGCGCAGCGGCTCGCCATGACCGCGACCGCCCGGCAGCTTGTCGCCGCCGAGGGTGAAGGCCTTGCCGCCTGTGGTGAGGATCAGGATCTTGTCCGTGGTCTGCGCTGGGAAGGCGATCTTCAAGCCGTCGCCTTCCTTGAAGGTCAGCGTCGCCGTATCGGCGATATGGCCCTTCAACGCGCGGATCCAACCCTTTTCGGAAATGACGACAGTGATCGGTTCCTTCTCGATCATCGCTTGCTGGATCGCTTCCTCGTCGGTCTCGGGCGCGTCGGCAAACTGGGTCCGACGGCGGCCGATCTCGGTCGCCTTGGCGAATTTCTTCTTCACTTCGCCGATTTCCCAGGCGACCGTCTGCCACTGCTTGTCGTCGGAGGAAAGCAGCGTCTCGATCTCGCCCTTTTCCTTGGTGAGTTCGTCGAATTCCTTGCGGATCTCGAACTCTTCCAGCTTGCGCAAGGCGCGCAGCCGCATATTGAGGATCGCCTCGACCTGATTGTCGGTGAGATCCCAGCGCGCCATCATGACCGGCTTCGGCTCGTCCTCCTCGCGGATGATGCGGATGACCTCATCGATGTTGAGGTAGGCGACCAGCAAGCCGCTGAGGATTTCGAGGCGCCTGTCGATCGCCGCCAGGCGGAAGCGCGAGCGGCGCTGCAGAACTTCGCGGCGGTGGTCCAGCCACTCCTTCAACACCTCGTTCAGCGCCATGACCCGCGGGATGCGGCCCATGGAGAGCACGTTCATGTTGAGCGGGAAGCGGCTTTCGAGTTCCGTCAGCTTGAACATCGATTCCATCAGGATCGTCGGATCGACGCTGCGGGTCTTCGGCACCAGCACGACACGAATGTCTTCGGCCGATTCGTCGCGGATATCTTCCAGCAGCGGCAGCTTGCGGGCGATCAGCAGCTCGGCGATCTTCTCGATCAGCCGCGATTTCTGCACCTGGAAGGGAATTTCGGTGATGACGATCTGGTAACCGCCGCGGCCGAGATCTTCCGTCTGCCATTTCGCCCGCACGCGGAAACCGCCGCGGCCGGTGCGGTAGCTCTCGATGATGCTGTCGCGGCTATCGATGATGATGCCGCCGGTGGGGAAATCCGGGCCGGGAATGAATTCGACGAGCTTTTCGACGGTCGCATCGGGATGCTTGATCAGATGCAGGGCAGCGTCGCAAAGCTCGTGGGCATTGTGCGACGGGATCGAAGTCGCCATGCCGACGGCGATGCCGGATGAGCCGTTGGCGAGCAGGTTCGGGAAGGCGCCGGGAAGGACGACCGGCTCGGAATTCGATTCGTCATAAGTGTCGCGGAAATCGACGGCATCCTGATCGATGCCTTCAAGCAGCAGTTCGGAGACCGCCGTCATCTTCGATTCGGTGTAACGCATGGCGGCGGGGCTGTCGCCGTCGATATTGCCGAAATTGCCCTGGCCGTTGACCAGCGTGTAGCGCTGCGAGAAATCCTGGGCGAGACGGGCAAGCGCGTCGTAGATCGACTGGTCGCCGTGCGGATGGTAGTTACCCATCACTTCGCCGACGATCTTGGCGCATTTTCTGAAGGCCGAGTTCGGCCTCAGCCCCATCTCGTTCATCGCATAGACGATGCGGCGATGGACAGGCTTCAGCCCGTCGCGCACGTCAGGCAGGGCGCGGTGCATGATGGTCGACAACGCATAGGCAAGGTAACGCTGCTCGAGCGCCGCCTTGAGGTCGACCGGTTGGATGTGATCGTCGTCTCCGCCTGAAGGCGGCAAAATCTCTTGTCCCATAGGTTCTGACTAGCTCAGAAGAGGCTGGCGGGCAAGGAATCGGGGCCATTGCAGCTGTGGATGAAGTCTTGGGACTGACATCAAAGGATGAGACAAACGCTCCGCCGCAATTTGGACTTCGTTTGCCGTTCCTCTCAACAGAAATTTAGAGATCCGCAAATATAAAGCGGGCCTAATCCGTAGTAGCGTAACTGCAGATTTCCAACCGCCACCACGCCACCAGAGGAATCACCCCATGAACTTTTCCCGGACAACGCGGCTGATGCTGTCGGGCGCCGCCTTTTTCTCACTCGCCGGTTCGGCTTTCGCCCTCGACGGCGCCGATCTGCTGAAGAAGCTCAATGCCGCCTATGCCGTACAGGGCGGAACGATTTCGGCTGACGCCGTCGATATCGACGGCACGACCGCGACGCTGAAGAATGTCAGCGTCAAATCGGCCGGCGGCGAAAGCCTGGCCGTTGGCGAAGTCACCCTTTCCGGCGTCGAAGAAGACGAGGATGGCGGCTATTACATCGAAGAGGCCGCCTTCCCCGATATCAACACCACCAAAGACGGCGTCACCGTCACGGCGCAGGAGCTGACGCTCGGCGGCATCTCGATCCCGGCAACGGCGGGCGGCGACACGCTCGATACGATGATGCTTTACGAAACCGCCCATACCGGCCCGCTTAAGGTGGTCAAGGATGGGGCGGAAGTGTTCTCGCTGCTCGAAACCGACGTCAATCTGACGCTGCGCGAAGACGAATCCGGCTTCGATTTTGACGGCGCCTTCAAAAGCATGAAGGCCGATCTCAGCAAAGCCGAGGATCCGCAGAGCAAGGACGCGATCGAGAAGCTGGCACTGCAGCACGTCCAGGGCGACATCACCATGAAGGGCGCTTGGGAACTTGCGCCCGGCACGATCGACATTTCGGAATTCGCCTTCGACTTCACCAACATCGGCAAGCTGAACCTTGGCTTCAAGATCTCGGGCTACACGATGGCCTTCGTCAAGTCGCTGCAGGATGCGATGAAGCAATCTGAAGCCAATGCGAACAAGGAAGAATCGCAGCAGGCACTCGGTCTTGCCATGCTCGGCCTGATGCAGCAGCTGTCCTTCGAGGCCGCGCAGGTGCGCTTCGAAGATGCCTCGATCACCAAGCGTGCGCTCGATTATGCCGGTTCGCAGCAGAACATGTCCGGCAAGCAGATGGCGGATTCGCTGAAGGCGATGACGCCGATCATGATCGCGCAGCTCAATATCCCGGAACTGCAGAACGCCGTTTCGGCCGCCGTCAACACCTTCCTCGACGACCCGAAGAGCCTGACCGTCAAGGCCGCCCCTGAAAAGCCGGTGCCGTTCCCGACGATCGTGGGCGCTGCCATGGGCGCGCCGAACACGCTGCCGCAGGTGCTTGGCGTCAAGGTTACCGCCAACGACTGATCGCTTCGATCTCGCGACGAAAGGCCCGGCAGTAGTGACCTGCCGGGCCTTTTCGTTTTTAGGCGCGGTGACGGGCAACCTCGGCGATGGCGAGGACTGCGATATCAAACAATTCCTCTAGCGATGCGCCGTCCCTCGCCTGCACCGACATGCCCTGGACGATGGCACAGAGAAACCGTGCCAGCGCGCGGGGGTTCGTCTCGGACTTCATGTCGCCCTCGCGGATGCCACGCTCGATCCTCGCCGTGAAAGCGTCCAGCGACCGACGGCGCATCGCTGCGACATGGTCGGCGATCACGGCATTCTCGCTGGCGCAGTTCAGCACAGCCGTCGAGATCATGCAGCCTTTCGGATGCTCCGGAGCCGAGAAGATCGCGGCCGAGCCCCGCAATATGCGCTCGAAGGTGGAGACGGTGTCGATCGGCTCGCCAAGCGCGGAAAACGTGTCGGAACCTAGCGCTCGGTATTGCTCCAGCGCCGCGCGATAGAGATCGGCCTTCGAGTTGAAGGCGGCATAGAGGCTTTGCGGCGTGATGCCCATGGCGGCAGTGAGATCGGCGATCGAGGCGCCCTCATATCCATGCGCCCAGAAGGTCTCGCGGGCAGCCGACAGCACTGTCTCGCGGTCGAAGGCCGGCGGACGGCCGCGGCGGCGGGCGGTAGAATTTTCCACGTCTCGGCTATTTTTCACAATGATCACTCTAGAAATTCGAGGCGGCTTTCTATATTCAGGAACGGTCATTGTGATTATAGAAGGTTTAATCTGATGAGTCTTCCCCTTGAAATGGCAGACGCCGACAGGAATTCATCGCTTGCAGCAGCAGTCGATGCGGCCATCACAAGTGCTCTCCACGACAAACGGCTTGTGGGAACGGTGGTGCTTATCGCCCGCGACGGAGAGATCGTGCATCGCCGCGCCGCCGGCCTTGCCGACCGCGAAAGCGGTCTGGCGATGCGTGAGGACACCATCTTCAGGCTTGCTTCCATCACCAAGCCGATCGTCACCATCGCCGCGATGCGGCTCGTCGAACAGGCGAGAATCGGGCTCGACGACCCAGTGACGAGATGGCTGCCGGACTTCCGGCCGAGGCTGCCTGACGGTGGCGAAGCAACCATTCGCATCCGCCACTTGCTGACCCATACATCCGGGCTCGGCTATAGGTTCTCCGAAGAGGAAGGCGGTCCCTATGCCCGCGCCGGCGTTTCCGACGGCCTCGCCGAGCCCGGACTGTCGCTGGCCGAGAACCTGCGGCGGATCGCCAGCGCACCACTGCGCTTCGCGCCGGGAAGCGATTGGCAATATTCCGTCGCCATGGATGTTCTCGGCGGCGTCATCGAGGCGGAAACGGGCGTGCCGCTGGGCGAGGCCGTCGCTGAACTGGTGACCAAACCGCTTGGCCTTGCCGACACGGCGTTTTCGGTTCGCGACCGCAGCCGGCTGGCAGCGGCCTATATGGACGCTTCACCGGAACCGGCACTGATGGGCGAGACTGCGATGGTGATGTCGCTGATGGGCCCCATCCGCTTCGCGCCGAACCGCATCTTCGATCCCGCCTCCTATCATTCCGGCGGCGCCGGCATGGCGGGAACGGCGGGTGATATCCTGGCCATACTCGAAACCATCCGTAGAGGTGGTGCACCGCTGCTCTCGACCGAAACCGTAGGGATGATGGCGACGGACCAGGCCAGCGGGCGCCGCCAGCAGCACGAGCCCGGCTCCGGGTTTGGCTTCGGCTGGTCAGTCATCACCAATCCGCCAGAGGCAGGCGTGCCCTTCCCCACCGGCACGCTGAAATGGGGCGGCGTCTATGGCCATAGCTGGTTCATCGACCCTGCTAATGGGCTGACCGTCGTTGCGCTGACCAACACGACGCTGGAGGGCATGTGGGGCAAGTTCACGGTCGATCTTCGCGAGGCGATCTATGCGGCATTGTGAACGAACGATACAAGCAGAAAAGCCCGGCGATTGCCGGGCTTTTGCATTCGGGATCAGATGATCTCAGTCTTTCTTGACCGGCGGGATCGGCCGGATCGAGAGCTCGCGCAGCTGTGTCGGGGTTGCCGGGCTCGGCGCGCCCATCAGCAGGTCCTGGGCCTGCTGGTTCATCGGGAACAGCGAGATTTCGCGCAGGTTCTTCGCGCCGACGAGCAGCATGATGATACGGTCGATACCGAAGGCAGCACCGCCATGCGGGGGCGCGCCGTACTGGAAGGCGCGATAGAGGCCGCCGAAACGATCCTCGACATCCTGCTGGCTGAGGCCGACCTTCTCGAAGGCGGCCACCATGGTTTCCGGCGACTGGTTACGGATCGAGCCTGAGGCGATTTCGAAGCCGTTGCAGACGGCATCATACTGGAACGCCTTGATGGTCAACGGATCCTGGCTCTGCAGCGCTTCGAGGCCGCCCTGCGGCATCGAGAACGGGTTGTGCGCGAAATCGACTTTCTTTTCTTCCTCGCTCCATTCGAAGAACGGGAAGTCGACGATCCAGCAGAGTTCGAAACGGTCGCGATCGACAAGGTTCAGCTCTTCGCCGGCCTTGGTGCGGGCTTCACCGGCAAACTTGTAGAACTTCGCCGGATCGCCGGCAACGAAGAAGCAGGCGTCCCCGTCATCGAGACCGAGCTGGGTACGGATCGCGTCGGTGCGCTCCTCGCCGATGTTCTTTGCAAGCGGGCCGGCGCCCTCGAGCTTGTCACCTTCCTTGCGCCAGAAGATGTAGCCGAGGCCAGGCTGACCGGTCGACTGCGCCCAGGCATTCATGCGATCGCAGAACGCTCTGGAACCGCCGGTCTTTGCCGGGATCGCCCAGATCTCGACCTTCGGGTTAGAGGCGATCATGCCGGCGAAGACCTTGAAGCCGGAGCCGGCGAAATGTTCGGTGACCGCTTCCATGACGATGGGGTTGCGCAGGTCCGGCTTGTCCGAACCATATTTACGGATCGCCACGTCATAGGGGATGCGCGGCCATTCCTTGGTGACCGGCTTGCCTTCGGCGAACTCTTCGAAAATGCCTGTCATCAGCGGACCCATCGTGTCCCAGACGTCTTCCTGGGTGACGAAGCTCATTTCGAGGTCGAGCTGGTAGAATTCACCCGGTAGGCGGTCGGCGCGCGGGTCTTCGTCGCGGAAGCAGGGCGCGATCTGGAAATAACGGTCGAAGCCCGCCACCATCAGCAGTTGCTTGTACTGCTGCGGCGCCTGCGGCAGCGCGTAGAAGGTGCCGGGATGGATGCGGGACGGCACGAGGAAGTCGCGCGCGCCTTCCGGCGAGGAGGCCGTCAGGATCGGCGTCGTATATTCGGTAAAGCCGACATTGCCCATTTCGCGGCGCATGGCGGAGATCACCTGGGTGCGCTTGACGATGTTCTTGTGCAGCGTTTCGCGGCGAAGATCGAGGAAGCGATACTTCAGGCGGACGTCTTCGGGATAATCCGGCTCGCCGAAGATCGGCAGCGGCAATTCCTTGGCGGCGGAGAGGACTTCGATCTCCTGCGCGTAGAGCTCGATCTCGCCAGTCGCCATGGTCTTGTTGACGGTGTCTTCGGTGCGCGCCTTGACGAGGCCATCGATGCGGATGACCCATTCGCCGCGCACGGTTTCCGCCATCTTGAAGGCCGGGCTATCAGGATCGGCGACCACCTGGGTGATGCCGTAATGGTCGCGAAGGTCGATGAAGAGAACGCCGCCATGGTCGCGAACGCGGTGAACCCAGCCGGAAATACGGACGGTCGAGCCGACATCCGACTTGCGGAGGGCGGCACATGTGTGGCTGCGATAGCGATGCATGATCTCAAATCCTGGATGTGGCTTAAGACGGCAGCAAGGGTTCCAAGACCCTCAAGCGCCGACAAGAAAATCGGGCGGAAAAGCGCATGGACGCTCCGATTTGTCAAGGCTTGGCGCACGCGGCCGGGCGTTTGGCACGCGTTTATGGCGAGGCTGCGACCCGTATGCTGCGGCAGTTTGGCCGCGCTTCCTGTATTGCTGAAGCTGCCGGTCAACTTTACAAGGATCGGCATTCTCACCGTGGAGCGTCCGCATGCCTCTCCTTAGCCGCCGCAACCTCTTGAAGGCATCCGCTGTTGCGGGTGCCTATGGTGTCGGCATCGGCATTGCCGGTAAATACGGTTTTGCCGAGGCGGCTCCCGAGCCGCAGCTGCTGACGGCAGTGAAGACCGAAGCCATGCTGACCGAGGCGGGACCGACCACGGATATCATGAGCTGGGGCCATGACGGCATGCCGCCGGTCCTGCGGATGAGGAAGGGGCGGCCCTATGCCGCGCGGCTGAAAAATGGACTCGACGAGCCGACGACGATCCACTGGCACGGGCTGCGCATCGACAACCGCATGGACGGTGTGCCGTTCATGACGCAGCCTTACGTCTATACCGGCGACAGCTTCGACTATGCCTTCACGCCGCCCGATGCCGGCACCTTCTGGTATCATCCGCATTGCAACACGCTGACGCAGATGGGGCACGGCATGACCGGTGTCATCGTCGTCGAAGATCCGGCCGATCCGGAATTCGATGCCGAGGTGGTGCTGAACCTGCGCGACTGGCGGCTCGGCGGCGATGGACAATTCATCGCTCCCTTCCGGCCGCGGGATGCTGCCAAGACCGGCACCTACGGCACGGTGCGCACCGCCAACTGGCATCGGGAACCACGATATGACGCGCCGGCCGGCGGGCTGGTGCGGCTGCGTATTGCCGTGACCGACGTGACGCGGATCTTCTCGTTGAAGATGGAAGGCGCCGATGCCACCGTGATTGCGATCGACGGCAATCCGGTGCCGAAGCGTTTTCCCCTCGACCTGCTGCAGATCGGACCGGGTCAACGGCTCGATCTTGCCATGCGCATGCCGGATGATGAAGGCGCGGTCGCGACGCTGGAGGATATCCGCGGCACGGCGCCGAAGACGATCGCCAGCCTGCGCGCGGTCGGATCATCGTTGAAGCGCGCCATCGAAGATCTCGGGCCGCTTGTCGACAACCCCGTCCCGAAGGCCGATCTAACCGCTGCCGAGCAGATCCCGCTGATACTGAGCGCCACTGCCGAGAATGCCGCCGTCGAAAGCATCTGCGGCACGCTGGGCTACAGTTTCTGGGCCATCAACAAGGTGCCATGGCCAGGCGATACACCCGATCCGACGGCGCCGCTGGCGGAATTGAAACTCGGCAAGAGCTATGTCTTCAATCTGGAAAATACCACGCCGCATGCCCATCCGATCCATCTGCACGGGATGAGCTTCACGGTGATCTCCTCCTCGACGCGGGAGGTGATGCCGCTGGTCTCCGATACCTATCTCATCCAGCCGGACGAGAAGGTGCAGCTTGCCTTCGTCGCCGACAATCCCGGCGACTGGCTGCTGCATTGCCATATCATCGAGCATCAGAAGACGGGGATGACGAGCTATCTCAGGGTAAGCTGAGGCCGCCTGCACTTTCACCGCGATTGCAGCCGTGCATCGCACCTTGCCTCAGTTTGGACGTGATTCTTCGCCAGCAATGCTCGAAGCGTATGCTGTTGTATTGACATATCGAACCGAAAGGAGAAGGAAGGTTCAACCGACCTTTTCCTTGCGAATGAAATGATATGATCGAAACCACCGCCGATTTGGCGGCCGCCTGCAAAGAGCTGGCCAAGTCCGACTTCATCACCATCGACACCGAATTCCTGCGCGAAACGACCTTCTGGCCGGAGCTCTGCCTGATCCAGATGGCAAGCCCGAGGACGGAAGTTCTCGTCGATCCGCTGGCCAAGGGCATCGATCTCGCCCCCTTCTTCGAGCTGATGGCCGATACGAAGGTGCTGAAGGTCTTTCACGCGGCGCGCCAGGACATCGAAATCATCTTCAATCGCGGCAATCTCATTCCGCATCCGATCTTCGACACGCAGGTCGCCGCCATGGTCTGCGGCTTCGGCGACAGCGTCTCCTATGACCAGTTGGTCAGCCGCATCAAGAACGTCCATATCGACAAGTCGTCGCGCTTCACCGACTGGAGCCGCCGGCCGCTCTCGGACAAACAGCTCGATTATGCGCTGGCTGACGTCACCCACCTGCGCGACGTCTACCTGTCACTGAAGGCGGAACTCGATCGCGAAGGCCGCAGCTCCTGGCTCTCCGAGGAAATGGACATTCTCGAGTCGCGCGAAACCTACGACATGCATCCCGACGATGCCTGGCAGCGGCTGAAGATGCGCCTGCGCAAGCCGCAGGAGCTGGCGATCCTGAAATATGTCGCCGCCTGGCGCGAACGCGAGGCGCGCGCCCGCAACGTGCCGCGTTCGCGGGTGCTGAAGGATGATGCGATCTACGAGATCGCCCAGCAGCAGCCCAAGGATACCGAGGCGCTCGGCCGTCTGCGCACCATTCCGAAGGGTTGGGAGCGCTCGACTTCCGGCGCCGCGGTCATCGAGGCCGTCAACACCGCTCTTGCTCTTCCGAAGGCCGATATGCCGCATGTACCGCGCCAGGCGCAGGCGCCCGAGGGGGCCGCTGCTGCCGTCGAATTGCTGAAGGTGCTGCTGAAGCTGATATCGGAAAAACACGGCGTGGCGCCGAAGGTGATCGCCAACAGCGAGGATCTCGACAAGATCGCCGCCGAGGGCGAGAAGGCCGAAGTCGCCGCCCTGCACGGCTGGCGGCGCGATCTTTTCGGCGAGCCGGCACTGCAACTGATCCAGGGCGCGATCGCTCTGCGCTTCGTCGACCGGAAGGTCGAAACCGTCAGCCTCTGAGGCGAGTGCATCACGCCTTAAATCGGCATCGATTTTAGGACAAAATCACGCAGTCATTCAAATGCTACAGCGCCGCGCGTCTGAAAAGGACGCGCGGCGCTGTAGATTCGAATTCGCTTGACGGTTTTTTCCGGCCTGAAACAATGGCCTTAACCAACATCACGGCGCAGAGGCGGCATGCGGGAAATATCTCCGACACAGAATTGGATCCTGATCACGATCGTCCTTGCGGCCAGCGGCGTCATCTATGATCTGATGTTCTACTCCAATCAGACACCGATTGTCGGGGCGATCTTCGCGCTCTTCATCGGCATGCCGATCCTCGCCTTCGAGCGTAAGGTGCTGTTTCGAGCACTCTACAGGCGCATCCAGAAGCTGCCGACCTTCGCCTTCATCATCACCGAGCTGCTGATCTACGAAATCCTGATGAGCATCGGCTTTGCCTGCGCCGGCCTGCTGCTCTGGTCGCTCGGCATGGTGAAGCCGGCGTCGCTCCTCGACCTCGTCATCATGCCGTTCGAAGTCTTCGTCTATGCGTTGGCGGTCTGCACCATGCTGATCTTCGTCTTGCGCGTGCGAGAACTGCTCGGTCGTGAAGTTTTCCTCAGCATGCTCATCAGCCGCTACCGCAATCCGGTCAAGGAAGAGCGCGTCTTTCTGTTCATCGACCTCGTCGATTCGACGGCTTTTGCCGAAAAGCACGGCGACCTCAGGGCGCAACAGCTGCTGAGCTCGCTGTTTGCAACCTTCGCCGAGCCCGTCAGGCGCCACAAGGGCATGATCAATGACTATGTCGGCGATGCAGCGATCATCACCTGGCCGCTTACCCGCGGCGTCAAGAATGCGCGCTGCGTGCGCTGCATGTTCGATATCCTTGCCGATATCGAAGCCAATGCCGCCGGCTGGCGGAAAAATTACGGGCAGGTACCGAAGCTCCGCGCCGCCCTTCACGGCGGCGAGATCATCACCGCCGAAATCGGTGTCGATCATCATAAGATCAGCTATTTCGGCGATACGGTGAACACCACTGCCCGGCTGGAGACGCTCTGCCGCAGTCTGAACCGATCGGTTCTGATATCCAGCGAGCTTGCCCGGCGCATGGAGTTTCCTGACGAGATATCCTGCGAGGATCTCGGCACCCATGCCGTGAAGGGACGCGGTCAGGCACTCGGCGTCATGGCGCTTTCCTCGCGCGCGGTCACCGTGCTGAACGCGCCGGCCGTCATTCTGCACGGCTGAGCACCGTCTGACCTCACGTCACCAAAGCTTCACCCAACCGTCAATTCGCTGACATTAAAGCCCTGCTAAGCGGAAGGCCTTTGCAATCCGCTCCACGGGGATATTATGAAGAACGTCCTTTTTGCTTCCGTATCGCTTTTCATCCTTGTCGCGGGCGCCGCTTCGGCCGACCAGCAGCAGTTCCCGGCCAAACTCGCCGGCCAGGCGATCCTGCCCGCCAACACCATGGTTCCGGCACCGGCCGATGCCCCCGAATTCCTCAAGCATTCCGGCAAGTTTACGACGCCGGACCGTAAGCGCGCCGAAGCGCTCGGCACCGCTCCCGGCAAGGACGGCGCCCGCATCATCGATCTGAAGCTTCCCTTCGACGGTCAGCCGATCCAGGGTTTCTCAGGGGTCAAGACGATGGCCGACGGCACCTTCTGGACGCTCTCCGACAACGGCTTCGGCTCGAAGTCCAACTCGTCTGACTCCATGCTCTTCCTGCACCAGATGAAGTTCGACTGGGCCGGCAACAAGGCTGAAGTCGTCAAGAACCTCTTCCTTTCCGACCCCAACAAGATTGCACCGTTCCCGATCGTGCTTGAAGGCACCGACACGCGTTATCTCACCGGCGCCGACTTTGACATCGAATCGATCCAGCCGGTTGTAGACGGCTTCTGGCTCGGCGACGAATTCGGTCCCTACATCCTGAAGTTCGACACGTCAGGCCGCCTCACCGACGTCATCCCGACGACGCTCGACGGCAAGCCGGTGCTTTCGCCCGACAATCCACTTCTCTCGGTTCCGGCCAACCCGGCCGCCAAGATGCCGGTCTTCAATCTGAAGCGCTCCGGCGGCTTCGAGGGCCTCGCCATGTCCAAGGACGGCGCCAAGCTCTACGGCCTGCTCGAAGGCGCCATCTACAAGGATGACCGCACGGTAGAAACCATCGACGGCCACACCGCCATCCGCGTCATCGAGTTCGATGTCGCGTCCAAGAAGTGGACCGGCCGCAGCTGGCTCTATCCGTTCGAGGACAAGGGGGTATCGATCGGCGACTTCAACGTGCTCGACGACACCACCGCTCTCGTCATCGAGCGCGACAACGGCGCCGGCACGACGGACAGGGCCTGCGCCGACCCGAAGCAGCCGAAGCCGGATTGTTTCGAAGCTCCGGCCGTGCTGAAGCGCGTCTACAAGATCGAGTTCAACGACGCCAATGTCGGCAAGGCGGTCCGCAAGATCGGCTATATCGACCTCCTGAACATTCAGGACCCCGACAACAAGAAGAAGGCCGGCAGCAAGGACGGCGTCTACGACATGCCGTTCGTGACGATCGAAAACGTCGATCGCGTCGACGCCACGCACATCATCATCGGCAACGACAACAACCTGCCCTTCTCGGCCGGCCGCGCCGTCGACAAGGCCGACAATAACGAGTTCAGCCTGCTTGAGGTTGGCGAGTTTTTGAACGCGAAGTAGGTTCGGGGTTCTGCTACGGAATACGGAGGGCGGCGCGAAGGCGGCGCCCTTTTTCGTTGACGCTGTGCCGTGTGTGCCCCCCTCTGCCCTGCCGGGCATCTCCCCCACAGGTGGGGAGATTGGCTGGGCGCAGGGGGTTCCCAAACAATCAGCGATTCAACTCGGCTAGACGTTCAAGATGCGAGAAGGTCATGCCACTTGTAATCTCCCCACCTGTGGGGGAGATGTCCGGCAGGTGTCCGACCCGGATAGATAGGTAACAGAACGGACCGTTTACATAGGTGACAGTTCTCTAGCAGCCGGGAGGGCCCGGCGATGGTTTGGAGAGAGACTGGCATCATGGACGAGCGGCTGCGCTTTGTTGGGGAATGTCTTGCGGGCGAGGAGACGATGACGGCGCTGTGTGCGGCCTACGGGATATCGCGCAAGACGGGCTACAAATGGTTGGAGCGGTATCGGGCGCTCGGCCCTGCGGGGCTTATCGACCTGCCGCGGGCGCCGCTTGAGCACGGGCGGGCAACGGCGGCGGAGCTGGTGGCGCGGATCGTGGCGGAGAAGGAGGCGAATCCGCAGTGGGGGCCGAAGAAGGTGCTGGCGCGGCTGAAGCGGTCGGCGCCGCAGCTTTGCTGGCCGGCGGCCTCGACGATAGGCGAGATCCTGAAGCGACACGGGCTGGTCGGGCGCCGGCGGCATCGCTGGCGGGCGGCTGGTTGCGGCCCGTTCGCGCCGGCCAACGGGCCCAATGCGGTGTGGAGCGCCGATTACAAGGGCTGGTTCAGGACCCGCGATGGGCGGCGCTGCGAGCCACTGACGGTGATGGATACGGCGAGCCGCTTTCTGCTGGCGCTGGAAGCCTGCGCGACGCCGGCCGAGGTAGAGGCCTGGCCGGTGTTCGAGCGGCTGTTTGCCGAGCACGGACTGCCGGAGCGCTTTCGCAGCGACAACGGTTCGCCCTTCGTGGCGATCGGCGTCACCGGGCTGACGACGCTTGCTGTACGGTTCATCAAGCTCGGCATCGGCCTGGAGCGCATCCAGCCGGGCAAACCGCAGCAGAACGGCCGCCACGAACGCTTCCATCTGACGATGCTGCCGCTGGCCATGGCGCCGGAGGTCGACCATGCCGCGCAGCAGGCGGTCTTTGACGCATTTCGCCAGAATTACAACGCCGAGCGTCCACACGAGGCGCTCGCTATGGACGTGCCTGCTGATCATTACCGACCATCACTGCGGCGCCTGCCCGACCGCCTGCCTGAACCGGACTATCCGGCCGAGGCGGCGGTGCGCCGGGTGCGCTCCAGTGGCGAGATCAAATGGAACGGTGACCTCGTCTATGTCGCAGCAGCGCTGGCCGGCGAGGTCGTGGCGATCGAGGAGAGTGAAGCGGGCATCTGGACGCTACGCTTCCATGCCCATCCGCTCGGCATCATCGACAAGAAGACCAAGCGGCTTGTCCGCCCCAGCGCCCTGCAACCCCGACCAGCCGGCGCAGGGGCGGACACTGGTTTACAAGGGGGAGAACTGTAACCCATCTATCCGGTTCAATCTGTTACCCATCTATCGGCTGGACACAGGCCAGAGGGGGGGGGCACACACGGCACAACGGCCGCAAATCAGACCTACTCGAACCGAAACGCCAACCGCTTGTTCGTTAGCTTCGACAGCTGCTGCAGGCGGCCGTCCAGGCGTTCGCCTGCAAAGTCGCGATATTCGGGAGGCACGACGAATTCGAGGTCGAGGTCCGGGCTCGAGGATTTGCGGAAGGTCAGGTTCTTGACGATGCCGGGCATCGAGGCCGAGAAGAGGTAGACGACGCGCAGCATGCCGCCGAGCAGCTTGGCGCGCTCGATGAGCTGCGGCGTGGCGATCTGCGCCAGCTGACCGGTGGCGCCGTCGTCATGCAGGCCTTCGAAACGGTAATAGTTGGAAAGCGCGATGAAGGCGCGGCCGGGATGACTGATGCCGACGAAGGAAGAGTGGGCGATGACGTTCAGCGCCTGCAGGCCGCGATAGTCAGGATGGGCGCGCCAGCTGATATCGGCAAGCAGACAGGCGGCCTGGCGGTAGCGGCTTTCCTCTTCGGTTTCCTGGATGCCGAAGAGGGGCATCATGCGGCCGGTCCATTCCGCCAGCTCGCGGGCATGCTCCGGCGAACGGGCACGCAGGATCGCCAGTTCTCCGGCGGCGGCAAGCAGCGGATCGGCGCGGCGCTCGGCCTCCGACAGCAGCGAATAAAGATATCCCTCGCGCACACCCTGCGCCGAGAAGGAAATCAACGACGGCTTCATCGCGCTCAGCACTTCCTTCATGGCGACGGCGCCGAAAGGCAGCAGCGAACGGCGGTGCTTGGAAACGGCCTGCAGCGCCGGCTCCCTGGAGTCGCGCGCAGTCACCACCTGGTCGAGGAACTGCATCATTCCTTCGAACGACACCTCATACCCCTGCATCATGTGCAGCGGATAATGAGTGATTTCCATGTGCAGCTTGGCGATGTTTCGCCAGGTACCGCCGACAGCGTAGAAGGTTCGGCCCTCGCCTTTCGACAGCAGCTTTGCCGTCTTCAGCTGCTTTCGGGCAAAGCTCTGGGCTTTGGAGAGCGAACCGCCGGCATATTCCGATAGGCGCAGGCCGCCGAGCGGCAGCGTGATGCCCTTGCCGAACTCCTTGCCCTTGATATCGATCAGCTCCAGCGAGCCGCCGCCGAGATCGCCGGCAATGCCGTCAGGATTGTAAAAACCGCTGATGATGCCGAGCGAAGCGAATTTCGCCTCCTCCTCGCCGGAGAGCACGCGAACCTTGCGGTTAAGGATGGTTTCCGCCTGGTGGATGAAATCAGGACCGTTGCTCGCCTCGCGCGCGGCCGCCGTTGCCAGCACATACATGGTGGCAGCGCGCGCCTGATCGGACAAAGCCTTGAAACGGTGCAGCGCCGCCAAAGCCCGCGCGACGCTGTCTTCATCCATCTTGCCGGTAAGGGCGACGCCCTTGCCGAGGCCGCAGAGGACCTTTTCGTTGAAGAGGACGGTTGGCGAACGGGACATGCCTTCGTAGACGACAAGACGAATAGAATTCGATCCAATATCGACGACGGAGACCGGGGCGATCCCCGGAAGGCGCCCCTGGGCTTCAGATTCAACCATTTAGGTCCAGTTTTACTTGTTGTTGCGGCCTTCGAGCAGGCCGGCGATCAGCTTCGGCGCACTGGACTTCAGAGCTTCACCACGGCCCGACAGGCTCGGATTGGTCATGAAATACTGCTGCGCATTGAACGGTTCTTCGCCCCTGCGCACTTCCATGCGTCGCGACGTACCGTCGGGCAATATCTCGTAGCTTTGTTGATTGTCAATCACGTTGCCGAGCATAATCTGTGACAAGACCTGCTCGTGAACGGTCGGATTCGTCAGCGGAACCATGGTTTCGACGCGGCGATCGAGGTTTCTCGGCATCATGTCGGCCGAACCGATGTAAACCAGCGCCTTGTCGGATGGCAGGCCGTGACCATTGCCGAAGCAGAAGATGCGGCTGTGTTCGAGGAAGCGGCCGACGATCGACTTGACGCGGATCTTTTCCGAAAGGCCGGGCACCTGCGGGCGCAGGCAGCAGATGCCGCGCACGACGAGATCGATCTCGACGCCGGCATGGCTGGCGCGATAGAGCGCATCGATGATGTCGGGGTCGACAAGCGCGTTCATCTTCATCCAGATCGCGGCAGGCGCACCGTTCCTGGCGTGCTGGATCTCTTCCTCGATGTGGCGCAGGATGCGCGGGCGCATCGTATAGGGCGAGATGGCGAGCTGCATGCCCTGTTCGGGCTCGCCGTAGCCGGTGATGAAGTTGAAGATATTCGCCATGTCGTGGGCGATCACCGGATTGCAAGTGAAATAGGAGAGGTCTGTATAGATCTTCGCGGTGATCGGGTGGTAGTTGCCCGTTCCGAGGTGGCAATAGGTTCGCAGCTTGCCTTCCTCGCGCCGGACGACCATCGACATCTTGGCGTGGGTCTTGAGCTCGATGAAGCCGAAGACGACCTGCACGCCGGCGCGCTCGAGATCGCGCGCCCAGCGGATATTCGCCTCTTCGTCGAAGCGAGCCTTGAGCTCGACCAGCGCCGTCACCGACTTGCCGGCTTCGGCGGCGTCGATCAGCGCGCGGACAATCGGGCTGTCGTTGGAGGTGCGATAAAGCGTCTGCTTTATCGCCAGGACATCAGGATCGCGCGCAGCCTGGAGCAGAAACTGGACCACCACGTCGAAAGATTCGTAGGGGTGGTGGACGACCATGTCCTTTTCGCGAATGGCGGCGAAGCAGTCGCCGGCATGCTCGCGAACACGCTCGGGAAATCGCGCATTGTAGGGCGCATACCTGAGATCCTCGCGCGGCGCCTTGGTGATCTCGGACAGGGTGTTCAATGCCAGAAGGCCCGGCAAAACGGCGACGCGATTATCAGGGATATTGAGCGCCTGAACGACGAACTGACGCAGCGACGCCGGCATTTCCGAGTCGGTCTCGATGCGGATGACCTTGCCGCGACGGCGCCGCTTCAGCGCCGTTTCGAAGAAGCGGACGAGATCCTCGGCCTCTTCCTCGACTTCGATATCGCTGTCGCGGATGACGCGGAACGTACCGGAGCCCTGCACCTCGTAACCCGGGTAGAGCCGGTGGATGAAGATGTTGGCGACATCTTCGAGCGTGATGTAGCGGATGGTGTTTCCATCATCCGGCAGGCGGACGAAGCGGTCGAGTGCCACCGGCAGGCGCAGCAGCGCCGTCATCGGCTCGCGGCCATTCTTGCTGACCAGCTGCAGACCGATCGAGAAGCCGAGGTTCGGAATGAACGGGAACGGATGGGCGGGATCGATCGATAGCGGCGTTAAAACAGGGAAGATCGCCTGTTCGAATTCGGCGGCCAGCCATTGGCGGTCGGCATCGCTCAAGGCGCCGGGACGCACGATCAGGATGTCTTCTTTGGCGAGATATTGCTGCAGGACGGCGAGCGAGGCCTGCTGCTCCATCTGCAGATGGTCGATCTCCTGCAGGATCGAGTCGAGCTGCTCGGCCGGCGTCTTGCCGTCGGGGCTGCGGATGACGATGTTCTGGCGCACCTGACCCTCGAGGCCAGCGACACGCACCATGAAGAATTCATCGAGGTTGGCGGCGGAGATCGACAGGAAGCGGACGCGCTCGAGCAGCGGATGCTCGGTATTCAAAGTCTCTTCCAGAACACGGCGGTTGAACTGCAGCCAGGAGAACTCCCGGTTGATGAAGCGTTCGGGGCTCTTGAGCAGCTCTTCCAGCGGCGGGACGTTGTCGTTGATCTCAGGAGTAAGTTCCTGCTGTTCTGCGACTGCACTATCCATGGTCCGCTTACCCCGTTATCAACCGCAAAGGCAATTATATCAGTTTGACGACGGAACTGTGACAGTCAATCGGCCGGTTCCGAATTTCCCAATTCATTCAATACTTCGGCAGCAAGAGACCGGGTGATTTTCGTGCCCCGCGACAGGGCCAGCCGGTCAAGCCTTTCGACGATCGTCTGGGCCGCGTTCAGCGACCGCTCCATCCTGACAACGATATAGAGCACGAGTTTGTCATCTATATAAAGCTGCCGGTCGGCAAAGAGCTTGACGATCACCTGCGACAACAGCGCCTCATCGGGTTCGCCGATCTCGACGACGGTTGCCGCTTTCAGGCGCGAGCGCAGATCGGGCAGCAAAACCGGCCACGACATCGGCCAGAGGCGGCTGGTCATCAACAGGCTGGTGCCGTTTTCGCGGACGCTGTTGATGACGTGGAAGAGCGCGTTGTCGTCGAAGCCGAGGCGGTCGGCATCCTCGAACAGCACCGGGCCGGCGGCGGCAGCAATTGCGGCGTCGGAGCCAAGCTCGGGATGGATGTCGACGGCGCCGCTCAATTCCCGCCAGATGCGGGCGAGATGCGATTTTCCGGAGCCGACGGGGCCGGCGAGCACGACGACCGGCGACGGCCATGCCGGCCAGGCATCGACGATCGAAACGGCGGCGGCAAGACGCTCCGAAATCAGCAGGTCGTCGCGCCCGCTTGCGGCATCGTGCGAAAAGACCAGCGGCAGCTGCTCTCCGGCCTTGCGCTTCGGATCAGCGTTCTTCACGTCATTCATTGGGAACTGATTTCGTCTTCCGGGCGCGGCCACTGGGCGACCCGCCAAAATAAAGATCGCTCTGAAGGTAGCGCGAAAGCGCGAAACGAACAAGGACGCCGACGGCCGCAGCCGCCGGCACCGCAACCAGAAGCCCGACGAAACCGAAGAGCGCGCCGAAGGCAAACAGCGCAAACATCAGCCAGACCGGATGCAGGCCGACGCTGGAGCCGACGAGCTTCGGCTGCAGAATGTTGCCCTCGAGGAACTGACCGCTGAAGAAGACGACGAGCACCAGCCCGATCCACGGATAATCGGGCCAGAACTGCACAAGCGCCACGCCGATGGCGAGCACGAGGCCAACCATCGAGCCGACATAGGGAATGAAACTGATCATGCCGGCGAAGAGGCCGATCAGCAGGCCGAAATTCAGCCCGACGAGAGAAAGGCCGACGGCATAATAGATGCCGAGGATGAGGCAGAGCGAGCCCTGGCCGCGAATGAAACCGGCGATTGCCTGGTCAATCTCCTTGGCGATCTGGCGAACATCGCTGACATAATCGCGCGGGATCCACTGATCGACCTTGGCGACCATACGGTCCCAATCGAGCAGGATGTAGAAGGCGACGACGGGGGTGACCACAAGCAGCGATATGACGTCGACGATCGCCTTGCCGGAATTCCAGATCTGCGCAAAGAGCCCGGTGAGGAAGCCCATGCCCTCCGACAGGATGCCGGAGAGATTGTCCTTGATCGCGCCCATCTGGTTCTCGACCCAGTCCGGCAGCAGCGAATTCTGCGCCTGCGTGATGAACTGCTGCAATTGGCTGATATAACCCGGCAGACGTTGAGCGAAATCGTTGAACTGGCTGATCAGCACCGGAATGAGGATCATCAGCGCCAGCGCGAAGACGATGACGAAGGCAACGAGAATGCCGATGGTCGCCATCATGCGGCTCAGACCCAGCCGCTCCAGCCGGTCGGCCACCGGATCGAGGAAATAGGCGATCGCCATGCCGGCGATGAAGGGCAACAGGATCGAGCTGAAGACATAAAGGAAGGCGATGAAAAAGACGAGCGCCGCCAGCCAGAAGAAGATCTGACGCTTGAGAATGTTCCCACTGACTTGCTGTGGCATTGCCTTCCCCGCTGATCGCTCGCCGCCGCCGAACGCCGCATGCGATCCGAAGCGGCCATTCAGCACATAGGATGCAGGCGCAAAGATGGTCAACCCTGTCGCGCCAAATCCCGGAAAGGCCGGAAGAAGACGCGGGAAATTGGGGGCTTTTGCCATGCAGCGCTTGCATAAAAGCCCCTGTCATGCAATTGCGACCGGCAGATGACGCGGCACGTTTGCCGCCTGAAATAGCCATCGGAGACCAGCATGAGCCAGTCTGGGAAAAACGGCCTGACATATAGCGATGCGGGCGTCGACATCGATGCCGGCAACCTCCTCGTCGAGAAGATCAAGCCGGCGGTGCGCTCGACCCGCCGTCCCGGCGCCGACGGCGAGATCGGCGGCTTCGGCGGGCTTTTCGATCTCAAGGCGGCAGGTTTTACCGATCCGGTTCTCGTCGCCGCCAATGACGGCGTCGGCACCAAGCTGAAGATCGCGATCGATGCCGACTATCACGACACCGTCGGGATCGACCTCGTCGCCATGTGCGTCAACGATCTCGTGGTACAGGGCGCCGAGCCGCTGTTCTTCCTGGATTATTTCGCGACCGGCAAGCTCGACCCCGATCAGGGTGCGGCCATCGTCGGCGGCATTGCCGCCGGCTGCCGCGAGGCCGGCTGCGCGCTGATCGGCGGCGAGACGGCCGAAATGCCCGGCATGTATTCCTCCGGCGACTACGATCTCGCCGGCTTTGCTGTCGGTGCGGCCGAACGCGGCAAGCTCCTGCCATCCGGCGATATTGCCGAGGGTGACGTGATCCTCGGCCTTGCCTCCTCCGGCGTTCATTCCAACGGCTTCTCGCTGGTGCGCAAGATCGTCGAATTGTCCGGCCTCGATTGGGATGCACCGGCGCCGTTCGCCGAGGGCAAGAAGCTCGGCGAAGCCCTGCTCGAGCCGACACGCATCTATGTGAAGCCGCTTCTGAAGGCGATCCGCGAGACCGGCGCCATCAAGGCGCTGGCGCACATCACCGGCGGCGGCTTCCCGGAAAATATTCCGCGCGTGCTGCCGAAGCATCTGGCGGCCGAGATCGATCTTGCCGCCGTCAAGGTGCCGCCGGTGTTTTCATGGCTCGCCAAGACGGGCGGCGTCGAATCCAAGGAAATGCTGCGCACCTTCAACTGCGGTGTCGGCATGATCGCCGTTGTTGCCGGCGAGAATGTCGCGACGGTTTCCGCGGCTCTCGAAGCCGAGGGCGAGACAGTTATCACGCTCGGCCGCATGATCGCCCGCGAAGAAGGCGCTGCCGGCACGGTCTACAAGGGCACGCTTGCCATATGAGTTCGCCGCGCAAACGCGCCGTCGTCTTCATATCAGGCAGCGGCTCCAACATGATGGCGCTGGTTGCGGCGGCAAAGGCAGCCGACTATCCGGCCGAGATCGTCGGGGTGATTTCCGACAAGGCGGATGCCGGCGGGCTTGCCAAGGCCGCCGCCGAAGGCATTGCCACATTCGCTTTTCCCCGCAAGGACTACGCCAGCAAGGACGCGCATGAGGCGGCGATCTTTTCGGCGCTCGACGAGCTTAAACCCGATATTCTTTGCCTGGCAGGCTATATGCGGCTGCTGACGGCGACGTTCATCCAGCGTTATGAAGGCCGGATGCTCAACATCCACCCTTCCCTGCTGCCCTTATTTCCGGGCCTGCATACGCATCAGCGGGCGATCGACGCCGGCATGCGGATCGCCGGCTGCACGGTGCATTTCGTCACCGAAGGCATGGATGAGGGGCCGGTGATCGGCCAGGCGGCCGTACCTGTTTTTTCCGGTGACACGGCCGAAAGCCTTGCCGCGCGTGTGCTCACCATCGAACACCAGATTTACCCGCAAGCGCTGCGGCTCTTTGCCGAAGGCCGTGTGACGATGGAAGGCGGCAAGGCCGTCGGCGCGGAGGCTTCGACCGCCGCACCCAAGACCCAGCTTATTTCGCTGATCGGCGACCGCGCTTAAGCCGCCAGCGCCCTTAACGGATGCAGCGTGCCGTCGCTGTAGACGAAGCGGCCGGCGCGGAAGGTGGCGCGGATGCGATTGATATCACCCGGCTCGACCACGACCAGATCGGCGCGCTGGCCGATGGCGATCTCGCCGCGATCCGACAGGCCGGCGGAACGGGCCGCATTGCCGGTCGCCATGGCAACGGCTGCCGGCAGGCCGCCGTCCACCATGTCGGCAAGCTTGAAAATGCCAGGCACGAAGGCAGCTGGATGATAATCGGCGGCGATGACGCTCAGCAGGCCGGCCCTTGCGGCATCGAGCGCGCTGAGATTGCCCGACATCGACTGGCCGCGCAGCGCGTTCGGCGCGCCCATCAGCGTCCAGAGGCCGCGGCGGCGCGCCTCTTCGGCCGCAGGCGCGGTGACCGGAAACTCGCTGATTGTGACGCCAAGATCGTGCATCTCGGCGACTTTTTCGACGCTGTCATCGTCATGCGAGGCAAGCGACAGCTTGTGCTTCAGCGACAGCGCGACGATCTCCTTCAGCTTGGCCTCGATGTCAGCATTGTTGCGCATGGCAATGCGCTTGGCGACGATCTCCGCCGCCATTTCCTCGGAGATGGCGCGGCGCTCGGAGATGCTAAGGATGTAGCTTTGCAGGTTGTTGTACTGGCCCTGACCCGGCGTATGGTCGGTAAGCGAGACCATGTCGATCTGATCGGCATTCAGCAGGCGTTCGAGTGCAGGCGCTGCGCCGACATTGGTGATCTCGTAACGGGCGTGGACGCGGTGGTCGATCAGCAGATCATCACGCAGGCGGTTGATGCCTTCGATCACCGCCGATGTCGTCTCCAGCGAGCGGACGTGGCCGTAGACGCTTTCGGTCGCAAAAGAGACGGCGGCAAACGCTGTGGTGACACCGGCGGCGGCAAGCTTCTTGTCGAGTTCGTGGATGCCGAAATCGATCGGCATCGTCGCGTTCGGCCGCGGGGCGATCTCGCGCTCGATCATGTCGCCGTGGAGATCGACGAATCCCGGCATCAGCAGCCGCCTGCCGCCATCGATGGCAGCACCGGCGACCGGCTCCGGCCGGATCTCGGCGATGACGCCACCCTCAACACGCACGGAACCTTCACTCACCACCTCGTTTGGGAGAACGAGGGTGAAATTGCTGAGCCACATGGGCTTTCTCCTGACCGCATCCGATGATTGACAAACCGCAGCGCATAGAACTGCTACGTGACAGTCGTATGAAATTTCGCGCCGTATCATCTTAAAGCGGAAACTTGCGCTTTGGAAATGACCCGATGCGCTCGCTCCGCAGATTCACGCTGTCAGCTTTGCCCTGTTCAACAAGGCCCATTGCAGAAGCACGATCGTCTTGACGTCGAAGATCTCGCCGGTTTCGATCATCGTCGCCGCCTCGTCGAGCGGAATCTCGAGGACTTCGATATCCTCGTGCTCCTCGTCCAGGCCGCCGCCTTCGGCCACGCGGTCGGCGATGTCGACGAGGGCTGCGAAGAAGTGGACCACTTCGGTGACGGCACCCGGTGAGGTGTAGGATTTGAACAGGAAGCGCGCCTCGCGCAGGCGATAGCCGGTCTCCTCCATCGCCTCGCGACGGATCGCCGTTTCGGGATGGTCATCGTCGAGAAGGCCGGCCGGCACCTCGATTATCCAGCTGGGATCGCCGTTGAGATGAACGGCGAGGCGGAATTGGCGGACGAGAACGACGAGGTCGCGCCTGGGATCATAAAGCAGAATGCAGGCGGCGGGCGTGCGGTGGTAGACTTCCCGCTTCAACCGATGGGTTGCGCCCTTGCGGTCGATATAGTCGAGCAGATAGCTGCTCAGCCGCGTCCACCCATTCGACAGGGTTTCCTCGCCGGCGATTTTCACCCGGGATTTCGGCTGCATCATGCTGCGTCCCTGCGAAGCCAGACCTTGTTGTCGTGCACGGCCGCACCGCCATAAGGCGCGACGGGGTCGGCGCCGGTCAAGACGTTGATGCCCTCGCCGTCGACATGCGCCTTGTTCGGCCAAAGGCCCTCGGCAATCAGCACGCCTGATTTCACTTCAGTGGTGATGCGGGCGTGGATGCGCAGATCGCCGCGGCTGTTACCGATGCGGACGAGATCGCCATGGGTGATGCCGTTGGCTTCGGCGTCGGCCGGATTGATCATCACTTCAGGGCGGCCTTCTTTCTGCCGGGAGGTCTTGGTTTCCGAAAAGCTCGAATTCAGGAAGTTGCGCGCCGGCGACGTGGCGAGGCGGAAGGGATGCTCGGGATCGGCGACTTCGATGACATCGACCTGATCGGGGAAGTCTGGAAGCGCTGCGTGCGGACCGAGCGCGCCGATTGCCGCCGGCGGTTTGTTCGGCGCCGGCTGATTGATCCAGTCCGGGCGAAAGTGGAACTTGCCGTCCGGATGGGCAAAGCCGTTCAGATAATGCGCTTCCTCGAAAGCGGGCTGGCGATCGAACCATTTGTGTTCGAGGAAATGATCGTAATCCGGCAGGCCGCTCGATTCGAGGATGCGGTCGACCATCTCGCGGGCGGTAAAGCCGAAGCCTGGGCGATCGGCGACGCCGAGGCGTTTGGCCAGTTCCTCGATGACGAAGAGATTGGTGCGCACGGTGGGCGGTGGCTCGACCAGCTTCGGTCCCAGCAGGATATGGTTCTGGCCGCCGGCCCGGTAGATGTCGTCATGTTCGACGAACATCGTTGCCGGAATGACGATATTGGCGATCTCGGCCGTTTCGGTCAGGAACTGCTCGTGGACGGCAACGAAGAGGTCCTCACGGGCAAAGCCACGTCTGACGAGGCGCTGCTCGGGGGCGATGTTGGCGGGATTGGTGTTCTGGATCAGCATAGCCGTCACCGGGCCGCGATGGCGCAGCGCCACGGCATCGCCGGTCAGCACGCGGCCGATCTGCGACTGGTCGAGCATGCGGATATCGGCATCCTTCATCGACCGGCCGGTCAGTTCGGCGCTGTTCATGCGGAAGATATCGCTGTTCGAATGGAAGGCGCCGCCGCCCTCATATTGCCAGGAGCCGAGAACGGTGGCGACCGAGGCGGCCGCATGCATGGCGACCGCGCCGTTGCGCTGGCGGGTGAAGCCGTAACCCAGGCGGAAGAAGGTCTTCTTCGTCGTGCCGACGAGGCTGGCGAAGGCTTCGATCTCCTCGATCGAAAGGCCGGTGATAGCAGCGGCCCATTGCGGCGTCTTGGTTTTCAGATGCGCTTCGAGACCGGCGGGATCATCGGCGTATCTCGCCATGTAATCGCGGTCGGCGTAACCGTCGCGGAAGGCGATGTGCATGACGGCGCAGGCGAGCGCGGCGTCGGTACCCGGCCTGACGATCAGCGCCATGTCGGCCTGCTTCATCGTCGGATTGTCGTAGATGTCGATGACGACGATCTTCGCGCCGCGCTCCTTGCGCGACTTGATGGCGTGGGTCATCACATTGACCTGCGTCGACACCGCGTTGGTGCCCCAGATGACGACGCAATCGGTGCGGCCCATCTCGCGTGGATCGGGACCGCGCAGCGTGCCGGTCGCCATGGTGAAGCCGGTCCAGGCCGGGTTGGTGCAGATCGAAGAGAAGAAACCGGAGTAACGCTTGGCATGACGGAGGCGATCGATGGAATCGCGCTGCACCCAGCCCATCGTACCGGCGTAGAAATAGGGCCAGACCGCCTCGCTGCCGTCCCTTGCCTCGGCTTTCACAAAGGCTTCGGCGATCTCATCCAGCGCATCGTCCCAAGAAATCTGCTGCCACTGCCCTGCCCCCTTGGCGCCGGCGCGGCGCAACGGATGCATCAGGCGGTCGGGATGGTAGAGCCGCTCGGCATAACGGGCGACCTTGGCGCAGATGACGCCTGACGTGTAGGAATGGTCATTGGCGCCGCGCACGCGGCCGATGCGGCCATCCTCCGATATCTCGACCTCCAGTGCGCAGGTGGAGGGACAGTCATGCGGACAGGCCGTGTGGCCCACCCTATTGTCCGGCTTTTCTGATTTGGCGTGGATGGGGGTCGCAATGTTCATGGCATTTGTATATTCCAAGGCTTGCACGGCCAAAAGCCACAAAAATTCCCCATGACGCGAATTCATACGGACATCAGCAAAAATGAACTACCGCCACATTTATCACGCGGGCAACTTTGCCGATGTGCTGAAACATGTCGTGCTGACGCGGCTGATCCGCTACATGCAGAAGAAGGATGGCGGGTTCCGCGTGCTCGACACGCATGCCGGCATCGGGCTCTACGACCTCTCCTTGGAAGAAGCGCAGAAAACCGGCGAATGGCTCGATGGCATCGGCAAGCTGATGGAGGCAGACCTCGGCCCTCAGGTTTCCGAACTGCTGGAACCCTACCTCTCCGCAATCCGCGAACTCAATCCGCAGGGCGGCATCCGTTTCTATCCCGGATCGCCGAAACTTGCGCGCATGCTGTTCCGGCCGCAAGATCGGCTGTCGGCGATGGAACTGCACCCCGAGGACTATGTCAGGCTGCACCGGCTGTTCGAGGGCGATCACCATGCCCGCATCACCGAGCTTGACGGCTGGCTGGCGCTCGGCGCGCATCTGCCGCCGAAGGAGAAGCGCGGCATCGTCCTCGTCGATCCGCCCTTCGAGGAAGAGGACGAATATCAGCGGCTGGCCGAGGGACTGGAAAAAGCCTACCGCCGCTTTCCCGGCGGCACCTATTGCCTGTGGTATCCGCTGAAAAAGGGCGCGCCGATCAAGGAATTCCACGAGACGCTGCAGGCGCTCGACATCCCGAAAATGCTCTGCGCCGAACTCGCCGTTCGCAGCGACCGCGGCATTACGGGACTGACGGGCTCAGGCCTCGTCATCGTCAACCCGCCCTTCACGCTGAAGGATGAGTTGCACCAATTGCTGCCCGCATTGAAGGATCATCTGGCGCAAGACCGTTTCGCCTCTCACCGCGCCTTCTGGCTGCGTGGCGAGAACAAGGCGGTCAAGGACGATTGACCGGGCAACTACAGCGCCGCGCGTCTTTTCAGACGCGCAAAGGACGCTGTAGCACTTTGAATTTGCGCATAATCCTTTCCGAAAATCGATTCCGATTTTCGGGGTTATGCGCTAGCTTCGGGAATAGTCCGCGCCGCAGCTCCACAATCTCATCAGGTGTCCCATGAAGCTCCTTTGTTCGCCCGCCTCACCCTATTCCAACAAGGTGCGGATGGCCGCGCATTTTCTAGGCCTGGAGTTGAACGCCATCCGGGTCGACACCAATACCGGACCTGCGATCCTGGTGGACAACAATCCGCTCGGCAAGATCCCGACGCTGCTGACCGATGACGAGGTCTCGATATACGATAGCGTGGCGATCATGCATTATTTCGACCGGCTGACGAAGGGCGGGCTCTACCCTTCCAAGAAGGGCAAGCGCACGGATGTGGAAACCTCGAGGCGCTCTGCGACGGCATCTGCGATTGCCTGCTGGCGATCGTCTACGAGCGGCGCTTCCGCGACGAGGAAAAGGTCCATCAGCCGTGGATAGACCGGCAGTGGAAGAAGGCGACGAGCGGGCTCGCTCATCTCAGCGCCAATCCGCCGAAAACAGGCAAGAAGCTCCATGGCGGACATTTCGCGCTGGCGGCGACGCTCGATTATCTCGAACTGCGCTTCAAGGACCAGTGGGAAGCCGATCATGCGCCGCTGATCGACTGGCAGCTGCAGTTCGACAAGAAATTCCCGGCCCACAGCGAGCTCAAGTCCGAGGGCTGAGCGGGCTCAGCGTCTGGAGCAACGAGCAGACATCAAAAAGCCGGGCGACGTGCCCGGCTTTTCGATGTTCGGATATTCGACGAGCTTAGAACTTGACGCCGATACCGAGCTTGACGCTGTTCTCGTCGTAACCGCGCGAGAAGCTGCCGGAGTCGAGGTCGTAATCCTTGCTCTGGTAGTCGGTGTAGCGATATTCGAGGCGCGTCGTGATGTTGTTGGTCACGAAGGCTTCGACGCCGGCGCCGACCGTGTAGCCGAAGTTCGTCTTGCTTTCGTCCGAGGTGTCGTCGGAAACCTTGACGTCGCCGATGGCAAGACCGGCCGTGCCGTAGAGCAGGAAGGGGTTCATGTCGTAGCCGACGCGGCCACGGACGGAGCCGTTCCAACCATACTTGTTCTTGACGCCGCCCGAGGAGACGTCGTCGCCGCTGTAGCCGAGATCGGATTCAACACCGTAAACGATCTGGCCCTGCTGCCAGTTGTAACCGGTGAAGACCTGGCCGCCGAAACCGTAGGTGTGGCGGTCGGAACCGAAGTCACCCATGTTGTAGGTGCCGGCGCCGCCGAGGTAAAAGCCTTCCCAGTTGCCTGCCGGCTTGACTGGAGCGTCCTGGGCGACCGGTGCTTCCGGAATCTGGTCGACGGCATCGGCCGCCTGAGCTGCCGAGAGGCCGGCAATCGCAAAAACGGAGGCCATGAGGCCAGCAATGAGTACACGCATACTTAGTCTCCTTTCAGTCCCGCGCCGCTTGTCATCTGTCTATCAGTGAAGCATTGGCGGGATATTGCCAGATGTCCCTTCCGGATCGAGGCTGAAATTGGAACTCAAATGCGGATTTGAAAGAGCCAAATTGTGATATCATTGTGGCTTCCGCATGGCTGAAATTCGATGTTGCTTTGGCGCAACATACACTTCATTAACCATACTGAAGTGTTAAACTGAAAATACTTATTTTAAGAAATCGCATTCTTAAATAATACATAGAATATCCCCCTCCCCGAGGCAACCGCAACGGCCTATTTATATAATCACCGTCGGCGCCTATATAGTCTGCAGACAGACTCGCGGGATCAGAAGGCACGATTTTGAACCACAAAAGACTTCGCTCGGCCCTTATAACAGGGGCTGCTAAGAGAATAGGCCGAGCAATCGCCGAAGACCTTGCTGCAAATGGCTTTTCCGTTGCCATCCACGCGAACGGCTCGATCGGTGAGGCAGAAGAGCTGGTGGCGGAATTGCGGCGGAAGGGATATCGAGCGATCGCGCTGCAAGCCGATCTCACCGATATCGGCGAAACGGGCGCGTTGGTCGCGAAGGCGTCGGAAGCGCTCGGGCCGGTCGATCTGCTCATCAATAATGCGTCGGTTTTTCAGCATGATTCCGCGCGTAGTTTCAATGCCGCCACATGGGCATTGCACTTCGACCTGCATGTTCGTGCGCCCTCTATCCTTGCTGCGGCCTTCGCGCAGCAGATGCCGGCTGAGGCAGCGGGGCTGATCGTCAATATCATCGACCAGCGGGTCTGGGCGCTGAGGCCCAGCTTCTATTCCTATACCCTCTCCAAATCCGCGCTGTGGACGGCGACGCAGACACTTGCACAGGCATTGGCGCCACGCATCCGCGTCAATGCCATCGGCCCCGGCCCGTCGATGCCGAGCGAGCGGCAGGCGATGGAGGACTTCCAAGCGCAGGTCTCAGCCCTTATCTTGCAGCGAGGGCCGGCGCTGGAGGAATTCGGACAAACGATTCGCTTCCTTTACGACACGCCCTCGGTCACCGGCCAGATGATTGCCCTAGACGGCGGCCAGCACCTTGCCTGGCAGACGCCCGATGTGGCGGAGATTACGGAATGAACGGACGAAAGCTGCCGGATGGCGGCGTTCTCTACGACGAGACGGATGAGAGCGAAGACGATATCGAAGTGGAAGGCGACGCTTCCGTCGCCGTGCCGCTTGCGGCTGCTGTCGACTGGAATGCGGGCAGCCTCAATGAAACCGGGCTTCTCGGCGCGGAACTGATCGGCGAATTCGTCAAGCGGCTGCCGAACAGCCCCGGCGTCTACCGGATGTTCAATGCCGAGGGCGACGTGCTCTATGTCGGCAAGGCACGCAGCCTGAAGAAGCGCGTCAACAATTACGCCGTCGGCCGCGTGCATTCCAACCGCATCGCCCAGATGGTGCGCCAAACGGCGAACATGGAATTCGTGACGACGCGCACGGAAACCGAAGCGCTGCTCTTGGAAGCGAATCTGATCAAGCGCTTGCGGCCGCGCTTTAATGTGCTTTTGCGCGACGACAAGTCCTTTCCCTATATCCTCATCACCGGCGACCACCGGGCGCCGGCGATCTTCAAGCATCGCGGTGCGAGAGCGCGAAAGGGCGACTATTTCGGGCCCTTCGCTTCGGCCGGCGCGGTCGGGCGGACGATCAACTCGCTGCAGCGCGCCTTTCTGATCCGCACCTGCACCGACAGCGTCTTCGAAACGCGCACACGCCCCTGCCTGCTCTACCAGATCAAGCGCTGTTCCGGGCCGTGTACCCACGAGGTCAGCGATGGGGGGTACGGCGAACTGGTGCAGGAGGCGAAGGACTTCCTGTCCGGCAAGAGCCAGAAGGTGAAGTCGCATATGGCCGAGGCGATGAACCAGGCGGCCGAAGACCTCGACTTCGAGCGGGCGGCGATCTATCGCGATCGCCTCGCCGCACTGTCGCATGTGCAGAGCCATCAGGGCATCAATCCGGCCGGCGTCGAGGAGGCTGACGTTTTCGCCATCCATCATGAGGGCGGCATCTCCTGCATCCAGGTGTTCTTCTTCCGCACCGGCCAGAACTGGGGTAACCGCGCCTATTTCCCGAAGGCCGATCCGCAGCTTTCGAGCGCGGAAGTGCTGAATTCCTTCCTGGCGCAGTTCTACGACGACAAGCCGGTGCCGAAGCAGATCATGCTGTCGCAGACGGTCGAGGAACTGGAGCTGCTCGCCGCAGCACTCAGCGAAAAGGCCGGCCACAAGGTTTCCATCCTGGTGCCGCAGCGCGGCGAGAAGCGGGATCTGGTCGACCATGTCGTCGGCAATGCGCGCGAGGCGCATGGACGAAAGCTCGCCGAGACGGCGTCACAGTCGCGGCTGCTCGAAGGTTTCAAGGAAACGTTCGGGCTTGCCTACGCACCGCAGCGCATCGAGATCTACGACAACTCGCATATCATGGGCACCAATGCCGTCGGCGGCATGGTGGTCGCGGGGCCGGAAGGTTTCGTCAAGAACCAGTACCGCAAGTTCAACATCAAATCGACCGACATCACGCCCGGCGACGACTTCGGCATGATGAAGGAGGTGATGTCGCGGCGTTTCTCGCGGCTGATCAAGGAGGACGGCATTCCTGACCGGACGGCGCAGGTGGCCACACCCGACGCTGCCGACATGCCCTTCCCCACGTGGCCCGATGTGATCCTCATCGACGGCGGCCAGGGGCAGATGACGGCGGTGCGCGCCATCCTTGCCGAACTCGGCATCACCGACAGCGTGACGGCGATCGGCATCGCCAAGGGTGTCGACCGCGACGCCGGGCGTGAACGCTTCTTCCCGCCGGGACGCGAGAGCTTCACGCTGCCGCCGCGCGATCCGGTGCTCTACTTCATCCAGCGCATGCGCGACGAGGCGCACCGTTTCGCGATCGGCTCGCACCGGGCACGGCGCAAGAAGGAAATGATCAAGAACCCGCTCGACGAGATCGGAGGCATCGGCCCGTCGCGCAAACGCGCGCTGCTTCAGCATTTCGGCACGGCAAAGGCGGTTTCGCGCGCCGCCCTGTCCGACCTGATGGCGGTGGAAGGCATATCGGAAGCCGTCGCCAAGCAGGTCTATAACCATTTCCATGACGACGCCGCGAAATAACCGGCGTCCGTCGCAAATTCCACGCAAAGGCGGTGAAAAGACAGAAAGAATGTTGACGGTCCGCGGCCAAAGCCGTCATCTACCGCATCGGCCCGAAAATCGGAATCGACTTTCGGAAAGCTCGATGCGGATATTCTAAAGTGTTACAGCGTCCTTTGCGCGCCTGAAAAGACGCGCGGCGCTGCAGCGGCGCATCAATTCAGAGAAACGATCCCATGGCATCGCGTGCGTATAGCATTCCCAATCTTCTGACCTACGGCCGCATCCTCGCCGTACCGCTGATCGTTCTCTGCTTCTTCATCGAGGGCAGGCTGTCGATCAGCAATACGGCGCGCTGGGTGGCGCTGTGGATCTTCGTCATCGCCTCGCTCACCGATTTCCTCGATGGCTATCTCGCGCGCATCTGGAACCAGACGTCGAATATCGGCCGCATGCTCGACCCGATCGCCGACAAGCTGCTGGTCGCCTCGATCCTTCTCCTGGTCGCGGCCGACCAGACAATCGCCGGCTGGTCGATCTGGGCGGCGATCACCATTCTCTGCCGCGAGATCCTGGTGTCGGGACTGCGCGAATATCTGGCGGCGCTGAAAGTCAGCGTACCGGTGACGCGGATTGCCAAGTGGAAGACGACGCTGCAGCTCGTCGCCATCGCCTTCCTGCTCGCCGGCCCGGCCGGAGACGAGATTTTCCCCTATACGACGCAGACCGGCATCGCGTTGCTGTGGATCGCCGCACTGCTGACCATCTATACCGGTTACGACTATTTCCGCGCCGGGGTGAAACATATCGTGGATGACGAGGAATGACGCGGCTTGTCTATTTCGCCTGGGTGCGCGAGCGCATCGGCAAGGGCGAGGAGGAGATCGACCTCCCCTCCTCCGTCGTCACCGTCGCCGATCTGTTGAATCATTTGAAGACGCTGGGCGAAGAATATGAGACCGCACTTCAATATCCCGACGTGATCCGCGTGGCGCTCGACATGGAGCATGTCGAACATGACGAGCCGATATCAGGGGCGAAAGAGATCGGTATATTTCCGCCGATGACGGGTGGGTGATTACGATCATTCGGTCGGGCTTTGGAAGCTGACAATGGGTAGGACTGAGACTTCCTTTCTCTCCCGCATTCCTGTGCTTGTCACAGGAATCCAGCCATCGCGCGTCCGCGCGATGAATGACTCTTTCTTTTTGGCAATTGCTCCTCCCGCGCCCAAGGACTTGGGCGCACTGGATTCCTGTGACAAGCACAGGAATGAGGGCGGGTTGGGATGTGAATGCGCCTCACAGCAACAGGGGCGTTTGTCGTGATCATCACCCCCACCATCCGCGTCCAGCATGAAGACTTCGACCTGCAGGCCGAGGTCGATCTGCTCTCCAAAGGCAAACCCGGCATCGGCGCCGTCGTTACCTTTTCCGGCCTCTGCCGCGATGAAGGCGGCACGCTTGCTGCCCTCGAGCTCGAGCATTATCCCGGCATGGCCGAAGCGGAGATCCGGCGCATCGGCGATCTCGCCATCCAGCGCTTCGGACTTCTCGGCCTCACCGCTATCCACCGTTACGGAAAGATCGCAACTAGCGAGAATATCGTGCTCGTCGTCGCAGCGGCGCCACACCGGCAGGCGGCGTTCGACGGCGCGAATTTCGTCATGGATTTCCTGAAGACCGCAGCGCCCTTCTGGAAGAAGGAGCATGTGCGGGATGGCGCCACCGGCGACTGGGTCGCGGCGAAAGACGCCGACGATGCGGCGCGCGACAAGTGGAAATAATTAGAGCACTACTCGTTCTCTGCGGCTCATGACCAAGAGCAGGACGAGCAGCGAGAAGACGACCAGATCCCGCCAGACGAAGGGGCCGTAGGCGCCCCACATGGTTTCGACGACGGCAAGCCCGGCAGCGCCGCCTGCCGAGCGCAGCGGATCGGAATAGCCGCCGACGGCTGCGATCAGCAGCACCTTCAGCCCGAACATCAGGCCGGCACCGAAATCCATCGAGCCGTAATAGAAGGTGGCGAGGATGCCGCAGATGGTGGCGACAAGCGCCGCGGCCGTATAGGCGATGAGGAAGACGCGGTCGGCGCTGGTGCCGCAGAGTTCGGCGGCCAGCGGATCATCGGTGACGGCGCGCCAGACGCGGCCCCACGCCGTGCGCCTGAGGATCAGCGTACCCACCGCGACGATGGCGCACATCAGTACCGTGTTGATCAACTGGATATAAGTGAGTGTCACCTTGAACAGGCCATCGCTCCAGAAGACGACCGTGTCGTTCAGGAACGGCGGCAGCCAGATAGAGCGGGTATTGGCCGCAAGCCGGGCGGTCTCCATCAGCACGATCATGATGCCGAGGGCAGCGACGATGACCGTATTCGGCGATTTGTTGACCAGCGGCAGCATGATCGAGCGGCCGATCCATAGCCCCGCCGCCAGCGAATAGACGATGGAAGCGCAGGCGCCGACGGCAAGGGCGGCTGGCAGCACCAGCCAAAACCTGACATAGGCGAGTTCGGTGAAGAGCAGCAGGATCTGGCCCGCGAAGGCAAAGATCGCCCCATAGGTGATGTCGGCCCGCTTCGTCACGCCGAAGGCGACGGCATAACCGAAGGCAAGCGCGGCATAGAGAGCAGCGAGCGGAACCGCATTCGCCAGCTGCTGCAGAAGATAGGCCATTCACAGACACTCCGCGTCACCAAAATTATAACTGGTAAAAGTTATTTCACCAGTTATAATTTCATCATGAGCTTTTCCTGGACCCCTCACCGCTTTGCCGGCGGCGCACTGGCGCTCGATGTCGTCAACAGCGTCGTTTTGCGCCACGATGCAGTTCGGCGGATCGACCGCTTCGCAGTCAGGGACCAGATGCAGAGCTTTCCAAACGCTGCGGCCGAATTCTGCGCCGAACGCGCCCTTTTCGGCAACATCGCACCGGTGGCGGCGGAAAACGAAGCGGATTTCATCGTGCTGCGGGAAGCGATCGACCTCTATTTCCGCGAGCGTATACTGAATGGCGGCGACGACCAATTGCTGGCCAGGCTGCTGGAAGCGCTGGCGAAGGCGTTGCGCGACGCAAGCCCCGGCAGCCTGGCCGCGGCAACCGCCCATTCGGCACTGCGGCTGATCGCTATGCCCGATCCCCAGCGCATGAAGATCTGCGGCAATTGCGGCTGGCTGTTCATCGACCGCAGCAAGAACAGAAGCCGGGCCTGGTGCGACATGGCGGTCTGCGGCAACCGCGCCAAGGCGAACCGTCACTATCGCCGCAAGAAGGAGGAGACGCCATGAGAAAGCATTGGATCGTGATGGCGGCGGTGGCCGGGCTGATGCTGTCAGCCTGCCAGCGCCAGGCTGAAAACCTGGTCGAGGTCACCGGCCATCTCTTTGTCTTCAACTATCGGGTGGCGAGCGCCACCTATCTGCTGACGCTGAAGAAGACAGGGCCCATCCCCGACGGTTCGGTCATCATCGCCGAATTTGAAAATCCTGAAGGAGGCGATCCGCTGGTGCTGAACCAGAAAATCTACCCGATCGACGACAAGATCGCGCTGCAGAGCGAAAAACTGCACTGCGTGCGCAAGGACCGCCCCTATTCCGTGAGTGTCCGGCTGGTCGACAAGGACGGCAAGGTGCTGCAGGAATTGAAGACGCAGTTCCGGTCCGACCTCGACCAGACCGTCCTGCCGAGCAAGCCGCTCGTCCTCGGCGCGCTTTATGACAAGAACCCGGAGGTCTTCAAGCCTGATGGCAGCGTCGATTTCTCGAACACCGACAAATGCCCGGCATAGAAAAATGCATGGAAAAAGCCGGAGCAAGGCCCCGGCTTTCGAGAGTCAATTCAAAGCATTGCCGGCGAATGCCGAAGCGTGGCCTCAGCCGACGATTTCCGTATCGGAGAACCAGTACTTGATTTCCTGGGCAGCCGTCTCCGGAGCATCCGAGCCGTGAACGGAATTTTCGCCGATCGACAGAGCATGAACCTTGCGGATCGTGCCTTCGTCAGCGTTTGCCGGGTTGGTGGCACCCATGATCTCGCGGTTCTTGAGGATCGCGCCTTCGCCTTCCAGCACCTGGACGATGGTCGGGCCGGAGGTCATGCCTTCGACCAGTTCGCCGAAGAAGGGACGGTCCTTGTGAACGGCGTAGAAGCCTTCGGCTTCGCGACGGCTCATCCAGACGCGCTTGGAAGCGACGACACGCAGGCCGGCATCTTCGAGCATCTTGGTGATGGCGCCCGTCAGGTTGCGCTTCGTTGCGTCCGGCTTGATCATCGAGAAGGTGCGTTCAATCGCCATAGTCAAATCCTCTGTTTTCTCGGGAAAAGTGGGCGGTCTTTACCCGCCCCAACGCCCGAAAACAAGAGGTGGGCGGCAATTTCACGCCGCTGTCACAGTCCTGCCGCGGCTTTGGTGAAGATCGAGGCAGCGTTCGAACCAGGCCATGACGGGATCGTCGGTGGCTAGCATGGCGAGACCGGCGGAGACACGCAGCCATTGCAGCGCGCCGAAGACGATATAGTCGGCAAAGAGCGGCGTTTGCCCGCCGATGAAGGGCTGAAACTTCAGCATGTGCCGTAGCGGCTCCAGCTTGGCGCCGAAGGCGGCCTTCTCCGCCTCGCTGTCGGCGGCAACCACTTCCAACGGCTTGCCAAGCCGAGCCTCCCGGCTTTGACGGAAATAGGCCTTGTCTTCCTCGTCGAGGTTCGCATGGATATCGAGAAGGGCGATGCGCATGATCGCCGGATGGATGATCATTTGCGAATAGCCTTCCACCATCCTCGACAGAGACTTGCCGCCTTCGCCGTTGAACAGTGACGGCCGCTCGGGATAGGCCTCCTCCAGATAGAGGGCGATGTCGAAACTGTCGGGGATCAGCCGGCCATTGTCGTCGAGAACGGGCACGATCGACGAGACGCCGCCGCCGATCGCGCGGATGGGGGCGTAGGTCGTCGGAATCTCCTCGAAATCGAGCCCCTTATGCGCAAGCGCCATCACCGCCTTCCAGCAATGGGGCGAAAAGAAGCGCTGCTCGTCAGCGCCGCAGAGGGAATAGAGGGCTCTGGTCATGACAGTCCTTTCGAGATCGTAGCTCCATCCATTCCACGACAGAAAGCGGCTGCGATCAAATCAGGAAATTTCATGGGCGCATCACTGCGATTTCCGGGGAAAAGGGCTAGACTGCCGCGACCAATCCGGGAGGGTCTGAATGCTAAGACATTACAGGATGTTCGCCGCCTATAATCGTTGGGCCAACACGCAAGTTTATGCGGCTGCGGCCGAACTCAGCGACGCGGAATTCCGCAGCGACCACGGCGCTTTTTTCGGCTCGCTGCATCGCACGCTCAATCATCTGATCGTCGCCGACCGGATATGGATGAAGCGCTTCAGCGGTGCCGGCGAGGCACCGACGACACTCGATGCCCTGCTCTTCGAAGAACTGGATGCGCTTGCTGCCGCGCGCAAAGCCGAGGACGAGCGTATCATTGCCTGGATGGACACGCTGGACGAGGCAGCCCTTGCCGCCGACTTCACCTATGTGCCGGTGACGCAACCGGGCGAATTCACCCAGCCGCTGGCGCCAGCGCTCGCGCATCTCTTCAACCACCAGACCCATCATCGCGGCCAGTGCCACATGACGCTGACGGCGCTGGGCAAGCCGAGCCTCACGTTGGATCTCATCTACTTCCTCCGTAGCGAGGGCCGCGAGTGGATGTAAGACCTTCACCATCAAGACTGAATTAACCGCCTTCGCCGGTTCCACCCGTGAATCCCAGGCTTCCCGTCGAAAATTCAGCCTCTCTTAAACGCTTGCGGGCATAGCCTGATCTGAGAAATGAGGCCGGGTCGCGAGGGATCGTCATGCAGAATGGAAGCGCAAACGCACTGGTGCCGCGCGAGGCTGCGCGCCCGGCGCCGATGGCGGATATTCAGAAGATCGCCCAGCACATGGCGCGCCTGAACGTTGCGGCGCTCCCGCGCAATTACGAACTCTTTCATGAGGCGATCATCGGGCTCAATGCAGGCCTTGCGCAGGATATTGCAGCACTCGGCCCTCAGCCGCAGCAGCCGATGCTCGACGAACTCGGCCTGAAATACCGGCTCGTCGGCCATTGCGGGCTGGCGGGCGAGACGTCGCGGAACGAGGCGAGCCGGATGCTGCGCGACGTGGCGGATCGGCTTGCCGAAGGGCTGAAGCACAAGAACGCCTTTGCGCGCGCCTGCGGCGCCATCCTGAAATCCGTCTCCGGCCAAGACGACCAGAGCCTTGCCGTCTTCCTCAGCGAGGTCGATTATCTCACTGCCTCGCTTTCGACAGTTCTTGCAGCCGAGATGGAAATCGGCGCGAAGCTGCAGGACGATATCAAGACGCTGGAAACGCTGGAGCGCGGCATTTCGGCGATGCAATCGGCCGCGATCGCCGACAGGATCACCGGGCTTCCAAACCGCATCGCGCTGAACCGGACGATCGCCGATCTCTACAAGCGTGAAGAAGGTGCCGCCGGCAGCGCACTGATCATGGTCGATATCGACAATTTCACCGATCTCAACGACAAATACGGCACCCAGGCAGGCAACAAGCTCCTGAAGAAGCTTGCCGGCCTTTTCAGCAAGTCGGTCAAGAAAAACGATTTCGTCGCCCGCACCGAGGCCGACGAATTCGCCCTGTTGTTTTCCAATGTCGGCATGCAGGATGCGATTGCTATTGCCGAACGGCTGCGCGCCTCCGTCGAGGACAATCTGGTCTTCGCGACATCCGACAAGGCCGATCCCGGCAGGCTCACCATCTCGATCGGCGTGGCGCTCAGCACCGACGCGGCAACACCGGGACAATTGCAGGCCAATGCCCGCGTGGCGCTTCTCGCCGCGCAGTCGAACCCCCGACTGCCGGTGCAGGCTTTCGGCCGCTAGATCCGGCCGGAGGTCCGAAAACCACTCCCGCTTTTGGGCATCATGCTCCAGGACTGACAAGCGCTCTTGCCTTGGCGGGCGCTTTCGGCCAAAACGCCGGCCATGATCACGCTCACCGATATTTCCGCCCGCATCGCCGGGCGCCTGCTCCTCGACAATGCCAGCGTTTCGCTGCCTTCAGGCACGAAGGCGGGACTCGTCGGGCGCAACGGCGCCGGCAAGTCCACGCTTTTTCGCGTCATCACCGGCGATCTCGGTTCGGAGAGCGGAACGGTGTCGATCCCGAAGGCTGCACGCATCGGCCAGGTGGCGCAGGAAGCGCCGGCGACCGAAGACGCGCTGATCGAGATCGTGCTTGCCGCGGACAAGGAACGCACGGCCCTCGTTGCCGAGGCGGAAACGGCAACCGATCCGCACCGCATCGCAGAAATCCAGATGCGCCTTGTCGATATCGACGCGCATTCGGCCGAAGCGCGCGCGGCGAGCATTCTTGCCGGCCTCGGCTTCGACAAGGACGCGCAGGCCCGCCCCGCCTCCTCCTTCTCCGGCGGTTGGCGCATGCGCGTCGCACTTGCCGCCGTGCTGTTTTCCGAGCCGGATCTGCTTCTGCTCGACGAGCCGACCAACTATCTCGACCTCGAAGGCACGCTGTGGCTGGAAGATTATGTCAGGCGCTATCCGCACACTGTCATCATCATCAGCCACGATCGCGACCTTTTGAACAATGCCGTCAATGCGATCGTCCATCTCGACCAGAAGAAGCTCACCTTCTATCGCGGCGGTTACGACCAGTTCGAGCGACAGAAGGCGGAAGCCGACGAGCTGCAGACCAAGGCCAAGGCCAAGAACGACGCGGCGCGCAAACATCTGCAGGGCTTCATCGACCGGTTCAAGGCCAAGGCTTCCAAGGCCCGGCAGGCACAATCGCGCGTCAAGGCGCTGGAACGCATGGGAACGGTTGCCGCGGTGATCGAGGCCCACGTACAGCCGATCACTTTTCCCGAGCCGGAAAAGCAGCCGGCTTCGCCGATCGTCGCGATCCAGAGCGGCGCCGTTGGCTACGAGCCCGGCAATCCGATCCTGAAGAACCTCAATCTGCGCATCGACAATGACGACCGCATCGCCCTGCTCGGCTCGAACGGCAACGGCAAATCGACCTTCGCCAAATTCATCTCCGGCCGGCTGGCGCCGGAAAGCGGTGAAGTGAAGATCGCGCCGAGCCTGAAGATCGGCTTCTTCGCGCAGCACCAGCTCGACGACCTCATTCCCGAGCAATCGCCGGTGGAGCATGTGCGCCGCCTGATGCCCGGTGCGCCGGAAGCCAAGGTGCGCGCCCGCGTCGCCCAGATGGGGCTTGCGACCGAGAAGATGGCGACGGCCGCCAAGGATCTTTCCGGCGGCGAAAAAGCTCGCTTGCTAATGGGGCTTGCCGCCTTCAATGCGCCCAATCTGCTGATCCTCGACGAGCCGACCAACCACCTCGACATCGACAGCCGCCGCGCGCTGATCGAGGCGCTGAACGACTACGAAGGCGCCGTCATCCTGATCTCGCACGATCGCCATCTGATCGAAGCGACCGTCGATCGGCTGTGGCTGGTCAACGGCGGTACGGTGACGACCTTCGAAGGCGATATGGACGAGTATCGCGACCTCATCGTCAGTTCCGGTAAAAAAAAAGAAGAAAAGCCGCAGCTGACTGAAGATGCGACGTCGAAGGCCGACCAGCGCAAGCTCAATGCCGAACGCCGCGCCTCGCTAACGCCGCTCAGGAAAAAGATCAACGAAATCGAATCCTTGACGGCGAAGCTGGAGAAACAGATTCAGGCGTTTGATGCGGAACTTGCGGATCCGGCCCTTTACGAAAAGACGCCCGCCAAGGCCGCCGAAAAGGTGAAGCAACGCGGCGAGGCTGCGGCAAGACTCGCTGCTGCCGAGGAAGACTGGCTGATGCTGTCTGCCGAATACGAAGAAGCGATGGCGGGATAGCCACAGGCCTTAGAACAGGATGATTTTAGGCCGGATCGGCCTAAAATCTGAATCCTGTTCTAAATTAAACAGTTGGAGCATGATGTCGTCCGAAAACCGCTGACACTTTTCGGCATCATGCTCTATCGAAAGCGTGGCGAAGTGCCGCACATCAACGCAATTCCGGCCATTATCAACCGATCATTAACCATAATCCGAAAGGTTGTCTCAACATTCGTTACCGATTTGTTGAGCCCTTTCCATGTATCGTTTTTTCATTCTGTCCTGCATGGCCCTCACGGTCGCCCTCTCCGCCTGCAGCACCACCAGACAAGTAGCTCCCGATACCTCGATCAAGACCTCCTCGGTGATCGCGCCCGAGGGACGGGCGCTTGCCTATACCGGCGACGATGCGGCGCCGCGCCTTGCCGGCCCGCACCATCTCGCCGGACGGACGCTGGAGGTCTCCTCGCTCGCCGAGCTCAAGCTGCAGGACAAGGAAGTGATCCTGAGCTTCGACGATGGCCCGATCCCCGGCCGGACCGACAAGGTGCTGGCAATCCTCGACCAGTTCGGCGTCAAGGGCGCCTTCATGATGGTCGGCGAAATGGCCGAGATGCATCCGGCGCTCGCCCGCAAGGTCGCCCAGGACGGCAACACGATCGGCAGTCACACCTATGACCACGCCAACCTCGCTTCGCTGAGTTTCGACGCGGCGATGGCCGAGGTGATCAAGGGCGAATTGACGGTGACCAAGGCGACCGGAACCGATGTCTCCTTCTTCCGCTTCCCCTATCTTGCCGAGAGCCACAGGCTGCGTGCTGCGATCGCCATGCGCGACATGGTGGTCATGGATGTCGACATCGACAGCAAAGACTATTTCACCACGACGCGGGTCTCCGCGACGCAGCGGACGATGAACCTCTTACACAAGCGCGGCCGCGGCATCATCCTGATGCACGACATCCACAAACGCACGGTGGCGATGCTGCCGAGCCTGCTCTCGAGGCTCGAAGCCGAAGGCTACAAGGTGGTGACGCTGAAATTCAAGAAGACTGAGGTGCCGAACACCGTCGTTGCCTCAGCCGATTTCGTGACGATCCGCTAAGGCGGGTTGCCAAGCCCGGGTTGGCTGCCTAGATCAGTGCGACGTCAACGGAAGCCGGCAGGTCAGATATGAACCTTCATCTCGAAACGGACGACGATCCGCGCACCCGCCAGTTCATTGACGAGCACAACCGGGTTTCCGACGCGGCACTGAGAACACCTGAATTCGAGAGGGATCGCGACGCGATCAAGGCGCTGATCGAGCGGCAGGACAGGCTGATCGTTCCGATGCGCCGAGACGAGTGGCTGTTCGATTTCCGGCAGAGCAAGGACAATCCTCTCGGCATCTGGCTCCGCCTGCCGGCAGACCAGCAGCCGCTGCCGGACGCCGCCTGGGAGCCGGTCTTCGATCTCGACGCCTTCTGCGTCAGGGAAGGCAAGCGCTGGAACTGGCGCGGCGCCGTCACCTGCCCATGGGAGCCGACGCGGGTGCTGCTCACGCTTTCGGACGGCGGCTCCGACCTTCTCCGGTTGCTCGAATTCGACGCCGAACCGAAACAGGTCGTCGAGGGCGGCTTCGATACACCGGCCGCGCGATCGCATGCCACCTGGCTGAGCCGCGACGAAATCTGCTATTTCGGTTCCATCGACCGATTTTCGGCGACCCGCTCGGGATGGCCGCGCGTCGGACGGCGATTGAAGCGCGGGCAGCGACCGGAAGATGCCGCCGTCATGTTCGAAGCAGCAGACGAGGACGTCTATGGCTTCAATCTCGTCATCGACCCTGCCTTATCAGGCGCTTCAGCGGATCGCGGATTGATCGATATTTTCGTCGCCGCCCACGAGATCGGCGTCGCGAGCGCTTTCCTGATCGCCGATAACGGCACACAGCGACGCATCGATCTGCCTAAGGAAGCCGATTTCCAGTTCAATCATGATCATTGCCTTTGGCGGGCAAAGACCGATGAGCGCGTTGCGACCGGCAGCCTCGTGCTGCAGCGCTTCGATCCCGCCTCGGAGACGGCCCTGCTCGGGCCGGAGCGGATCCTGTTTGAGCCTGGCGAGGGCCAGTCGATCGCGCAGATGATGCTGATGCAGGAGTGGTGTGTCTTCATCATCTCCGATCGGCTGCGTCCGCGTCTCATGGTGCTAGACCTGACAAGGCCCGATGCCAAACAGCGCGAGATCGCGCTGCCGGCGGACATGCAGACGGCTCATTTCAGGCCGCTTCATGCGGATCTGCATCTTGGCGACGATACGCTCTACATCGTCGGCCAGGGCTTCCTGCAGCCTCCCGTCTGTTACCGCCTCGAGCTGTCGGATCGCAGCAAGCAAGCCGAGCCGATTTTCGTCGCCACGGCGCCGAGCTATTTCGATGCGACCGATATGTCATCCGAACTGCTGGAGGCTGTTTCCGAGGATGGAACGAAGGTTGCTTACCGGCTGGTCCTGCCGAAGCAGTGGACCAAGGGCGCGCTGCCGGTGCTGCTTTACGGCTATGGCGGCTTCGATGTTTCGCTATCGCCGAACTATTCCGGCGTGACGGGACGCTGGCTGGAACAAGGCGGCGCCTATGTGCAGGCCTATATCCGCGGCGGTGGCGAATTCGGGCCCGACTGGTATCGCAGCGCCAAGCGGCAGGGGCGAGACCGGGCGTTTGCCGACTTCGTCGCCATCGCCCGCGATCTCGTCGCCCGCGGCTATACAGTGCCGTCGCGGATCGCCTGCCAGGGCGGCAGCAATGGCGGACTGCTGACCGGCGTGATGCTGACGCGCTATCCCGACGATTTCGGCGCCGTCTGGTGCCAGGTGCCGGTCCTCGACATGACACGTTTCCACCTGTTCAGCGCAGGGCAAGCCTGGATGGACGAATATGGCGACCCGGAGACGCCGGCGGACCGGGACTTCATGCTCGGCTATTCGCCGCTTCACAATGTCGGGCCGGCGACCAAGGTCAGCTATCCGCCGATCTACATCGAAAGCTCCGCCAATGACGACCGCGTGCACCCCTCGCATGCGCGCCGCTTTGCCGCACGGCTGGAGGAAGACGGACACCGGCCGCTCTTCCATGAATTCGGCTCCGGCGGGCATGGCGGCGACGGCAATTCCGAAGAGCGCGCCGCCCGCGCGGCGATGGGTTACAGCTTCCTTCGCCAAACTATCATGCGGTAGAATGGAGGAGGAGAGCTTGTCGGCGCGCCTCTTTCTGATACAAACAGGTCAATAAATCATACTTTTATACAGGCTCGGAAAACACAATGTCTCCTATCAATCTCGCCATCGTCGGCGTCGGCAAGATCGTCCGCGACCAGCACCTTCCCTCCATCGCCAAGAACCCGGATTTCCAGCTCGTCGCCACGGCAAGCCGGCACGGCACGGTCGAAGGCGTCAAGAGTTATACGACGATCGAAGCGATGCTCGACGCCGAGCCGTCGATCGATGCCGTTTCGCTCTGCATGCCGCCGCAATATCGCTACGAGGCAGCCTATAAGGCGCTTGTCGCCGGCAAGCATGTCTTCCTGGAAAAGCCGCCCGGCGCGACGCTGAGCGAAGTGGCCGATCTCGAAGCGCTGGCAAACAAGCAGGGCGCGTCGCTCTTTGCCAGCTGGCATTCGCGCTATGCGCCGGGCGTCGAAGCTGCCAAGGCGTTTCTTGCCTCGACGACGATCAAAAGCGTGCATGTGATCTGGAAGGAGGATGTCCGCCATTGGCATCCGAACCAGGAATGGATCTGGCAGGCCGGCGGCCTCGGCGTTTTCGATCCCGGCATCAACGCACTGTCGATCGTCACCCATATCCTGCCGCGGCCGATCTTCATCACCGAGGCCGTGCTCGAATTTCCCGAGAATCGCGATGCGCCGATCGCGGCTGATATTCACTTCCGCAATGCCGACGGCATGCCGGTTCACGCCGAATTCGACTGGCGCCAGACCGGCAAGCAGAGCTGGGACATCGTCGCGGAGACGGCAGCCGGCCAGATGGTACTCGCCGAGGGCGGTGCCAAGCTTTTGATCGACGGCACGCTGAGGTTCGCCGAGCCGGAGCAGGAATATCCCTCGCTCTACCGTCGCTTCGCCGAAATCATCAAGGCCGGCAAATCGGATGTCGATCTCGCGCCGCTGCGCCACGTCGCCGATGCCTTCATGCTCGGCAAGCGGAAATTCGTCGACGCCTTCCACGACTGAGCGTCGCAATAACGTCATAGAAACCGGCAAGATTTGCCGGCCTATGGCAATAGTGTTCGGGGGCAGCCGCTCATGAGCAATAAAATTGGCCGCAAGGGCCGATTTTTCCGCGTGTTGAAGATTGGCATCCTTGTGGTACCGCTTCTCGGCCTTGCGGCATGTTGGAGCGAACAGGTCGCCATGCCGCCTGATGCACCGGGCCTTTCCCGATCCGAGGAATATTCCTTCGGATCGGCGACCCAGGCAGAGGATTGGCAGGCCACTCGCAGGGTGTTGGGCCAACTGGAAGGGCGGTTCGGAGAGAAGTCCATGCGCATCCTGGCGCGCAATCTCGCCAGCACCACCGAACCGCAGACCATCAAAGCCTATTATGCCGAACGCCTTGTCCATCAAGCCGGCTGGGCGGAAATGCCGGTCAGCACCTTTGCCGACAAGGCGTGGGCATTCGCTTTTGTCAGTCCGAATGGAAAGCATGTTTTGGCAGTCGAGGCGCTCGACGCGTCGGAAAGTGCTGGCGGGATCGTCCCCCTCAACATCCTGACGAACCTCGACGAGGACAAAGGGTCGAAAGGATAACGGCTACCGCCAGCCGGTGAGAGCGAAGCTGGACGGCTTCATGCAGCAATTCAAAGTGTTACAGTGTCCTGGCGCGTCTAAAAAGACGCGCCATGCTCTGGTGTCGGTAAAACGCTCAGGCCTTCTTCTCCCAACGCCCCTCTGACGTCTGCTGCCAATAGGTGAGGTTGTGCCCCTCGCCTTTCAGCTTCTTCCACTGCGCACGGGCGGCCTCCAGTTGCTCCTGGTCATGACCGTCGAACATGAAGACGATGCGCTCATAGGCATCGGCCGGCGGCGGCTCGGCGCCGTCGACGATGAAACGCACGGTCGCCGCATTGGCATTGTCCGGCGTCACCGTCAAAAGCACCGGCTGGCTTTCGGCGAAATCCGCCTCGTCGGTGCCGTGCGGCAGGAAGCTCTCCTCGCGGAAAGTCCACAGATGCTGATCGAGAGCATCACGCCGCGCCGGCTCGCGCGTCTGGACGGCAACGCGCCAGCCGCGCTCGACGCTTTTGTCGATGAGCGGCGGAAGCGCGTCCTCCAGCCTGGTTTCAGTCAGATGATAGAAGAGAACGTCCGTCATCAGGATTCATAATGGGCGCGAACGAGTTCGTCGAGCAGGCGCACGCCGAAGCCGGAACCCCAGGACTGGTTGATCTCGTCCTGCGGCGAGCCCATCGCCGTGCCGGCAATATCGAGATGCGCCCAAGGCGTGTCCTGCACGAACCGCTTGAGGAAATGTGCGGCGGTGATCGAGCCCGCCTGTCGGCCGCCGGTGTTCTTCATATCGGCGAACTTGCTGTCGATCAGCTTGTCGTAATCCCTGCCGAGCGGCATGCGCCAGAGTTTTTCGTTGCTCGACAGGCCGGCTGCCGTCAGTTGGGCGGATAGCTGGTCGTCATTGGAGAACAAGCCGGCATGCACGTTGCCGAGAGCCACGACGATCGCACCAGTCAGCGTGGCGAGATTGATCATGAACTGCGGCTTGAAGCGGTCGTTGCAATACCAGAGCGCATCGCAGAGCACGAGGCGGCCCTCGGCATCGGTGTTGATCACCTCGATCGTCTGGCCGGACATCGAGGTGACGATATCACCAGGACGCTGGGCGTTGCCGTCAGGCATGTTCTCGACCAGGCCGATGATGCCGATGGCGTTGACGGCGGCCTTGCGGGAGGCGAGCACATGCATGAGGCCGGTGACGGCTGCCGCACCGCCCATATCGCCTTTCATATCTTCCATGCCGGCCGCCGGCTTGATCGAAATGCCGCCGGTATCGAAGACGACGCCCTTGCCGATGAAGGCGACGGGACGATCCTTGCCCTTGCCGCCCTTCCACTGCATGACCGCCAGGCGCGGCGGGCGCACGGAGCCCTGGGCGACGCCGAGAAGAGCGCCCATGCCGAGGCGGCGCATTTCGCGCTCCGTCAGGATTTCGACTTCGACGCCGAGCTTTTCCAGTTCCTTCGCCTTGGCGGCGAACTCCACGGGACCGAGCACGTTCGGCGGTTCATTGACGAGGTCACGGGCCAGATTGACGCCGCCGGCGATCGCTTCGGAATCGGAAAACGCCTTCTTGGCACCAGCCGGATCGGCGGTGACGATCGTCACCTTGACGGACTTCGCCGGTTTTTCCTCCTCATCGCCCTTCTTCGTCTTGTAGGTATCGAAGCTATAGGTGCGCAGCAGCATGCCGAGCGCGAAATCGGCGGCTGCCCGCGCGCTGGTCGCGAGGCCAGGCACGTCGATGAAGACGGCGGCCTTGTCGGTGTTCTTGATTCTCGATGCCGCAGCACCGCCGGCCTTCAGCCAGTCATGGGCGGTGAGTTCGGCGGCCTTGCCGAGCCCGATGACGACGATGCGCTCGACGGGCGCGCCCTCGGGGGCGACAATATCGAGCCCGCTCATGGATTTCGCGGAGAATCGGGCGATCCTAGCAGCCTTGACGATCACGCCTGCCGGGTCGACCGTATCGGCGCCGGCAGCGCTGTCGGCCTCCGCAGTCTTCAACAGGATCGCCAGGCCGCCATTGGGCTTTGCCGACTTCGAGAATGAAACTTCCAACTTTGCTGACATGTCTTCTCCGCTGGGATTCTTTGAAATCCGTCCGTCGCGGATAATTTCGCCTTTGGCGGGTCTGTCAATGGCTTGCGACAATTGTTATGGTCGCCCGCAGCCATCAGGGCTCTCATGTTTTCGTCAGTTTCGTAGATATTAGCGTTGACAGTTTTTTCGAAAAATCGATGGCGGGACCTGGCAATCCGCCTGCCGAAAACGACTTTCGGTGCATTCATGCTGCTGTTTTGGACGTGGTGGGCGCTGCTTGCCGTCTTCCGGGCCTTCCCCGCAATAGACATCTATTTTTCCCAGCTTTTTTTCGTGGGCGCAGATTGCGACGCGGCTGCTGCTGCCGGGAGCATCTGCGGCGGCTTTCCCTATCGCGACGTCGCGGCCTTCGACCTGCTGCGCACCCTCTTCTTCCGCCTGCCCTATGTGGTGGCGATCGTGATGGTGTGGAAACTCGTCGAGTGCTACCGGCAGCATGGCGCGACCTTCAACGCTGCGCGGGCGCAAAAGCTCAAAGTCGCGCTCGGAACGCTGCTGATCGGGCCGGTGCTGCTCGTCAATGTCGTCCTGAAGGAACATTGGGGCCGGCCGCGGCCGATACAGACGGATATTTTCGGCGGTGCGCTGCATTTCGCCGAGGCAGGTTCGCTTGCCGGTAAATGCGTTTCGAACTGCTCATTCATCTCAGGCGAGGCTGCAAGCGCCGGCTGGCTCTTCTGCCTTCTGCTCTTCGTTCCGAAATCCCTGCGTTATGCGCTGGCGCCGCCCGTGGCGGCGATCTCGATCCTCACCCCGGCGATGCGGCTATCCTTCGGCGCGCACTACCTTTCCGACGTCGTTCTCGGATGGCTTTCCTCGCTTGTCGTCTTCGCCGCATTGCTGGCGTTAACTGAGTCGCAACAGCATCAAAAAAATTCTGAAATTTGAATGAATTTTTGACACCAGCTTGTCGCAAAAGCGCGACAAAGAGCGTAGAGGGATTCTCCTGCAAAGCCGTTTGGGCGTGCAGGTGCTTTCAAGGGCAGGCATGAAACTACTCGAGACATACATATTGCGGCGCGTCGGCCAGATGTTTCTCGTGGCGCTCCTGCCCGTTCTGGCGATCATTTGGACGACTCAGGTTCTGCAGCGCATCAATCTGGTTACCGACAGCGGCCAGTCGATCGGCTCGTTCGCCAAGCTGGCGACGATGATCCTGCCGTCGATCATTCCCGTCGTGCTGCCCTTCGCTCTCGTTATCGCGATCACCCAGACGCTGACGACGATGAACAATGATTCCGAGCTGACCGTCATCGATGCGGCCGGGGCGCGGCGCAGCGTGCTGATCCGTCCGATCCTGCTGCTTGCCGCCGCCATCAGCGTCTTTTCATTCTTCGTCGACAACGTCGTCGAGCCGCGCGCAAAGACCGTCGTGCGCCAGATGATCGCCGAGACCTATGCTGACCTCCTCTCTTCGGTGATTGAGGAAAAGACCTTCCGCAAGCTCGATGAAGGCCTGTATGTGCAGATCTCGAAGCGGATGGCCGGCCGCATGCTGAAGGGCCTTTTCGTCGCCGACGAGCGCGACCCGGCCTACGAACTGATCTATTATGCGAAGGAAGGCGCCGTCGACGATACGGGCACGACGCTGATCATGCATGAGGGCGAAGTGCACCGCAAAACGCCCGATGGCAACGTCTCAGTCATCAATTTCGATTCCTATTCCTTCGACCTCTCGGACATGACGGAGAATCGCGGTCAGGCGACGCTGCGCGCCAGCGACCGTGACCTGTGGTTCCTGATCAATCCGGATCCGGCCGACAAGGACTATACGATCCGGCCGCAGAGCTACCGCGCCGAACTGCATCGGCGGCTGACCGACTGGATCCTGCCCGTCGTCTTTGCGCTGTTTTCGCTGGCGATCGCCGGCGATGCGCGCTCGCACCGCGAAGCGCGGCTGCATCCGATGGTGAGCGCTCTCGCCTATGCCTTCGCGATGCGATGGGCGGCCTTCTACGCGGCCAATCAGATCGATACCGACCCTGAATATATCGCCGTCCTCTACGCCATCCCGATCGTCAGCAGCATCGTCTCGATCGTCTTCCTCGGCCTGCACAAACGACTGGTCATGCCGTCGTTCATCCGGGACCGGATTTCGTCCTTCTGGAGAGGGATGCAGGAAAGGCTGCTTGCCGTGACCGGCAGGACCGGCGGGGGCGCTGCCCAATGATGTTCGGGACATTGTCGCGTTATTTCTTTCGCCGCTATCTGGTGACGACGGGCTGGTTCCTGATCGGCGTCTCGGCGATCTCCTTCCTCCTCGATTTCAGCGAGACGGCGGGCCGCATGTCCGGCCTCCCCGGCTACACGATCGGCGGCGGCGTCCTGATGACCGCCGTGCGCCTGCCGCTCATCCTGCAGCAGACGGTGCCGTTCATAGCTCTCTTCGTCGGCATGACGGTGCTGATCGGCCTCAACCGCAAATATGAACTCGTCGTCACGCGCGCAGCCGGCATTTCGGTCTGGCAGTTCATGTTCCCCTTCATCGCCGGCTCGCTGGTGCTCGGCCTGTTGACGATGGCGGCGCTGAACCCACTTGCCGCCTGGGGACAGCGCCAGGCGCTGCTGGTCGAATCCGACTGGCGCGGCGAGAACGCGGTTCTGCGCAAGGCACCGCAGATTCCGTGGCTGCGCCAGATCAGCGGCCGGGACGATGTCATCATCGGCGCCCAAACGGTCCAAGAGAGCGGAACCAAGCTGATCGACGCGGTGCTGATCCATTTCGATTCAAGCGGTCAGGTCATTCTGAGACAGGACGCCGCCACGGCAAAGTTGGAAGATGGTTACTGGCAACTTAACAATGTTGTCGAGCGCAAGCCTGGCGAAATCCCCGTGCGTAAAGCTTCGGTTCAACTTCGCACCAATCTGAAACAGGACTTTGTCCAGGAGCGGCTGACAGCGCCGGAAACAATTGGTTTCTTTGACCTTTCCAACCGGATTGCGGCGGCCAAATCCTTCGGCATCTCGACCAAGGCGCTGGAGACGCAATTCAACTCCCTGTTGTCCCAGCCATTGCTGCTGGTGGCCATGACTTTCATAGCCGCAACAGTGTCCCTAAAATTTAGCCGGTTCAACCAATCCCGCTCCGTGATTCTGGGTGGCATCCTTTCGGGCTTCATGCTTTATGTCATCACCGTGCTTGTAAAGGCATTCGGAAGCAGTGGAGTTGTGCCCCCCTTCGTGGCGACGTGGATACCGGTGGTCGTCGCGCTGGCCTTGGGTGCGACTATTCTGCTTCATCAGGAGGACGGCTAGTGGCGGCAGGCGACCGCAAGTATTTTATTAGTAAACAGCTGGTTGCCCTGCTTGTCGGCGCGACTCTATGTTCCTATTTCGGCAGCGTCCCGGCCTCTTACGGCCAGGCCAGCGCGCCTGAACAAAATATCGAGACGAAGATCCCCGAAGGGGCCAAGCTTCTGCTTTCGGCCAATGAACTGGTCTATAACCGTGACGCCGATCTGGTGTCGGCGGTCGGCGGCGTGCAGATCAACTATGGCGGCTATAAAATGGTCGCGCAGAAGGTCGAGTACAATCAGAAGACCGGCCGGATGATGGCGCTTGGCAATGTCGAGCTGGTCAGCCCGGACGGCAACCGTATCTATGCCGACAACCTTGATGTGACCGACAATTTTGCCGACGGGTTCCTGAACTCGTTGCGCATCGAGACCGCCGACAATACCCGCATCGTCGCCGAAAGCGGCGAGCGCGTCGGCGGCACGAAGATGATTCTCAACAAGGGCGTCTACACGGCCTGCCTTCCCTGCGCCGAAGATCCGAAGCGCGCGCCCTTCTGGCAGGTCAAGGCCCAGCGGGTGATCCAGAACGGCGAGACGCATACGATCCGTCTGGAGAGAGCGCGCTTCGAGTTGCTCGGCCATCCGATCGCCTTCCTGCCGTTCATCGAAGTTCCCGACAATACGGTGAAGCGCAAGTCGGGCTTTCTCTTCCCGACGATGAGCCTGTCGCAAAATCTCGGCTTCGGTCTTTCCGTTCCTTATTATTATGTGATCTCGCCGAGCATGGACGCGACGGTCACCGCGACGGGCTACACGGCCCAGGGCTTCCTCATCGAAGGCGAATTCCGCCAGCGCTTCGAAAATGGCACACATATCCTGCGCGTTGCCGGCATCGACCAGGCAAAGCCGGGCAATTTCAGCTCCGGCACCACCGATGCCGAAGCTGAGCAGCGTGGCATGGTGGCATCGAAGGCCGAATTCCGCATCAATCCGCGCTGGACGTTCGGCTGGGACGTCATGATGCAGAGCGACAACAATTTCTCGAAAACGTACAAGCTGCGCGGCCTGACCGGTACCGATCGTACCAACCAGATCTACCTGACAGGGCTCGGGAAACGCAATTATTTCGACATGCGGGCGTTCTATTTCGACGTCCAGGATGCCGACCGGACGAATACCGCCGAAAAGCAGCAGGCGATCGTCTATCCGTCGCTCGACTATCACTATGTGGCGCCGCAGCCGCTTGCCGGCGGCGAGCTTTCGGCGGATGTCAACCTGACGAATATTTCGCGCACCCATGACGACTTCTATACCGTCGACGGCTTCGACCGCTTCCGCGGCCTGAAGGGCCAGACCTCGCGGCTGACTGCCGAGCTGCAATGGAAGCGCACCTATGTCACGCCGACCGGCCTGGTGATCACGCCGCTGCTGGCTGCGCGCGGCGATGCCTTCGCGCTGAATATGGATGATCCCACCGGCTACACCGGCAACTATGTCGACGGCAATTCCGCCACCCGCTCGATGTTCACGGCCGGACTGGAGATGCGTTATCCGATACTGATGACGACCGACAATAGCACCCATATCCTCGAGCCGATCGCACAGATCTATGCCCGCCCCGACGAGCAGCTCGCAGGGCGCCTGCCGAACGAGGATGCGCAGAGCTTCGTCTTCGACGCCACCTCGCTGTTCGACCGTGACAAGTTCTCGGGCTACGACCGGATCGAAGGCGGTACCCGCGCCAATGTCGGTATCCAGTACACCGGTACATTCGACAGCGGCTACAAGCTGCACGGCATCTTCGGCCAATCCTATCAGATCGCCGGCCAGAATTCGTTTGCGACCGATGACCTCGTCAATGTCGGTGCGGATTCGGGCCTTGAAACCGACCGCTCCGATTATGTCGGCCTTGGCGGCGTCGAAACACCGTACGGCGTTTCCGTCGCGGCCTCCTACCGCCTCGACGAGAAGGACTTCGAATTCCGCCGCGGCGACCTGACGACGGCCTACCAGAACGACACCTTCTCGACGCAGCTGACCTACACCCATCTCAGCGCTCAGCCGGCATATGGCTTCGCCGAGGACAATGACGAGATCCAGACCAACAGCAGGGTCAAGTTCAAGGATTACTGGTCGATCTTCGGCGGCATTGCCTGGGATCTGAACAATGATGTGATCAGCCGCCGGACGCTCGGCCTCTCTTATGAAGACGAATGCACGATCTTCACGATCGCCTATACGGACAGCAGGGATTCCGACGACGAGACGGCAAGCGACTGGACGATCGGCGCTCGACTGACCTTCCGCACGCTCGGCGACATCAAGATCGGCTCCGACACCCTGGAATGACGGGCGGACGGCGCAAAGATGGGCTGAAGCCATTCTTTCGCCGTAAGCCTATGCAGGACATTGCCGCCAGTCGATATCTGAGGCATAGGGGTTTCGCGCCGTGACGGAAGCGATTTCCGCGTGTCTCGCACTGTGGTAAGAACGCCGCGAACAACGTCTCGCGACGCTATCGGGAGGTCAACAGATGATTGACGCGAAAAAAGCCATAACCAAGTTCCTCGCCGGGGCAGCGCTTGCATTGCTGACAGGCTTTGCCGGTTCAGCGCTTGCGGCCAGTGAAGTCAAGGCCGTGGTGAACGGCACGGCCATCACCAGCGGCGATGTCGCCAAGCGTCAGGCCTTCCTGCGCCTGCAGCATACGAAGGCCGATGCCAAGGCCGCCGAGGAGCAATTGATCGACGAGGCGCTCAAGCGGCAGGAAGTCACCCGCGTCCATATGTCGGTTTCGCAGCAGGACGTCGATGCGTCTTTCGCGCGTTTTTCGAGCGGCAACAAGCTGTCCCCTGAGCAGATGTCGCAGATCCTCGATCGCGCCGGCGTCGGCGTCGATCATTTCAAGGGTTTCATCGCCGTGCAGATGAGCTGGCCGCGTGTCGTCAACGCCCGCTACGGCTCGACCTCACGGCTGTCGAACTATGATCTCGTCTCGCGCATGATGCAGAACAACAAGCAGAAGCCGGTGACGACGGAATATATGCTGCAGCAGGTCATCTTCGTCATTCCGCAAGCCAAGCGCGGCGCCATCACCGGCAAGCGCAAGGGCGAGGCCGAGGCGTCGCGCTCCAAATTTCCGGGCTGCGATCAGGCAAAGGTGTTTGCTGCGACGATGCGCGACGTTTCCGTGCGCGATCTCGGCCGCATGCTCGCCCCCGAGATCCCGCCGGATTGGAAGCCGCTGGTCGAGCAGGCCAAGGGCAACACGACAGGGACCCGCGTCACCGACAAGGGCGTCGAATATCTGGCAATCTGCAGCCAGCGGCAGGTCTCCGACGACCAGGCCGCCGAGATGGTTTTCCGCCAGGAAGATCTCGACAAGTCCAAGGGTGGCAAGGACGCCAGCCCGGAAAACGAAAACAGCAAGAAATACCTGGATGAACTGCGCAAAAAGGCGCAGATCGCCTATCGCTGACCGACAATGGCGATACCGTTTTCGCGACCGCTTGCGCTGAGCCAGGGCGACCCCGCCGGCATCGGGCCGGATATTACTTTGACGGCCTGGCTGAGGCGGCGTGAACTCGGGCTGCCACCTTTCTTCCTGATCGGCGACCCCGATGTTCTGGCGCTGAGAGCCCGCCAGCTCAATCTGGCGGTTTCGATTCGCGAGACCGATAAAGCCAGCGAAGCCGCTGGGATATTTGCCGACGCGCTGCCCGTCATGACCATACCTGCTGGTATCGAGGTCGTGGCCGGCGAACCGCATGAGGCGACCGCGAAAGGCACGATCGCGTCGATCGAGAAAGCCGTGTCGCTTGTCATCAGCGGCGAAGCGCTCGCGGTCGTCACCAATCCGATCGCCAAGGCCGTGCTTTACGAGGCAGGTTTCCGGTTTCCCGGCCATACCGAATTTCTCGCCGATCTCGCCGCCAGGGCGACCGGCCGGCCGGTGACACCTGTCATGATGCTGTCCGGACCGAAGCTCCGGGCCATACCCGTCACCATCCACATTCCGATCCGGGACGTGCCGGCGGCGCTGACGGGCGAACTGATCATGGAAACCTGCCGGATCGCCCATGAAGACCTGAAGCAGCGCTTCGGCATCGAGGCACCGCGGCTCGCCGTTGCCGGCCTCAACCCGCATGCGGGCGAAGGCGGAGCGATCGGCACGGAGGACGAAGACGTCATCCGCCCGGCGATCGAGCGCCTGCGCGACGAGGGCATCGATGCGATCGGCCCCCTGCCCGCCGATACGATGTTTCATGACGAGGCGCGGTCGCGATACGACGTCGCCATCTGCATGTATCACGATCAGGCGTTGATTCCGGCCAAGGCACTTGGTTTCGACGACAGCGTCAACGTGACGCTCGGGCTTCCCTTCGTGCGCACCTCGCCGGATCACGGCACCGCTTTCGGCATTGCCGGCAAGGGACTGGCGCGCGAGCACAGCCTCGTCGCAGCGCTGAAGCTCGCCGCGCAACTCGGCCGCAGTGTGGAAAGCCGTCGCTGATGGCACCACTCGATGGCCTGCCGCCGCTTCGCGACGTCATCCAGCGTCACGGCCTCGATGCGCGCAAGGCGCTCGGGCAGAATTTCCTGCTCGACCTCAACCTGACGCAGAAGATCGCCCGCACGGCGGGCACACTCGATGAGGCGACCATCGTTGAGGTCGGCCCCGGCCCTGGCGGATTGACGCGGGCGATCCTGGCGCTCGGCGCCAGAAAGGTCATCGCCATCGAGCGGGATCCCCGCTGCCTGCCGGCACTCGCCGAGATCGCCGATCATTATCCCGGCCGGCTGGAGGTGATCGAAGGCGATGCGCTGAAGATTGATTTCGAGACCTTGGTCCCGGAAGGCCCGGTCAAGATCATCGCCAACCTGCCCTACAATGTCGGCACGCAGTTGCTGGTCAATTGGCTGCTGCCGAAAGCCTGGCCGCCGTTCTGGCAGTCGCTGACGCTGATGTTTCAGAAGGAAGTCGGCGAGCGTATCGTCGCCAACGAAGACGATGACCATTACGGCCGCCTGGGCGTGCTCTGCGGCTGGCGGACGGAGGCACGCATGGCCTTCGACGTGCCGCCGCAAGCCTTCACGCCGCCGCCGAAAGTGACGTCGACGGTCGTGCATCTCATACCCCGCGACACCCCCATCCCCTGCGCCGTCGCCAACCTGGAAAAGGTGACGCAGGCCGCCTTCGGCCAGCGCCGCAAGATGCTCCGTCAAAGCCTGAAACCGCTCGGCGGCGAGAGCCTGCTCGTCAAGGCCGGGATCGATCCGGCGCGGCGGGCTGAAACCTTGTCCGTCGAGGAATTCTGCCTTCTCGCGAACAGCCTGTAGGGCAACTCCAGCGAGGTGCGAAGCGGTTTTCCCAGGAGTTTACTCTAAAGCGACGGCGTCTCTTCCAGCAACTCGCGGACGAAGTCGAACATGCCGTGGCGGCGGTCGCGACGCAGGCGTTCGGCCTTGACGATCGACTGGACGGCGTCGAGGGCGGCGTTGAGATCGTCATTGACGATGACATAGTCGTATTCGCGCCAGTGGGCGATCTCGGCGCGGCTGTTGGCGAGGCGCGTCTGGATGACCTCCTCGGAATCCTCGGCACGGCGATGCAGCCGCGACTGAAGCTCGGTCATGGTCGGCGGCAGCACGAAGATCGAGACGACGTCGGCCGACATCTTCTCCTGCAATTGCTGGGCGCCCTGCCAATCGATGTCGAAGAGCATGTCGCGGCCTTCGCCCATGGCCTGCTCGACCGGCTCGCGCGGCGTGCCGTAGAAATTGCCATGCACCTCGGCCCATTCGAGCAGCGCGTCGCTATCGCGCAGCCGCTCGAACTCGCGCACACTCTTGAAGTGGTAGTGCACATCCTCGACTTCGCTCGGGCGGCGCTGGCGCGTGGTGACGCTGACGGAAAGGCCGATTTGCCTGTCGGTCTCCAGCAGCGTGCGCGCGATGGTGGACTTGCCGGCGCCTGACGGCGACGAGATGACAAGCATCAAACCGCGGCGGGCGATCTGCACGGGCGAGGATTTCGCCGGTTTCATGTCTTACTCCAAATTCTGGACCTGCTCGCGGAACTGGTCGATCACGACTTTCAGCTCGATGCCGGCAGCGGTGACCGCCGAGGCATTCGACTTCGAGCAGATGGTATTCGATTCGCGGTTAAATTCCTGTGCAAGGAAGTCCAGCCGGCGCCCGGCGGGGCCACCTTTCACCAGGAGATCGCGCGCTGCGGCGACATGAGCCTTCAGACGATCGATTTCCTCGCGCAGATCTGCCTTGGTCGCCAGCAGCGCGGCTTCGGCATGCAGCCTGTCGCGGTCGAGCGCGGCCATGCCGTCCATCAACAAGGCGACCTGCGCGGCAAGCCGCGCTGCGATCTCCTGCGCCGAGCGCGAGGGGTCGGCCTCGATCGTCCGTGTCAGGCCTTCGATCGTCGTGACGTGGTCGTGAAGAATGCGGGCCAGCGCCGACCCTTCCTGTTCGCGCATTGCTCTCAGATCGGCAAGCGCGGCCAGCAGGCCGGCAGCGATATCGGCGTCACGGGCGGCAAGCGCCTCCTCGCCATCCTCGCTTTCGCGGAATTCGACGATGCCGCGCACCAGAAGCAGCGTATCGAGCTTCAGCGGCGCCGGATCGATGACACCGTCCAACTGCTCGCGCATGGCCAGCACGGCGGCGAGCGCTTGTCTGTTCAGCACCGCCTCGAAACGGTTCTCGTCGGCGCTGACGGATAGCGATGCCTGCAGGTTGCCACGGCTGAAGCTTTCGCCGGCGAGGCGGCGGACGTCTGCCTCCATGCGTTCGAGGCCGGGCGGCAGGCGCAAGCGCAGGTCGAGGCCCTTGCCGTTGACCGAGCGCAATTCCCATGCCCAGCGCCAGCGGCCGCTCGTTCCCTCGCGCCGCGCAAAACCGGTCATGGACTGCAAAGCCATGCGTGCCTCCCGAAAGTCTCAGTTGATCTTCTTTTTCTTCGGCGGCGCGACGGTCGTGCCACTATCCGCCGGCTGCTCTTCCGGCTGGCCGTCGACTGCGATGTTCGGGTCCGACCCCTTGTCGGCTTCGAGCTTGCGCCAGCGCTTGACGTTGGCATTGTGCTCCTCGAGCGTCGCAGCGAAAACATGGCCACCGGAGCCGTCGGCGACGAAATAGAGGTCCTGCGTCTTCCAGGGATTGGCGACGGCTTCCAGCGCATCCTTGCCGGGATTGGCGATCGGCGTCGGCGGCAGACCCTTGATGACATAGGTGTTGTAAGGTGTATCCCGCTTCAGGTCCGACTGGTAGATCGGCCGGTCGGCCGGTTTGCCCTCGCCGCCGAAGAGGCCGTAGATGATCGTCGGGTCGGACTGCAGGCGCATGCCCTTGCCGAGCCGGTTCAGGAAAACGGAGGCGACGTGGGCTCGCTCGTCGGGAACGCCGGTTTCCTTTTCGACGATCGAGGCGAGTGTCACGAATTCTTCCTTGGACCGCAGCGGCAGCGACGAGTCGCGCTTGTCCCAGATCTGATCGACGAGCTTCTGCTGCGCAGCCGCCATCTGTTCGATGATTTCCGAGCGCTTGGTGCCGCGCGAGAATTTGTAGGTATCCGGACGCAGGCTACCCTCGGTCGGCAATGCCGCCGGCAAGTCGCCTTCCAGCACGGTATCCTGCAGCATGCGGTCGAACATCTGTCGGACCGTCAGTCCCTCAGGGAAGGAAACGGAATAGAGAATGGACTTGCCCGATTTCAGCAGCTCCATGATATCTCTCATGGATGCCCTCGCCTTGATCTCGTATTCACCCGCCTTGAGGCTCTCACCGGCAGAAAGATGCGTTGCCGTGAGATAGCGGAAGATGCGGGCATCGCTGATGATCGCGTTGCGCTCGAGGTTCGAGGCGATTTCGGTCAGACCAGCGCCGTTGCGGACGATAAAATTGGTGTTGGTCTGCAGCGGACCGGGATTCCGATAGGTCGATGTGGCGTAGTAGAAGCCGATGATGGCGACGACACAGACCAGAACCGCCAACGTCATGATGAAGTTCAGGAAAAGAACGACCTGGCCGCGGGCTTTCTTGGACCGCTTCGGCGGCTCCGGAACGCGTTCCGGACGCAGGGCTTCGCTCGGCGACTTCGGGATGATCGGTCCCTTCTGCGCCTGGGTATCGTTGCTCTGGTTCGTCGTATCGCTCACCGGCAATCCTCTAAAACTTGACCCTCACTTCGCTATTTCGCGAAGCAATGCGGCAAAAGCAGGTTCTGCCGCCGTTCAACGACGCCGCTGCCGGTCGTTATGCTTTCGCACGCCCTGCCACGCAACGTAGAGGACGGCCGGCCTGCGGTGCAAGGGAGACCCATTACACCGCTTGCAGGACTCTTATTGCGCGTAACGGCGCAGTACGAGCGACGCGTTCGTGCCGCCGAATCCGAACGAGTTGGACAGCGCCACATTGATTTCCCGCTCACGCGCCTTGTGCGGGACAAGGTCGATCGCCGTCTCACGTTCGGGATTGTCGAGATTGAGCGTCGGCGGCGCGATATTGTCGCGAATGGCGAGCGTGGTGAAGATCGCCTCGATGGCGCCTGCAGCACCGAGAAGGTGTCCTGTCGCCGACTTAGTCGAGGACATGGAGATCTTCGACGCCGCATTGCCGACCAGCCGCTCGACGGCGCCGAGTTCGATCGTGTCGGCCATGGTCGAGGTACCGTGGGCATTGATGTAGTCGATATCGGCCGGCGTCAGCCCGGCGCGCTTCAGCGCCATCGCCATGCAGCGACCGGCGCCCTCGCCGTCTTCGGACGGCGCGGTGATGTGATAGGCATCGCCCGACAGGCCGTAGCCGACGATTTCGGCGTAGATCCTGGCGCCGCGCGCCTTGGCATGTTCCAGTTCCTCAAGCACGACAATGCCGGCACCCTCGCCCATGACGAAGCCGTCGCGGTCGCGATCATAGGGGCGCGACGCTTTCTTCGGGTCGTCATTGTGTTGGGTCGACAGCGCCTTGCAGGCGGCAAAACCTGCAAGCGAAATGCGGCTGACAGGGGATTCCGTGCCGCCGGCGACCATGACGTCGGCATCACCCAGCGCAATCAGCCGCGCTGCATCGCCGATCGCATGCGCACCCGTCGAGCAGGCGGTGACGACCGAATGATTGGGTCCGCGCAGCTTGTGGCGGATCGAGACCTGGCCGGAGACGAGGTTGATCAGGCGGCCGGGAATGAAGAAAGGGGAGATACGGCGCGGGCCCTTGTCGCGCAGGGTGTAACCCGCCTCGACGATGCCTTCGATGCCGCCGATGCCGGAGCCGATCAGCACGCCGGTGGCGATCTGGTCCTCATCGGTTTCAGGATGCCAGCCGGCATCGGCAAGCGCCATGTCGGCGGCGGCCATGCCGTAGATGATGAAGGGATCGACCTTGCGCTGCTCCTTCGGCTCCATCCACTGATCGACATTGAAGGTGCCGTCGGTGCCGTCACCGATAGGAATACGGCAGGCGATCTTGGCGGGAAGGTCATCGACCTCGAATTCGGTGACGAGGCGGGCGCCGTTCTGACCGGCAAGCAGCCGGGACCACGTCACCTCGGTTCCGCATCCCAAGGGTGATACCATGCCGGTACCGGTGATGACGACACGTCTCATCGCGTGCTTCCCCCCGTCTCTTATGTTCTATGGAGAAATATGCCGAAAAGAAAAGGGCGGACTCCAGGCCCGCCCTTTCTCAAATTCACAGGATCAGGCCTGGGCCTTCTCAATGAACTTCACTGCATCGCCGACCGTCAGGATCGAGTCGGCAGCGTCGTCAGGAATTTCAACGCCGAATTCTTCTTCGAAAGCCATGACAAGTTCGACCGTGTCGAGCGAGTCAGCGCCCAGATCGTCGATAAAGCTGGCGCTCTCGACGACCTTGTCGGCATCAACGCCAAGATGATCAATAACAATTTTCTTTACGCGTTCTGCGATATCGCTCATGTCGGTTTCCTCGACCTTATGTCCTGATCGGAATGCCATCGCGGCACCCCTACCCTGTTTCAGCCTGCGATGTTTTCAGACATCCTCGGCAAACTCGTTTACCCGGCTTCAGAGATGTCCCAGGCTTGCAAAAAGCCCGCCGGTCCGTCTGCTTTCTCGGGACGACTGTTCACAGTCATGGCCCGCTTAACATGCTTTATGTCTGCCGCAAAGCCAGAAAATCAACGGTTCGTGATTGCTCAACATGCTATTGGCGGAAATATTCCCATGCCAGCGGTTTGTCGTTTCAGATCATCGCCATGCCGCCGTTTACGTGCAGCGTCTGGCCCGTCATATAGGCAGCCTCGGAGGACGCAAGGTAAGCAACCGCCGAAGCCACCTCGCCACCCGTGCCCATGCGCTTCATTGGGATCGCCCCCATGATCGCTTCCTTCTGCTTGTCGTTCAGCTTGCCGGTCATGGCGCTCTCGATAAAGCCGGGTGCGACGCAATTGACCGTCACGTTGCGGGTGGCAATTTCCTGCGCCAAAGACTTGGTGAAGCCGATCATGCCGGCCTTGGAGGCGCAGTAATTGGCCTGGCCTGGATTGCCGGTGACGCCGACGACGGAGGTGATGTTGATGATGCGACCATAGCGGCGGCGCATCATCGGATGCGTCAATTCGCGCGTCAGGCGGAAGGTCGACGTCAGGTTCACTTCGATGACGCTGTCCCAGTCCTCGTCGCTCATGCGCACGAAGAGGCCGTCGCGGGTGATGCCGGCATTGTTGACGAGGATGTCGACGCCTTCGAGGTCGGCCTCGGCTTTCTGGCCGAGCGCCTTGACCTCATCGCGGTCGGAGAGGTTGGCCGGGAAGATCTTGACGCGCTCGCCGAGATCGGCGGCTAGCGCTTCCAGTTTCTCGACGCGGGTGCCGTGCAGGCCGACGACGGCGCCCTGCTTATGAAGAAGGCGGGCGATTTCCTCGCCGATACCGCCCGATGCGCCGGTGACGAGAGCCTTGCGGCCGGAAAGATCGAACATGGAAACGTTCCTTATAACAGGGACACCAAATCCGGTGTCCGGGGATACCAATCAGGCCATGAGGGCGGCGACGGCCGCGTCGATATCCGCCGGACCGTTGACGGAGATGCCGTTGATCGTCTTGTCGATGCGGCGGGCAAGGCCGGTCAGCACCTTGCCGGAACCGAGTTCATAAAGCGTCGTGACGCCGTTTCCGGCGAACCATTCCACCGTCTCACGCCAGCGGACCTGACCGGTCACCTGCTCGACCAGCAGGCTGGCGATCTCGTCGGCGCCGGTCACCGGCGCGGCACGGACATTGGCGATGACAGGCACGACCGGATCGGATTTGGCGACCGTTGCCAGCGCCTCGCGCATGGCCTCAGCGGCAGGCGCCATCAGCGTCGAATGGAACGGAGCGGAGACCGGCAGCAGAATGGCGCGCTTGGCGCCCTTGTCGGTCGCAAGGCCGGCCGCCTTTTCAACAGCTGCCTTCTCGCCTGAGATGACGATCTGGCCGCCGCCATTGTCGTTGGCGATCTGGCAGGCACCGATAGCGGCGGCTGCCTCACAGACGGCAGCGACGTCGGCATGTTCGAGGCCGATGATCGCGGCCATGGCGCCGACGCCGACGGGAACGGCCGCCTGCATGGCATTGCCGCGGATACGCAGCAGCCGCGCGGTGTCGGCGAGCGAAAAGGTGCCGGCGGCGCAAAGTGCCGAATATTCGCCGAGCGAGTGGCCGGCGACGTAAGCGACCTTCGACTTCAGATCCAACCCTTTGGCTTCAAGAACGCGGACGACGGCGATCGAGACGGCCATCAGCGCCGGCTGGGCGTTCGCCGTCAAGGTCAACGTATCCTCGGGACCGTTGAACATGACGTCTGAAAGCTTTTCACCGAGTGCCTCATCGACCTCTTGGAAAACGGCGCGGGCTTCGGCAAAATTCTCGGCGAGATCCTTGCCCATACCGACGGCCTGACTGCCCTGACCGGGAAAAGTGAAAGCAATGGTCATTCTCATATTCCCTGGCTCATGCCCCTGAATACGCCCCTTGAGGCTGTTTTGCCTCCAATTGACATTCTTTCCGGCAGAGTCAAGTGGCGGCTCATTCTGCGCAAAGCCTTTCGCACTGGCGCAAATGCCCGGTTTTTGCTCTTGCGCTCCGCCAAATCCAGCCTAGATTTGCGCGAACCCTCCCAAGGCTGTCACCTCTCTCCCAAGGTTTTTCCATGAAGTACAATTCGCTAGGCCGCACCGAGATTTCCGTTTCAGAGATTTGCCTTGGCACCATGACCTGGGGTTCGCAGAACAGCGAAGCCGATGCTCATGCGCAGATGGACTACGCCGTCGAAAAGGGCGTCAATTTCTTCGATACGGCCGAACTTTATCCGACCACCCCGATTTCGGCCGCTACGCAGGGCTGGACGGAAGACTATATCGGCAGCTGGTTCAAGAAGACCGGCAAGCGCGGCGATATCGTGCTCGCCACCAAGGTCGCCGGCCGCGGCCGCGACTATATACGTGGTGGCGAAGGTGCCGATGCAAAGAATATCCGCCTGGCGCTCGAAGCCAGCCTGGCGCGGCTGAAGACGGATTACGTCGACCTCTACCAGATCCACTGGCCGAACCGCGGCCATTTCCATTTCCGTCAGAATTGGAGCTACAATCCCTTCAACCAGAACCGCGACGAGGCCGTCGCCAATATGCTCGACATCCTGGAAACGCTTGGCGTGCTGGTGAAGGAAGGCAAGATCCGCGCGATCGGCCTTTCCAACGAAACCACCTGGGGCATACAGAAATATCTGACGCTCGCCGAACAGAAGAGCCTGCCGCGGGTCGCCTGCGTCCAGAACGAATACAACTTGCTCTACCGCCATTTCGACCTCGATCTCGCCGAACTCTCGCATCATGAGGATGTCGGGCTGCTCGCCTATTCTCCGCTCGCCGGCGGCATCCTCTCCGGAAAATATGTCGATGGCGGCAGGCCGAAGGGTTCGCGCGGCTCGATCAACCACGATATCGGCGGTCGCCTGCAGCCGCTACAGGAGCCGGCGACCAAAGCCTATCTGGAGATCGCTGCAACATACCGCCTCGACCCGGCAGCAATGGCGCTCGCCTTCTGCCTTTCCAGGCCCTTCATGGCCTCGGCCATCATCGGCGCGACCTCGATGGAGCAGTTGAAAATCGATATCGGCGCGGCCGACATTACGCTTTCGAACGAGATCCTGGCGGAAATCGCCAAGGTGCACCGGCAGTATCCGCTGACGCTTTGATCCTATTTGTTTGGCGCCTGCCCGATGCCGACCATTGGCCGGCATCGGGTTCGGGTGTCCGATTGCGCTTGCCTTTGCCCAAAAAATCCGTATAAGCCGCCCTGTTCGTTAACCCGGTCTTCTGGCTGGTGGCTGAACGGAGGGCCGGTTTCTTCACGGAAATCGTTCGGAACGGAAGCGTTCCAGCCTCCCGTGTCTCCGCTCTCGACCGTCTCGGAAACGCTTTCTTGCCTGGGTCCGCCCAATCAGGAGCAGTCGTTGAGGCTTAGCCGCCGAATATCGGGTTGAACCAAACGCAAGAAAGGCAAAGCTGTCATGGCTCTTTATGAACATGTATTCCTTGCCCGGCAGGATATTTCCGCTCAGCAGGTCGATGCCCTCGTAGAACAGTACAAGGGTGTGATCGAAGCGAATGGCGGTAAGGTCGGGCGTATCGAGAACTGGGGCCTCAAGTCCCTCACCTACCGCATCAAGAAGAACCGCAAGGCGCACTACGCCCTGATGGACATCGATGCACCGGCTGCTGCCGTCCAGGAAATGGAACGTCAGATGCGCATCAGCGAAGACGTTCTTCGCTACATGACGATCGCCGTCGAGAAGCATGAAGAAGGTCCGTCTGCCATGATGCAGAAGCGCGACCGTGACGACCGTCCGCGCGAAGGCGGCCGTGGCCCGCGTGAAGGCGGCTTCGGTGATCGTGACCGCGGCCCGCGTCCGCCGCGTGAAGGTGGCTTCGGCGACCGTGACGACCGTCCGCGCCGTCCGCGCGAAGACCGTGTATAAGGGAGATCTGAGATATGTCTGAAACTTCCTCCGCTCCGGTCCGCCGCCCGTTCCATCGCCGCCGCAAGACCTGCCCGTTCTCCGGCGCCAACGCACCGCGGATCGACTACAAGGACGTACGCCTGCTGCAGCGCTACATTTCTGAGCGCGGCAAGATCGTTCCGTCCCGCATCACGGCCGTTTCCCAGAAGAAGCAGCGCGAACTCGCTCAGGCGATCAAGCGCGCCCGTTTCCTCGGCCTGCTGCCCTACGTCGTCGCCTAATCGGTCGACGCCGACACCTTTGAGGGAAGGCATTCGTGCCTTCCCTTCTCCCTTCTGCGATGGGCGCGGATCGGAACTCTTAAAACCCATGTTGAGACGTTTCTGAATTTGATTCAGCAACATCCTCTAACTGCTTGATGAAGCAGGACAGCGACCTTGAAACGACCGAACATTAAAACGCTGCTGATCGGCGCACTCGCCGGATTGACCGCCGCCCTGCTGGTGCTGGGCGCGAGCATGCAGCCGTCGTTTTTCAGCGCGCTTCTTTATACGGCCTCGGCTCTGCCGATCCTGATCGTCGGGCTCGGCTGGGGCAATGCAGCCGCAGTCTCGGCCGTCGTCACCGCCGCGGCGCTGGGCGCGATCTTGATCTCGCCATCCTTCGCGCTGATCATGACGATGGTGACGCTGCTGCCGGCCGGTTGGCTCAGCCATCTCGCCAATCTGGCGCGTCCGGCCGCCGAACTCGGTGGGCCCGACCATCTGCTTGCCTGGTATCCGCTCTCCGATATCCTGCTGCATCTCTGCGGTCTGGTGACGCTCGCCGTCATCGTCATCGGTGTGATCATCGGCTACGGCCCGGAGATCACCGATCCGATCGTCGATCTGCTGATCACCTCGCTCAAGCAGCAGCAGCCGGAATTCATGCCCGATCCGGCAGCGACCGCGCAGACCAAGTCGCTGATCCTGCTGATGCTGCCGGCTTTGCAGGGCGGCATGTGGGTCAGCATGCTGTTTGCTGCCTATTATTTCGCCGTACGCATCGTTGCAGCCTCCGGCCGCGGCCTTCGTCCGCGCGAGGATATTCCCTCGTCGCTGCGGATGAACCGCAACTCGATCTTCATCTTCCTGGCCGGGCTTGCCGCCTGCTTTTTCGGCGGCGTTCCGGCGCTGGTCGGTGCGACCGTGATCGGCGCCTTCGGCGCCGGCTTCATGCTTTCCGGTTTCGCCTCGCTGCATTTCCGCACCCGCGGCAAGGACTGGCGCATACCGGCCCTCATCCTCTGCTATCTGGCCTCGATGCTCATGCTGCTGCCAGCTCTCCTCATCCTCGTCCTCGGTCTCAGCGATACGCGCAAGGCGATCGCACTGACCCCGACGAAAGATGCTGATGCCCCCAAACAATCCGATACGAAAATCTGAGACACAAGAAAGGAAAAAGAAAATGCAAGTCATCCTTCTCGAACGCATTTCCAAGCTCGGCCAGATGGGCGAAACCGTAAAGGTTCGCGACGGCTTTGCCCGCAACTACCTGCTGCCGCTCGGCAAGGCGCTGCGCGCCAACGCCGCCAACAAGACCCGCTTCGAAGCCGAGCGCGCGACGCTCGAAGCCCGCAACCTCGAGCGCAAGTCGGAAGCCCAGACGGTCGCCGACGTTCTCGACGGCAAGTCCTTCATCGTCGTGCGCTCCGCCGGCGAAACCGGCCAGCTCTACGGTTCGGTTGCTGCCCGTGACGTCGTCGATATTCTCGGCGCCGAAGGCTTCAACATCGGCCGCAACCAGGTTCACCTCAACACGCCGATCAAGTCGATCGGCCTGCACAAGGTCGAGCTGCAGCTGCATGCCGAAGTCGAAATCCACGTCGAGCTGAACGTTGCCCGTTCTGCCGACGAGGCAGAGCGCCAGTCCAAGGGCGAAGAACTCACCTCGGTCGACGCGATCTACGGCGTCGACGAAGACGCGCTGCGTCCGGAAGACTTCTTCGATCCGGAAGCTGACGGCGTCGACGAAGACGAAGCATAATTTCGTCGGAGCGATCCGCGAGAGAGAAGCCCGGCCACCGCGCCGGGCTTTTTCGTTTCCACCCCTTCGATGTGAGCTGCCGAGCGGTTCGCTTTTTTAAGGGGATCTTCCGGATGTTTTTGCTGCGTGCCTTATCGCATCGCGCTAAAATAACATTCTCCGAAGCGGATGGGCTGAGTCGGCGCCATACCGTGTCGTGCGGGTGACACTGCCAGTATTTCTCCTTTGTGTCGCCCAAGACTGTGGAGAAGTCGAACAACGTGCACAGCGTTCAGGATTTAGGCGAAGCGAGCCCCCGCTCCTTTCGTAGCCTCTTGATTTTCGCGTCCGGAATTGCAAATCCGGAGCTGGAAAAAGACAGAACGGATGATGATGAACGACGCCGCTCGAAAGATTGCAGCTGTTGCCCCGTCGGAGCAGCATTATCGCGAAGCACCCAACAATATCGAAGCCGAGCAAGCGCTTCTGGGTGCGATCCTGATGAACAACGACGCCTATTATCGGGTGTCGGACTTCCTGAAGCCGATCCATCTCTATGAACCGCTGCATCGGAAGATCTTCGAGGTTGCCGGCGATATCATCCGCATGGGCAAGATCGCCAATCCGGTGACGATCAAGACCTTCCTGAAAGCCGACGAGAAGGTCGGCGACATGACGGTTTCGCAATATCTGGCGAGCCTGGTCAGCAATGCCGTCACCGTCATCAATGCCGAGGATTACGGCCGGGCGATCTACGACCTGGCGCTGCGCCGGGCGCTGATTACCATCGGCGAGGACGTCGTCAACATCGCCTATGACGCGCCGCTCGACATGCCGCCGCAGTCGCAGATCGAGGATACCGAACGCCGCCTCTTCGAACTGGCGGAAAACGGCCGCTACGACGGCGGCTTCCAGGCCTTCAACGATGCGGTCGCGCTGGCGATCGACATGGCGGCCGTCGCCAAGGAACGTGACGGCGGGCTTTCCGGCATTTCCACCGGCATCCATTCGCTGGATTCCAAGATGGGCGGTTTGCAGCGGTCGGACTTGATCGTGCTTGCCGGACGCCCCGGCATGGGCAAGACCTCACTTGCTACAAACATCGCCTACAATATCGCCGCCGCCTACGAAGGCGAAGTCCAGTCGGACGGCAGCATGAAGGCGAAGAACGGCGGCGTCGTCGGTTTCTACTCGCTCGAAATGTCGTCGGAACAGCTCGCCACCCGTATCATCTCCGAGCAGACGGAAGTCTCCTCCTCGAAGATCCGCCGCGGCGACATCAACGATGCCGATTTCGAAAAGCTCGTCGCCTGCTCGATGATGATGCAGAAGGTGCCGCTCTTCATCGACCAGACCGGCGGCATCTCGATCGCCCAGCTTTCGGCCCGCGCGCGCCGTCTGAAGCGCCAGCGCGGCCTCGATGTGCTTGTGGTCGACTACATTCAGCTGATGACCGGCTCGGGCAAATCCAGCGACAACCGCGTGCAGGAAATCACCCAAATCACCACCGGCCTCAAGGCGCTCGGCAAGGAGCTCAACGTTCCGATCATCGCACTGTCGCAGCTCTCGCGTCAGGTCGAAAGCCGCGACGACAAGCGGCCGCAGCTGTCCGACCTTCGCGAATCCGGCTCGATCGAGCAGGACGCCGACGTCGTGCTCTTCGTGTTCCGCGAGGAATATTACGTCAAGAATTCGGAGCCGCGCGACATCCACGATCCGAAATATCCGGAATGGGAAGCACTGTTCGACAAGGTCAAGGGCACGGCCGACGTGATCATCGCCAAGCAGCGCCACGGGCCGACAGGCACGGTGAAGCTCGCCTTCCAGGCGGAATTCACGCGTTTTGCCGATCTCGCCGATCCCTCCTTCACACAATATGAAGAGCACTGATCGCGCGGATGCTGCGTGCAACGCCGGGCTTTCCCTTGACATAGTTGACCTTTAAACTGGCCGGAGAATCCTTCTCCGGCCTCTTTTCGATGTGGTTCATGAGCGAATTTTTCGACGCCCCCGAAGATGACAACTTTGCCTCGGCAGGCCTGCGGCTGACCGTCGACCTGACCGCTTTGACGGAGAACTGGCGCGACATGGCGCGCCGCTCCGGTGCGGCGCGCGCCTCGGCGGTCGTCAAGGCAGATGCCTATGGCATGGGCATCGAGGATGCCGGCGAAGCGCTCTATATGGCCGGCGCGCGCGACTTCTTCGTCGCGACCGTCGACGAGGGCGTAACACTTCGCCTCTATGCGCCCGAGGCGCGCATCTTCGTGCTCTCAGGCATCTGGCCGGGCACCGAGCGGCGCTTCTTCGACAATGATCTGGTGCCGGTGATTTCCTCCGACGAGCAGCTCGCCTTCTGGATGGCGGTGCTTGCCGATTACGGCGACTACCCCTGCGCGCTGCATGTCGATACCGGCTTCAATCGGCTCGGACTGCATATTGACGATGCGATCGCGCTCGCCGACGACGTCTCGCGGCCGGCGAGCTTCGCGCCCGTGCTTGTCATGAGCCACCTTGCCTGCGCCGATGATCCCACCCATGCGATGAACCGGCAGCAGCTCGAATCATTCCACAGAGTTAGCGCCGCTTATGAAGGTATCGATTCAAGCCTTGCCGCCTCGGCCGGCATCTTTCTCGGTGAGGATTATCACTTCGACCTGACCCGCCCCGGCATTGCGCTCTATGGCGGTGAGGCCGTCAGCGGCATGGCGAACCCGATGCGGCCCGTCGCAACGGCGGAAGCGCGCATCATCCAGGTGCGCAGCGTCGCAGCCGGCGAGACCGTCAGCTATGGGCGGGCGCTGCAGCTTCGCCGTGAAAGCCGGCTGGCGATCGCCTCGGCCGGTTATGCCGACGGCTACATGCGCAGCCAGTCGAGCGGCGGCGTGCCGTTGAGGCAGGTGGTGCCGCAAGGCGGGCAAGGTTTCATCGCCGGACACAAGGTCCCGGTTGCCGGCCGGATCACCATGGACCTGACGATCTTCGATATCACCGACCTGCCTGACAACGCCGTGCGCGCCGGGGATTATGTCGAACTGTTCGGGAAGAACATGCCGGTGGACGATGTGGCGCGGGCATCCGGCACGATCGGATACGAGATCCTGACCAGCATGGGGCTCCGCCACGAGCGGCGCTACGTGGCCGAAGAATAGCCTTCCTACTCAGCGGCTGCTGAGGGCGAGACGGACACCGAGCGCCACGAAAAGCGCACCGAGGCCGCGGTCGAGCCAGAGTCCGACTTTTTGATTATGCCTGATTGCATCCGCAAGGCGCCCGCCGAGAAGGACGAGCGGCGGTTCGATGAAGGCAGCGACGACGATGATGAGCGCGCCATGCAGCATGAGTTGCGCCCATGCCGGCCCTGCCCCTTCGACGACGAACTGCGGCAGGAAGGCCAGGAAGAATATCGCCACTTTGGGATTGAGCAGCGACACCAGAATTCCCTGCCGGTAGATCCTTGCCACCGGCAAACTTTCACCAGCAGCCTTTATCAGGCCATCGCCGCCACCGGAGCGCAAAGCCTGAATGCCCAGCCAGACGAGATAGGCGGCGCCGATCCATTTGACTGTCGAGAAGGCGACGGCGGAAGCGGCAAGTATGGCCGAGAGGCCGAGTGCGGCCATCAGCACATGCAGGCAGGCGCCGGACCAGACGCCGAACAGCGCGGAAAAACCGGCACGTTTTCCGCTTTTCATCGTGTGACCGAGGATGAAAGCGATGTCGGGACCGGGCGAGAGATTGAGCAGAACCGCCGCCGACAGAAATGCAAGCCAGTGCGCAAACGAATAATCGAACATTTTCCACCGTTCCGAATGAGGAGCAAAGGATAGGCATGGGTGCGCTGATGGGGAAATCATTAGTTTTGATCCGTTGCGATAGCCATTATCTCAAGCACGACAATGATTCGATGAAGCGGCGCGTCGCGTCGCTCGCGAACCCGGACTGAAAGAGTAATTGATGGCGAAGGCCAGGACACAATTCATCTGCCAGAGTTGCGGCACGGTTCATAACCGCTGGGCCGGCAAATGCGAGAACTGCGGCGAGTGGAACACCATCGTCGAGGAAGACCCGATGGGCGGGATCGGCTCCGGTCCTGGCAAGACGCCGAAGAAGGGCCGACCAGTGGCGCTGACGGCACTCTCCGGCGAGATCGAAGAGGCACCGCGTATCCATACCGCCATGTCGGAGCTCGACCGGGCGCTCGGCGGCGGTTTCGTGCGCGGTTCGGCGGTGCTGATCGGCGGCGATCCCGGCATCGGCAAATCGACGCTGCTGATGCAGGCCGCCGCCGCCCTTGCGCGGCGCGGCCACAAGATCATCTACGTCTCCGGCGAAGAAGCCGTGGCGCAGGTGCGGCTGCGGGCACAACGCCTTGCGGCGGCCGATACCGACGTGATGCTGGCGGCCGAAACCAATGTCGAGGATATTCTGGCGACGCTCGCCGAGGGCAAGCGGCCGGACCTCGTCATCATCGATTCCATCCAGACGCTGTGGAGCGAGCTTGCCGAATCGGCGCCGGGAACGGTGACGCAGGTGCGCACCGGCGTCCAAGCAATGATCCGTTTCGCCAAGCAGACGGGGGCCGCCATGGTGCTCGTCGGCCACGTAACCAAGGACGGGCAGATTGCCGGGCCGCGCGTCGTCGAGCACATGGTCGACGCCGTGCTCTATTTCGAAGGCGATCGCGGCCATCACTACCGCATCCTGCGCACAGTCAAGAACCGCTTCGGCCCGACCGACGAGATCGGCGTCTTCGAAATGTCCGACAAAGGCTTGCGCGAAGTCGCCAATCCTTCCGAGCTCTTCCTTGGTGAGCGCAACGAAAAATCGCCGGGTGCTGCCGTCTTTGCCGGCATGGAAGGCACCCGCCCCATTCTCGTCGAGGTGCAGGCGCTGGTGGCGCCGACCTCGCTCGGCACGCCGCGCCGCGCCGTGGTCGGCTGGGATTCGGCCCGGCTGTCGATGATCCTTGCGGTGCTTGAGGCCCATTGCGGCGTCAGGCTCGGCCAGCACGACGTCTACCTTAACGTCGCCGGCGGTTACCGCATCTCCGAACCGGCGGCCGATCTTGCCGTCGCCTCGGCGCTCGTTTCCTCGCTTGCCGGTATTGCCCTTCCCGCCGATTGCGTCTATTTCGGCGAAGTCAGCCTGTCGGGCGCCATCCGGCCGGTTGCGCACACCGCCCAGCGTCTCAAGGAAGCCGAGAAGCTGGGATTTTCCGCAGCGCTGCTTCCGTCCGCCTCCGCCGAATTGCCGAAGGGCTCCGGCGGGCGCTGGAGCGAAGTTGGAAGCCTGCCGGATCTGGTCGCGCGCATCGCCGGATCGAAGGGAGCGCTGCGTGTGGAAGACGACGTTTGATCCTTTCATTGCCAAGAGTGGTGATGATATAGGAGCACACGATAAGGCACGACACGGCCGCCAAGCGGCAGTCCTGGAGTTGAATTTACATGCCCATTACGATTTTCGACGGTATTGTCATCGGCGTCGTGCTCTTCTCCGCCGTGCTGGCGATGGTCCGCGGCTTTTCGCGCGAGATCCTCTCGATCGCGAGCTGGGGCGGTTCGGCCGCCGCTGCCTATTATCTCTATCCGTACCTGCTGCCCTATGCGAAGAAATATACCGATGACGACCGTATCGCGATCGTCGGTTCGGCAGCGGTCGTCTTCCTGATCGCGCTCATCGTCATCTCCTTCATCACGATGAAGATCGCCGATTTCATCATCGACAGCCGTGTCGGCGCGCTCGACCGCACGCTCGGCTTCCTGTTCGGGGCAGCGCGCGGCGTTCTGCTCCTGGTCGTCGCCGTCGCCTTCTGGAACTGGCTCGTCGATGCCGACCACCGTCCGGCTTGGGTCAACGAAGCGAAGTCGAAGCCCTTCCTGGATTCGATGGTCGTGAAGCTGAAATCGGTTCTGCCGGAGCAATTTGCCCAGATGATACCGGAAAGCATCCGTGATAAGCTGCAGCCGCCGGCACAGGGCGCCGAAGGTACCACTCCGCCGACGGGCGACCAGGCTCCGGCGGAAGACGCACCGACCGCGCCTGCAGGCGGCGCGCAGCAGCCGGCGAATTGACACAGTGTTCAAGAGCTTGACCCGCCTTCCGGCAATTGCCATTTGAGCGGGACATGAAATGAGGGTCCGGCCGAGCATTCCAGCTCCGCCGGGCTCAGCTATTTCTGGAAATGCCGATCCATTCTTGTGAGAGCAGAGGCCCGCAGAAATGAACCAGTCCCATTCCTTCCCGACCGACGATCCGCTCGACGGAGATACGCTGCATGAAGAATGCGGGGTTTTCGGAATTCTGGGACATCCCGATGCCGCCGCGCTCACGGCGCTCGGCCTGCATGCCTTGCAGCACCGCGGACAGGAAGCGGCCGGCATCGTCTCCTTCGACGGCAAGCGCTTTTATCAAGAGCGCCACATGGGCCTCGTCGGCGACCACTATACCAATCCGATGACGCTCGCCCGCCTGCCCGGCAGCATTACGATCGGTCATACCCGCTACTCGACAACCGGCGAAGTGGCCATGCGCAACGTGCAGCCGCTCTTTGCCGAACTGGAAGAAGGCGGCATCGCCATTGCCCATAACGGCAATTTCACCAACGGCCTGACGCTGCGCCGCCAAATCATCGCGACCGGCGCCATCTGTCAGTCGACCTCCGATACCGAGGTCGTCCTCCACCTCATCGCCCGCTCCCGCCACGCTTCCACATCCGACCGCTTCATCGATGCCATTCGCCAGATGGAAGGCGGCTATTCGATGCTCGCCATGACGCGCACCAAGCTGATTGCCGCGCGCGACCCGACCGGCATCCGCCCACTGGTCATGGGAGAATTCGACGGCAAGCCGATCTTCTGCTCGGAGACCTGCGCGCTCGACATTATCGGCGCCAAGTTCATCCGCGACGTTGAGAACGGCGAGGTCATCATCTGTGAAATCCAGCCCGACGGCTCGATCAGCATCGATGCGCGCAAGCCTAGCAAGCCACAGCTGGAGCGCCTCTGCCTGTTCGAATATGTCTATTTCGCCCGCCCGGACTCGGTCGTCGGCGGCCGCAACGTCTATACGACGCGCAAGAGTATGGGCATGAACCTCGCCAAGGAATCGCCCGTCGATGGCGACGTGATCGTGCCGGTGCCGGATGGCGGCACGCCGGCGGCGCTCGGCTATGCGCAGCAGAGCGGCATTCCCTTCGAATACGGCATCATCCGTAACCATTATGTCGGGCGCACCTTCATCGAGCCGACGCAGCAGATCCGCGCCTTCGGCGTGAAGCTGAAGCATTCGGCCAACCGGGCGATGATCGAAGGCAAGCGCGTGGTGCTGGTCGATGATTCCATCGTGCGTGGCACGACGTCTCTCAAGATCGTCCAGATGATCCGTGAAGCCGGCGCGCGCGAAGTCCATGTCCGCGTCGCAAGCCCGATGATCTTCTTCCCGGATTTCTACGGCATCGACACGCCTGACGCAGACAAGCTGCTCGCAAACCAATATGCCGATGTCGAAGCCATGGCCAAATACATCGGCGCGGATTCGCTCGCCTTCCTGTCGATCGACGGCCTCTATCGCGCCGTTGGCGGCGAGGATCGCAATCCGGCCCGGCCGCAGTTCACCGACCATTATTTCACCGGCGACTATCCGACCCGCCTGCTCGACAAGAACGGCGAGTCCATGGGCAACAAGATTTCCATGCTTGCCAGCAACGGCTGACACGGCGCGCCGGCTTTTCCATTGTCCATCCCGAGGGGTGCATCGCACCCCTCTCCCTTCGTGAGGGAACACGACATCATGAACATCAATCTTGAGGGCAAGATCGCACTCGTCACCGGTGCGTCGCGCGGCATCGGCTATTTCACGGCGCTGGAACTTGCCAAAGCCGGCGCCCATGTGATTGCCTGCGCACGCACGGTCGGCGGGCTCGAGGATCTCGATGATGCGATCAAGGCCGTCGGCGGCACGGCGACGCTCGTGCCCTTCGACCTTGCCGACATGAATGCGATTGATGCGCTCGGCGGCTCGATCTTCGAGCGCTGGGGCAAGCTCGACATCCTCGTCGCCAATGCCGGCGTGCTCGGCGTCATTTCGCCGATCGGCCATATCGAGGCGAAGGTGTTCGAGAAGGTGATGACCATCAACGTCACCGCAACATGGCGGCTGATCCGCTCGGTCGACCCGCTGCTGGCCCGCTCCGATGCCGGCCGCGCGGTGATCATCTCTTCGGGTGCTGCCCACAAATGCCGCCCCTTCTGGGGCGCCTATTCCGCTTCCAAGGCCGCCGTCGAGGCGCTGGCGCGCACATGGGCCGGCGAAAGTCAAAGCACCCCGCTGCGGGTCACCAGCGTCGATCCGGGGGCGACACGCACGGCGATGCGGGCGCAGGCGGTGCCCGGAGAAGATCCGCAGTCGCTGCCGCATCCCTCCGAGGTCGCAAAGGCAATCCTGCCGTTGCTGGGGCCTGGTGTGACGGAGACGGGCAAGCTGTTCATGGTGCGGGAGAACAAACTCGTCGATTACCGGCTGCCGGAATAAGCCGGGACGTTTCAGTTCGCTGCAACGGTTGGGAACAGGTGAGCTAAGCCCGTTTCCGACGGGCAGAGTGCATTGAGGTCTACCGGTCCCTGGATGCCGTCCAATGTGCCGTTATCGGCAAATTGCCAGATCGACAAACGACTGCACTCTTCCTGCCTCGGCTCCCTGAACACGCTGCGCAGCCACAGATAGTGGTCGGGGAAGCGCGATTCATTGCCTTTCAGATATTGATCAAAGAACTCCTGGGTGACGTAGAAAATAGGTTTTTCCGGAAAAGTGCCCTTCAGCTCGGTGAAAAAGGCGCTCACCTCGGCAACCATTTCCTCGAGCGTCGGGATTTTGTTGCAATTGCCGACAAACTCCAGATCGACGGCGATCGGCAGAGTTCCCTGCTCCTTCGGCACGGTCGCCAGGACATTCTGCGCCTGATCCTTGCCCGGTCGGCAGAAGGTGAAGAAATGGTAAGCGCCCCTCACCACTCCCGCATCTCTAGCGCGCTGCCAGTTGTCGGCGAACTTGGAATCCCGATGGTCTCCGCCTTCGGTCGCCTTCATGAAGGCGAAACGAACATTCGGCTGCGCGGCAACGGCCTTCCAATCGATATCGCCCTGGTGATGGCTGACATCGATGCCTTGGATTGGATAGTTGCTGAGAGAGGGATTGTTGAAGCAAAGCATCCCGAAATCGTATGCTAGATATGCAGCGAATGCGACCACCAGAACTGCAGCCGCTCCGATCGTCGATCGAGCCAGTTTCCGCATCCCTTCCTCCCGATTTGCAACAGCCTCTCAACCGGCTATGCGAGATTTGCGCCGCGAAAATGGCGGGCGAATTTCAAGGGTGCGCCAACTGGTTTCTAAGACGTTGGTTGCTGCAATCGATTCATCGGATGGATGGATCCTGTTGCCGCTGGATCGCTCTTCGCCCCCTTGACCGGAGGCGCGAACCGGGCCATAAAACCCGCCATGAAAACGGTTATCTGCATTATCTGCCGGAAGATTATTCGCTAGCGCGAGCGCTGGCCCGGCCGTTTTCGTCTCCCAAATAGTCAAGATGCGAAACGCCCCGGTCCGCCGGTCGCGATATTTTTCTGATCGTGCATTTGGGAGAGTGAAATGGGCGCGACGCCGGAACTGAAGCTATACAACACGCTGACACGGGAAAAATCGGTCTTTTCGCCGATCGATCCCAACAATGTCCGCATGTATGTCTGCGGCCCGACGGTCTATGACTTCGCTCATATCGGCAATGCCCGGCCGGTCATCGTCTTCGACGTGCTGTTCCGGCTGCTGCGCCATGTCTATGGCGAAGACCACGTCACTTATGCCCGCAACATCACCGACGTCGACGACAAGATCAATGCGCGGGCGCTTCGGGACCATCCGGGCCTGCCGCTCAACGACGCGATCCGCGCGGTCACGGAAAAGACTGAGACGCAATTTCACACCGATGTCGCCGAACTCGGCTGCCTGGAGCCAAGCTTCGAGCCGCGCGCCACCGACAATATCGTCGAGATGACCGAGATCATCGAGAAGCTGATCGGCAACGGCCATGCCTATGTTGCATCGGGCGAAGTGCTGTTCGACACCAAATCCATGGCGGATTACGGTCAGCTTTCGAAGCGTCCGCTCGACGAGCAGCAGGCGGGTGCCCGCATCGCTGTCGACGCACACAAAAAGCATCCTGGCGATTTCGTGCTCTGGAAATTGTCGAGCCACAACGAGCCCGGCTGGGAGAGCCCATGGGGCCGTGGCCGGCCCGGATGGCACATCGAATGCTCCGCGATGAGCAAGCGCTATCTCGGCAATGTCTTCGACATTCACGGCGGCGGGCTGGACTTGATCTTCCCGCATCATGAAAACGAAATCGCCCAGTCGCGCTGCGCCCACGGTACCGAGGTGATGGCGAATGTCTGGATGCATAACGGCTTCCTGCAGGTCGAAGGCCGCAAGATGTCGAAATCCGAAGGCAATTTCGTCACCATCCACGAGTTGCTGCACACGGAAACCTTCGGCGGCCGCAAATGGCCGGGCCAGGTGCTGCGCCTTGCCATGCTGATGACGCATTACCGCGAGCCGATCGATTTCTCGATCAAGCGATTGGAAGAAGCCGAACGTCTGCTCGCCAAATGGCCGGCGGCAGAAGTCGGCGATGCGGCGCCCGATGAATCCGTGCTGAACGCGCTTTCCGACGACCTCAATACGGTGGCCGCGGTGCAGGCATTGCATGCGTTGGCGCAAGCTGCGCATACGGATCCCACAGCCAGTGCCGTCTTTGCCGCAACGGCCGACCTGCTGGGCTTGCTGCCGAAAAAGATGGAAATCGACGAAGCCGTCGCATCGGCGGTCGATGCGCTGGTCGCAATGCGTCTCGAAATGCTGAAAGCGAAGAACTTCACCGAGGCCGACAAGATCCGCGACGAACTGACGGCGAAGGGCATCCAGTTGAAGGACGGCAAGGATGCGGTAACGGGCGAGCGCGTGACGACGTGGGAGGTCAAGAGATGACCACCTATACCGGCGGCTGCCAATGCGGAGCGATCCGTTTCCGCGTCAGCGGCGACGTCAAGGATTCGTCGATCTGTCATTGCCGCATGTGCCAGAAGGCGTTCGGTGCCTATTATGCGCCGCTGGTCTCAGTACGCGGCGCCGATTTCGAATGGACACGCGGAGAGCGGAAAAGATTCCGCTCTTCCAATTTCGTCGAGCGTGGCTTCTGCGGCGATTGCGGCACGCCGCTAACCTACGAGGCGCCGGATGGAATGGCGATTGCCGCCGGCGCCTTTGACGACCCTTCGGCGTTTCCGCCGGTGATCCAATTCGGCATCGAGGGCAAGATCGGTTTCGTCGATCATCTGCACGAATTGCCGGGCCACCGGACGGAAGAGGATGCGCAAGCCGCCCCCTTCCTGCTTGAGCTTGTCTCCTGCCAGCATCCTGATCATGAGACGCAGGCATGGCCACCCAAGGAGATCGGATGACGACGGAATCAGACAAAAGCGGCGGGTGCCAGTGCGGGGCGGTGCGTTACCGCGCCAAAGGCGAACTCGGCTATCCCCATCTTTGCCATTGCCGCATGTGCCAGAAGGCGGCGGGCAATTATTTCATGCCGCTTGCCGGCGTGATGCGCAGCGATTTTACCTTCACGCGCGGCGCGCCGAAATGGTTTCAGTCCTCGGATCTGGTGCGGCGCGGCTTCTGCGGCGATTGCGGCACGCCGCTGTTCTACGATATTCCGGAGGCGGAATTCATCAACATCACGCTCGGATCGCTCGATGATCCCGATGCGGTCAAGCCGGTGATGCAATCGAACACCGGCCGCAAGATGTCCTGGTTTCACGCGCTGGACGGCCTGCCGCTGGAACCACAGGCTGAAACGCCCGACCGCGAGAATGCGATCGCGGCAAGCAACCATCAACACCCCGACCACGACACGAAAAGCTGGCCCCTCGGAGAAACCTCATGACGGACACGATCAAGACAGGCGGATGCCAGTGCGGTGCCGTGCGCTTCCGCATCTCGGGCAGACTGGGGCGACCCTCGATCTGCCATTGCCGCATGTGCCAGAAGCAGTTCGGCGGCTTCTTCTCGGCGCTCGTTACCGCGCCTGAGGAAGGGATGGAGTGGACACGCGGCGAGCCGAACTACTTCCAGTCCTCGGTCAATATCGAACGCGGCTTCTGCAACAATTGCGGCACGCCGATGACCTATCGTCATCCGGGCGGGCTGGAGCTTGCGATCGGCACCTTCGACGACCGCAGCGACCTCGCACCGCTGATCCAGGTCAACTACGAGGCCCGCCTGCCCTGGGTCGAGGAAATCTTCGAGGCGCCGGTGCTGAAGGATCAGGATTTCTACTCCCGGCAGGAGGCGATCATCTCCTTCCAGCATCCCGATCACGACACCGAAGTCTGGCCGGCGAAAGGCGTGAAGATATGACCGAGATACTGCGCACGCTCTATCCCGAAATCGAACCCTATGTTTCCGGCCATCTCGATGTCGGCGACGGCCATGTGATCTATTGGGAGCGCTCGGGCACGCCTGGCGCCAAGCCCGCCGTCTTCCTGCATGGCGGCCCGGGCGGCGGCATCTCGCCCGCCCATCGCCGGCTCTTCGATCCCGCCCTCTACGACGTCATGCTGTTCGACCAGCGCGGTTGCGGCAGGTCGACGCCGCATGCGGAACTGCATGCCAACACGACCTGGCACCTCGTCGCCGATATCGAGCGGCTGCGCGAGATGGCCGGCGTCGACAGCTGGCAGGTGTTCGGCGGCTCCTGGGGCTCGACCCTGGCGCTCGCCTATGCCGAGACGCATCCGCAGCACGTCTCCGAGCTCATCCTGCGCGGCATCTATACGCTGACCAAGGCCGAGCTCGACTGGTATTATCAATTCGGCGTCTCGGAGATGTTCCCTGACAAGTGGGAGCGGTTCATCGCGCCGATTCCGCCGGAAGAGCGGCATGAGATGATGCATGCCTATCATCGCCGCCTGACGCATGAGGACAGGAATGTGCGCCTCGCGGCGGCGCAGGCCTGGAGCATCTGGGAAGGCGAAACGATCACGCTGCTGCCGGAACCTTCGACGAGCTTCAAGTTCGAGGAGCCGGAATTCGCCTATGCATTTGCGCGCATCGAGAACCATTTCTTTGTCAATGCCGGCTGGATGGACGAGGGACAGCTGATCCGCGATGCCGGCAGGCTCAAGCATATTCCCGGCGTCATCGTGCATGGCCGCTACGACATGCCCTGCCCGGCCAAATATGCCTGGCTGCTGCACAAGGCCTGGCCGAAGGCGGAGTTCCACCTGATCGAGGGTGCGGGCCATGCCTATTCGGAGCCGGGGATTCTCGATCGGCTGATCCGGGCGACGGATAAGTTTGCCAGGAAGCAAGACTGATCGTTAGCATTGGGGGCAGCCCCTCACCCTAACCCTCTCCCCGCCCGCGGGGAGAGGGGACGTGCCCCGCGATACGGTGCGGCATATCCCTTCTCCCCGTCATAACGGGGAGAAGGTGGCGGCAGCCGGATGAGGGGCAGCATCCGCACTTCATTACAACCCGCTTGGCGGGAGGAAACGACATGAAAGAACGCATCTACCTCTTCGACACGACGCTTCGGGACGGGCAGCAGACGCCCGGCATCGATTTTTCCGTCGAGGACAAGATTGCGATTGCCGCCATGCTGGACGAGTTCGGCCTCGACTACGTCGAGGGCGGATATCCCGGCGCCAATCCGACGGATACCGCCTTCTTCAGCGAGAAGCGCACCAGCCAGGCCAGTTTCGTCGCCTTCGGCATGACGAAGCGGGCGGGCGTTTCGGTCTCCAACGATCCCGGCATTGCCGGGCTGCTGCAGGCAAAATCCGACGCCATCTGTTTCGTCGCCAAGAGCTGGGATTATCATGTCGCGGTGGCGCTCGGCTGCACCAACGAGGAAAACCTCGAATGCATCGCCGAAAGCGTCAAGGCGGCGGTTGGCGCGGGTAAGGAGGCGATCGTCGATTGCGAGCATTTCTTCGACGGCTTCAAGGCCAATCCGGCCTATGCGCTCGCCTGCGCCAAGACGGCCTATGAGAGTGGCGCCCGCTGGGTTGTACTCTGCGACACCAATGGCGGCACGCAGCCGCCGGAGGTGCGCGCCATCGTCGAGGCGGTGATCGCCTCAGGCGTTCCCGGCCACTGTCTTGGCATCCATGCGCATAACGACACCGGTCAGGCGGTTGCCAATTCGCTTGCCGCCGTCGACGCCGGCGTCCGGCAGATCCAGGGTACGCTGAACGGCATCGGCGAGCGCTGCGGCAATGCCAATCTGGTGACGCTGATCCCGACGCTGGCGCTGAAGAGCGCCTACAACAGCCGTTTCGAAACGGCGATCGACGAGGAGCGGCTGCTCAACCTCACCCGGCTCTCGCATGCTTTCGACGAGTTGCTCAATCGCTCGCCGGATCACCAGATGCCCTATGTCGGCGCCTCAGCCTTCGCCACCAAGGCCGGCATCCACGCATCGGCGCTGCTCAAGGATCCGCGGACCTATGAACACGTGCCGCCTGAAACCGTCGGTAACTTCCGCAAGGTCATGGTCTCCGACCAGGGCGGCAAGGCGAACTTCATCAATGCGCTGAAGCGGCGCGGCATCGAGGTCGCCAAGGACGATCCGAAGCTCGACCTGCTGATCTCGATCGTCAAGGAACGTGAATCGATCGGCTATGCATATGAGGGCGCGGATGCGAGCTTCGAGCTGCTGGCCCGCCGCACGCTCGGCACGATCCCAGAATTCTTCACCATCGAAGGCTTCCGCGTGATGATCGAGCGCCGCTTCGACAGTCTCGGCCGTGTGAAGATCGTCTCGGAGGCGGTGGTCAAGATCACCATCGACGGCCAGACGCTGATGTCAGTTGCCGATGCCGAAGGCCCGGTCAATGCGCTCGACCTCGCGCTGCGCAAGGATTTCGGCAAGTACCAGCACGAGATCGACGATCTGGTGCTCGCCGATTTCAAGGTGCGTATCCTCAATGGCGGCACGGAGGCGATCACCCGCGTGCTGATCGAATCCACCGACAGCGACGGGGTGCGCTGGTGGACGGTCGGCGTCTCGGAGAACATCATCGACGCTTCGTTCCAGGCGCTAATGGATTCGGTCATCTACAAGCTGATGAAGAACCGGCAGCTGGCGGGCAAGATCGCGGCGGAATAAACCTTTTCCGCGGCTCGGCGTAGGGGTCCCAGCCCTCGCCCGAATACCGTTCGCTTCCTTCGGACTTCGTCTTCCAGCGACGGACGTCGGATATATTATCGTCTATCGCTTCGTTTCCGGATTCAAATCCTCTCACCCTTCATTCAACGAAATGAATTGGCCTATTCACGGCGCTTAAGCTAGGCCGGATCAGAAGAAGAACAAAGATGGAAACACCGATGTCGACCGATGCATCCGTTCCGTTGGCCAAGAACGAAGACAGTCCGCGCGGGTTCGCCTTCGCGCTGACGGCCTATCTGCTCTGGGGCTTTCTGCCGATTTACATGAAGGCGGTGGCGCATATCTCGCCGGCCGAGGTGATCGCCCATCGTATCGTCTGGTCGCTGCCGTTGGCGGGCATCGTGCTGATCGTGCTCGGGCGCACGCAGGATATCCGCGCAGCACTCAGTTCGCCGCGCATGCTGGCGATGGCGGCGCTGACGGCGTCGCTGATCACCGTCAACTGGGGCACCTATGTCTGGGCGATCGGCGCCGGCCATTCGCTCGACGCAGCACTTGGCTATTTCATCAATCCGCTGTTCAGCATCTTCCTCGGCGCGGTGTTCCTCAAGGAAAAGCTGCAACCGCTGCAGATCGCGGCGATCGCGCTTGCGGCGCTTGCCGTCGCCATTCTAGCGCTGGACAGCGGCGGCATCCCGTGGGTGGCGCTGACGCTGGCGGTCAGCTGGGGGTTCTACGCCCTGTTGCGCAAGACGCTGCCGCTCGGGCCGAACCAGGGCTTCTTCCTGGAAGTGCTGATCCTCAGCGGGCCGGCCCTCCTCTACATTCTCTATCTGGAATTCGGCAGCGGCCAGGGCCATTTGTACCGCACCGGTCTTGCCGACACGACCCTGCTGCTCGGCTGCGGCGTCATCACCGCCGTGCCGCTGATGATCTATGCAAACGGCGCCAAGCTGCTGAAACTCTCAACGATCGGCATCATGCAGTATATCGCGCCGACGATGATCTTCCTGATCGCGGTCTTCGTCTTCCACGAGCCATTCGGCACGGCGCGCATGATCGCCTTCCCGCTGATCTGGGCGGGGCTGTTCCTCTATAGCTGGTCGATGCTGAAGGGAAGCCGCGGGCGCTGAGGCGCTAAAGCGCGTCACGTCGAATCGGATTCATGCGACGCGCTTCAGGTCTTTGTTTTATGCATGTCTTTGTCCCAAGACCGCTGGACACTTTTGGGCGACATGCATTGAATCCCTACATCTTCGAAATCACCTCGTCCTCGCCGTCACGATCGGCGGCGAGCTGGGCTGCCTGGGCCATGATCGCCGGAATGATGCCGGGGATCTCGTCGACGACGAGTGGCTGCACCCGGTGGGCGGTGTGCAGGAAGCCTTCTTCGGTCATATGGCGCATCAGTTCCATCATCGGATCCCAAAAACCGTTGACGTTGGCGAAGACCATCGGCTTCTCGTGGCGGCCGAGCTGCGCCCAGGTCATGATCTCGACGATCTCCTCCAGCGTGCCGATGCCGCCGGGCAGCGCGACGAAGGCATCGGAGCGCTCGAACATGGTGTGTTTGCGCGCATGCATGTCAGGGGTTACAATGAGTTCGTTCAGCTGACCGAGCGAGTGGCGAGTCGCTTCCATATCGATCAGGAATTCGGGAATGATGCCCGTGACCTGACCGCCGCCTGAAAGCACGCCGCTGGCAACCGCGCCCATGATGCCTTTGGTACCCCCGCCATAGACGAGGCGCAGGCCGTATTCGGCGATCTCTCTTCCGAGAGCACGCCCGGCCGCCATGTGGGAAGGATCGCGTCCCGGCCTGGAGCCGCAGTAAACGCAGATGGATCGAATCGATACAGATTGTTCGGTCATGAGGGCAAAACAACTATTCCATTTCAATGCAGTCAAGAAAATTGACTGAAAAGCAGCGTGCCTAGCTTGCCTAATTGCTTTGAATGCTTGTGGAAAGCAACGGGAATCGCTAGCAATTTTGGGTATTACGGCAAATTGCCGCTCTGGGAGACATAATGATGAAGAACCGTGCCGGCTTGCTGGCTCTTGCAGTCCTCGCAATCGCAATCCTACTGATGGTGTTTGTCGTCATGCCGCGTATCGGCGGCGATGCAACCAAGGTCGGCGACGCCATCAACCAGGCGAGCACGGAGCTCAAGAACACGGTTAACGAGGCGTCAAAGACATCGCGCTCCGCTGTGGGCGATGCGGCTGCGGTCGCCGATCAGGTCGGCCGCCTTTCGGCCGATGCCGGCGTGTCGCTCAGCGAGCTCAAGGCGCTGTTTGCCGACGGCAAAGGCCCTGCCATCGATGTCTTCACTGCCGCCAAAACCAAGGCCGTCAACGCGCTGACCGCACTTGCCGGCTTCACTATTCCCGAGGGCCTCGATCCCGCGACCCAGACCCTTGCCGCCAAGGCCAAGGACGGTGGCGCGAAGGCGCTCGCCATCGTCCGGTCGCTGCCCGAGAACATCGCCGATGCGCTTGCCGCGATCGCCAAGGCCGAGGTTGCGCTGACCGGTGCGCCGGAGACCGCCCCTGGGGCGAATACGGCAGCGGAAAATACCGGCCCGAAACTTCCCGCCTTCGACGTATTGCGCGTCGAGCCCGACGGATCGACGGTGATTGCCGGTTCCGCCGAACCGAACGGCAAGCTCGAGGTGCTCGACGGCGAGAAGGTGGTGACGACGGCCAATGTCGATGCGAGTGGCGATTTTGCTGCCGTTCTCGACGATCCGCTTCCAGCCGGCGACCACCAGCTGGTGCTCAAGTTCACGGGCAAGGACGGCAAGAGCACGCTTTCCGAAGAAGTCGCGACCATTTCCGTGCCGAAGGATGGCAATGGCGCCAATCTGCTCGCCATGGTTTCCAAACCCGGCGCGGCGAGCCGCATCATCACCGCGCCGAAGGCCGGAACCGAAGTTGCCGACGCCTCCAATCCGATGGCGCCGCCTGCGGACAAGCCGGCAACCGGTGAAAGCTCGGCTGCACCAACCGGCGAGCTGGCGCTGCAGACGCCGAACCTCACCGACACACCCTCCGGCGGCGCTGATACGGCACCGGCCATTCCCGGCACTGCCGCACCGGATAAGACGAATGCACCCGACGTGATGGTCAATGCCGTCGAGATCGAAGGCAACAAGATCTTCATTGCCGGCACGACGCGCTCCAATGCCAAGGTCATCGGTTATGCCGACGACAGCCTCGTCGGCCAGGATACTGCCGGCTCCGACGGCCATTTCGTCATCGACGGTGTGGTGGCGCTTTCGGTCGGCGACCACAAGATCCGCGTCGATGTCGTCGATCCCACTGGCAAGGTGATCGTGCGTGCGTCGGTGAATTTCAATCGCCCCGCCGGCGATCAGGTGAGGGTCGCCGCGCAATCGGCCCCCGCAGATGCGAACGGTGCTTCCTCGATGGTTCCGCTTGACGAAGGCGAGCTCCGCAAACTGAAAGCCGAAGTCGGCAAGGCCTTCGGCCTGCTGAAGGGGCTTTTTGCCGATGGCAAGTTGCCCGGCGCCGAACAGCTTGCGGCAGCACGCTCGGCAACGGACTTTGCGCTGCGCTCCGTCGCAGACTTCCGTCCAGCGGCCGATGCGCCTGATGTCTTCAAGCAAGCGTCAGGTTCCTCCTCACAGGTCGCCGGCAATGCGCTGAAGCTGCTGCAGGGCCTGCCTGGGGATGCGAAGTCGGTCGGCGCCGCACTCGACAAGCTGGGCGGGATGATTGCCGAGCTCACCGCCGCACCCGCGCCGGCAACGCCGTCTGCAAACGAGGTCGGAAGCAACCAGCCGAAGACGATCGAACAGGCGCCGCTGACGGCGAACAACGCGGCGGTCATCATTCGCCGCGGCGACACGCTTTGGCAGATCTCGCGCCGTACCTATGGTCTCGGCGTTCGCTACACGACGATCTACATCGCCAACGAGGACAAGATCATCAATCCCGATCGCATCCGCCCTGGCCAGATTTTCGGCCTGCCGAAGGATGTACTGCCGAATGCCGAAGAGCTGCACCGCAAGCGCATGTCCGGCCAGCATCTCTAAGCTGCAAAACAACACGACGAGGCCGGGCGGGACAAGCGCCCGGCCTCGTCGTTTCCTTACCCCAGCAATTGTTGTATTCGTCCGCCCGGCACCCTATCTGGCGGTGGCGGCTGCGGGTTGTGGGAAGCGCTTTCAGGCACGTCCCGGTTCCGCGCTCTTGCCGGCATCGAATCGCCGCAATCGCGGCAAGCCCATCCGGGCTGGAGACAATCATGGCAAACGGCAAGACAGTCTCGGAATCCAACCTGCCGCAGACGCTTCTCAACCTCTGGCCCTATATGTGGCCGGCCGGCCGGCCCGACCTCAAGATGCGCGTCGTCTGGGCTTCGGTCTTTCTGCTGATCTCCAAGTTCGTACTGTTGCTCGTTCCCTATTTCTTCAAATGGTCGACCGATGCGCTGAACGGCAGGATGGATCTTGCCGGCTCGGTGCCGCCGCTGCTGGCCGGCGCCATCGCGCTTGTCATCGCCTATAGCATCACCCGGCTGATCCAGCTCGGCCTCAATCAGCTGCGCGACGCGCTCTTTGCCAGCGTCGGACAACATGCGGTGCGCCAGCTCGCCTACAGGACCTTCGTGCACATGCACGAGCTGTCGCTGCGCTTCCATCTGGAGCGCAAGACCGGCGGGCTGTCGCGCATCATCGAGCGCGGCACCAAGGGCATCGAGACGATCGTGCGCTTCACGATCCTCAATTCGGTCCCGACCGTCATCGAATTCCTGCTGACGGCAGTGATCTTCTGGTGGGGCTACGGCTTCTCCTATCTCGCCGTTACCGCCTTTACCGTCTGGGCCTATATCTGGTTCACGATCCGCGCATCCGACTGGCGCATCGCCATCCGCCGGTCGATGAACGATAGCGATACCGACGCCAATACCAAGGCGATCGACTCGCTCCTCAATTTCGAGACCGTCAAATATTTCGGCAATGAAGAGATGGAGGCCAAGCGCTTCGACAAATCGATGGAACGCTACGAGAAGGCGGCAACCGATGTCTGGACCTCGCTCGGCTGGCTGAACTTCGGCCAGGGCGTCATCTTCGGCATCGGCACGACCATCATGCTGGTGCTGTCGGCGCTGGCCGTGCAGCGCGGCGAGCAGACGGTCGGCGATTTCGTTTTCGTCAATTCGATGCTGCTGCAGCTTTCCGTACCGCTCAACTTCATCGGCTTCGTCTACCGGGAAATTCGCCAGGGGCTGACCGATATCGAGCAGATGTTCGATTTGCTTGAGGTGCAGACCGAAGTCAAAGACGCGCCCGATGCGACCGAACTTCGGATCGGCCAGGGCGCGATCTCCTTCAAGGACGTGCATTTCGCCTACGACGCGGCCCGTCCGATCCTGAAGGGCATTTCCTTCGAGGTGCCGGCCGGCAAGACGGTCGCCGTCGTCGGTCCGTCGGGTGCGGGCAAATCGACGCTGTCGCGCCTGCTCTATCGTTTCTACGATATCCAGAGCGGCGCGATCACCGTCGACGGCCAGGATATCCGCAAGGTGACGCAGAAGAGTCTGCGTACGGCGATCGGCATGGTGCCGCAGGATACAGTGCTCTTCAACGACACGGTCGCCTACAACATCCGCTACGGCCGCACATCGGCCAGCGACGGCGAGGTCTTTGCAGCGGCCGAGGTGGCGCAGATCGCACATTTCATCGAAACGCTGCCCGAGGGTTTCGAAACCAAGGTTGGCGAGCGCGGGCTGAAGCTTTCGGGCGGCGAGAAGCAGCGGGTGGCGATCGCCCGCACCATCCTCAAGGCGCCACCGATCCTGATCCTCGACGAGGCGACGTCGGCGCTCGACACGACGACGGAACGAGAAATCCAGGAAGCGCTCGACCTGGTTTCGAAGAACCGCACGACGCTTGTTATCGCCCACCGGCTTTCGACTGTCATCAGCGCCGATGAAATCATCGTGCTCAAAAGCGGCGAGATCGCCGAGCGCGGAACACATGCAGCCCTGCTCGAAAGGAACGGCCTTTATGCCTCGATGTGGAACCGCCAGCGCGAGGCGACACAGGCGGAGGAACATCTGAAGCAGGTGCGCGAAAGCGACGACCTCGGCGTGATAACACGACTTGCTCCGGCAAGCTGAGGGGGAAACCGACGCCGGCCGGCTTTTGTTGTTCAGAAACCCGGCGTGGGAACCAGGGCCGATGCCGCAGCATTGCCCCGGAGACGGTTTTTCGCTAACCAGCAAAAATGAAAACGCAAGGAGACCGGCAGCCATGAGCCTGTTCAACACGGTTCGCAACACGATCGTCCCCGTGCACAAGGAGGGTTATCCCTTCGTTGCCGCCTTCTTCGTCGCATCGCTGGTCTTGGGATGGATCTTCAAGCCGCTCTTCTGGATCGGCATGATCTTCACGCTCTGGTGCGCCTATTTCTTCCGCGATCCGGAGCGCGTGACCCCGCAGGACGACGACCTGGTGATCTCTCCCGCCGACGGCAAGGTCTCGGCGATCCAGATGGTGACCCCGCCGGCCGAGCTCAACCTCGGCTCCGAGCCGATGCTGCGCATCTCGGTCTTCATGAACGTCTTCAATTGCCATGTGAACCGGGCGCCGATGCGCGGGCGCATCATCAGCATCAACTACCGCTCCGGCAGCTTCGTCAACGCCGAGCTCGACAAGGCGAGCGAGGACAATGAGCGCAACGGGCTGGTGATCGAAACCCGCCACGGCCAGATCGGCGTCGTGCAGATCGCCGGCCTCGTGGCGCGGCGCATCCTCTGCTGGGCAAACCCCAACGAGCCGGTGGATGCCGGCGAGCGCTTCGGGCTGATCCGTTTCGGCTCGCGGCTCGACGTATTCCTGCCCGCCGGTGCTGCGCCGCGCGTCTCGCTCGGCCAGACGGCGGTTGCGGGAGAAACCGTCATCGCCGAATTCGCCTCCGCCAAGGGTCCCGTCATCAGCCGCCGCAGTTAGAGCGGGTGAGCTTTTCACGGAAGTGCAGAAGCGCTACGCACTGTTGCTGGAATTGCCTTAGGAACGATTGGAACGCGATATGGAAACGCCTTTTCCGCCTTTCGAGCCCAATGGGCCGGATGATTCCGCCCGCGGCCCGCGTCTGCGCGAAATCCCGCTCCGGCTCGTCTTTCCGAACCTTATCACCATTCTGGCGATCTGCGCCGGGTTGACCGGCATCCGGCTGGCTTTCGAGAATCGTTACGAGCTCGCCGTTTCCATGGTGCTGCTCGCCGCCTTCCTCGACGGTATCGACGGGCGCGTAGCGCGGCTGATGAAGGCGACTTCTAAGTTCGGCGCGCAGATGGATTCGCTTGCCGACATCGTCAATTTCGGCGTCGCACCCGCCCTCGTCGTCTATGTCTTCGCGCTCGACCAGGCGCGCTCGCTCGGCTGGATCGCCGCGCTGATCTATGCCATCGCCGCCGGACTTCGCCTTGCCCGCTTCAATGTCATGGCCGAACGCGAGAACAAGGCGAGCTGGCAATCAGAATATTTCGTCGGCGTGCCGGCGCCGGCCGGCGCCATGCTTGTGCTGCTGCCGGTCTATCTCGGCTTCCTCGGGCTGGCGACGGATCGCACCTTCGCCTATATCTCGTCGATTTACACCGTGCTCATCGCCTTCCTGCTGATCAGCCGGCTGCCGGTCTGGTCGGGCAAATCGGAAGGCAACCGCTTGCGGCGCGACCTCGTACTGCCGATGATGCTCGGCGTCGTGCTCTATGTGGCTCTGCTGATGAGCTACACCTGGGAGGTGATGGTCTTCACCGTGGCCGCCTACCTCGTATCGCTTCCCTTCGGCGCCCGTAAATGGCGGCGGAAATACGGGACGCTGACGATCGAGGAGCCGGGCATCGGCGACGACGATATCGGCCGGCACATCTGATCTCCTAGCATTTCCGGATTTCTTGGAATGACGGAAATGCTTCTCTCCCTTCGTTCTGACGTATCCCCGGGAAAAGCATGCGGTTTATCCGGATGAAGCTGTTCTGCGCTTTTCCCCAGAAAACCGCTTTCAGACTTTTATTGGAACTGCTCTCTTCAGTAAGTATTAACCAACGTAGGCTTCAGTTAAGCCTCGCGAATTATGGTGCGCGTTTACAAATCCTGATAAGCGACGCCCCCGTTTTGTCGCTATTCGTGATGAAACATCAAACTATAAAATACCCAGGGAAGAACCACGCAAGGAGAGTATCGTGACTTCGAAGAAGAGCAGTACCGGCGAACAGCAGGCGGCCAAGCCAGACCTCGCCGCCAATTATCGCCCCGTCGGCCTGAAGGCTGTTGCCGCAGCATCGCTGATGGCGAAGCATAAGCCGACCAGCGTCAAAAAATCCGCTTGAAGCGGAAGGCTTCAAATTGGAATCACGCGTGCTTTCGGGTTACATGCGTTAGGCACCGCTGACGAAGCGAATGACGAGGCGATCGTCGGAAATCTCCCGACAACGCTCTGGCGACCAAGCACAACGCGAAAAACCTGATGGAGGAAGCGATACATCGCCGTCGCTTATGTGAGACGTCGGCGCCGATAGGTCGCCGACGGCCTGCAGGGATGGCGGATAGTGTTCAGAAGAAGCTGAGTTGGCCGCCGTCAGGCTTTTGCTTGTCGGGCGCCTTCAGCGGCTTTTCGACGACGACCGGCGCCTGCAGGTCGGGGCCCATGTTGGCAACCTTGTTGACTCTGTCGGAGACCGGTACGGCCTCGAAGAAATCATCCTGAACCGGCTGCATCAAGTCTACCACTTCGCGCGGCTCCTGAGTCTTGCAATCCAGCCAGCGCGTGAAATCCTCAGGTCTGATGACGACGGGCATGCGATCGTGGATCGCTGATATGGCTGAATTGGCTGATGTCGTCAGGATCGCGCCGGTATCGACCTCGGACCCGTCGGCCGAGGACCATGTCTCCATCAGCCCGGCAAAGGCGATGACCCCACCCCGGCGCGGCCTGATCCAGTAGGCCTGCGGCTTCTCGCCGCTTTCCTTCGACGGACGATGCCATTCATAGAAACCGGAGGCCGGGATGAGCACGCGGCGATGACGCATGGCGGCGCGGAAGGAGGCCTTGCCGATCGCGGTTTCGGAGCGCGCGTTGATCAGCAGCGGGAAATCCTTCGGATCCTTGACCCAACCCGGCGTCAGGCCCCAGCGCACGAGCACGGCGCGCCGGTCGGCCAAGTTGCTGCCCTGCTCCCTGCCCTCGCCTGATATGACAACGAGGATCGGTTGCGTCGGCGCGATGTTGTAGCGCGCCGGAAAATCGTCGAAATCGAGACCGGAGAAGACGTCGCGCAGGTCGACGCTGGAGATTGTCAGGGCGAAACGTCCACACATCGGCTTGTCTTTGCACCCGGCCGGTGCTCCGTCAAGACGCCTCAGCCTCTCGGCGCGAAGAGGATGAGGCTGGCGCCGGCAAGGCAGATCAGCGCACCGCCGATATCGTAACGATCAGGCACACGGGCTTCGACCAGCCACAGCCAGTGCAGCGATGCGAGGATGTAGATGCCGCCATAGGCTGCGAAGGCGCGGCCGGCGGCCTCGCTCGGCACCAACGTCAGAAGCCAGGCGAAAAGCGCCAGGGAGACCATGCCCGGCGCCAGCCACCAGACGGGTTTTTCGAGTTTCAGCCATGCCCAGAAGGCAAAGCAGCCGGCGATCTCGAAGAGGGCAGCAAACGCAAAAATGATGTAGGTCACGGAAGCACCTTTCGAATCCTCGTGGCACTATTCATTCGATAAGATGAGCCATCACAGCAAGAGCAGTCCCGATGACGTCCACCGCTAAACCCGGCTCAGCCGCCATTCTCGAACGTGATGGACGATTCCTTCTGGTGTTGCGACGCAATCCGCCTTCCGCCGACATGTATGCCTTTCCCGGCGGGCGGGCCGAGCCTGGCGAAACGCCGGAGCAAACGGCATTGCGCGAACTCCATGAAGAGACCGGCATTTCGGCACGGAATCCGCGGCTGTTTTCGACCTACGACCTGAAGACGCATGCGGCCGACGGCAGCGTCAACAGCCATTTCCTGCTATCGGTCTTTCGGGTCGATGCGGATGAAGACGCGGTGGCGGAAGCCGCCGACGATGCGGCCGCCCTCGGCTGGTACACGGTGGAGGAAATCCGGCGGCTGCCCGTGCCGCAGAGCGTGCTCGAATGCGCGGAACGGCTGGCGGGCGGCGAATAGACGTGGAAACTTTGAAGCACGCCTTGTTGCCGTCATGCTCAACGTATCAACTGGGTGCATGATTCCCGTTCGACGCGTTTTCCTGTCCCTGCTCGTGCTCGCCGGCCCCACGATGGCGCAGGGCAAGAATACGCCGCCTCCGCAGCAGGAGGAAATTGCGCCCCCACCTGCTGTGATCGTGCCCTATGACGACAAGCTGGCGCGGTTCGCCGAGGTGCTGGGTTCGGTGCATTATCTGAGAACGCTCTGCAAGGCGCCTGGCGGCGACGAGTGGCGAAACAGCATGCAGCAGCTGCTTGATTCGGAGACCGGCAACGAGCCGCAGCGCAAGGAGAAGCTGACAGCAGCCTTCAATCGCGGCTATCGCGCCTTCGCCTCGGTCTATACGGATTGCACCCCGGCGGCCATCGTGGCAGAAGAGCGCTACCGTAACGAAGGTGCAACACTTGCCACAGAAATTACCTCGCGCTTTGGAAATTGACGTTTAATTAACCTGTTTTCGCAAGCGGACGTGTCGTTTTGGGAAAAGGCTGTTAGTGTTGTTAACGGTGCAGTAAGACATGAGAAGTTCTGAGGAAAAGACAATGGAAGCAAGCCTCAACGACATCGACGACATGATCGTCCACGAAAAGATGCAGGCAGCTCTGGAGTACCAGAACGAGGCTTGGGCCGACGGCATGGCCGACGGGATCGAGCCTGAAATCATCGCTGATGCCGCCATTGCACATGCGCTGCGCGAGACGATCAGATTGCATGGGGAAAAGAGCGCCGAAGCCCTGCTGGATTCGCTGCGTGAGCGCATGCTTGCCGGCGATTTCTCCGCGAACCGCACCCTGCAATAATTGTTATCAGAGAGTTTGATGCACACCGGTAAAAAGAAAGTTTCGCGAATTTCCCTCGCGCCGGTGCTGCTTGCGTTCAGCCTCGCCGCCGGCAATGTTTTCCTTGCGCCGGCAGCCTACGCGCTTTCCGAACTGCACAAGATCCCCGGCCAAGCGGCCAACGAGACGCCACCCGCACAGGGAAGCGCTCAGGGACAGAGCCAGCCGCAGACCACTCCCGGCGTTCCCATGGCCGATCCGCTGGTCAACGGCCAGAACAATCAGGGTGTCGACAAGACGCCGGGCGCTCAGGACAATTCCAAGCCTGCCGAGGTGATCTACGACATCAGCAAGGTGCCAGAACCGGTTCGCAAGATGCGCGAGCAGATCGTCGAGGCGGCCGCCTCCGGCGATCTCGAGCGGCTGCGGCCGCTGATGGGCACTGGTGCCGACCAGACGCAGGTGACTGTGGGCGAACCGACCGACGATCCGATCGGCACGCTGAAGGATCTGTCGGGCGATCCTGACGGTGACGAGATCCTTGCCATCATGCTCGACATCGTCTCGACCGGCTTCGTACATGTCGGCCAGGGCACAGCAGACGACATGTATGTCTGGCCCTATTTTGCCGAGAAGGACCTGAAGACGCTGACGCCGCCGGAGCGTGTTGAACTGCTGCGCATCGTCACTGCCGGCGATCTCTCCGACATGCAGGAATTCGGCGGATATAATTTCTACCGCCTCGGCATTACGCCTCAGGGTAAATGGAAATTCTTCACAGCGGGCGATTGATGCCCGTCTTGGCTGCGCTTTTCACGTTCGCATGGCGCTTGCGATCCACCTCATGAAGACATACCTCTGAGCGATGACCAACGCGACAGGTTCCGCCATGCCAGCCGTATTCCTGAAAGACCGCTCATTGCTCTTCGTCAGCGGCGCGGAAGCCCAATCCTTCCTGCAGAACCTGATCACCACCGATATCACCGCGCTTGGGCCTGATGAGGCGCGGCCCGGGGCACTCTTGACGCCGCAAGGCAAGATCCTGTTCGACTTCATGATCTGGCAGGACGGCGACGGCTACATGATCGAAACCGATGCCGGCCAGCGCGACGGCCTGTTGAAGCGGCTGACGATGTACAAGCTGCGCGCCGCCGTCACACTTTCGCCAAGCACCGAAGAGGGCGTTACCGTTTCCTGGGACGAGGGTGCCGAGGGCGTCCGGGAGAGCCAGGGTGCCCGAGACAGTCGCTTCGCCAAGGCGGGCGTCACGCTCACCCGTCGGGCAGGAAGACACGGCGATGGTGCAGAAGTGCTCTACGACGCGCTGCGCATCAGCCACGGCATCGTCACATCAGGATCTGACTTTGCCCTGCAGGACGCCTTCCCGCATGACGTGCTGATGGATTTCAACGGTGGCCTCTCCTTCAGGAAAGGCTGCTATGTCGGCCAGGAGGTCGTCTCGCGCATGCAGCATCGCGGCACCGCGCGCCGGCGCGTCGTGACAGTGTCCGCCGCAACGGCCCTGCCAGGGACCGGGACGGAGATCACCGCCGCCGGCAAGCCTGTGGGAACACTCGGTTCGGTCGAAGGCGGCAATGGACTTGCGATCGTGCGCATCGACCGCGCCGGCGCGGCGATGGCGGCAGGCACGCCGCTGCTCGCCGGCGACACGCCTGTGTCCCTCGTCCTGCCGGCATGGTCCGGTCTCGTCTTTCCCGCCAGCGCCGACGAGGCCAGCGCGTGACAACACCGAAAGCTCCGCGTGCCTGGCAGCGCATGCTGTCCGGGCGCAGGCTCGACCTGCTCGACCCCTCGCCGCTCGATGTCGAACTGATCGACATCGCTCATGGGCTTGCGCGTGTGGCCCGCTGGAACGGCCAGACCTCCGGAGATCATGCTTTCTCGGTGGCCCAGCACAGTCTCGTCGTCGAGGATATCTTCCGTCGCTTCAACGACGCGCGGCCGCAGGAGTGCCTGATGGCGCTGCTGCACGATGCGCCCGAATATGTGATCGGCGACATGATCTCGCCGTTCAAATCGGTGGTCGGCGGCGGCTACAAGACGGTGGAAAAGCGGCTGGAGGCCGCCGTGCACCTGCGCTTCGGCCTGCCGCCGCATCCCTCGCGCGACCTCAAGGACCGAATCAAAAAGGCCGATACGATCGCCGCCTATTTCGAAGCGACCGTGCTTGCCGGTTTCACACCTGCCGAGGCACAGAAATTCTTCGGCCAGCCGCGCGGCATCAGCAAGGACATGCTGATGATCGAGCCCTTGCCGGCCATCGAAGCACAGCGGTTGTTCTGCGAGCGCTTCGCCGCGATCGAGGTCGAGCGGGAGATGGTATCGTGACCTTCATCGTCGTCTCGCCGCTGTCGCGCATCGCGGAGATGGCGGTGCGCCACAAGGCGCGCGACATGATCAGCCTGATCGCCAAGGAGCAGGCCTTTCACCGGCCGGGCGTGATCGCGGCCGAACGTCATCTGACGCTTGCTATGAACGACATCGTCTTCAAGGGCACCGGTGATCTCGTGGCGCCTGATGAGACGCATGTGCGCGGGATTATCGACTTTGCCGCCTCGTGGCGGCAGGAGACGCCGCTGCTCATCCATTGCTGGATGGGTGTGTCGCGATCGCCGGCCGCAGCCCTCATCGCCGCGCTGTCGCTGGCACCCGATCAAAGCGACGAAACGCTTGCCCGCCGGCTGCGGGCCGCCTCGCCTTTCGCGACACCGAATGCCCGGCTGATCCAAATCGGTGACGCGCTGCTCGGCCGCAGCGGCCGGCTGGTTGCGGCGGTGCGGGCAATCGGACGTGGCGCCGATGCCGACGGCAACGCGCCCTTCGTCCTTGCTATCCGGGACGCCGCTTGCGGTTGACGCTGCCGCCAGCCGCTCCATCTAGGCCCCGATCACGCACAATCGACAGGGCCAGATCATGGAACAACAGGCAGCCGATGTCCTCCTCGCCACGCAAACGGCGCTCAGCCAGGCAAGCGCGCTTGCCGTGCAATATTCCTTCTCTGTCCTCGGGGCGGTGATCCTTCTCGTTCTTGGCTGGGCGCTGGCCGGTTTTACCAGTCGTTGGGCCTATGAAGGCCTGTCGCGCGTTCATGGCATCGACGAGACGCTAGCGCGTTTCTTCACCAATGTGCTGCGCTATGCCCTGCTCATTCTGGTGTTCATCACCGTGCTCGGTCAATTCGGCGTCCAGACCGCCTCGATCATCGCAACCCTCGGCGCGGCAGGCCTGGCGATCGGACTGGCGCTGCAAGGCACGCTGCAGAATATCGCCGCCGGCATCATGCTGCTGATCCTCAGGCCGTTCCGCGTCGGCGAATATATAGAGACCAGCAGCGTGGCCGGCACGGTACGCGAAATCGGATTGTTTGCAACCGAGCTCAAAACCGGCGACGGGCTTTACCGGCTGGCGCCGAATTCGACGCTCTGGAACACGCCGATTACCAATTTTAGCCGCGAACCCACCCGGCGGAACGAGCTGAAAATCAGCGTCGCCTATGAGGATGACATCGATCTGGCGATGGAGAGGCTGATGAACCTTGCCAAAGCCGATTCCAGGGTGCTGACGTCACCGGCACCCAGCGTCTTCATCGACAGCCTTGGTGACGGCACGATCTCCGTAGCGCTGCGCTACTGGGCAAAGACCGGTGACTGGTGGCTGGTCAGCCGTGACATGGTGAAGCGCGTGAAACTCGCCTTCGACGACAATCCTGACGCTGCGCCGGATGCTTCAGATGCCGCGCCGGCAAAAACGTCCAACGGCAAGGCGACGGCCGAAAAACCGACGCCGACGCGGCAGTAAGACATTGCAGCGCCGCGGGTGTTTTTAAGACCCGCGGCGCTGTGCACTTCGAATTCCCAATTTTGTTGTTAATCGATGCCGATCTGAGAATTGCGCCATAGCCTATTGAATGACGCCGCAGGAAAGTCTTTCCCCGGCATCACCCGAAGGCTGGCTTCGATAATCATCCGAATTGGCGTGCACCATCAATGCACGGCCGCGAATGCCGTCGGTCTTGCCGTCGAGCGTGACCATGCTGTCGAAGACCTGCGCCCGCAGCACGCCGTCCTGCCCGACATATTGATTGGGCATATCGCCGGCGTGCGGACCCTTGGCGGCAAGAATGCCGTGCTCGGCCTTCTCAGGATTGAAGTGGCCGCCCGCCGATTCGTGATGGGTCGCGGCGTCGCAGCGGCCGGTCTCATGAACATGGAAGGCCACCCATTTATTCACCGGCAGTCCCGATATCTCGACTTCGATCAGGACGCCGCCAGTGGCGGCAGCCGTCAGTTGCGCGCGACCGTCCTCCTTGCCGTCCTTGCCGACGAAATTGGCAACCGCCGTCTGCTTGTCCTGAGCGCCCGCCGGCAATGCAACCGCAAGCAGGCTCAGGGCGGCGATAATGCGCATGGCTTTCATGGAGATCTCCTTCCGTCCGGTTGTCCTTCTGAACGTGTCAAACCGGAAGGTGTTCCTGACCGAGGAAGATCGCACGAAGAAGACGTAACGAGAAAAGCCGACCAACGGCCGGCTTGATCATCCGGATCGGCACACCGTTCAGGCGACCGCGTCGAAATCGAACTGGCCGTAGGTCTTGCGGTAGAGATCCTCGGGCTGATCGCCTGTCGCCGGCGCGGTCTGCTGCAATGGATAGGAAACGGCAATGCTGCTTGCCGTGGCACTGTCACGCGTGTCCATCATCAGCGCAATCAGGCTGCCGGAAAACTTCGGCTGCGTCTCGCTGGTTTTGTCCTCTTCGAGGAGTTCTTTGATGATGCCGGGCTTCTCATCGGCGGCACGTTCGCCGCGGCTGAGGACGCCATCGCCATTGGCATCGAGACGCGAAAGAGTCGCCAGATATGCATATGACGTGTCTGAAACGGATGTGGTGCTGGTCATACAAACCTCCATTCACCGCCTTTTGCCGGTGGTGTTTGTACGCAATACGAACTGGGAAAATCACTGTTGACTCGGTGGTTAAACTGATTTGCGCAGTGCGTCAATAAGTTGTTAACTTCTCATTAACGATGATTGACAAAAGTTAACGGAATGCGCGAGCGCAGGCCTCTGCCAGCATCAGGGGGCCGCTTTTCTCCGTATTTCAGGTATTTTTCACATATAAAACAGACGTCTAACGCCGCGAGGTCTCTGCTGCACTGCAACCGAATATTAATCCGGGCCATACAAAATGGGCATCCACGCATCACCAGCAGGCGTCCAGCTTATCAAAATCAATCTCTGTATTCATTTTAGAAAGGTCTTCTATGTCCGGCGAAATGAGGCACGTTCATCAAACGAGGACGCTTCCCTCCGCTGTCGTCCCGCGAGACGCATTCACATGAAAGCTGAAGCGCTCTTCTGGCGGCAATGTACCGAGGCAGTCACCGCCGATGGATCGATCGATGCGCAGCGCCTGATGGATCTTGTGATCGCGACCTATCGCGTCCATGAAAGCGACTATGACGAAATCGAGAGAAGCGCGGAAACGCTGCTAAGGGAAAACCATGCGCTGAGAGGCAATATTTCCGCCCTCAGCAAAGCGTTCGACGGACAGAAAGAGCTCTTCGAAATCATCCTCAACAACCTGCCGCTCGGTCTCAGCGTCTTCGACTCCGACCAGCGGCTGACGCTTTCCAACACCCGCTTCCGCCAGCTCTTCGACCTGACGGACGAAGATGTCATTGCCGGCGCGACAATCGCCGATCTCACGGCCAAAATGCGCGGCACGGAGAGCGCCAGCGCCAAGCCCGGCCGGCGGACCGGGCGACATTCCTCCGCAACCGCAAGGAGCAGTAGTCTCCGTCGGCGCGAATGGTTGATGGACGATGGCCGCATCATCCAGAGCATGGTGACTATCCTTTCCGACGGCAGCAACATTTCCATTCATGCCGATATTACCGAGGATCGAAGGGCGGCCGAGCGCATCACCTATCTCGCCCACCACGACCCGCTGACCGGCCTTCCGAATCGCATCCATTTCCGCGAGCAGGTGGATGCGACGCTCACAGAGCGCAGGCCAGATCAGCAGATTGCCCTCGTTCACCTCAATCTCGACCGGTTCAAATCGATCAACAACACGATGGGCGTTTCGGCCGGCGACAAGATCCTGCTGCAGGTCGCCGAGCGCATCCGAGCCTCGGCCGGTTCGGAAAACACCCTGGCGCGCCTCGGCTCGGACGAATTCGCCATCCTGCAGACGGGCAGGCAGCAGCCCCGGAACGTGACGGCGCTTGCCGAGCGGATCCGCCGGGAGCTTTCCAAACCATTCCTCCACGGCGAAAAACAGGTGGAGCTCAGCGTCTCCATGGGCATCGCAATCGCCCCTGAGGATGGCGAGGAAACCGATATCCTGTTGAAAAATGCCGGCGTGGCGCTGTCACATGCCAAGGCGGACGGCCGCAAACGCGAACGTTTCTTCGCCAGCGAGATGGAAGCGCAGATCCAGCTGCGCCACGCGCTGGAGGCGGACCTCAGAGCAGCCGTTGAGAATGAAGAATTCGAGCTGCACTACCAGCCGCTTTATGACCTCGTGCAGCGGCGCATCTGTGGCTTCGAAGCGTTGATCCGTTGGAACCACCCGGCTCGAGGCCGCGTTCCGCCGATGGATTTTATTCCGCTTGCCGAAGAGGTGGGCCTTGTCGTTGATATCGGCCGTTGGGTTTTGCACCGGGCCTGCAACGATGCAGCGCAATGGCCGGAGGGCATCAAGATCGCCGTCAACGTTTCGGCAATCCAATTCAGCAGCAGCGACCTGACGCGAGATGTCAGCGAGGCGCTTGCCGCCGCGGCGCTGTTGCCGTCGCGGCTTGAACTCGAAATCACCGAGAGCGTGCTGATGGAAAATCTAAGCGACGTGCTGCCGATCCTGCATGCGCTGAAGGAGCGCGGCATCCGCATCTCGATGGACGATTTCGGAACCGGCTATTCCTCACTGAGCTATCTCTCGAGCTTCCCCTTCGACAAGATCAAGATCGACAAGTCCTTCGTCAACGACATCGTCGACAACAAGGAAGCGCATGCGATCATGCACGCGATCATCCTGCTCGGCGATGCGCTCGGCATGCGCGTCACCGTCGAGGGCGTCGAAACGGCCGCGCAGCTGGCGCTGCTCGAATGCGAGGAGTGCGACGAGATCCAAGGCTATCACATCAGTCCGCCGCGACCGGCGCGTGACGTGCCCCATCTTCTCTCCCTGCCGCCGAACGGCGGCGTGACGCATCTTCCTGAAGCCAAGCACTGAGATCCCTCTCGATTGCGACTCGCACGGCAAGCCGCTACAAAATCGGCTGCGATTCCTGAGATCTTCGTTGTCGCATCCTTTTACCGCCCGCATTCCATTCCGCGCCGATGCCTATCGGCGGAAAACGATCTTCCTCATGACAGGTGGCGCTATGTTCGCGGCTGAAGCCTTCTCCCCACACGAAACGCTTGCCGCGGCGCTGATTGCGCATGCGGCCGACGGCGACGACGGCTCGCACGATCTTGCCCATATTCTGCGCGTCTTCAGGAATGCCATGCGCATCCATGCGGAAGAAGGCGGCGACGGGCGAGTTCTTGCCGCTTCCGTGCTGCTGCACGACTGCGTCGCCGTCGAGAAGAATTCGCCGCTGCGGGCAAAAGCATCGGCTTTGGCGGCGGAGAAGGCATCGGCGATCCTGGCGGAACTCGGCTGGAGCGAGGCCGATATCGAAGACGCAGCCCACGCAATCACCGCGCACAGTTTCTCGGCCGGGGTGACGCCGCAGACGCTGGAGGCGAAGATCCTGCAGGATGCCGACCGGCTGGACGCGATCGGCATGGTCGGCGTCGCACGCTGCTTCTATATCGCCGGGCGACTGGGATCCAGGCTCTACGATCCGTTCGACCCGGCGGCAGCGGACCGCCCGTTCGATGACAAGCGTTATGCCATTGACCATTTCCAGACGAAGCTGTTCAAACTGGCGGAAGGATTCCAGACCGAGACCGGCCGCAGGCTGGCGGCCGCGCGCGATAAAAGCCTGCGCGAATTCCTCTCGGCCTTCATGGATGAAATCTAGGAGCACAACATGCGTGTCAGCGACCTCTTCATCTACCCGCTCAAGAGCGCCCGCGGCATTGCGCTGCCGGCCGCCGACATCGACGCCTATGGGCTTCCCGGCGACCGGCGGGCGATGATCACCGATGCGCAAGGGCACTTCATCACCCAGCGCGAGCTGCCCGACCTCGCGCGCATCGAAGTGCGACCGGAAGCGAGCGCCTTTCGGCTGCTGATGCAGGGGAAAACGGACATATCGGTAGCGCCGCCTCGGCCTGAAACCCGCATGGATGTGACTGTATGGAAATCTGTCGTCAGCGCCGCCGTCGCCGATCCGGAGAGCAACCGGCAGCTTTCCGAATGGCTTGGCCGCGAGGTGCGCCTCGTCTTCTTCGACGGGCAGGCACGGCGGACGGCGAATGCCGAATGGGCCGGTGAAGCCACGCCCGTCACCTTTACCGACGGCTATCAGATCCTGGTAACGACGACCGGCTCGCTGAAAGCGTTAAATGCCGATCTCGCCGCCCATGGCGAAGGCAGTGTCGGCATGGAACGCTTTCGTCCGAACATCGTCGTCGATACCGACGAGGCCTGGCCGGAGGACCGCTGGGCGGCGATCGAGATCGCCGGCATCCGCTTCGATCTCGTCAAGCCCTGCTCCCGCTGCATCATGACGACTCAGGACCAGTTGACCGGGTCCCGCGAGGGACCAAACCCGATGCCGGCCATGGGCCGCATCCGCATGTCGGCCGACCGGCGCGTGCCGGGCCCGCTCTTCGGCTGGAACGTCACGCCGCGCGGCAGCGGCAGGATCACAATCGGTGACACCGTCCGCATCGTTGAAGAGAGGCCGGAAGGCTGGGCGCTTAAGCGCCGCGCCGCAGCATAGAGCAATTCCGGGAAGAGTGCGAAGCGGTTTTCCGTCCGGAATTGCGTGAAAACAAAGAGTTAGAGCATCACACGCGATCGAGCGCGGCATCGATGCCCGCCATGATATCGGCCGGCAACGGTCCTTTTTCCAACGCGCCGGCATTTTCCTCCACCTGGGCAACAGTGCGGAAGCCCGGAATGGGAAGGGTGCGCGGCGAGCGTGCCCAGAGCCAGGCAAGCGCGCCCTGCGTCAGCGTGCGGCCGCCTGATGTCAGGAGATCGCGGACGGCATCGAGCCGTGCGGCGAATTCCGGGGCAATACGCCCGTCCTTGAAATAGACCATCCAGTCGAGGGCCGCCCCACGGACATCCTTGGCGCCCACTGCCTTGTCGGCGGTGAACTTGCCGGTCAGCAGCCCCATCGCCAGCGGACCGCGATTGATTGACATCAGGCCTTTCCCCTCGATCACCGAGATCATCTCCGGCACCGGTTCGAAAACATTCATCGTATGCTGGATCGAGACGTACCCCTGGCGGCTGGTATGACGGGCGGCACGATCGGGAAAATCGGTGCTCCAGCCGAACGCATCGATCTTGCCTTCGGCGCGCAGCGCCTCCAGCGTATCGAAGACGGCATCCGACTGTTCCAGCGGAAAATCATTGAGGTGGAACTGCAGGAGATCGAGACGATCGCGCTCGAGGCGGCGCAGCGAGGTCTCGACCGAACGGCGGATGAAGGCCTCATCGGCGAAGGCGCCGGTTGCCTGCTTGGTTTCCGGATCGGTGGCGAAGCCGAACTTGGTGGCGATGACGATATCGTCGCGATTGCCGATCGCCCGACCGAGCACTTCCTCCGAGTGGCCAGCGCCGTAGTTCGAGGCCGTGTCGAAGAAGCGGATGCCGAGTTCGATGGCGCGGTGGATCGCTTCCACGGATTCATCGTCGTCGACATCACCCCAGCCTAGCGGCGTGTCGCCGGCGAAGAAGGGACCGCCGATCGCCCAGCATCCCATGCCGAGACGCGGTATTTCGCGGCCATTCCAGAGCGTGATCGTTGTCGATGATGCGGGCTTGGTCAGCATGAGATCCTCCTTGATTGGCAGTCCTGTGAAGACATAGGAGGCGCTCATGAGCGGGTAAACCGCCAAATCCGGAGGATGTTTTGCACCGGTAAAAAACGGAGGTCAGGCGGAAACACCGTTCGGACCAGAAAGCGTCCGTGGGGTTGGATTAAGCGCCTTGAGTGCCGCCTGAACGAAGCCGTCGCGGGCTGCTACGGCTTCGATCCCGCGCGGCTCGTAGACATGGCGATGCAGAAAGAACCCTGTCAGACGGAATGCGGCTGAGAGACTTTCGAAGTCGGCCGCATGATTGCCTTCGATGCGGAGGAACGGCGGCAGGAGCAGCATCTTGTCCGCCCAGGGCGCACCAGCAGCGCGGCTGACGGCGCGGCCGGATTTCGGCGAGACATAGACGAGATCGGAACGGGCGCCCGTCGCGGCGCATTCGGCAAGATCGAGGCCGAAGCCGAGATCATTCAGCACCGCAAGCTCGAAACGCACGAAGAGTTCGCCAGCATCGGCCGGGTTATGCAGGTGATCGAGGATGACCTCAAGCGCATCGAAGAGGTGCGGATGCGGATCACGCTCCGGCAGCAGCCGCAGCAGCGCACCCATCGCCTGGACACCGTAGACGGCGGTCGCCGTTTCCATCAGCCGGGCAGCGCGCAGCGTCACCGGCTCAACGCGAAATTCGCCCAGATGCTCGTCAAGCCGGGCACGCCAGATGACTTCCACGGCATTGCCCGCCTGCAGCACCGGCTGCATGGCGCGCGAGCGTCCGGAGCGCACCAGGCCGAGATGGCGGCCACGATCACGCGTCATCACCTCGACGATGACGCTCGTCTCCCCGTGGCGTTTGACGCCCAGAATGATCGCATGGTCCTGCCACTGCATCGAAAGAAGTCCTTACGGCTGACGAATCCATCCTACTGCATAATTCAACGCGTTACAGCGTCCTTTGCGCGTCTGAAAAGACGCGCTGCAATGCAAGGCCTGGCTTCCGTCATGGACCGCTTCAGGCGACAGCCGGGAAAAGCCTCTGCAGGAATTCCCGCATCGCCGTTTCGTCGAACGGCTTCACCAGAAGCGGTATGTGCTGCAGGTCAGGCGGGAAATCGCCGGTATCGGAATAGCCGCTGACGAAGCCGAAAGGGATGCCGATATCGAGAAGATGGCGGGCAAATCCGAAACTCATGCCCTCGCCGAGATTGACGTCAAGAAGGGCGAAATCATATTTCTCCGCAGCGATGGCAGCCCTCGCCTGTTCCAAACTGCCGACGATATCGATGCTCTCGACGCCGGCCAGGCGCAGAATATCCTCCGCCTCCATCGCGATGATCAAACTGTCTTCAAGAACCAGAACACGGATTGCGCTCATGATTCGATGCCCCTCGTCGGGCGCCTGTCGCAGCGCCCCGGCCGTTTCGCCAACATCATTGCCCTCCGGTGCCCCGCATGGCACGCTATCGGTGAATTCCGCCACCTTTTCTGAATAAACCATTTTTCTGCCCGGTCGATAAGAATCAAAATCGGAGGAAAGACGACGGCCGAGCTTATTTTGCCTGCTGCTAATCTGCATTTAAAAAAGACATAACCAAGCTGCTTGGCCAGGCATGTCGCGCAAAAGTGTGCAGCGGTTTTGCGACAGCGGCATGCGCAAAACAAAGACCTAAAGCGCGAGGCGCGAATCTGAAAGATCGCAACGCGCTTTAGATGAAGGGGCGTTTGCCCTCTCCGAGCCCTTCCCAGCCGGCGATCGCCATCAACTCCTCGCCGTTCAGCACCTCGCAGCCGCGCTCCTGCCAGCGGATCAACCCACGTTCGCTGAGCTTTTTCAAGGTCTTGTTGGTATGAACGATGGAAAGGCCGAGCGTGTCGGCAATGTGCTGCTGGGTGATGGGGATGAATTTGCGGCCGTTGAAGATATTGAGCTTCCGGCCGCGCTCGAACAGGAAAGCGATCAGGTAGGCTGCTCTTTCCAGCGCCGTGCGGCGGCCGATGCTCAGGAGATGCTCATCCAGGATGCGCTCCTCGCGCGCGGCGATCCAGGTGATGTCGAAGGCGAGCGAGGCGTGCTTGTTGTAGAGCGTCATCAGCCTGTCACGCTCGAAGACACAAAGGGACACGGGCGAAAGCGCTTCGACGGAATGCTGCATTTCACCGGCAATCGTTCCCTGCAGACCGACCAGGTCGCCCGGCATGATATAGTTCAGAATTTGGCGGCGCCCGTCCTCCAGCATCTTGTAGCGGAAGCCCCAGCCGGCAAGCACCGTGAAGAGGTGAGCGCTATGTGCGCCCTCGACGAGGATGGTGGAGCCGGCATCGACGGCAAGCTCACCCCTCTTGAAGCTCGAAACGAATTCCAGCTCGTCACGGCTGAATTCCCTGAAATGCGGCAGGGGCCGCAAAGGACATTGCTCGCAAGGGGTCTTGAAAGAATTGATGGGTCTCGACGTCGCCATACTTGCCCCCGCCGTCGCAAAATCGGCGCGCCAACATTGGCGCGCCGTTCATCAAGGAATGCGCAAAGCATGGATTTGTTCCATGAGCGAGGCGGATTTTTTATGCGGAAACAAAGGGCTGGCGCCAACCCGGCGAAATCCTTGCCATGCTTATTTCGGGAAATCGAGACCCATTTCGCGGAACCGCTCGGGATCATCACCCCAATTTTCGCGAACCTTGACGAACAGGAAGAGATGGACCGGCTGTTCGAGGATCTGCGACAATTCCTTGCGCGATGCAGTCGAGATCGCCTTGATGGTTTCACCACCCTTGCCGAGCGCGATCTTCTTCTGGCTGTCACGCTCGAGATAGATCACCTGCTCGATCCGCACCGAGCCGTCCTTGCGCTCTTCCCACGTCTCCGTTTCGACATGCGAGGCATAGGGAAGCTCCTGGTGCAGGCGCAGAAACAGCTTCTCGCGGGTAATCTCGGCGGCGAGCTGGCGCATCGGCAGATCGGAGATCTGGTCTTCCGGATAGTACCACGGCCCCTCCGGCAGCGTTTTCGCCAGATAGTCCATGAGGTCGTCGCAGCCGGAGCCGTTTTCGGCGGAGATCATGAAGGTGCGCTCGAAAGCGATCTTCTCGTTGGCGGCAGCGGCCAGTGCCAGCAGATCCTCGCGGTTGACGCGGTCGATCTTGTTGAGCAGCAGGATCTTCGGCTGCCGGACTTCCTTGAGGCCTTCGAGGATGGCTTCCGCATCGCCGCGCAGGCCGCGCTCGCTGTCGATCAGCAGCACGATCAGATCGGCATCCCTCGCACCGCCCCAGGCCGAGGTCACCATCGCGCGGTCAAGCCGGCGGCGCGGCTTGAAGATACCAGGCGTATCCATGAAGACGATCTGGGCATTGTCATGGATCGCGATGCCGCGGACGATGGCCCGCGTCGTCTGCACCTTATGGCTGACGATCGAGACCTTGGCGCCGACGAGGCGGTTCACCAGCGTCGACTTGCCGGCATTGGTCGGCCCGATAAGCGCGACAAAGCCCGAATGCGTCGGACCATTGGTTTCTGCGGCAGCTTCGGCCGCGATCTCTTCTTCTTGTGTCATTGTCCCGTCAGTTTCCGGCAGGCGATTGCTGCCAAATGCCTTCGCGCTCAAGCATCTTCGTTGCCGCGACCTGTTCAGCGGCACGCTTCGACCGCTCTACGCCGGTTTCGGGCTTAATGCCAGCAACTTCCACCGTCACCTTGAAGCGTGGATCATGATCCGGTCCGCTGCGTTCATCAACCCGGTAGATCGGCGTGACGCCGAATTTCGCATGCGACCACTCCTGCAGCTCGGTCTTGGCGTCGCGCTTGGCGCCATCGGCCCGCACCGCCCTGCCCTGCCAGTAACGCAGAATGAACCGGCGGGCAACTTCGAGGCCGCCGTCGAGATAGATCGCGGCGATCAGGCTTTCGACGACGTCGGCGCGCACGTTCATCATCCGCTTGCCGGTCAGTTTCTTCACATCGGCGCCGGTGCGGATATAGAGATGAAGATTGAGTTCATCGGCGACCGCGGCACAGGTTTCGGCGCTGACGAGCTGGTTGAGGCGAACCGAGAGCTCGCCTTCTCCTGCTGTGCCGAAGGTGCGGAACAGAAGCTCGGCGATGCAGAGCCCAAGGACCCTGTCGCCGAGGAATTCCAGCCGTTCGTAATTGCCGCCCTTTTCGGTGCGGGCGCTGGCATGGGTCAGCGCGCGATCCAGGCGTTCCTTTTCAGCGAAGTCATGACCGATCAGGGCTTCAAGCTTTGCGCGGTCCGCCGCAGAAAGCGTCTGCGCCTTACTCATTCAACAACCTTGAAGAGGCGGTCCCAACGCATGTTCGTCGGCCACTTCCAGATTTCGCGGAAGGAGGTGTCGTTGCCGAGCGAGAAGAAGATGACGCTGGCACGGCCGACAAGATTTTCGGCAGGCACGAAGCCGACGTCGAAGCGGCTGTCGAGCGAGTTGTCGCGGTTGTCGCCCATCATGAAATAATGGCCTTCCGGCACGATGAATTCGCGGGTGTTATCGCCACGCGACACCGGCGACTGATCGAGCGTGTCGTAGGACTTGCCGTCGTCGAGCGTTTCGCGGAACACCGGCACGTCCTCGCCCGGGTCGAGCTTGTAATCCGAAGTGAACGCACCGTCCGCCACCTTCGGAACCGGCTTGCCGTTGACGTAGAGCACGCCGTCGGTAACCTGGATACGGTCGCCGGGCAGGCCGATGCAGCGCTTGATATAGTCGATTTCGGGGTTCGGCGGGAAACGGAAGACGACGATGTCGCCACGCTTCGGATCGGCGCCGAACAGGCGGCCGCTGAAAACATCTGGCGAGAAGGGCAGCGAATATTTCGAATAGCCGTAAGCGAACTTGTTGACGAAGATGTAGTCGCCGACCAGCAGCGTCGGCATCATCGAACCGGACGGAATGGTAAAGGGCTGGAACAGCACCGTTCGGATCACCATCGCCAGAATCAGCGCCTGGATGATGACTTTGATATTTTCCCAGAGGGCGTTCGGCTTGGCTTCGACTTTTTCGGACACGCAGTCTTATTCCTTCAAGACGCCGCGGCGGCGCAATTCTTTCTGTCGTTCTCTCTAGCGGCTTCGACCGGTTGCGGCAATGGCGACAACATCAAAAGCGACGAGAGGTCGCGATCAACAGCGCCCGAGGTCGCGATCAACGCTCCCGAGGTCACGATCAGAGGCTCTCGGGCAACGCCTCGATAATGACGAAGGCCTGCGCCAAGGGATAATCATCCGTTATTGTCAAATGAATGGCGGGCCTGTGGCCCACGGGCAGCAGTGATTCGAGGATCAGCGCGGCGCCGCCCGATAAAAGCATGGTCGGCTTGCCGCTCGGCAGGTTGACGACGCCCATGTCCTTCCAGAAGACGCCCTGCGCTATGCCGGTGCCGAGCGCCTTGGAACAGGCCTCCTTGGCGGCAAAACGCTTGGCATAGGATGCGGCACGGTTTGCCCGCTTGTCGGAACGGGCGCGCTCGATCTCGGTGAAGCAACGATGGGTGAAACGCTCGCCGAAGCGCTCGATGGATTTCTCGACACGGCGAATGTCGATCAGATCGCTGCCAATGCCGATGATCATGCCGGAGCCTTCCGTCGCTTAAGAATTCTTGATCGGGTTCATACGCTCGGCATGTTGCCGGCTGGAACGGCAAGGCGCAGGCGCGCCCGCTCCATCAACCGTATATGCCGGCGCGTCTGAAAACCCCTGGCGGTGTAGAACGTCAGCGCATAGAGCGCAACGGAAGTGACGATCGCCGGCGGGATGGCGCCGACCAGCATCGGCTCCAGCACCGGCCTCCATAGCTCAGTGAAGTTCAGCTTGTGGAAAAGGGCGGCGAGATCCACCGTCTGACCGGCCAGTTGATCCTTGCGGCTCAACAGCAAATGTCCGATCTCCCAGGTGATCCCCCAGATAAAGGGATAGGTCAGCGGATTGCCGAAGGCGGCGCAGCCGAGGGCGGCGGCCACCATGCTACCGGAGAGGAAATAGGTGATGACGAAAGCCATGACGAAATGCACGCCGATGAAAGGCGTCCACGAGACGAAGACACCCGCAGCGACGCCGGCGGCAACCGCATGCGGCGAAGCGCTCAGGCGCAGGACGCGCATTGTCAGGTAACGGATCGGGCGAAGGAAACCCTTGCGAGGCCATAAAAGCTCCCGCATCTTTTCCTTGAATCCCGCAGGTTTGCGACGGCGAAACAACATGGCCGGTATTTAGTGCAGTGCACACCACCATGACAAGAGCGGCAAATGATACCGCTCGAAAATCCGCCCCTCATTTCTCTCTGTGAAGAGGAGCTTCTTCATGCCGAGGGGCGTCCGTTATGCATAACGTCCCTCACTCGTCTCAAGTATAAGTTTGGTATCAGCGATTACGGAACAGACCGCGATCGACCTGGCGCTGACGAAACTCGAGGTCGATACGGTCGAACGAGCCATCCAAATATGCCATTTCACGTTCCTGCGTGGTCGGAGCGCGAAAGGCACGAGCGAATTTCTTAATAGGGTCAAACATTACGTTGTCTCATCTTCTGTTTACGTTTCGATGACCAGAAGATAGGCCCAGCAGAGGTTAATTACCACCACCGCAACATGGAGACAGCCATGCACTCACTGCATTACTCGCCTTTTTGATGCGCCATTCCGATCCTAAAACGACCATAAAATGTGCAATTTTTCGCTCAAATCCCTGAGGGCTTAATAAAAACTTACTCGTAGAGCCGCCGGACCGTGGCGATGCAATCCAGTTCCTTCATCTGGGCGAGCAGCTGGTTGAGCTGACGCAGGTCCCAGACCTCGACCTCGAGCATCATTTCGGTGAAATCGGCCGCCACCCGCACCGTGTTCAGCAAGCGGATATTGACGTCGATGCCTGCCACCGTCTGGGCGACCTTGGCAAGCGTGCCGGGTTCATTCAGCCCATTCACCATGATGCGCGCCATGAAACGCGACTTATTGGCTTCGTCGAGATCCCAGCGGACGTCGATCCAGCGGTCGGGCTGATCGTCGAAGCGCTGCAGGCTCGGCGACTGGATCGGATAGATGGTGATGCCCTTGCCCTGGTCCATGATGCCGACGATGCGATCGCCGGGCACGGCACCGGTCGGCGCGAACTTGACGTCGACATTGCCGGACAGGCCGCGGATCGGCCCGATATCGGCATCGGCGTCGATTTCCGAATGGCCGCCGTCGTGCCCTGCCTTGGTCTTGCCGGGGATCTTGAAGATCATGCCGGCGGCGCTGCGGACGTTGAACCAGCCGTCATCGCCGGAGGGCTTCACGGTGACGCGCTCGTCCTGATGATCAGGATAGACGGCGCGCAGCACGTCGAGCGAAGACATTTCGCCGCGGCCGACAGCGGCGATCGCATCCTCGACATCCTTCTGGCCGAGACGGTGCAGCGCCGGCTTCATCGCCTCGCGCGAGAAAATCTTGCCGGCCCTGTTGAAGGTGCGCTCGAGAATGCGGTGGCCGAGGCCGGCATATTGCTTGCGGATCGCCATGCGGGTGGCGCGACGGATGGCGGCGCGCGCCTTGCCGGTCACGACGATCTCCTCCCAGGCGGCCGGCGGAACCTGCACGCCGGAGCGGATGATCTCGACCTCGTCGCCATTCGCAAGCCGCGTCACCAGCGGCATGATGCGGCCGTTGATCTTGGCGCCCACCGTGGTATCGCCGATATTGGTGTGCACCGCATAGGCGAAATCGATCGGGGTGGCGCCACGCGGCAAGGCAATCAGCTTGCCCTTCGGCGTGAAGCAGAAGACCTGGTCCTGGAACAGCTCGAGCTTGGTGTGCTCGAGGAATTCTTCCGGGCTGTCGCCCTCGGCCAGCGCCTCGATCGTATGGCGCAGCCAGGAATAGGCATTGGATTCGCGAGAAAGGATGTCGCCATCGGCATTGGTGGCGCCGTCCTTATAGAGCGTGTGGGCGGCGATGCCGAATTCGGCGATTTCGTGCATGCGCTTGGTGCGGATCTGCAGTTCGATGCGCTGGCTGGAAGGACCGACGATGGTGGTGTGCAGCGAACGGTAATCGTTCTGCTTCGGCGTCGAGATATAGTCCTTGAAGCGGCCGGGCACGACGCGCCAGCGCGTGTGGACGATGCCGAGCGCCCGATAACAGGAAGGGATATCCTCGACGATCAGGCGGAAGCCGTAGACATCGGAAAGCTGCTCGAAGGAAAGCGACTTCGACTGCATCTTGCGGAAGACCGAATAGGGCTTCTTCTGCCGGCCCTTGACGTAGGCGCTCGTCAGGCCGCTTGCGACCAAAAGGTCGCGCAGCTCGGCCTCGATCTTCTTGACGATGCCCTCGTTGCGCTTCGAAAGCTCTTCCAGCCTTTTGGTGACGGTCTCGTAGGCTTCCGGGTTCATATGCCGGAAGGAGAGCTCTTCGAGTTCCTCGCGCATGTCCTGCATGCCCATGCGGCCAGCGAGCGGCGCATAGATTTCCATCGTCTCCTCGGAGATGCGGGCACGCTTGTCGGCCGACATGTGATCGAGGGTGCGCATATTGTGCAGGCGGTCGGCAAGCTTGACGAGCAGCACGCGCACATCGTCGGAAATGGCGAGCAGCAGCTTGCGCAGGTTTTCCGCCTGCTTGGCCTTTTTGGTGACGAGATCGAGCTTCTTGATCTTGGTCAGACCCTCGACCAGGCGGCCGATATCCTCGCCGAAGAGTTCATCGATTTCGGCGCGCGTCGCCGTCGTGTCCTCGATGGTATCGTGCAGCAGAGCGACCGCGATCGTCGATTCATCGAGGTGCATGTCGGTGAGGATGGCGGCGACCTCGAGCGGATGGGAAATATAGGGATCGCCGCTCGCGCGCTTTTGCTGGCCATGTTTCTGCATGGCATAAACATAGGCCTTGTTCAGCAGTGCTTCATTGGCATCGGGCTTGTATTGCTGAACCCGCTCCACGAGCTCGTACTGCCGCATCATTCCAAAGCCACTCCGATAAAAATAAAAGCGCGCCAATCAACGATTGGCGCACACATGGGCAATAATATGCCTAAGCAATAAAGGTGCAAGATTGACGATTGGTAATCGTCGCTCTTTTGCATCGCATGCAGCTTTTTCCGGATCGCATCAGCGCAACCGGGCGATCGCATTGATGCGATGCGACAGAGGATCCGGCAGACGCGCTTAGTAGTCGTCGCTCTTTTCCGGCGGCACCAGGCCTTCGATGCCGGCGAGCAGCTCTTCTTCCGACATCTGGTCGAAAGTGATCGTCTCCGGCACGTCGTCCTGCTCTTCGCTGTCGGCTGCGGCGACACCGCCGGCGGCGATCATGCTTGCCGGATCGGGTTCGGGCTCGTCGACTTCGACATGCTTCTGCAGCGAATGGATCAGATCTTCCTTGAGGTCATCCGGCGAAAGCGTCTCATCGGCAATTTCGCGCAGGGCCACCACAGGGTTCTTGTCGTTGTCGCGATCGATGGTGATCGAGGCACCCTGGGAAATCAGCCGGGCGCGGTGGCTGGCGAGCAGAACCAGCTCGAAGCGGTTCTCCACCTTGTCGATGCAATCTTCAACTGTGACACGGGCCATTGCCTGTCCTTTACGGTCGTCATTTCGGGATTAACACGCCCGATACAATTAAAACCGGGCAAATACAAGTTTTTCATTCCGGCTCCCCTCGTCTTTATCCGCGGCTGAGCTACATTCCCATGGAGAATGTCATAATTCCACCGAAGGTTGCTTGGAATATGTCGAATCGTGCCCTAAATCTTTCATATATGAATAATTCATAAAGTAAGGACCGGATCGAAATCGAAACACAAGCTATTGTTTTTATTTAAGTTTGTCCCATGCGGATTTCGATTGCTCTCATTGGATTGGTAAGCGATGTTTGACCCACGCGAAAAAATTGCACTCTTCATTGACGGCGCCAATCTCTACGCTGCATCCAAGAGCCTCGGCTTTGACATCGATTACCGCAAGCTCTTGAAAGCGTTCCAGAAACGCGGATATTTGCTGCGCGCGTATTATTATACCGCTCTGATCGAAGATCAGGAATATTCATCGATCCGGCCGCTGATCGACTGGCTCGACTACAACGGCTACAAAGTCGTCACCAAGCCCGCCAAGGAATTCACGGATTCCATGGGCCGCCGAAAGATCAAGGGCAACATGGACATCGAGCTTGCGATCGACGCCATGGAACAGTCCGAAACGGTCGATCATCTCGTCATCTTCTCGGGCGACGGTGATTTCACGAACCTGGTCGAGGCGTTGCAGCGCAGAGGCCGCAAGGTCTCGGTGATCTCGACCATGGCGACCCAGCCGCCGATGATTGCCGACGACCTGCGCCGTCAGGCCGATCATTTCATCGATCTCTTATCTCTGAAGGCTGAAATCGGTCGCGACCCCTCCGAGCGGGCGCCACGCCCGGTCGAAGTCGCCCCGGTCAGCGATCTCGAGGATTGATCTCGCCATCATCCCGAACCGGATTGGCCGCGACGATCAGGACGTGATCATAAACCACGGCAACGCGGTCAGCCATGAGCCTTCAGCAGGCGGCTCTTCTGCCTGTTCCAATCGCGCTCCTTCTCGGATTCGCGCTTGTCGTGCAATTTCTTACCCTTGGCGAGCGCCAGTTCCATCTTCGCCCGACCGCGATCGTTGAAATAGATCTTCAGCGGGATCAGCGTCATGCCTTCGCGGTTGATCGCAGAGCGCAGGCGATGGATTTCACGGCCCGACAGCAGCAGCTTGCGGCGCCGGCGCGGCTCGTGGTTGAAGCGGTTGGCCTGCAGATATTCCGGCAGGTAGGAATTAATCAGCCAGATCTCGCCGCCCTCATCCGAGGCGTAGGATTCGGCGATATTGGCCTTGCCTTCGCGCAGCGACTTGACCTCCGTGCCCATCAGCACGATGCCCGCCTCGTAAGTATCGATGATCTCGTAGTTGAAGCGGGCCTTGCGGTTTTCGGCCACGATCTTGTTCACCACGCGCTGGCTGCCTTTGGGGGCCATGACGATATTCCAATTGCTTTTTTAGAGCGCGAAAAGCCGCGCCCTCATTCCTTGCCCTCTATGTAAGGGAGAGACCCCGTCTTGTGAAGACGGCCGGTCTCGTCAGTTCAACAGGCCTGCATGGCGCATCGCGGCGTCAATCGCCGATTCCGTTGCCGGCTCCAGCGTCGAAAGCAGGGGCGAACGAACGTTGCGGCTCATCCGGCCAAGTTTGGAGAGCCCGTATTTGGCGCCGCAAAGACCCGGCTCAAGGAAGATCGCCTTGTGGAGCGGCATCAGCCGATCCTGATATTCCAGGGCGCGGGCATAGTCGCCTGCCAGCGTTGCCGCCTGGAAGTCGGCGCAAAGGCGCGGGGCGACATTGGCCGTTACCGAAATACAGCCGACACCGCCATGGGCGTTGAAGCCGAGCGCCGTCGCATCCTCGCCGGATAATTGTCTGAAATCCGCGCCGCAGGTGATGCGCTGCTCGGAGACGCGCTCGATCTTGCCCGTCGCATCCTTGACGCCGACGATATTTTTGTGCGCCTTGGCGAGCGCACCCATCGTTTCCGGCGTCATGTCGACCACCGAGCGGCCGGGGATATTGTAGATATAGATCGGCAGATCGACGGCCTCGGCGATCGCCGAAAAATGGGCGATCAAACCCTTCTGCGTCGGCTTGTTGTAATAGGGCGTGACGACCAGAACGGCGTTCGCACCGACCTTTTCGGCATGCTGGGCAAGCTCGATCGCCTCACGTGTATTGTTCGAGCCGGCGCCGGCCATGACGGGAACGCGTTTTGCGGCAACTTCGATGCACAGTTCGACCACCCGTTTGTGCTCGGCATGCGACAGCGTCGGGGATTCGCCTGTCGTGCCGACCGGAACGAGACCACCGCTGCCTTCCTTGATCTGCCAGTCGACATGAGCGGCGAAGCTGTCTTCGTCGATCAGTCCGGCATCCGTGAAGGGGGTGACGAGGGCGGGAATGGACCCATTGAACATGCAAAGCTCCTCACGACCAAATCCTTGCTTCGGCCGCATTCCATGAATAAGAGTTGCGCACCATAGAGCGCCGAAATCATCGCGACAAGCGCGCAGAGTTCGGTTTAGGGCAAATTCCGATAGCAGATGTGAATGAATTTTACCTGGTACGGTAAGGTTTCGTTAAGATGCCTCTAGCCAAATGGCAGGGCGTGTTTTCGTTGCGAGATCCCGGATGAAGAAAGCTGTCCTGATTCTGTCCGCCTTCGGCTTCATTGCCGCCGCGTGGAGCAGTGTTGCGTCGCCGCTTCCCGGCGAGAGCGCTTCCATGCCTGCCGTCAAGCCGCTTGGCTTCATTCCCGAGACAGCCATACCGGAATCGATTACAACGGGCGCCATTCCGCGGAATCCGGCCATCGCGCCTGTCAATGGCGACCTGAAAGCCGGCCTCGATGCGCTTTCCGACAAAGACCCGCAGCTGGCGCTTTCGATCCGCGACCGCATGCGCGACGAGACGCTCGACCGCCATATCCTCACCTGGGCGATCGCCGTTTCCGGATTGAAGGGCGTTCCCTCCTATGAAATCGCCAGCGCCGCACAGGAACTCAAGGGCTGGCCGGGTCTTTCGCGGCTGCGTTCCTATTCCGAACGCGCGATCTATGACGAAAATCCCGCCCCTCCCGCCGTGCTCGCCGCCTTCGGCGATACCGCGCCTGAGACGATGCAGGGCGCCGTCATTCTCGGCCGGGCGCTGGTTGCGTCAGGCAAGCAGGCGCAGGCGGCAAAATATATCCGCAAGGTCTGGCGCGAGGAGGCTCTCGACAAGGCGACCGAGGACAAGATCCTCATCGAGTTTTCCGCGCTGTTGACGCCTGCCGACCACAAGGCGCGGATGGACTATCTGATGTATCGCGGCCGGGTGGCGCAGGCCAAGCGCTTCGGCGACATGGGCCAGGCCCAGTCGCTCTATACGGCCTGGGCTGCCGTTGACGCCAAAGCCGGCAATGCCGGCGCGCTGCTCAACGCCGTCGATGCAAAATGGCGGGGCGATGCCGGCCTGCTGTTTGCGCGGATCGAGTATCTGCGCAGGCAGGACAAATATACCGAGGCGGCAGCGCTTCTGGAGCAGATGCCGCCCGAGCGCAGCGAACTCGTCAATTCCGGCGAATGGTGGAACGAGCAGCGCATCGTCAGCCGTGGCCTCGTCGACCAGGGACAATTCAAGCCTGCCTATCGCATCGTCGCAAACTACGCCGCAACGAGCCCGACGGATATCGTCGAGGCTGAATTCCATGCCGGATGGTACGCACTTCGCGGCCTGCAGGACCCGGAAACGGCGGAAAGACACTTCCGCAAGATCCTCCAGACATCAAACGGGCCGATCTCGGTTTCACGCGCCTGGTATTGGCTGGGACGAGCAGCGGAGGCCGGAGGCCCCGGCAAATCCAGCGAATTCTATGCGAAGGCGGCGAATTTTCCCGGCACCTTCTATGGCCAGCTCGCGGCCGAAAGGCTGGGGCGAAAGACGCTTGATGTCACCTATCCCGCACCGAGCACGGCCGACCGGCAGCGCTTCCAGGCACGCGAAGCCGTGCAGGCGATCGCCCGACTGGAGGCCGCCGGCCATGGATGGCGAGCCGCCATTCTCTATCTCGCGCTCGCCGACCAACTGCAAAGCCCCGGCGAATTGGCCGTCCTTGCAGCACGGGCCGAGCAATCCGGCGATCATCATCTCTCGCTGCAGATCGGCAAGATCGCCTATGGGCGCGGCATCGATGTCGCAGCGCTTGCCTTTCCGGTCGGCGTGATCCCGGCGAACGCCAATATAACAGGTTCCGGCAAGGCACTCGCCTATGCCATCGCCCGGCAGGAAAGCGCCTTCAACCCGGCCGCCGTTTCGGCGGCGAACGCGCGCGGCCTGCTGCAGCTTCTGCCGGGGACAGCCCAGGCGGTGGCCAAGCGCCACAACATCGCCTTTTCCAAGGACAAGCTGACGGCCGATGCCGGCTATAACGCGACACTCGGCGCGCATTATCTCGGTGAGCAGATTGATGCCTTCGGCGGCTCCTATATCCTCACCTTCATCGCCTATAATGCCGGGCCGAAGCGGGTGCCGGAGTGGATCGGCCGTTACGGCGATCCGCGCGGCAGGCCGATCGACGAGATCGTCGACTGGATCGAACGCATCCCCTTCCCCGAAACGCGCAACTACGTGCAGCGGGTGATGGAGAATTACGAAGTTTATAAAGCCCGTCTCGGCCAGTCCACCGATATCGAGCGCGACCTGATCGGCGGACGCAGCGCCTCCTGAAGCCGTTTGGCGGGGCTCGAAAAGCAAGCTACATCTTCGGGATCAAACAGGTCTCGAGGGATGCGATGCCGGATACGGATGAAGGCGGTTTTCAGGAACGATTTTTCACTTCTTCTGATGGGTTGAGGCTTCATGCCCGCGATTACCTGTCCGACCGGGCGGCGACCGCTGGACGGATGCCGGTGATCTGTCTGCCCGGCCTGACCCGCAATACGCGGGATTTTCATCCGCTTGCACTGCTTCTTTCCCGAGACACAAAAGTGCCGCGCAGGGTGGTTGCACTCGATTCGCGCGGGCGGGGAAACTCGGCATGGGATGAGAACAAGGCGAACTACAATCTCGCCATCGAAGCCGGCGACGTCATTGCCGCCTGCGCAGCACTCGGCATCGAGCGGGCGATCTTCATCGGCACGTCGCGGGGCGGGCTGATCCTGCATCTGATCGCGGCGACACGGCCGGATCTTCTCGAGGCTGTCATCCTCAACGACATCGGGCCTGTGCTTGAGGCTGTGGGGCTGGCGCGGATCCGCGATTACCTCAACAGCGGTCGAAAGCCGGCGGATTGGAACGAGGCGGCCGTTATATTGAAGGAAAATCATGGCGCGTCGTTTACCGCGCTTACAGAGCAAGACTGGGGCGAGATGGCGCTTGCCCTTTATCGCGATATCGATGGAAGGCCTGTCGCCGATTTCGACCCGGCGATCGCGGAGGCGCTCAAATCGATCGATTTCAGCCAGCCGCTGCCTGATCTCTGGGAGCAATTCGAAAGCCTGAGCCGGTTGCCGCTGATGCTGATCCGCGGTGACAATACGTCGCTGCTTTCACAGGAAACCGCCGGTGAAATGGCACGGCGGCATCCGGGCTTGATCCGACATGCTGCCGAAGGGCAAGGACATGCCCCGCTCCCGCATCTCGGCAATATCCCGACAGCACTTCGAGCTTTTCTCGCCACCTGCCGATAAACCTGATCGACACTGGTCAACTGGCACAATGGGCCATTCGTCCAAATACAAAAAGCCCGGCTCGAGAGCCGGGCTTTCCTGATTGACCGAAGTCAGATCAGATTAGAACGAACGCTGCAGGCGGAAGTAGCCCGTCGTGGAGTCGTCAGCATCTTCCGGATCGAGGTACTGAACCGAAGCCTTGGCGTAGAAGTTGTCGACGATCTGGTAATCAACCGTCAGACCGACCTTCCAAGCTTCGTTGTCGCTGAAGTCGTCGCCAGCAACGTAGTAGTTGCTGTAGTACTGGACACCAGGGGTGATCTTAAGCTTGTCGGTTGCCTTGATAGCGTATTCGGCAGCGATAGCCCATTCAGCCTTGGTGTAGTAGGAGCTCGGGCCGGTAGCGTATACGGCAGCGAGGCCGAGCGTACCAGGACCGATGTCAACCGTACCCATTGCACGGACAGCACCGTCTTCATTGTCGACGTCGTAGCCTGCAGTGATCTGGTAGCTGAATGCACCAGCCTTGCCGCCGAGACCGACTGCAACACCAACGTTGTTGGCTTCTTCGTCCGTCTTGTAGAAGCCGTCTTCGAGTTCGTCGACGCTGATGCCAGCGTAGAAGGAGTCGGTTTCGTACTGATAACGGATGGAGTTGTGCAGCGTGACCGGCGAGCCGATGTCGTCGGTTTCGCCGGAGAGGCCATCGTCCCACCAGCTGTAGAAGAGACCAGCGCGGAAGCCCGCGATGTCGAGGTAAGCGGAGTCGAGCTTGGCAGCCTGATCGGTGGCGTTGTCAGCATTGAACTGCATGACGATGACGCCGGTCAGCGGACCATACTCGGTGTCGCTCTTGGCCGTGAACTGAACCTGGCCGCGGGTCGTTGCATCCCAGTCAGAATCGCCGCCGATGTCTTCGCCAACGTTGACCTGGAAACGGATGTAGCCGTTGATCTTGAGGCAGGTTTCGGTGCCCGGGATGTAGAAGTAGCCGGTGCCGTAAGCGTCGCAGACGCGAACATATTCAACCGGTTCCGGCTCGGCAGCAACGATAGCGTCAGCAGCCTGAGCACCGGAAACTACTGCGAGAGCAGCAGCGGAGCCGAGAAGAAGGCTCTTGATGTTCATAAATGACCTCCAATTCAAAGTTTCGATCGGGTTTGGGATCTTTCGCTGAGCAGCGTTCCCTGCCCCATCCCCGTGTTTCAAGAAGTGGACGATCAGTCGCCCTTGCTTCCGAGGTTGAAAATACAAGACGGAAGCCGTCACGCAATCACCAACTTGTGTAGATAGGGCATTTGAGGAAGCCTTCCCGACATTCTGTTGCTGAAAGGACACAAGTCGGGCAGCCGGCCCCGGTTTCCTTTATGCTTTGTTAAGAAAACCCTGATTTTGCGGAGGCTTAGGTCGGCCCAACAAAGAATTGGACATGCGCCTAACGACACTTTCGAGACACTTTTTTGACAAAATGCGGCACTTGCGGGGGATTCATGGTTGCCGGAAGCGTAACCGGACATGCACCGATCCGCTTTCGCCCCTGCCGGTGGCTTGAGCGCGGGAGGTGATTCCCGCAGGCGATTCTCTCGCTCGAGGCAGAGAGATTTTTTTGTCGCCCGGCCTAGCCGACTAAGCGAAAATGATTCCCTGCCAGAAAAACGATCGACGCGTGCTCAGGAAATCGGAATGGCGGAGAAGATGGGATTCGAACCCACGATACGCTTTTGACGTATACTCCCTTAGCAGGGGAGCGCCTTCGACCACTCGGCCACCTCTCCGGTGCGGCCTAACTATGGCGACCGGTCTGTGAATGCAAGGGTTTTTTGAGTTTTCACCAGAAGAAATGCAGCGAGCTGCAATTCGGCTGGTTACGCAAACCTTCTGCGTTTCCTGCCGCAATCCGCGGAATTTGATCGCGCTTCGTTCTCGTCGATGAACAAGCCGAGCTCAGCCGAGCAGGCTCTTGAGGTCCGCAGAAGGGTCGGCGAGAATCGATTTATCGGGGTTGGTCCCGGATTCCAGCAGTTTTTTGCCGGTCACATAGGCTTTCGCGTCGTTGATCGCATCGACGGCGATCAGTTGGCCTTCCCTGAAGTACCAGACTGAATGGGCGCCTTCGCGGGTGCCGGGGCGCAGCAGCGTCTCGTCATAACCGAGATTGAAGCCGGCGATCTGCAGCTTGACGTCATACTGGTCGGACCAGAACCACGGCTTTGGCGCATAAGGGTCGCTGCCGCCGGCGATGACTGCTGCGGCTGCTTCGGCCTGGTCGACGGCGTTCTGCACCGATTCGAGCCTGATGCGACCACCCTGCCAGGGAAGAGCGGCGCAATCGCCGGCGGCAAAGATCGCCGGATCGGAGGTGCGGGCGAATTCGTCGACGACAATGCCGTTGGCGACTTCGAGGCCGGCTTCCTTGGCAAGCTGATCGTTCGGCGCGACGCCGATGCCGACGACGGCGAAATCGATGTCGATGACTGATCCGTCGGAAAGTGCGGCGCCGGTGACGCGGCCATCCTTGCCGATCAGATGCTTGAGCCCTGTCTTTTCGCGGATCACCACGTCATGGGCCTCATGGATCGCGCGCATGATGTCGGCGGTCTCCTTCGCCGCGACGCGCTGCAGGATGCGGTCGGCCATCTCGATGACAGTGACTTCCAGACCGCGATGGCGGGCAACGGCTGCCGCCTCGAGGCCGATATAACCGCCACCGATGATCAGAACACGGCGGCCGGGGCGCATCTCCTCGGCCAGCAGATCTGCATCGCGCTTGTCGCGGGCGACATAGACGCCTTCGAGATCGCCGCCGATCGCGGCCGGCAGCCGGCGCGGCGTCGAGCCGGTGGCGAGCGCCAGCGTGCCGTAATCGAGAACGGAGCCGTCCTGCAGCAGGACCTGCTTGCTGTCCGGCTTGATCTGCTCGGCCCAAGTCGAAAGGCGAAGGTCGACGTCATTGTCGGCATACCAGTGCTCGGCGCGGAACAGCAGGCGGTCGAAGGCCATTTCGCCAAGCAGGTATTTCTTCGACAACGGCGGGCGCTGATAAGGGGCGACGTCCTCTGCTCCGATGAGGGTGATCGGGCGCGTATCCTTCAACGCACGCAGCTTGGCTGCCAATGCGAAACCGGCCTGTCCCGCGCCGATGATCACCAGTCTATCCGTCACGATCTCGCTCCTGAAGCTGCGCCCGACAACCACGCCAAGGCCTATTCCCGACAGCGCCGCGTGTCTTTCAGACGCGCAAAGGACGCAGTCGCATTTTTGAGTTTCTGCATAATCCCTGAAATCGATCCCGATTTCAGGGATTATGCAGTAGCCCACGCCCCGTCAACGGAAAGCGGCCTCTTACATTCAGCCGATCTCGATCCAGCGACGCTCGTGGAAGGACTGTGCCATGGCATGCACCGACTTTTCTATCCTGAGACCGTCTTCGAATGTCACAATCGACGACGGTTCGCCTGATATTGCCCGGATCAGCTCGCGGCATTCGATGATCTTCAGATCGTTGAAGCCGAGGCCGTGGCCTGGCGCCGGGATGAAGCGATCATAAGGCTGATGGGCGGGTGCCGCCAGTATCTTGCGGAAACCCTGTTCGGAGCCGCGGCCGTCGGCCTGATAGAGTTCGAATTCGTTCATCCGCTCCTGATCATAGACGATCGAGCCTTTCGAGCCGTAAATCTGCAGGGCGATCCGGCCCTTGCGACCCCAGGCGGCGCGATTCGCCATCAACACGGCGGAGATGCCACCGCCAAGCCGCATCAGCACGTTGGCGCCATCGTGGTTTTCGACGGCACGGCGGCCACCCTCGCTCAACGGGCGATCGGCGTAGGGCCTCACCATATCCGTTATAACGGCCTCGACATGGCCGAAGAGATACCAGAGCAGGGACAGCGGGTGCACGGCGAAATCGTCGAGCGCGCCGTAGCCGGCGGAAAGCTCGCTCTTCCAATAAAAGAAGACATCGGGATCGGCCATGAAATCCTCGTCCATCTCGACGCGGATATGATTGACTGTGCCAATGGCGCCTTCGCCAATCAGCGTTTTGATGTGCCGCATGACGGGATTCTGGATGTAATTATAGCCAAGGGCGGCAACCCTGCTGGATTTCTTCGCCGTTTCCAGCATGCGCTCGGCATCGGCATAGGCCGGCGCCATCGGCTTTTCGCACCAGACATGTTTGCCGGCCTCAAGGGCAGCAATCGCCATCTCGGCGTGGAACTGATTGGGCGTGGTGACGGAGACGACGTCGACCTCGGGATCGGCGATCAACGCCCGCCAGTCGGCCGTTGCCTTCTCGAAGCCGAATTCACCGGCACGAGTCTCAGCAAGCCCGGCATTGGCTTCGGCCAGATGCACGAGACGCGGACGCTCGACATCGCCGAACACCGTCTTTACTGCATTCCACGCCAATGCATGGCACTTGCCCATATAACCGGTGCCGATCAAACCGATGCCGAGTGGCTTCATTTCCGTCTCCTCCAGAGCTGCGCGCGGATTTTTGGAATATTTGGATCATTTTGACAAGGACCTACTCACAGGCATTTCTGCGTTCTTCGCGAAGAGATTGTCCAAAAGCCTTCAATTACAGGGGATTAAAAACAATTAGCCGTGTCGTTTGAAATCGTTTATGTTCGATAATATGGAATATTTGTTTCATCTCGTGAGCCGCAAGCATGGATAACGATCCCCAGAGGCACGCGCGTGTACCGCGCGATTTCGAAAGCCTGCGCAGCACCATCATCGAGCGCAAGGCAAGCATGCCGAAGCGGCTGGCACAGGTCGCCGCCTTCGCGCTCGGCAATCCCGATGAGATCGCCTTCGGCACGACGGCGAGCATCGCGGCGGCCTCCGACGTCCAACCCTCGACGCTGGTGCGCTTGGCGCATCATCTGGGCTATGGAGGCTTTTCCGACCTGCAGAGCATCTTTCGCGAAAGATTGCGGGACCGGACGCTGAGCTACGAAGAGCGCCTCGTCACGCTGGAGCAATCGAGCGGCGACGATGAGGACGCCAATCTGCTCTCCGGCTTCATTGCCGCGGCAAATCAGTCGGTCAACCGGCTGGCCGCAACGGTGCAGAGCGATACTTTCACCAAAGCGGTGAATATCCTTGCCAACGCCGAGACGATCTACCTGATCGCCAAACGGCGCTCCTACCCGCTGACGGCGCACATGACCTACGCTTTTTCTAAGCTCAACATCCGCCACCAGATCGTCGCCTCGCCGAACGGCGTCGACCCTGAAATGGTGCAGTTCGCAACACCGAAGGATGCAGCGATCGCGGCGAGCTTCTCGCCCTATGCGGCCGACAGCCTCAGCCAGAGCCAGGAGCTTGCCGATCGCGGCGTCCCCGTCATTGCGATCACCGATTCGGCCTTCTCGCCGCTTGCCGCCTGCGCCACGCACTGGTTCGAGGTGGCGGAGGCCGATTTCGCCGGCTTCCGCTCGCTTTCGGCCTCGATGGCGCTCACCATGGCATTACCGGTTGCAATCGCTGAACGGCGGCGCAAGGGTCAGCCGTCAAAACCTGTAAAAGGCAAAATGGAATAAACATTCCGAATTGACAAAATATCGGAACCGATGTTTCATTATTGAAAATTCGCAGGCACTGGAAGCCGCGCAAAATCTAGCGGGAGGACATCATGGTACAATCGAATCCGGATTCACAGCCGGAGCCGGCGCTTGATGTGATCACCATCGGCCGCTCTTCGGTCGATCTTTACGGCCAGCAGATCGGTTCGCGGCTGGAGGATATCGGCTCCTTCGCCAAGTCCGTCGGCGGCTGCCCCGCCAATATCGCCATCGGCACGGCGCGGCTCGGCCTCAAATCCGGCCTCATCACCCGCGTCGGCGACGAGCAGATGGGACGCTTCATCCGCGAGCAGTCGGCGCGCGAAGGTGTGGCCACTGACGGCATCATCACCGACAAGGAGCGGCTGACGGCGCTGGTGCTGCTTGCGGTCGAGGCCGAGGGCGTGTCGCCAATGATCTTCTATCGCTCGGACTGCGCCGACATGGCGCTCGATGAAGGCGATATCGACGAAAACTTCATCAGATCGTCGCGCGCCGTTCTCGTTTCCGGCACACATTTCTCACGGCCGAATACCGAAGCCGCGCAACGCAAGGCTATCCGCATCGCCAAGGCGAACGGCCGCAAGGTGATCTTCGACATCGATTACCGACCGAACCTCTGGGGCCTTGCCGGGCATGCGGAAGGCTTCGAGCGCTATGTGAAATCCGACCGAGTCTCCTCGAAGATGAAGGAGACGCTGCCCGACTGCGATCTCATCGTCGGCACCGAAGAAGAAGTCCTGATCGCGTCCGGCGCCGACGACGTGCTCGGCGCGCTGAAGGAGATTCGCCGCCTGTCGCCGGCGACGATCGTGCTCAAGCGCGGCGCCATGGGCTGCATCGTCTATGACGGGCCGATTGCCGACGATCTGGAAGCCGGCATCATCGGCCAGGGTTTCCCGATCGAAGTCTTCAACGTGCTCGGCGCCGGCGATGCCTTCATGTCGGGCTTCCTGCGCGGCTTCCTGCGCGACGAGCCGCTGAAGACCTGTGCGACCTGGGCCAATGCCTGCGGCGCCTTCGCTGTCTCCCGCCTGCTCTGCTCGCCGGAATATCCGACCTGGGCCGAACTCGACTTCTTCCTGACGACCGGAAGCAAACACCGGGCGCTGCGCAAGGACGAGGCGATCAACCATATCCACTGGGCATCGACCCGGCGCGGCGAAATCCCGCTTTTGATGGCGCTGGCGATCGACCACCGCTCGCAGCTCGTCAGCGTCGCCGATGAACTCGGCGTCGGCCACGAGAAGATCGTCGCCTTCAAGCGGCTGGCGGTCGCGGCGGCGGCGCGGGTTTCGAATGGCCGCGACGGCTACGGCATGCTGATCGACGAACGCTTCGGCCGCGACGCTTTCTTCGATGCGGCGACGAAGAATTTCTCCTGGATCGGCCGGCCGGTGGAATTGCCGGGCTCGAAGCCGCTGCGCTTCGAATTCAGCCAGGATATCGGCTCGCAGCTCGTCGAATGGCCGCTCAATCATTGCATCAAGTGCCTGTGTTTCTATCATCCTGATGATCCGGCTGAATTGAAGACGGAGCAGCAGGAGAAGCTGCGCACTCTGTTCGAGGCCTCCCGCAAGGTTGGCCGCGAGCTGCTGGTGGAGATCATCGCCGGCAAGAACGGCCCGCTGACCGACGATACCATCGCGACCGCGCTGGAGGAGCTCTATGCGCTCGGCATCAAGCCGGACTGGTGGAAGCTGGAGCCGCAAGCATCCCGTGAGGCCTGGAAAAAGATCGATGCGGTGATCGCCAAAAATGATCCATGGTGCCGCGGTATCGTGCTGCTGGGGCTCGAGGCGCCCGCCGACGAGCTGATCTCCTGCTTCGAGGCGACGCTGGCTGCCCCCTCCGTGAAGGGCTTCGCCGTCGGCCGGACGATCTTTGCCGATCCGGCGCGCGCCTGGCTTTCGGGCGAAATGAACGACGAGGAAGCGATCGCCGATATGGCCGGCCGCTTCCGGCAACTGACAGAGGCGTGGCTGAAGACCCGCGGACATCAGTAGACTTAGAATTAAGACCCCTCCCCACCCCCTCCCACAAGGGGAGGGACTTAACCCGGGCACCGCCTCACGCCATCAGCAAGCTTCCCATTGGAGGAGACGTTGCGGCGAGAATGAAGGGAGCCCGGCAAGTTAACCCCTCCGCTTGTGGGGAGGGTTGGGGAGGGAAAAGCGCGAAAAGAAAGATTGCGGGAGGACCCGATGGGCAAGACGATACGGTTGACGATGGCGCAAGCCGTCACGCATTTCCTCAAGGTACAGATGACGATCGTCGACGGCAAGAAAGTGCCGATCTTCGGCGGCGTCTGGGCGATCTTCGGTCACGGCAACGTCGCCGGCATCGGCGAGGCGCTCTATCAGGTGCGCGATGAATTGACGACCTATCGCGCTCACAACGAACAGGGCATGGCGCATGCCGCGATCGCCTATGCCAAGGCGAATTTCCGCACGCGCTTCATGGCCTGCACGAGTTCGATCGGCCCCGGCGCGCTGAACATGGTGACGGCCGCCGGCGTGGCGCATGTCAATCGTATTCCCGTTCTCTTCCTGCCGGGCGACGTCTTCGCCAACCGCGCGCCGGATCCGGTGCTGCAGCAGATCGAGGATTTCGGCGACGGCACGGTTTCAGCCAATGATGCCTTCCGTTCGGTTTCGCGCTATTTCGACCGCATCACCCGGCCCGAGCAGATCATCGCGGCGCTGAAGCGCGCCATGCAGGTCCTGACCGACCCCTTGGATTGCGGCCCGGTGACATTGTCGCTCTGCCAGGACGTTCAGGCAGAAGCCTTCGATTATCCGGAAAGCCTGTTCGATGAAAAAGTCTGGACGACCCGCCGGCCGCAGCCGGATGCAGACGAGCTGGCGAATGCCATCGCGCTGATCAAGGCGTCGCAGAAGCCGGTGATCGTTGCCGGCGGCGGCGTGCTTTATTCGCAGGCGACGAAGGAGCTTACCGCCTTTGCCGAGGCCCACGGCCTTCCCGTCGTCGTCAGCCAGGCCGGCAAGTCGGCGATCAACGAGACCCACCCGCTGGCACTCGGCTCGGTCGGCGTCACCGGCACGTCGGCGGCGAATGCGATCGCCGAAGAGACGGATCTCGTTATCGCCGTCGGCACGCGCTGCCAGGATTTCACTACCGGCTCCTGGGCGCTGTTCAAGAATGACAGCCTGAAGATGATCGGCCTCAATATCGCCGCCTATGACGCGGTGAAGCACGACAGCTATCCGCTGGTGACAGACGCCCGCGAAGGGCTGAAGGCGCTTTCGGCCGGACTTTCGGGCTGGAAGGCGCCGGCCGCCCTCACCGAGAAGGCGGCTGCGGAAAAGAAGGTCTGGATGGAGGCTGCGGCCAGGGCAATGGCCACGACCAATGCCGCCCTGCCCTCCGATGCGCAGGTGATCGGCGCGGTGGCGCGCACGATCGGCGGTGAGAATACGACGGTGCTTTGCGCTGCCGGCGGCCTTCCCGGTGAATTGCACAAGCTCTGGCCGGCGACGGCGCCGGGCAGCTATCACATGGAATACGGCTTTTCCTGCATGGGCTACGAGATCGCCGGCGGGCTTGGCGCCAAGATGGCGCGTCCCGAACGGGATGTGGTCGTCATGGTCGGCGACGGTTCCTACATGATGATGAATTCCGAGATCGCCACCTCGGTCATGCTCGGCCTCAAGCTCAACATCGTCTTGCTCGACAATCGCGGCTATGGCTGCATCAATCGGCTGCAGATGGGAACCGGCGGCGCCAACTTCAACAATCTGCTGAAGGACTCCTACCACGAGGTGATGCCGGAGATCGATTTCCGCGCGCATGCCGAAAGCATGGGCGCCATCGCCGTCAAGGTCGCCTCGATCGCCGAGCTGGAGCAGGCGATCGCCGACTCGAGGAAGAACGATCGCACCTCGGTCTTCGTTATCGACACCGATCCGCTTATTACCACGGAGGCCGGCGGCCACTGGTGGGATGTCGCGGTGCCGGAGGTCAGCCCGCGCGAAGAGGTCAACGAAGCGCGCAAGGGCTATGTCGAAGCACGCGCCGCCCAGCGTATCGGCTGATCTATCGCTATCATTTTTTCGGAAGAGCAGAGCTCTTCCGCAATGCTTTTAAGGAGAATGTTGATGAAGGCCAAACTCGGCATGTCGCCCATCGCCTGGTGGAACGACGATCTTCCTGAGCTCAGCGACGATGTGTCCCTGGAGGAATGCCTGCGGCAATCGCGCGGTGCCGGCTTTACCGGCATGGAAAAGGGCCGCCGCTTCCCCGACGATCCAAAGGTGATGCTGCCGATTCTCCGTGCAGCCGACGTCACGCTGTGCGGCGGCTGGTTCTCGGGCACGCTTGTTGACGAGGAGCTTGCCGCCAACAAGGACCGCATCGCGCCGATGATCGAACTGTTCAAGGCCGTCGCCGCGCCCTGCATCGTTTATGGCGAAGTCGGCCGTTCCATCCAGGGCGACCGCTCCAAGCCGCTCGCGACCAAGCCTCGCCTTTCCGATGACGAGATGAAGGCCTATGCGCACCGCGTCACCCGGTTCGGAGAATGGTGCGCCGAGCAGGGCATGCCGCTTTCCTATCACCATCACATGGCGGCCGTCGTCGAAACCGAGCCGGAACTCAACGCCTTCATGCGCCATTCGGGCGAAGGCATCCCGCTGCTGCTCGATGCCGGGCATCTCGCCTTTGCCGGCGGCGACGTGCTGCGCGCCATTGGGAACCACCACGCCCGCATCAACCATGTTCACGTCAAGGATATCCGCAAACCTGTGGTGGATGGACTGGATCGCAGCCGGCAGTCCTTCCTCGATGCGGTGGCACTTGGCGCCTTCACGGTGCCGGGCGACGGCTCGCTCGATTTCGGCGCCATCGTCCAGCGGCTGGCCGATCACGGCTATGAAGGCTGGTTCGTTGTCGAGGCCGAACAGGATCCGCGCAAGGCTCCGCCGCAGAAAATGGCCGAGATCGGTAACGCCGAGTTGATGCGCGTCATGACGGCTGCGGGCTATACCGTGGAAACGGAAGGCTTTCCTAAGGGATAGCGGGAGCAAAAGACCCCTCCCCAACCCCTCCCCACAAGGGGAGGGACTTAACTTGAGGCACCGCCCCGCACCAGATGGCGGCCACCTTGAAAAAAGGAAGGCCGTAATATGGGCGAGACAGCACGGCAGGTTAGCCCCTCCCCCTTGTGGGGAGGGGTTGGGGAGGGGAATTTTCCAACTTACGAGGAAAAACACCAATGCCAAATCTCAAGGTGAAACCATCAGGCACGTATGGCCGCGTCACGCATGTCACCCCGGAAAACGCCGGCTGGACCTATGTCGGCTTCGATCTGCATCGGATGAAGCCGGGCGAGACCGTTTCGGGAGAGACGGGTGATCGCGAAGTCTGCCTCGTCTGGGTGACCGGCAAGGGCAAAGCGTCTGCCGGCACCAAGGATTTCGGCACGCTCGGCGGCCGCATGAACCCGTTCGAAGGTGCGCCGCATGCGCTCTACATCCCGATGGAATCGACGTGGTCGGTGACGGCGGAGACCGATCTGGAGCTCGCCGTCTGCTCCGCACCCGGCGGCGGCACCTATCAGGCAAAGGCCATCCCGCCCGGCACGCACCCGCAGGTGACGCGCGGCAAGGGCACGAATGTGCGCTATGTCAACAATATCATGCCGGAAGACGACAGCTCGGCGCATTCGCTGCTGGTCGTCGAGGTGATTACGCCCGGAGGCCACACCTCCTCCTATCCGCCGCACAAACACGACCAGGACGACCTGCCGAACGAGAGCTTCCTGGAAGAGACCTATTATCATCGGCTCAACCCGCCGCAGGGTTTCGCTTTCCAGCGCGTCTACACCGACGATCGCTCCCTTGACGAAGCGATGGCGCTCGAGGACGGCGACGTGACGCTGGTGCCGAAAGGCTATCACCCCTGCGCCGCCTGCCATGGTTACGACCTCTATTACCTCAACGTCATGGCCGGACCGCAGCGGATCTGGAAATTCCACAATGCCGCCGAGCACGAGTGGCTGCTGAAAGCGTAAGCGTCGCGTTCGATCGCTAAATAATCTGACAGCGCGGAACCGCCGCTGATGGTTCACTGCCTCCATCCAATCACGGATGGAGGATCACAATGCATAGCTCGAATTCCACAATCTCGGCCCGCAATATGCGGCCCGGCCTGTTCCTTGCTATAGTCACCGCAGCACAGTGGCTGGCGCGCAAAATGAACGAACGGCGCAACTGCAATGCTCTGATGGAGCTGTCCGACGAGCAGTTGAAGGATATCGGCCTTTCCAGGGGGCAGACCGAAAGCGACGTCCATGTCTACAGTCGCTGCTGAAACTTAAGCGTGATATTGTGCCGCTAGGTCGCCTCATCGGGCGGCCTGTCTGACCCGGAAGATGCAATGTCGCAGTTTTCAACAGCGCCGCTCCTGAAAACGAAGACGGTCACCATTCGTGACATCGTCTGCAATGGCGAATGCCGCCACAAGAGCGACGAGGAATGCGCTCACAAGACGAGCCTCGTCTATCCCTATCGCGGCGTATTCATGCGGCATGTCGGCCGCAATGATACGGTGGCCGAAGCCAATCAGGTTCTGTTCTTCAATGCCGGCCAGGGATACCGGATCAGCCACCCAATCGAGGGTGGCGATGCCTGCATCGATCTGGCGATCGACGAATCCATGCTCGAAGAGCTCACGCCGAAGGAGCAGGCGCAGCCCGGCCCGCCCTTTGCCTTTCGCCGCCAGCGCCGGCGGATCGATCCGCGCGCGCAGGCGCTGGTCGCCCTCCTGCGTCATGGTCTCAGCCGCAACGTCGCCGAAACGCTGGAAGCGGAAATATTGGCGCTGACGCTGGTGCGCCGCTCGCTCGGCGAGCGCACATCGCATGCGGCGGGCGCCAGCGCCGGCCGACAGAAGCTCGTCGACCGGGCAAAGCTGGTGCTCTCCTCCGATCTCGCGCGGCGCTGGACACTTTCGGAAATCGCCACCGAAGTGGGCGTCTCGCCCGTTTATCTCACCCAGGTCTTCCAGCAGGTCGAGGCGACGCCACTTTACCGCTACCAGCTGCGGCTGCGGCTTGCCCGCGCGCTCGATCTGCTTGGCCAATATGAGGATCTGACCGCGCTCGGTCTCGACCTCGGCTTTTCCAGCCACAGCCATTTCAGCGCTTCCTTCAAGCAGACTTTCGGGCAGACTCCGGCCGAATTCCAACGCGCGGCGCAGCTGCGGCGCTAGTGAAAGCCTACAGCGCCGCGGGTCTTTTCGAGAGCCGCAAGGACGCTGTAGCACTTTGAATCCCCGCATAATTCCTTAAATCGATCCCAATTTAAGGAATTATGCGGGGGGTCGATCGCTAAAGATTTCGACAGCGGCAATGCGGACTTCAATGATCTTATCAGCCTGTCCCGATCGCGGGACGATCAACGGAGGATCATCAGATGAAGAAGACCACATGCGCCGCCTGCGACTGCGAACTCGGTGCGGAGACCATCACCGTCAAGCTCGGCGGCAAGACTGTCGAGGTCTGCTGCCAGGAATGCGCCGAGGCGCTGAATGAGGCGGAAGCCGCGACAACGGCCGCTTCGAGCGGCAAGGAATAGACGATATCAGGCAAAAGCCGCGCTCCCGGCGCGGCTTTTGCGTCTATATCTTTATTCTGCACAATTCCGGACGCAAACCGTTGCACCGTTTTGCTGGAATTGCTTTAGACGGACAGAAGCCCGTACCGCCAGCCCCGGCGTTTGGCGTTCTGCGACAGCACCAGGAAGGCAAGGATGAACATGCCTGCCTCGGCAAAGACCGGCACCATCCAGATCCCCTGTTCGCCGAAGACGAAGGGTAGCAGGAAGGTAAGCGGCAGGGTGAGCAGATAGGGCCGCGACAGGCCAAAGATCGCCGCACGCGGCGCATCGCCGATCGACTGGAAATAGGATGACAGGATCATCATCTGCCCGAAGAGAAAATAGGCGCCGATCGTCCAGGGCAGAATTCGCCTGACCTCGGCAATGATCGCGGGATCGGCGACGAAGACGGCGCCGAGGCGGCCGGCCAGCAGCTCGACGATGATCTCCACCAGGGTGCAATAGACGAGTGCGGCGAGCATGGCGATCTGCAGGCTGCGGCCGACGCGGAGCCGGAGGCCGGCGGCGTGATTGTTGCCGGCGACCGTCTGCAGCGCGATGCTGAGACCAAGCAGCGGCAGATAGGTGAAGGTCATGATCCGGGTGATGATGCCGTAGGCGGCCACCGTCGCGACATAGTCATGTTCGCTCCAGAGAGAGATGTTGATCAGAATGGCGGCCGAGGCCAGCGATATGCCGATGAAACCGAGGCTCATCGGCGCGCCGAAGGCGACGATGCCGCGCCATTCGGCAAGAGCCAACCCCGGAGACGGCCTTAGTGCCGCCGGCCGGCGCCAGCGAAAGGCGAGCACGGCTGCGAGACAGACGCATTGCGATGCGATGGAGCCGGCTGCCGAACCGAGCACGCCCCAATGCATCACCGCCATGAACAGCCAGTTGGCGAAGATGTTGAGCAGCGAGGCCGACAGCGTCACCAAGGTCATGAAACCGATCTTGCCTTCGCAGCGCAGCCCGTCGAGATGCAGCGACAGGAAGAAGCTGATCGGCGCACAGGCGATCATCGCGCCCATGAACAGCATGGCGCCATCGGCCACGGCAGCATTGCCGGCAGCACCGGCATCGATGATCTGTCGGCCAACGATCCAGTAGACCAGATTGAGGATGAGGGTGACGGCGAGCGCTAGCGCATGCGCGCCGGCAAACACCCGACGCGCGCCTTGACGATCGCCGGCGCCGAGCCGGCGGGCGAGGATACTCGCCATACCGTTCGAGACCAGCGATTGCAGGGCGACCAGCAGCATCAAACCGGGAAAAATCAGGCTGACGGCAGAGAGCGCATCCGGGCCGACATAGGCGCCAAGGAAATAGGCGTCGACGACGGTGAACAGGCCGTTGACGGTGGTGATCGCGACGATCGGTGCCGCCGTTTTGATGAAGACGCCCGGCAGCCAGCCGGTGAGAAAGGCATTGCCTTCGGAAAGATCGGTCATGGAGAAATCCGTGCGATAGGAGGCAGGGCCCGATCCGGCTAAATCATTTGGATCCGGACGGCCTCAAAAGGACAAAACAATCTAGAGATCGAGCACCAAATGCGGCACGCCGTTCGAGGTCTTCCTCGGCGACACGCCGTCGGCATCGATCTGCGCGTTCACACGCCGGCGAAAGGCTGAAAAGCTCTCGAAGGTGACGACATCCACCGGCTCGTCGAAATGGATGGTGATCCTGTGAAGGTCGCCGCCCGGCAGGGCCGAAAGCGCCAGGACTTCGCCGGTGAACGGCTGATTGAGATAACGGCCGCGAATATGCGCGCCGACGAAGAGCGGTGTCTTCGGGCTGGCATTGGGCTTTGCCGCAAGGGCCGCGAGCGTGTTCCAATCGCGTACACCGTGCTGGCGGGCAATCATTTCCAGAGCCGCACTGTGGGTCAGCGGGGTGCCGCGATCGTTCATCGCCTGGCGCAGGCGCTTGGCCTGAGCCTTCAATTCTTCAATGGCAGGATAGGTCGTCGTCATGGCGTGAGCCTTCGCAAGGCATGCTCTTCGACTGTGGATGGGAACTCGCATTGCCGCCAGTCAGCATGCACAAAGGGCCGTGACCATGATCGCGAGGACTTCACCATGGATTTTCATCCGCGAGCGGCCGGTGCCTCGAACCGGCCTTTGTATGCGCGAACGCCGCCGACATGTCAAGAATGGCGCATCTGCCTTGGGAATGCGCAACTTTGGGGCAAATCTGCGCGAAATCGGTGCGATTTTCCCGCAGCTTTCACATAAGCATTCAATTTTTAACGATGTTCTTCAGCAAATGTCAGCATTCTTCACGTAATATCCTGTCGTATTACAAGCGGAGGCTAAAAGGGCCTTTCAGATGCACCTCGACACAGAACACCCCAAGCCGGAACGTGCCTACAGGGAATTCAATCTCGACAGGCCCGGCAACATCATCTTCGTCGGCCATCACCTCAGCACCGGAATGCAGGTGCGCTGCCTGATCCGCACGATCACGCTTGCCGGCGCATTGCTCGAAGTCAGCCCGAACCTGGAAATGCCGAGCCATTTCTTCCTCGAAATCCTCGGCATCCATGACGAGATCGGTGCGACCGTGGTCAAGCGCGAAGGTGAATTGGTGACGATCAGCTTCAACATGCTGATCAATCCGGAATTCCTGCACCACGTGTTGCGATTGAACTTCGAAACCTGAGGCTTTTTCCGATCCGCGAATCATCGCGGCACGGCACCTTTGTTTCTGCAGCCCGTCTTGCGACAAGACGCGCGATGATCGAAACGGTCCAGAGAAATCCGCGCCATTCCGGACGATCAAGCGGATCGGCGAGCGGATCGGCAAAGCGATCGCGGCGGATTCGGCGATTGCCGATTTCGATTTCCCTGAAGAGAACAACCCAGTTGAGATCCATTGCTTCATCCTCCATCTATTGCTGGAGCACTTGAGCTAAGCCTTCGCGCCCTTCCGATGTAGAGGCGCTGGGGAAAGGGGGTTTTCATCCATGAAAGATGCGAGCTGGGACGACCTGCAACTTTTCTTCCATGTTGCGACCGGCGGCGGTCTTTCGGCAGCGGCTCTGCGCACCGGGCTCAGCGCACCGACGATCGGCCGGCGCATGCTGGCGCTCGAACGGGTGACCGGCCGCTCGCTGTTCAGCCGCGGCCCCACCGGTTATCTTCTGGCCAAGGACGGGCAGGAGCTGCTCGATCGCGTCCGGCTGATGCAGGATGCGGCGCGTGCGATCTCCGACTGGCGCGGCGAGGTGCTGACACTGCCGATCGTCTCGACCGCGGCCGACAGCTGGACTTCACGCTTCGTCGCCGACCATCTGGCCAGTGTCTGGACGCCGAAAGACAGCTTCCGCATGTGCTACAAGACCTGCGATGCGAGCGTCGATTTCACCTATCGCGAGGCGCATATCGCCATTCGCCACAGCCGGCCGGAGAGCGGCAACGTCGCGATCCGCCGTTCGGTCAAGGTGGCGCATGCGGCCTATCAGGCCGCCGGCTATGACGAGACAAACTGCAACTGGATTTCGCTCGGCACCGATACCGCCATCACGCCGGCGGACAAATGGACTTTCGAGCAGCCGGATTATTGGATCACCAGCTGGACGAACACGCCACATATGCTGTTTCACCTCATCCGCGGCGGTGCGGGACGCGGCGTGCTGCCCTGTTTCATCGGTGACCAGGAGCGCAGGCTCGTCCGCGCCGGCCCTGTGATCGACGAGCTGACTTACGAGATGTGGATCGTCGCGCATGACGACGAACGGCAACGGCCGGAGGTCAGGATCGTCATCGACCGCCTGGCGGCGCTCTTTGCCGATCATGAAGACCTGTTTGCCGGGCATAAGGCGGCGACATAAGAAAACGCGGGCCGTTCGACCCGCGTTCTCTGAGGTTGCTAACCGGCTCAGGCGGCGAGATGCCGCTCGATCTCGTCGACCGGCATATTGGTATAGTCCTTCGCCAATTCTACGGAGATCGCTGCCTGCGTGTCGGCGCTGAGGGCCGGCCGCAGCGCGCCGAGTGCTCTCGGCGGCGCAACGAGGACGATGCGGCGAACATCCTTTTCCTGCGCCAGCTCATCCAGCCTTTCCGCGACCTGTTTCAGGAATTGGGCTTCGGCCTGATCCTGCCAGTTGGTCTCCTCGACAGCACTGCGGCTGAAGCCATCGGCGGCATGGCTGCGGCCGGGCTTGTCGGCGCCGATTTCGCGATCCGGCTCACTCGGCTGCGTCAGAGTTTCCAGCACCTTCAGGTTCATCAGTTGGGCATCGCCGGCATTCTGCATGATCAGAGCCTTGGCTCCGTTGCAGACCACGACCCATGATTTCCAAGGGATTTTAACGTCGGTCATCTTCAACTCCTAGCTGTCGTCATTCGAAGCGCGCCGTGCTTCATCGATCAAGGCAGAACGCCTGGCCATTGAAAGAGTTCGGGAAAATTGCACCGAAATCGAACGGGCGGCGATCCGGCCGGCCCTGGCTGCGTAGAAAGGCCAAGTTCGGGAGATTGACGATGAAGACATCACTGCTCGCCTATGCCGGCACCTTTCTCACCCTTCTCATCTGCGACGGGATATGGCTCGGCCTCATCGCCCGCAACTTCTATCGCGATCAGCTGGGAGCGCTGATGCTGCCCTCGCCTAATCTCGCGGTCGGCGCACTGTTCTACCTGTTCTTCGCCGCCGCGGTGGTTGTGCTTGCCGTGCTGCCGGCGCTGTCGGCGGGCTCGATCGCCACCGCGTTTCTCCACGGTGCCATTCTGGGACTGGCGGCCTATGGCACTTATGACATCACCAATCTCGCTACGCTTCGCAACTGGCCGCTCGCCATGAGCCTGGTCGACATGGTCTGGGGCACGGCCCTGACGGCGCTGACTGCCGCCGGCGGATATCTCGCCGTCAGATTTTTTGGCTGAAACGGGAGCCTGGAGATGAAAGCCCGCGTCCCGATTATGAACATCGGGCGTCCCGCTTGGGCACAAAGTTTAAACTCGTTAAAATTGTCATTTTATATTTGACGAATGTGCAAAACATTCATGTGACCTTGGTTCGAGCAAGACCCCAGCTTGCTCGCGATCAAGACCCCAAATGTGCCCCGTCTGACGGAGAATGTGAATGACTATGCTCCGCGCCACACACCTTGCCACGGTCAAGTCCGCTGTCTACGACCTGCGCTGGGAAGAATTCAGTGTCAAACGGCCAGCCCGCATTGTCGCCGTCCGGCCGTGCCTCACAGGCGTCTCCATGCGAAGCGCCGAGATCATCGATATCTCCCAGGGCGGCGCCACCTTCATCGTCTCGACCACGGCCGGCCTGCCAAAGCATTATTATCTCAACATTCTCGGCCTCGCCTACCGGATCGGCTGCGCCGAGGTCTATCGCCATAAGGAACGCATCGGGGTGCGGTTCATCAACATCATGGACCCCGAGGTTCTGCGCCGCGTCGTCCGCACCGATTTCCTTGTCGGCAACATGGAAGCAATCGCTGCCCGACGCGCGCCGATCTTCCGCGCCTGAACAGGCCGAGTCGTTGCGGAAATAATCTTGCTTGCGTTGGCCGTGCCCGGGCCTATTGTTTCGCCAATTGTCATTATGTCCGGGAAACTGCCGTCGCATGTCCGCCTTTTCGCGCTTTACACCTCTTGCCAGCGCCCTGCCCTCCACAGTCCCCTTCGTGGGCCCCGAGGCGATCGAGCGCCAGCGCGGACTTGCCGTTTCGGCGCGCATCGGCGCCAATGAGAACGGCTTCGGCCCAGCCGCTTCCGTGTTTGCAGCGATGCGCGAAGAGGCCGGCAATATCTGGAAATACAATGACCCGGAGAATTTCGCGCTCAGGGAAGCGCTGGCCGCCCATCTCGGCGTCTCGGCCGCCAATATCGCCATCGGCAGCGGCATCGACGAATTGCTTGGCCAGATCGTCCGGCTGGTGATCGAGCCGGGCGCGCCCGTCGTTACCTCGCTCGGCGCCTATCCGACCTTCAATTTCCACGTCGCCGGTTTCGGCGGCCGGCTGGTGACCGTTCCCTACGCAAACGACCGCGAGGATCTCTACGGGCTGCTCGATGCGGTGAAGCGCGAGAACGCACCGCTCGTCTATTTCGCCAATCCTGACAATCCGATGGGAAGCTGGTGGGATGCCGACAGCATCGTCGCGTTCGCCCGTTCGCTGCCCGAGACGACACTGATGGTGCTCGACGAGGCCTATAGCGAGACGGGACCATCAGGTTCGCTGCCGTCGGTCTCCTCGCTGATCGAAATGCCGAACGTCGTTCGCACCCGCACCTTCTCCAAGGCCTACGGGCTTGCCGGCTCACGCACCGGCTACGTGATCTCGACGGCAGGCACGGCGCAGGCCTTCGACAAGATCCGCAATCATTTCGGCATGAACCGGCTGGCAACGGCTGCAGCGCTCGCGGCGCTGAAGGACCAGGCCTATCTCGTCGAGGTGGTCGGGAAAATCCATGCGGCGCGGGAGCGGATCGGCGGCATCGCCCGGGCGAACGGCCTCGTCCCCCTGCCCTCGGCAACAAATTTCGTGGCGATCGACACAGGGCGCGACGGCTCTGATGCACGGTCGATCGTCGACGGCCTGATAGAGCACGGCGTCTTCATCCGCATGCCTGGTGTAGCGCCCCTCAACCGCTGCATCCGCATCAGCGTCGGGCCGGAGACGGATATGGCGCTGCTCGAACAGGCTCTGCCGCAGGTTCTGAAAAAGATCGGCCGATAAAACAGAAGAACCGCGGCCGGTGGAGGAAATCCGGTCGCGGTTCTCTTCTCCCGGCGTCGGCCCCGTCCAAAGCGCCCCGCCAGCCCCCTCTTTTTGAGGTTGTTATTGCTGCTTTGCCGAATTGATTGGAGACGGTTCTAGTGAACCGTCATCCACTCGCGGGCGGCGCGCAGCGCTGCTGCGAGCTGCATCTTGTCCATGGCGGCGGCCACGTCGGCACGAAGCTCGGCGGCGCGGTCGTTGCCCTTGATTGCGGCGATGTTCAGCCATTTGTGGGCTGCAACGAGATCGACTTCGCAGCCGCGGCCGGTCGCATACATCAGACCCATTTCGCAGAAGACATCGGCGCTGTTGTCGCCACCCATGGTGGCCGTTTCAGCATTGTGCATTTCAAAGCGTGCCATCGGTTTTATCCCTGTTAGCCTGTTTATGACTTACCCTGTTTTACCTCGGGGCCTTGCCGTCTATCGCGGCTTGCGGCCCTTGCGGTCCGGCGGGTTTGCCCCGCTCGTTTGATGGGTTCACTATGCCAAACGGCTTTCAAAAAACGCCTAAAATGCATGATTAATTTGAGACAAACAAAGTGCAAACACTTGGTAAAATTGGATTTTCGTTAAACATCGGACTCCCTGCGAATTAAGGATTTTCGAGCGGGTTTTACGAAAGATTCAGGTTTGAAAATAAACGGAACGTTCACCATGAAATCAGCAAGCGATCTCTTTGAACGCTCGCCGCATAGCTTTTTCTCCCGTTTTTCAGCCAGTCAACATGATAGTGATTGGTGTTGTTTACCTTTACGTTCGCGTCAGTTATTTTCACGGCCGAACAGGGACATCATGGAGGAAAAGATGATCCGCAGCTTCGTTCTCGCCGGCGCCATAACAGTCATCGCGGGTATCGCGCATGCCGAGGAGCCGATCGTCGGCAACTGGAAGACGGCCGCCGGTGATACGGCGGTGATCGCATCCTGCGGCGGCAGTTATTGCGTGACGCTGAAGACCGGTAAATATGCCGGCCGGAAGATCGGCACGCTTGCTGGAACCGGCGGCAGCTATGCCGGCGAGATCACCGACCCGGCCGCCGAGAAGACCTATAGCGGCGCGGGCAAGGTTTCCGGCAATTCGCTAAGGATGCAGGGCTGCGTGATGAAGATCCTTTGCAAGTCTCAGACCTGGACGCGGCTCTGAGAGAACGCGGGGGATAGCTGGCAAGGCCGACATGTGTTAGATTGTACACAGTTCAACACAGGAGTTTTCAAAATGGCCGGCAGCACGACCATGACGATTCGGGTCCGCCCCGACGTAAAAGAAAAGCTCGACAGGATTGCCGCCGATACGCACCGCAGCAAATCGTTCCTCGCTGGCGAGGCAGTAGCGGCCTATGTGGAGCGCGAGCTTGAAATCATCGAGGGTATCAAGCGGGGCATGGCCGATGCGGAAGCTGGGCGCGTTATACCGCACGAGCAGGCTGTCGCCGAAATGCGTGAGGTCATCGAAGATGCCAAGCGCAGGAAGACCCCGCGCGGATGAGGCCGGTTCTTTGGTCGAAGGAAGCACACCAAGATAATCTGGAAATTCTGCGTTACATCGCGAAGGACAGCCCCGATGCGGCCGAAAGGGTCGTGGACGCCATCGAGGAAGCCGGCAAGAAACTTGGGGAATTTGCAACCGGTCGGCCAGGGCGAGTAGCTGGCACTTATGAAAAATCCCTCACCCGGCTCCCCTACATAATTTCTTATGAGCTGCGGTCGATCGCGGGACGTGAAAGCGTCGTTATCTTGCGTGTGATCCATACCGCGCGGGATTGGCCGGCCGAAGAATAGCCGAACCAACTTATAAGCGTATCGTAGCGCACCTGCGCAGCCATCATCCAAAACGCCAAGCATGTCGACGCGGCATGCCTCCAAGCCTCTGGCGGTCGGCCGAGCCTGTCCGGCAAGCTGAACGGCTGATGAACCGGCATCTCAGCACCCGTTCAGCCATCGCATGCCAAAACTCTTGTCACGATAGAGTTGCGTATCGGGGATAAGGGGATGAACATCTATATTTTGGCAAGACGCTTTAGCATCATCACGCTGTTTGCGGCGATCTTCGCGATCACGTTTTCGGCAGTCGTGGTGCACGAAGGCGGCGGCGGGGCGCAGTCGCATTTCGGGGCGAGCTATACCTGCCTGGAGAGAAACGGCACCTTCTGCGCGCCTGCGGTGCGGTGACTAAAGCGCATCGCATCGAACCGAATTCATGCAATGCGCTTTAAGTCTTTTATGTATGCAGATCCTTATAAAAAACCGCTGGACACTTTTGGGCGACATCGCATCGGACAGGCAGCAGGATAAAAAATCGGAATCCGCCAGCGCGCGTCGTTTGCTTGTCAAGAACAACTCTCTATAATGTGTCATGAACAAACGAATCCCCCCTTTGTCGCCCCTCGACATTTCCTCTCCACCGCCTTTCCAGCCTGAGAGTTTCGATGATCCCGCCAAGGCGGTCGAGGCGCTGACGGCGCTTTACGAGCGCAATACGGCGTTTCTCATCCAGAGCTTCGCCGAACTCGCACAGGGCGCGCCGATCTCCTCGCGCTACCGCGCTTTTTATCCGCAGGTCAGCATCGAGACGACAAGCTTCGGCCATGTCGATTCGCGGCTTTCCTATGGTCATGTCACGGCACCCGGCATCTATACGACGACCGTCACCCGGCCGAAGCTCTTCAAGCATTACCTGAAAGAGCAGCTGGCGCTGCTGGTGAAGAGCCACAATGTGCCTGTCATCGTCTCGGAATCGACGACGCCGATCCCCTTGCACTTCGCCTTCGGCGAGGGTGCGCATGTGGAAGCATCGACCAACGCCTTCATCGACGTTCCGATGCGCGATATCTTCGACACACCCGATCTCAACACCACCGACGACGAGATCGCCAACGGCGAGTATATCCCGCCGCCTGGAGAGCCCTCGCCGCTTGCGCCATTTACCGCACAACGCATCGACTACTCGCTCGCCCGACTGTCGCATTATACGGCGACGCATGCCGAGCATTTCCAGAATTTCGTGCTGTTTACGAACTACCAGTTCTATATCGACGAATTCTGCAGCTGGGCGCGCAAGCTGATGGCCGAGGGCGGCGACGGCTATACTGCCTTCGTCGAGCCCGGCAATGTCGTCACCCTGCCCGGCTCGAACGCGCCGGAAACGGATTCCGCCCTCACCCGCCTGCCACAGATGCCAGCCTACCATCTGAAGAAGAAGGGCCATGCCGGGATCACCATGATCAATATCGGCGTCGGCCCCTCCAACGCCAAGACGATCACCGACCACGTCGCCGTGCTGCGCCCGCATGCCTGGCTGATGCTCGGCCATTGCGCCGGTCTTCGCAACAGCCAGCGGCTCGGCGACTATGTACTCGCCCATGCCTATATGCGCGAGGACCATGTCCTCGACGACGACCTGCCGGTCTGGGTGCCGATCCCGGCGCTGGCCGAAGTGCAGGTGGCGCTGGAAGCCGCCGTTGCCGAAATCACCGGTTACGAAGGTTTCGAGCTGAAGCGCATCATGCGCACCGGCACCGTCGGCACAATCGACAACCGCAACTGGGAACTGCGCGACCAGCGCGGGCCGGTGAAGCGGCTCTCCCAGGCGCGCGCGATCGCGCTCGATATGGAATCGGCAACGATCGCCGCTAACGGCTTCCGCTTCCGCGTGCCCTATGGCACTCTGCTCTGCGTCTCCGACAAGCCGCTGCACGGCGAATTGAAGCTGCCGGGCATGGCAACGGCCTTCTACCGCACGCAGGTCAACCAGCATCTGCAGATCGGCATCCGCGCCGTCCAGAAGCTTGCCGCCATGCCGAAGGAAGCGCTGCATTCACGCAAGCTGCGCAGCTTCTTCGAAACGGCCTTCCAATAGGCCGTTTCCTCATCTGCCCGTGACGACAGGCGCCGAACCGTCGGCCAGCATCTGCGGCCGGCCGGCGGCAAGGTTCAGCCCTGATATCAGTAGGGTGAAGGCGACGACGACGAAAGCGATGCGCAGAAGAACCTTCAGCGCATCGGCATCGTCGAGTACGAGCTGATGCTTCTCACGACGGCGTGCCCAGATCTGGCTTGCCAGGGCGATTTCAAGAATGCTCATTTCCGTTCTCCTCGACAGGTTTCGATGAAGCCTTGTCGAGTGCTGCCTTGCGATTTCGACAGCCGGCCGGCACAAAGATTTTTTCCGCCGCTGTCGAAATGCAGGGAACTCGGTCGTCCAGGGTTATTGAGACGCTCACAAGGAGGCTGCCGCGATGAAATATCTCTGTCAGGTCTGGTTCGATGGCGGGGTACTCGACGCCATGACGAAAGAGGAAAAGATAGAACTCGACACCAATTCCTTGAACTATGACAAGGACCTCGTCGAAAGCGGGCATATGATCGTCGCCCAGGCGCTGCAGCCGCCGAAATCGGCGGTGACCGTGCGGGTGCGCAACGGCGAGATGTCAGTGACCGACGGTCCCTTCGCCGAGACGAAGGAGGCGCTCGGCGGCTTCATCCTGATCGAGGCAAAGGATCTCAACGAAGCGATCCGCATTGCGTCAGGCATCCCGCTCGCCAGGCTCGGCGCGATCGAGGTGCGGCCAATCCACGAATTCGGAGCTAAATGAGGAGAGACCAATGAAATTTCTATGCCAGATCTGGTTCGACACGGAAAAAAGCAAGCTGGTCCCTCAGACCGAATGGGATGCGCTCACACAGGAGTGCATCACCAGCGACAATCGCTGGCGCGAGAGCGGTCATCTGCTGGTGGCGCTCGCCTTGCATGAACCGTCAACGGCGGTCACGGTTCGCCTGCGCAATGGCGAAGCCTTTGCGACCGATGGCCCATTTGCCGAAATCAAAGAGCACCTCGGTGGTTTTGTGCTGATCGAAGCCGAGAATATCGAGGAGGCGAAGACGATCGCGTCGAGTTTTCCGATCCTCAAATATTGCTCAATCGAAGTGCGCCCGACTTACGCCATCCAGGATGGGAAATAGCCATGCGCTACATCTGCCTGATTTATAACAGCGCCGACACGGACGGGACGCTGACGCCTGATGAAACCGATGAACTCGTCAAAGCGCATTTCGCCTTCGACGAGGAGCTGCGCCGCGACCGCATCATGATCCATGCCGATGCGCTTGAGATGCCGGACAAGGCGATCGTGCTGCAGGTTCGAAACAATAGACTGTCTGCCACCGACGGCCCCTATGTCGAGACGAAGGAGCATCTGGCCGGCTTCTACGTCATCGAAGCGCCGGATGTGGTGAAAGCCAGGGAAATTGCCGGACGGATCCCGTCGGCGCGTTTCGGCGCGGTCGAACTGAGGCCCGTGCGGATGCTAACCTTGCCGGACTGAGGTGCGCCGTTGGAAAGCGTGATCGAGGAAATCTATCGGACGCAGTCGCGCCGGGTGCTGGCGACGCTGATCCGCCTGCTCGGCGATTTCGACCGGGCGGAGGAAGCGCTTCACGACGCCTTTGCCGCGGCCGCGCGGACATGGCCGACGGACGGTATTCCCGGCAATCCAGTTTCCTGGCTTGTTTCCACCGGGCGCTTCAAGGCGATCGACACGATCCGGCGGCGGGCGCGTTTCGATGCTTCGCAGCATCATATCGAGGACAGCCTCTACACGCCCGATGCAACGGAGATCGGCGACATGGAACCGATCGAGGACGACATGCTGCGGCTGATCTTCACCTGCTGCCATCCTGTTATTCCCGCCGATGCGCAGATGGCGATGGCGCTCCGGGAAATCTGCGGGCTGACCACCGAAGAGATCGCCCATGCCTTCCTCATTCCAGCGCCGACGGTCGCCCAGCGGATCGTGCGCGCCAAGAGCAGGATCCGGGCGGCAAAGATCCCCTACGAGGTGCCCGGCCGCGAGGCACTGCCGCCGCGGCTCGACCGGGTGCTGCACGTCATCTATCTCGTCTTCAATGAAGGTTATTCGGCCTCCTCCGGCGAGGAGGTGGTCCGCGCCGACCTGACGGCGGAGGCGATTCGGCTGGCGCGGCTGCTACTGACGCTGCTGCCGCATCCCGACGTCTGCGGCCTGCTGGCGCTGATGCTGTTGCAGGATTCCCGCCGCACCGCCCGCCGCGGCGAGCAGGGATCGCTGGTGCTGCTTGCCGATCAGGACCGCTCGCTCTGGGATCATGCAAAGATTACCGAAGGCCTCGCGCTGCTCACGGAAGCGATGCGGGCGGGAGAGATCGGCACCTATACGCTGCAAGCGGCGATCGCTGCCGAGCATGCCCGAGCGCCGGCTGCCGAAGAGACCGACTGGCGGCGGATCGCTTTCTATTACGATCTGCTTCTGGCGGCGCAGCCCTCCCCGATTGTCGAGCTCAACCGTGCCGTGGCGATTGCGATGGCGGAAGGGCCTGCAAAGGGGCTGGAACTGGTCGATGCCATTCTGGCACGCCGGGAGTTGCAGGCCTATCACCTCGCCCATTCGGCGCGTGCGGATTTCCTGCGCCGTCTCGGCCGGACCGATGAGGCTATCGCGGCCTATGAAACGGCGCTGTCTCTCTGCCGGCAGGAGCCGGAGCAGGCGTTTTTGAGAAAACGGATTTCAGAGCTTGCCGCGACGCCCGAGCGGCAGTGAAATCGCCGTGCCTGTCAGTGCCGAGACGATGATCAGCAGGTGGGCATTGACGCTTGCCTGCGCCAGCGCGGCCAGGGCCAGCCGCTCGCTTGAGGCGCCCAAGGCGATGGCGCCGGCCGTGATGCCGGCCGGATAAGTGCCGACGCCGCCTGGCGCATGCATCGGCAGCACGGAGGAGAGCTCGCCGCCGAGCGCGCCGCCGAAACTTGCGGCCATCGGCAGCACACCCATCAGGCCGAGCGCCCAGGCCAGCACCATCACCTTCACCAGCCAATTGACGATGGTCATCGCCCAGGCGCGCGCAAAGGTGATGGCATCGAGCGGCAAGCCGTTTTCGATCTCGGCGACGAATTTCTGCGCCTTCTTCGGCAGCAGTCTGGCGGCCAGGCGCAGCAGCGGCTTGCGGGCGGCGAAAGCCGCGACCGGCAGCAACAGGAAGACCGTCCAGAGCGACCAGGCAACAGCCGCATCGGCCGAAGCGACGGCAAAACCGATGCCGGCGGCGGCCAGAAGGGCGTGCAGATCAAGCAGCCGCATGACGAACAGCGCCGAGGTTCCGCGCGTCAGAGGAATGCCGAATTCGGTGCGCATCAAGAGCGGAAAGCTGGTCTCGCCGGTGCGGAAGGGCAGCATGATGTTCAACAGGTTGTGGATCTGCGTGACGCGGAAGAGGACCGCGAACCGGCCAGCCGTTTCCTTCGGAAAATAATCATAGATGCGCCAGGTGCGCAGGAAATAGGTGCTCGTCAGCAGCACCAGCGCACCGATCACCGGACCCGCGCCGACATCGGCCCACTGCCTGATGATAACAGGCCAACCCCAGAACCATTGGATGAAGAGGCCATAGGCTGCGACGATGACGACCGTCAGAACGGTCATGCGATTGCGCATAAACCAGGATTGCCGGCTTTCAACGATCGAACTCTTCATGTAGTAGGCATTCCTCGCTTGGCTTCGGCATAGGCAGCGGTTCCGTCGCCAGGCCTTTTAGGAGAAATGAAGGTTGCGCACAACGGCGGAGTTGATGGCGGCGGTGGCGAACAGGCTTCCACGCCGACGATCCGAGCGCCGTGACGGCGCCTTGCCGGCTTGACGTGGAGACGATGTTGGAGCGGATTACCAAAAGCATTACGAGCGCAAGTATTTTTCTGGCAGGCTATTTCCTGCTGAACATCGCGCTTCGCATCGCCTTGCCGCATACGCTCGATCTCGACGAGGCGGAGCAATCCTTCTACTCGCAATACCTGCTTGCCGGCTACGGCCCGCAGCCGCCCTTCTACAACTGGATCCAATATGCCATCGTTTCGGTGACCGGCATATCGATGTGGGTGCTCTCGGTGCCCAAGAACATCATCCTCTTCGGCTGTTATCTCTTCTACGGGCTTGCTGCCCGCGAGGTACTGAAGAGCCGTTCGCTCGCAGCCGTCGCCATGTTGAGCCTGATTACTCTGCCGCAGGTCGGCCTGATGGCGCAGCGCGAACTGACCCATACGGTTGCCCTGCTGTTTGCGACCTCGCTCTTCCTCTTCGGTTTTTTCCGCACGCTGCGCCAGCCGACGATCGGGAGCTATCTCCTCATCGGCATCGCCACGGGCATCGGGCTCATCTCGAAGTATAATTTCGCCATCCTGCCATTTGCTGCTCTCGTCGCCGTGCTGCCAGAGCGGGAATGGCGCAGCCGGCTCATCGACTGGCGTTTGCTGCCGGCCGCCGTCCTTGCCATTCTGATCGTGCTGCCGCATGCGCTCTGGCTGCCTGACAATCTTGCCAGCGCCTCTGCGCCGACGCTGGAGCGGATGACTGCCGAACACCTGGCCCCGGCCGGCCTCCCCCGCATCGGGCAAGGACTGCTGTCTCTCGTCATCGCCGTCCTCGGCTTCGTCGCATTGCCGATCGTTCTGATCGCGGCCGCCTTCCGGCGCAACTTCTTTCGCGCGCTCTCCTCTTCCAGCCCGATGATCCGGGTGATCGAGCGGATGATGGTCATCAGCCTGCTCGCCTTCGTCGGCGTGATCCTCTTCGCCGGCGCGAGCGATATCCACGAGCGCTGGCTCGACCCATGCCTGCTCGTCCTGCTGATCTATCTGTTCCTGAAACTGGAAACCGCAGACCTCGATCTTTCCGCCGGTCTTGCGCGCTTCCGGCCGGTGGTGCCGGTCTTCATGGTCGTCATCCTGTCGATCCTTCTTTTCCGGATCGCCGGCATTCAATATATCGGCACTTATACGAGAACGAACGTACCCTTTTCCGGCTACGTTGCTGAATTGACCGCGACCCGCAAGCCGGTTCTGATCGTGGCGGGAACCAAGTTCGTTGCCGGCAACATGCGGCTAAAGTTTCCCGACGTTCCCGTCGTGATCCCGTTCTTCCCCGGTCCCGGAGTTCCCGAATATGCTGACGCGAAGGGGCCGGTGCTGGTTATCTGGCGCGGCGAGACCGCAGATGATCCAACAATTTCCCCCGGCTTCGCCAATGACCTCGTCAAATCGGGCATTCATCTGCCAGAGTTGAAGACGCTGACGCTGCCCTATCTCTTCGGTGACGGCAAACGCAGCTTCTCCATTGGTTACTCCTGGGTGGACGGCGGCGCGAAATAGCGCCCCGGCAGATCAGCCGATTGCGGGAAACCGGCATTGCCCGCTGGCAACCGGCGGACACTTCATGTAGTAGCCTTCCGCAAGTGCGGCGGCAGCAGTAAAGATTGCTCGGCCGTCCGGCCTTTTGGAGATGAAAGTTGCAGACAACCGTAGAGCCCATTCGCGGTACGAATGATCCGGTACAATCGCTCGAACTGTCGCTGGTCGTGCCCATCTTCAACGAAGAGCAAAGCGTCGGCCCGCTTGTCGAGCGCGTCGCGGCTGCGATGGTTAGCTACCCCCATCGCTGGGAGCTGATCCTCGTCGACGACGGCAGCACGGATGCGACGCTCGTCAACGCCCGCAAGTATGTGGGACGCGAGGGGCTGGCGCTCAGGATCGTCGAGCTGCAGCGCAACTTCGGCCAGACAGCCGCCATGCAGGCCGGCATCGATACCGCCCGTGGCCGCCTGATCGCGACGATGGACGGCGACCTGCAGAACGACCCGAAGGACATTCCTTCGATGGTCTCCGAGCTGGAACGGCGTGAACTCGACCTCTTGGTCGGCTGGCGCAAGAACCGCAAAGACGGCCTGTTCCTGCGCAAGATCCCCTCCTGGTGCGCCAACTACCTGATCGGCCGCATCACCGGCGTCAAGCTGCATGATTACGGCTGCAGCCTGAAGATCTACCGTGCCTCGATCATCAAGCAGGTGAAGCTGATGGGCGAGATGCACCGCTTCATCCCCGCCTGGGTCGCCGGTGTCGTCCCGAGCTCGCGCATCGGCGAGATGGCCGTCACCCACCATGCCCGGGAGCACGGCGTTTCGAAATACGGCATTTCGCGCACCTTCCGCGTCATCCTCGATCTGCTGTCGGTGATGTTCTTCATGCGCTACAAGGCGCGGCCGGGGCATTTCTTCGGTTCGCTGGGTCTCGGCCTCGGCGCGCTCGCCATGCTGATCCTGCTCTATCTCGGCTTCGACAAATTCATCCTGGGCAACGACATCGGCACGCGACCGATGCTGATGGTCGGCGTCGTGCTGCTGCTGTCGTCGGTACAGATGATCACCACCGGCATCCTGGCGGAAATGATCGCGCGCACCTATTACCGCGACGATGCCTCTCCGAATTATATCGTGCGGCAGATCTTCGACGATCAAAGCCAAGCCTAAGCCGGCAGCACGATGCTGGAGCGCGCGACGAGGACGATCAGAACCGCGGGCCTGCTGCTTGCAGCCTATTTCGTGCTCAACATCGCGCTGCGCATCGCGCTTCCGCATTCGCTGGAGCTCGACGAGGCCGAGCAATCCTTCTTCTCGCAATATCTGCTGGCCGGCTACGGCCCGCAGCCGCCCTTCTACAACTGGATGCAATATGCCGTCGTTTCGGTGACGGGCATGTCGATCGGCGCGCTGATCGTTCCGAAAAACATCCTGCTGTTCCTATCCTATCTCTTCTATGGCCTTGCCGGGCGGCGCGCGCTGAAGGACGAGGCGCTTGCCGCCGTCGGCATGCTGGCGCTGATCACCCTGCCCCAGGTCTCCTACATGGCCCAGCAGGATCTGACCCACACGACGGCGCTGCTCTTTGCCAGTTCGCTGTTTCTCTACGGCTTCTTCCGCACGCTCGACCGGCCCGATATGGCGAGCTACCTGCTGCTCGGGCTTGCGACCGGCATCGGGCTGATCTCGAAATATAATTTCGCCCTGATGCCTGTCGTCGCCTTGATCGCCATCCTGCCCGATGCCGAATGGCGGCGCCGGGCGCTCGACTGGCGCATGCTGGCAGCGATCGCTGTTGCGCTCGTCATCATCCTGCCGCACGCGATCTGGCTGCAGGGCAATCTCGCATTCGCCTCCTCCGACACTCTGGTCAAGATGGCCGCCGGCAGCGAACCCGCCGGCGCAGTGCGGATCGGCAAAGGCCTTCTCGCCTTTCTCGTCGCCATCATCGCCTTTGCGGCGCTGCCGGTCACTATCTTCGCCGCCACCTTCCGCCGGGATTTTGTCCGGGCGCTTTCGGCGGGCAACCGCTGGACTGCGATGATGGAGCGGATGATGCTCGCAAGTCTTGCCGGCATCGTTCTGATCGTGCTGTTCACCGGCTCTACCACGGTGCGCGAGCGCTGGCTCGACCCCTTCCTGCTAGTGCTGCCGATCTATTTCCTGGCGAAGATGCAGGCGGCCGGGCTCGACCTTTCCGCCGGGCTGCGCCGCTTCCGGCCGGTGTTGCCGGTGCTGATGGCCTGCGTGCTGATCGCACTCGGCTTCCGCGTCGTCGGCGCCGGGCTGATCGGCACTTACAGCCGGCCGAATGTGCCGATGGCGGGTTTTTCGCGCGAGATGACGCAACAGGCACAACCGGCGCTGGTGATCGCTTCCGACACCTATATCGGCGGAAACATGCGGCTGCAATTTCCCGATGTGCCGGTGGTGATCCCGGATTTTCCGGCACCGGGCATTCCGGCCTATGCCGAGGCCAAGGGGCCGGTGCTGATCGTCTGGCGCGGCAAGAAGACGGCGACGGCTGCCGATGCGGTGATGCCGGAGCGTTTTTCTTCGGCGCTGACGGCGGCTGATATCGCGCTGCAGGAGATCGGCTCGCTGTCGCTTCCCTATTACTTCGGCCGCCAGGGCGACAATTTCGCGCTCGGCTACGCCTGGGTTCGGCCGGAGAGCAAATAGAATGACCGAGAGCAACCGTCGCGGCCTGAGTTGGATCTTTGTCCTGCTGGCGGCCTATTTCGTGCTTCAGGTCGGCGTGCGGCTCGCAACCTCGCATTCTCTCGATCTCGACGAAGCCGAACAGGCCTTCCGCTCGCAATGGCTTGCCGCCGGCTACGGCCCGCAGCCGCCCTTCTACAACTGGCTGCAATACACCGTCTTCCAGTTCGCCGGCGTCTCGCTAACCGCCCTTTCGGTGGTGAAGAACCTACTGCTGTTCAGCTCCTACGTGCTCTACAGCCTGACCGCGCGGCTTATCCTGCGCGACAAGGCGCTGGTGGCGATCGCCACGCTCGGACTGCTGACCATCCCGCAGATGGCTTTCGAGATGCAGCGCGACCTGACGCACACGGTCGCCGTGTTCTTCTCGGCCAGCATCTTCTTCTACGGCTTCATCCGCAGCCTGAAGCAGCCGAGCCTTGCCTCCTATCTCATCGCCGGCATCGGCATCGGTTTCGGCCTGCTTGCTAAATATAATTTCGCGATCCTGCCGGCGGCCGCCCTGATTGCCGCGCTTTCGGATGCGCGCCTGCGGCCGCGGATCTTCGACTGGCGGCTGGTGCTGACGGCGGCGGTAGCGCTCGTCATCATCCTGCCGCATCTCTTCTGGCTGAAGGACAATCTCGATTTCGCCACCGCACGCACCCTGGAGAAGATGACCGCGAGCGGCCATGCGAGCTATCTCACGCAGGTGGCCATGGGCGTCAGTTCTCTGGCTCTCGCCATCATCAGCTTTGCCGGATTGACTGTGGCGGTGTTCGCGATCGTCTTCGGCAAGAGCCTTCGTCCGGCGCTGACCGCCGGTTCGGAATGGACGCGGCTGTTCGAGCGGATGATGCTCGTCTTCCTCGCCGGCATTCTGCTTCTGATCGTCTTCGGCGGCGCGGCCGGCATCAAGGATCGCTGGCTGGTGCCGATGCTCTTCATCCTGCCGCTCTATTTCTGCCTGAAGATCGAGGCAGTGGGCGTCGCGACAGACAGGGCGTTCAGGCGTTTCATGCCCATCGTCGCCGTCATCATGATCGGCGTGCCGGCGGCCCTTTACGGCAGCGTCGCGGCGGCACGTATCACCGGTCATTACGAGCGGCTGAACAGGCCTTATGCCGGAATGCTGGAAACCTTGCGCAAACAGGCCGAACCGGCGGCGATCCTTGCCGGGGACAGCCTGCTCGCCGGCAATCTCAGGCAGGATATTCCCGGCGTGCCGATCCTCTCGGTGGATTATCCTGGCTTCCACCCGGATCTTACCGGCCGGCGACCACTTCTCCTGGTGTGGTTCCTCCCGCAGAGGGGGGGAAGCGAAGCTCTTCCGCCTGATATGGCTGAATGGCTGCAGACCCATCTCGGCGTGTCCGCACCGCAGGCGTCGGTGATCGACGTGCCCTATCTCTATGGGCGCGGCGACGACCGCTACCGTTTCGGCTATGCTTGGGTCAACCAGCCGGGCTGAGCACAATCAGGATTTCAGCTCCTTCCAGGCCAAATCCAGCGCCAGTTTCGTGATCCTCGCTATCTCATTCACTGTGCTCGGAGGCGCTGAGCCATTAGCTCGTTGGCCATATCCAGCATGCTCGAATATTGTAAAAGTATTGTATTTGTCATACACTAAGAGCAGGGAGTAAATTTACATGGCACGGGCAAAAACCTTTTCCCTTGGCGATACCTATGACGGGATTCTATCGGATCTTGTCCGCAATGGCCGGTTCGGCACCGAAACCGAGGCCGTGCGGGCAGGCATCCGTATGCTCGCCGACCACGAGCTGAAAATGCAGGTGCTGCGTAAGGATATTCAGGCGGCGGATGCCGAGATCGAAGCCGGCCTCGGCAAGGAATACGCTACCGGCGCGGAGTTCCTCAAAGACGTCATGAACGAAAGCTAAGGCCATCAAACCGAAACGCCTGATTATCGCTCCATCCGCCATTGAGGATCTGCGGAATATTCGACGCTATATCGCCGAGAGCAGCCCCCACTACGCGCATGAGTTTCTGGCCGACCTGACCGCGAAGATCGCCTGGATCGCCGAAGTGGACTTCACCGGATCTCCACGCGACCACATTGCGGAAGGCCTGCGCGGCCTGCCCTACCGGAACCGCTGCATCTACTACCGCTCCTATCACGACCGCATCGTTGTCCTACGTGTCAAGCATGGCGCCGAGGATATCAAGTCGCAGGATTTCGAGCTTTAGGCCCAGCTAGCTGGGCTGAGCGCAATCAGGATTTCAGTTCCTTCCAGGCCAAATCGAGCGCCAGCCTGGTGATCCTCGCCATCTCGTCCACCTCGGCGTGGCTGATGACGAGCGGCGGCGAGGCGAGCATGCGGTCGCCGGTGGCGCGCAGCACGAGACCGTTCGCCAGCGCGTGGTTGCGCACCAGCGCACCGACCTGATCGGGCTTGGCATAACGAGCGCGCGTGCTCTTCTCGGCGGCAAGCTGCAGTCCGCCCATCAGGCCGATGCTGGCGGCTTCGCCGACCAGATCATGGTCTGCGAGCTCTGCCCAGGCCCTGCCGAAATAGGGGCCGATATCGTCGCGCACGCGCTCGACCAGTCTTTCCTCTTCGATGATGCGCAGGTTTTCGAGGGCTGCGGCAGCGCAGACCGGGTGGCCGGAATAGGTGAAACCGTGGTTGAAGTCGCCGACATCGTTGATCAGCACATCGGCGATGCGGTCGCTGACGAGTACGCCGCCGATCGGCAGGTAGCCGGAGGAAAGCCCCTTGGCGATCGGCGCCAGATCGGGCTCGACGCCGAAATACTGGTGGCCGAACCAGGCGCCCAGACGGCCGAAACCGCAGATTACCTCGTCGGTCACCAGCAGGATATTGCGCGCCTTGCAGATGCGGTCGATCTCCGGCCAGTAGGTCTCGGGCGGGATGATGACGCCGGCAGCCCCCTGCACGGGTTCGGCGACGAAGGCGGCGACATTCTCCTCGCCGAGTTCGTCGATCTTCGCTTCGAGCTCGCGGGCAACCTTGAGACCGAATTCGGCGGGTGAGAGATCGCCGCCCTCGCCGTACCAATAGGGCTGGCCGATATGGACGATTCCAGGGATCGGCAGATCGCCCTGCTCATGCATGTATTTCATGCCGCCGAGGCTGGCGCCGGCGACGGTCGAACCGTGATAGCCGTTCCTTCTCGATATGACGATCTTCTTCGACGGTTTGCCGATGGCGCTCCAGTAGACGCGGGCCATGCGGAACCAGGTGTCGTTCGCCTCCGAGCCGGAGCCGGTGAAGAAGATATGGTTGAACCGTTCCCCGGCATGGGAGGTGACCTTCTGCGCCAGCAGCGTCGCAGACGTCGAGGTCGTGCCGAAGAAGGTGTTGTAGTAGGGCAGCTCGTTCATCTGCCTGGTGGCGGCATCGGCAATCTCGCGGCGGCCATAGCCAATATTGACGCACCAGAGGCCGGCGAAACCATCGAGATATTTCCTGCCGTGATTGTCGAAGATGTAGACGCCCTCGCCGCGCTGGATGATACGCGCGCCCTCGGCATTCAGCTTCTTCATGTCGGCGAACGGATGCAGGTGGTGCGCAGCGTCGATCGCGGCGAGGTTCGAAGGTGGGTAAGTATCGGGCATGGTGGTAAAGACCCTCGCGGATTGAAAGGCTGATGTCGATGAGATAGGAGCTTGGCCTTGTCCCGGAGGATTTTCAAGGTCATGGCAAGCGACAGGATGGACGGCAAGGCCGACGGCGGCGATCCGCGCTTCGAGATCCTGATCGTCGGCATGAACGGCGACCTGCGCGGCAAACAGCTTCCACCCGGCGCCGAAGCCAAGGTCTGGGCCGGGGACATCCGCCTGCCGACCTCGACGCAATCGCTCGACATCTGGGGTGACGACAATGACGATATCACCGGCCTGTCACTGACGATCGGCGATCCTGACGGCAAGGTCGTCCCCGACCGGCGCAGCTTGGCGCCGATGCCTTGGGCGCCCGAGGGCTCGATGCAGGTGCTCGCCACCATGCACGAATTCGAAGGGAGCCCGAGCTTCATGGATCCGCGCGCCATCCTCGCTTCGGTGCTGGAGCGCTATGCGGCGCGCGGGCTGACGCCCGTCGTCGCCACCGAGCTGGAATTTTACGTGATGTCGGGAGACTGGCGCGAAACCGGACGCCCCTGCCCGCCCGAAAGCCTCACCTTTCGCGGCGAACCGAACGGTTTTCAGCTCTACGACATGAGCGTCGTCGACGCGCTCGACGGCTATTTGCAGACGCTGAGGGCCTATGCGAGAGCGCAGGACCTGCCGGCGGATGCGACGACAGCGGAATTCGGTCCGGGCCAGTTCGAGGTCAACCTGCTGCACCGCGCGGACGCGCTGGCAGCCGCCGACGATTGCCTCTATCTCAAGCGCATCGCCGAACAGGCGGCGCGCCGGCACGGGCTGAAATCGACCTGCATGGCCAAACCCTATTCCGAACATGCCGGCTCCGGCCTGCATGTGCATGCGAGTATCATCGACGGACAAGGCCGCAACATCCTCGATGCCAAGGGCGGCGAGCCGAAGATGCTCAAATCGGCGATAGCAGGCCTGCTCGACTCCATGCGCGCGGCGCAGCTGATCTTCGCCCCCTTCGCCAATTCCTACCGCCGCTTCCAGCCGGGCTCGTTTGCGCCTGTCGATCTGACCTGGGGAAGCGGCCATCGCGGCACGGCGATCCGCATCCCCGACAAGGATGGGCCGGCCGCACGCATCGAGCACCGCGTCGCCGGCGCCGACGCCAATCCCTATCTGCTGCTGGCAGCGATCCTCGGCGGCATGCTCACCGGTCTCGACGGCGACCTCGACCCCGGTGAGGAGACGACGCCATCGCACACACCTGCGAATACGGCGCGACTGACGCATGATTTCCTCAGCGCCGTCGAGACCTTCCGCACCTCGCCGTTCATCGCCGATATCTTCGGCGCGCGCTATCAGGCGCTCTATGGCGACACCAAGCGCAAGGAAGCGCTTGCGCATCTGCGCACCGTTTCGGATTTCGACTACCGCACCTATCTGCCGCGGCTCTGAAATTACGCGGCGGCCGACTTACGCAGCGGGCTCGCGGCGTTCGTCCGCATTCACCTGGGCGGCGAGACCCTGCTTGACGAGAACCTTCAATTCGCCCGGATGCAGCCGGATCGAGACGTCGCGTTCGAGCGGCAGCAACTCGCCGTCCATGACGCAATTGGCCTTGGAGCGCAGTTTCGGGAAATGCAGGTGCACTTCGGCCGGGTGCATCACCATGACATCGGCATTCTCGCGGACCTTGCCGCGCAGCATGTCGATGGCGAGGCGGGCGACACCAAGCGGCTTCAGCGGATTTGCCGTGTAAAAGCCGAGTTCGCCGCTTCTCAAATTATCGGCGTAAAGCAGCGCGTTCTCTCCGAAGGGATTGTTAGAGACTGATATCGCCGACACCCTGCGGCGCTCGCGCATGCCGATCGCCTCGAACTCGACCTCGAATTCCGGCGGGTTGAAGATGACGCCCAAGGCAGCCTTCGTACTCGCCCGGATCTTGCCCAGCCGGGAACGATAGCTGTAGGCGTTGCGGTAACGCACCATGCGGGCATGCAGGCCGGCGGAAAACTGGTGGATGAAGGGCCGGCCGTTGGCGCTGGCGATATCGACATTGTCGACCTCGCCAGAGGCAAGCACATCGAGCGCCTGCCAGATATCGAGCGGCACACGCAGCGAGCGGGCAAAGAGGTTCATCGTGCCGGCCGGCACGACGCCGAGCGCAATGCCGTTTTTCCAGGCAATCGATGCCGCCGCCGAAATCGTGCCGTCACCACCGCCGGCAACGATACCGTCGATATCGTCGCGCTTGGCAGCCCGCTCCATGGCGGGAACGATTTCCTTTCCTGAGAAGACGATGGCGTCAAAATCGTGCCCCGCTTCGCGGAAAGCCGCCTCCGCCCTTTTTTCATAGGCCAGCATGTCGGTGGTCTTGAAGGTCCCGCCGTCGCGATTGAAAAAGCCTACAAGCTTCATAAGAGCTCCCGTCTCTGGCGCGGAAATGCTCCTGCCTTGCCCTGAGATGGTTGCGGTATCGCCGATTTCAAGCGCAGCCTTCTTTCCTCACAAAGGACAGAAGTGCAAAAATTGCAATAGACGTATGCACATAGCAGGACGCTGCACTGCAAAAAATGCACTCGACGGCAGCCGAGAGCTCACGGATAGATGGTCTATCGGAGACATCGTCTCCACCTCCCGCCATTTCCACCGATCGGCTTGCCGCTGCGCCTGCGCCAGGGGCCATTGCCAAGCAGAAACCGCCTCGAGGAGCTCTCGTGAGTGAGATTGCCGCCAATATTTCCATCGATAGCCTGGATGAAGAGCTGCCGTCGGCAATGACCGTGGCGCTGGTCCAGTTGGCGCTCGCCTGCGGCGGCTTCGGCATCGGCACCGGCGAATTCGCAATCATGGGATTGCTGCCCAATGTCGCCGAAACCTTCTCGGTCACCACGCCGCAAGCCGGCTACGTCATCAGCGCCTATGCGCTCGGAGTCGTCGTCGGCGCACCTGTTATTGCCGTGCTCGCTGCGAAGATGGCGCGCCGCACGCTGCTTTTAATGCTGATGCTGATCTTTGCCGCCGGCAATATATCAAGTGCCATGGCGCCGACCTTCGAAAGCTTCACGCTGCTGCGCTTTGTCAGCGGCCTGCCGCATGGCGCTTATTTCGGCGTCGCGGCCCTTGTCGCCGCCTCAATGGTGCCGGTGCATCGCCGCGCCCGCGCCGTCGGCCGCGTCATGCTCGGCCTGACCGTTGCGACACTTCTCGGCACGCCGTTGACGACCTTCTTCGGTCAGTCGCTCGACTGGCAGGTGGCGTTTTTCTCGGTCGGCGTGCTCGGCCTGCTAACGGTGGCGCTGATCTGGTTCTACGTTCCAAAGGACAGGGTTTCCGAGGAGGCGGGCTTCCTGCGCGAACTCGGCGCTTTCCGCCGGCCGCAGGTGTGGCTGACGCTCGGCATCGCCGCCGTCGGTTACGGCGGCATGTTCGCGATGTTCAGCTATATCGCCTCGACAACGACTGAGGTGGCGATGCTGCCGGAGACGGCCGTTCCGATCATGCTGGTCCTCTTCGGTGTCGGCATGAATGCGGGCAATTTCATCGGTTCGTGGCTCGCCGACAAATCGCTGCTCGGCACGATCGGCGGGTCGCTGATCTATAATGTCGTCGTGCTGACCACTTTCTCGCTGACCGCCGCCAATCCCTATATGCTCGGCCTTTGCGTCTTCCTCGTCGGCTGCGGTTTTGCTGCTGGACCGGCGCTGCAGACGCGGCTGATGGATGTCGCCGCCGACGCGCAGACGCTTGCGGCCGCTTCCAACCATTCCGCCTTCAACATCGCCAATGCGATCGGCGCCTGGCTCGGCGGCCTCGTCATCGCCGGGGGTTATGGTTTTGCGGCGACCGGCTATGTCGGTGCAGCACTATCCTTCCTCGGCCTCTTCGTCTTTGCAGCCTCGCTACGCCTTGAGCGCCGCGACCGGAGCACGCAGGCCGTCTGAGGCCAAGCGCAGCTCGCGGCCTTCCGGGCTGCAGAAGACATAATCGTCACCCCAAGCGGCCAACGCCTGGATGACAGGCTTCAGCGTCATGCCGAGCGGCGTCATTGCATATTCGACCCTCGGCGGCACGACCGGATAGACGGTGCGTGATACAAGGCCGGACTCTTCCAGTTCACGCAGCTGCTTGGTCAGCATGCGCTGGGTCACGGCCGGGAGCTTACGCCGCAATTCGTTGAAGCGCAGGGTTCCCTCCATCAGATGAAAGAGGATCACGCCTTTCCACTTCCCGTCGAGGTAGGTCAGCGTCGCTTCGACCGGGCAGCCAGGGAAATTCTTGACGAGTTTGGCGCGCGGCAATGACATTTTACAGTATCCTTTTGGGTACTACGTACAGAATTTGTGCATTCTTGCGTTGTTAGAACATAATGCGCATCTAGCTTCCGTGCAACGAACACAGGAGTTTCCCATGCGCGCCGTCGCCTATAAAACGCCCCAGCCGATCTCCGCCGAAACCTCGCTGATCGATGTCGAGCTGCCGATGCCGGAGGCCAGGGGCCACGATCTGCTCGTCGAGATCAAAGCCGTTTCGGTCAATCCCGTCGACGTGAAGGTGCGCGCCCATTCCGCGCCGCCCGCAGACGAACTCAAGGTGCTCGGCTGGGATGCCGCCGGCATCGTCAAGGCCATCGGCGCCGATGTCACCCTGTTCAGGCCGGGCGACGAAGTGTTTTACTCCGGCGTCATCAGCCGCCCGGGCAGCAATGCCGAATTCCATCTCGTCGACGAGCGTATCGTCGGCGCCAAACCGAAGAGCCTCGGTTTCGCGGCCGCGGCCGCCCTGCCGCTGACCTCGATCACGGCCTACGAAGCGCTATTCGACCGGCTGAAGGTGCAGGACGCGGTTTCGGGAGCGGGACGCTCCATCCTGATCATCGGCGGCGCCGGCGGCGTCGGCTCGATCGCTATTCAGATCGCCCGGGCATTGACCGATCTGACGGTGATCGCCACGGCGTCGCGGCCGGAAACGCAGGACTGGGTGAAGGAACTCGGCGCGCATCATGTCGTCGACCATTCCAGGCCGATTGCGCCGCAGGTGGCGGCTCTCGGCATCGGCGCGCCGGGATTCATATTCTCGACCACCAATACCGACAGTCATATCGGCGACATCGTCGAAGCGATTGCGCCGCAGGGCCGCTTCGCGCTGATCGACGATCCGAAGACGCTCGATATCGTACCCTTCAAGCGCAAGGCCGTCTCTGTCCATTGGGAGCTGATGTTCACCCGCCCGCTCTACGGCACGCCCGACATGATCGAGCAGCACAAGCTGCTGAACAAGATTTCCGAGCTCATCGACGGCGGAAAGATCCGCACCACGCTTTCGGAGATCGTCGGGCCGATCAATGCGGCAAACCTAAAGACGGCGCATGCCATGGTCGAAAGCGGCAGGATGAAGGGCAAGGCGGTGCTTGCAGGATTCTGAGATCGCAGCCGGCAGGCCGGTATTCGGGGACCCCCAAGATCATACAAACCAAACCCGCCTGGAATGCCGCATCGTGGGGTGCGACATTCTGGCGTTAAGCATTTACCCCGCTTGACTTTTTCCGCGTTCGGGACCACCTAGCATTCACGTGGATGACACTCGTCGACCACGGATTTCAACGGAGCCATCATAACGATGCCAAGCGACAGTAGCAGTCGATTGCCTTTGCCGTACGCGACCCTCGTGCGCTGACCGACGCCTGTCGGCTCGCCTGATCGGACGCTACGGCGGATCGACGGAAAGGCGAGCCTCAAATGAATATCAATCGCTTCCCTCTTCGGGCAGGCCATGCCGCCCGTGCCTTCATCAACAACAGCCGCGGCGCAACGATCGCCGAACGCGTCGAAGCGTTGAACGCGCTGAGCGTCCAGGACGCCGGGCGTGTTCTATGCGGCATGCCGCTGGACTATGCGGTCAACATCCTCGACCGGCCGGAGCTTCGCAACGCCGCACAGATCCTTGCGCTGATCAGCGCCGAGGATGCCGCCCGGCTGCTGCACGGCATGTCGAACGACCGCGTCGCCGACGTGCTGCTCGAACTCGACGGCGAGACCCGCGCCCGGCTGTTCTCCAGCCTCGACGAACCGGTGCGCATCGCGATCCAGCACCTGATGGGCTATCCGCCGCGCACGGCCGGCGGCATCATGACGACGGAGTTCGTCAGTGTGCCTGACAGCTGGACCGTCGCCCGCACACTCGACCATGTGCGCCAGGTCGAACGCTCGCGCGAGACCGTCTACGCCATCTATGTGCTGGATGGGGTCAGCCATGCGCTGCTGCATGTGGTGACGCTGCGTCGCCTCATCACCGGCGAGCCGGACGCTTCGATCCTTTCCGTGGCACAGAAGGGCGCGCCGGTTTCGGCCGATCCGCTGATGAAGCAGGAGGATGTCGCCCGGCTGATCCGCAAGCACGACCTGCTTGCCCTGCCCGTCATCGACGAACAGGGGCAAATACTCGGCATCGTCACTGTCGACGACGTGATCGACACGATGATATCAGACACGACGGAAGCGGCCCAGAGGTTCGGCGGCATGGAGGCGCTCGGCCAGCCCTACATGAAGATCAGCTTCGCCGGCATGATCCGCAAGCGCGCCGGCTGGCTCGCTGCGCTCTTCCTCGGCGAGATGCTGACGGCAAGCGCCATGCAGCATTTCGAAGGCGAGCTGGAAAAGGCCGTGGTGCTGACGCTGTTCATCCCGCTGATCATGAGCTCGGGCGGCAATTCCGGTTCGCAGGCGACCTCGCTGATCATCCGGGCGCTGGCGCTCGGCGAGCTGAAGCTCTCGGACTGGTGGAAGGTGCTTTTGCGCGAACTGCCGACCGGCGTCGTGCTCGGCGCGATCCTCGGCCTCGTCGGCTTCATCCGCATCGTCTTCTGGCAGTCGGCCGGGCTTTACGATTACGGCCCGCACTGGCAGATGGTCGCCGTTACGGTGTTTGCCGCCCTGATCGGGATCGTCACCTTCGGTTCGATCTGCGGTTCGATGCTGCCCTTCGTGCTGCAGAAGCTCCGGCTCGATCCGGCCAGCGCCTCGGCCCCCTTCGTTGCCACGCTGGTCGATGTCACCGGGCTCGTCATCTACTTCTCGGTGGCGCTGCTCATCCTCAGCGGGACGCTGCTCTAACCCGCAATAATGCCCGAGGGAAATTATTTTCCCTCGGGCAACTTCAACGGCCCATGCGTCTTCATGCTGCGGATGGCGAAGTTCGAGCGGATGTCGCTGACATTCGGCAGGGTCAACAGCGTTTCCGTCAGAAGCCGTTCGTAGGCGGCGAGATCCTCCACCACCACTTCGGCGAGGAAATCGGCCGTGCCTGAGATCAGGAAACAGGAGACGATCTCGGGGATGGCGAGCAGCGCCTTCTGCTGCGCCTCGGAATTTTCGCGGCTGTGCTGGACGACCTTGAATTCGACGAAGACGGTGAGGCCGAGACCGACCTCCTTGCGATCGATATCTGCCGTGTAACCGCGGATGATCCCGGACCGTTCGAGATTGCGGATGCGGCGCAGGCAGGGCGACGGCGAAAGGTTCACCTTCTCGGCGATCTCGACATTTGTGGCCCGTGCATCCTCCTGCAGGCACTTCAGGATGGCAATATCGAATTTATCGAGATTTGGCATTTTCGCGACCCCCGCCGACATCAATTGGCAGAAGATTGCGCATAGCATGATTTTTTAGCCATAGATAGCAAGGACATGCCCTGACCTCTGGCGCTAGTCTTCTCTTCAACCGGACAGGCTCCGGATGAAAGAAAGGACAGGACGATGACCACCATTGCTTTCACGAACGACAAGTCGCCATCGCAGGTACTGGGTTATGCCGGCGGCACCATTACCGTGCTGATCTGGGCGACATGGTTTCTTGTCACCCGCCACAGCGCCGCAACGCCCCTCGGCTCGATCGATATCGGGCTGATCCGCTTCGGAATTCCGGCGCTGGTGCTTTCGCCTGTCTGGCTGAAGACGGGACTGCTGCCGAAGGGCCTGCCGCTTCACCTGCTGGCGATCATGGTGTCCGGTTCGGGCGCTGTCTTCTTCCTGCTGACCACGCTGGCAATCCATTCCACGCCGGCGGCCTCTTCGGGGATTCTGCTCGGCGGCTCGATGCCGCTCGCCGCGGCGCTGATCGGGATTGCGCTGTTTCGCGAAAGACCTGACGGCACACGCATCGCCGGGCTTATCGCAATCGTTGCCGGCGTGCTGATCCTGCTCACGCGCAGCCTTGCAGACGCCTCGCTGCCATGGACGAGCTTCGTGCTGCTGCCGGCCGGCGCCATTCTCTGGGCAAGCTATACGCATGCCTTCCGCCGCTCCGGTCTGACCGCCGTACAGGCAAGCGCCCTGATCGCCGTCTGGTCCTTCCTGATCATGGGCGCGCTTGCCCTCGTCTTCGGCATCTCGCTGCCAGAGGCTACTCTCCCGGAGATCGGCCTGCAGGTGCTAAGCCAGGGCGTTCTTTCCGGCCTCGTCGCCATGGTCGCCTACGGCACCGCCGTCAGAACACTCGGCGGAACACAGGCTGCCGCCTTCACGGCGCTGACGCCGGTTCTCGCGACGCTTGGCGGCGGCTTGCTGCTTGGCGAAGCAATCGGCATGACGGAAATCAGCGCCGCCGTGATCACCGGCATCGGCGTGGCGCTGTCAACAGGTATCGCCACGCCACGCCGCTGAAATCCAGCCCCAACAGCAAATGGAAAGCCGCCTGCAGCCTTCGCTGCGGCGGCTTTTTCAATGGAGACGGCGTCCTTACCGAGTGTCGAACGGGCACTTCAGGCCTGGATAACGACGACCCTGGCGCCGACTTCGACGCGGCTATAGAGGTCGATCACATCGTGGTTCATCATACGGACACAGCCGCTCGACATGGCGAGACCAATCGATTGCGGCTGGTTGGTGCCATGAATGCGGAAATGCGTGTCGCCGCCGCCGCGGTAAAGATACATCGCCCGCGCGCCGAGCGGGTTGTTCGGGCCGCCCGGCATGCCGCCGGCGAGCTTGCGATAGCGCTCTTCGCGGCGCTGCATGTTTTCGGTGGGTGTCCAGCTCGGCCATTCGGCCTTGCGGCCGATATAGGCGTTGCCGGCAAAGGCCAGCCCCTCGCGGCCGACACCAACGCCATAACGTACTGCCCTGCCGCCGCCGAGGACGTAATAGGCGCGGCGCGCAGGTGTATCGACGATCACGGTGCCGGCAGCATGCGTGGTTTCGTAGGCCACTTCCTGGCGGCGGAGCTCCGGCTTGATCTTGTCGATCGGCACCTGCTTCAACGGGAATTTTTCGTCCGGAAGTGCGGCATAATTCGTCTGGCTGTTTAGACCGGTCGAAGAGCAGCCGGCCACGAAAAGCGGCAGAGCGATCAGAAAGCCCCGGCGGGAGATCGTCATGAATGTGTCCTTAGTGCGTCAACTTGATGTCGCAAGCTAAGGAAATTATGGTTAACGAACGGCTAACAGCCTCCGGCAGAAGGCGATCACGAAGGCGTCAGCACGCAAGAATTGTCGCGGTGGGGATAATCCGCCTCACATATTCGGATAGACGGGCCCCTCGCCGCCCTGCGGCGGTACCCAGTTGATGTTCTGGTTGGGGTCCTTGATGTCGCAGGTCTTGCAGTGCACGCAGTTCTGGGCGTTGATGACGAAGACATCCTTGCCGTCCTTTTCCACCCATTCATAAACGCCGGCGGGACAGTAACGCGTCGACGGGCCGGCATAGATGTCATGCTCGGACGACTTCTGCAGGTTCATGTCCTTGACCTGCAGATGCACCGGCTGGTCTTCCTCGTGATTGGTGTTCGACAGGAACACCGAGGACAGCCGGTCGAAGGTCAAGACGCCATCGGGCTTCGGATAGACGATCGGCTTGTGCTGCGAGGCCGGCTCAAGCGATTGGGCATCGGTCTTGCCATGCTTCAGCGTGCCAAAGACGGAAAAGCCGAACAGCGTGTTGGTCCACATGTCGAAGCCGCCGAGCGCCACACCAAGCGCGGTGCCGAACTTCGACCACAGCGGCTTTACGTTGCGGACGCGCTTCAAATCGCGGCCGATGTCGCCCTTGCGCCATTCGTTCTCGATCTCGGTCACTTCGTCATGGCTGCGGCCTGATACAATCGCCGCGGCGATCTTCTCGGCCGCCAGCATGCCCGACAGCACCGCATTGTGGCTGCCCTTGATGCGCGGCACGTTGACGAGACCGGCCGAACAGCCGATCAGCGCCCCGCCGGGGAAGGAAAGCTTCGGCACCGACTGGTAGCCGCCCTCGGTGATGGCACGCGCCCCATAGGACAGGCGCTTGCCGCCCTCGAAGGTGGTGCGGATCGCCGGATGGGTCTTGAAGCGCTGGAATTCCTCGAAGGGATAGAGATAGGGGTTCTTGTAATTGAGGTGGACGACGAAGCCGACGGCCACCAGATTGTCTTCCAGGTGATAGAGGAAGGAGCCGCCGCCGGCCTTCATGCCGAGCGGCCAGCCGAAGGAGTGCTGCACGAGGCCCGGCCTGTGGTTCTCGGGCTTGACCTGCCAGAGCTCCTTGATGCCGATGCCGAATTTTTGCGGTTCACGGTCTTTCTGCAGATCGAACTTGGCAATCAGCTGCTTGGCGAGCGAGCCACGCACGCCTTCGCCGATCAGCACATATTTGCCGAGCAGTTCCATGCCGCGGGTATAGTTCGGGCCGGGCTCGCCGTTCTTCTCGATACCCATGTCGCCGGTGGCGACACCGATCACCGCACCTTCGTCATTGTAGAGCACTTCGGTTGCGGCAAAGCCCGGATAGATCTCGACGCCGAGTTCTTCGGCCTTGGTCGCCAGCCAGCGACAGACGAGCCCAAGCGAGACGATGTAGTTTCCGTGATTGTTCATCAGCGGCGGCATCAGCACATTCGGCAGGCGAACGGAGCCGGCCGGACCGAGCAGCAGGAAGTGATCGGCGCTGACTTTGGTCTTGAAGGGATGATCGGCCTCGCCGCGCCAGCCGGGCAGCAGCCGGTCGATGCCGATCGGATCGACGACGGCGCCCGAGAGGATATGCGCGCCGACTTCCGCGCCCTTCTCCAGCACGACGACCGACAGTTCCGGGTTGACCTGTTTCAACCGGATCGCCGCCGCAAGACCGGCAGGACCGGCGCCCACGATCACAACGTCGAATTCCATGCTTTCGCGTTCGGGCAGCTCAGTCGTCTCGGTCATTCACTCGTCTCCGCTTGGCGGCACGCGGCCGTCATCCCGTCATGGCACTTTCTTGTCAAAACGAGAAAGCATTGTCGAGCCGGGATACGACAGCCAATCTTCCAATTCGCACAATGATAACGCCTCGCGCGGCAGAATTACATATCGTTTACGTCAACGTCAATTTTCAAGTGCCATCAAACCGCTGACATGCCCTTTCCTTTTCCGCCGCTTGCGCCTTATACATCGCTCAAAGCTATCGGAGAACAATCATGGATCTCGGCATCAAGGGCAAACGGGCACTCGTCCTCGCCTCCTCGCGTGGTCTCGGCCTCGGCATCGCCGTGGCGCTGGCGCGTGAGGGCGCGAACGTGCTGCTCTGCGGGCGCAGCGGCGAACAGTTGGAGGCCAATTGCAAAGCGATCAATGGCGAAGGCAAAGGCCGGGCCGACTGGATCTGGGCCGATCTCGGGGACGAACGCTTCGTCGAGATGGTGACGACGGCGGTAAAGGAAAAGTTCGGCGGGCTCGATATCCTGGTCAACAATACCGGCGGGCCGACACCCGGCACGACGGAGGACATGACGGGCGAAAAGCTCGAAATCTATTTCCTCTCCATGGTCGCGCGCGTGATCACGCTCACCAATGCGCTGCTGCCCGGCATGAAGGCGCAGGGCTGGGGCCGCATCCTGACGGTTGCCTCATCCGGCGTGATCGAACCGATCGCCAATCTGGCGTTGTCGAATACGCTGCGCCCTGCCCTTGCCGGCTGGAGCAAGACGCTTGCCTCCGAAGTGGCGGGCTTCGGCGTCACCACCAACCTGCTCCTGCCGGGCAGCATCCTGACGGCGCGGCTCGACGATCTCGACGGGGCTGCGGCAAAGCGGACCGGCAAGAGCCTCGAGGAGATCCGCACCGACAAGGAGGCGCGCATTCCGGTCGGCCGCTACGGCAGGGTCGAGGAATTCGCCGCAACCGCGGCCTTCCTGTGTAGCCAGCCGGCAAGCTATATCACCGGCTCGCTCATCCGCTGCGACGGCGGCGCGGCGCGGTCCGTCTGAGCATTCCCTCTCAGCCGACGCGGGCCGACGCCGCCCATGTCGCCACACTTCGGATCATCTGTTCGACGTTCGCCGGATCGTCCGCAAGTTCGGCGAGCTCGGACAGACGATGGAAGCCGGTCAGGATCGCAATGCGCCGCCGGTCGAGCCTGCGTCCGGTCAGCATTTCATAGGCCGATACGATGCGGGCGGTCAGATCGGGCGAGATGAAATTCGAGTAGATGAATTCCTGGTGCAAGGGGCCAAAACCTGAATCGGCGAAATCATAAATGCCGTTCAGCCGCCTTTGCGCGTGGTCGAAGGCCATGTTCCAACCATGACCGTCGAAGAAGCCGTAGATCTTGCCATAGGGATCGGGCGGCAAGGCTTCGAAATCGAAAATGATCACCTGCGCAAAGCTCCGGATGTCAGGCGGCAGCAGCGCCAAAGCCTTTGTTCGCACCGTCTCGGGCGATTGCCATGGCTGGATCGCCCCGGCACCGGCCGACCGCATGCGATCGGCATCGAGCACATGCAGCTCGGCGTAAAAACGCGCGAGATCTTCCGCGAGGTGCTGACGATCGCTTTCGCCAAGCGCATCGTAATCTTCGACAATGAGATGTTCGCCGTCGAGCTTGGCATGGCTGGAGAAGATCGGCGGCCCGTCGTGAATGCGCATGTCGGGAACCGCCATCGACAGCGACGGCCGAACGATCTCGAGCAAGGCTGCTTCCTTCTGAAGCGCTCTTTCTGCGCCGAGATTGCGGGGAAACTTGAAGATCAGCGTGTCATCGACGTCGACGGCAAGCGAATCCCAGCCTTTTGCCGCCAGCTTGAAGACGGAGGCCGTGAGCTCAGGAAACACACTTGTTATGAGAGAGCGAAATTCGCTGGCGTCCAACTCAGTCATGACGACCTGCCTTCTCTAGTTTTTCCTCCCGGGCGACGGTCGGCTTACGGGCCGAAATCGTCGCCCCGCGAACCACCCTCGCCGCCGCCGTCAGACGGCACCGGCTACACTGGCTCTATATTAGTATAGTTTGAATATTACGGAATATTCATTACAAAAATTTAAGCCATTATAACCACTTAGTGATTACCCGCCGGGAATTATGTCTTTTTTGCGCCGCAATATAAGTGGCTCAATCGGGGCATAAAATTCGCAACCTTGCCCCCGCAACCTTGCCCAAAGTCCGGTATCGCCCATGAAGAAATTTTGGATCACCGTCAGCGTTATCGCAATTGCCGCCGTCGGCGTCTGGCAATTCGGGAATCTGGTCCCTAATGCCTCCCGCATTCCCTACCTCTCGCAGTTCATCAAGCAGCCGGCCGGCGGTAATGGCGGCGGGCAGCAGGCACAGGCCGATCAGGGGCAGGATGGTGGGCAACATCAGGGCGGCGGGCGCAGACGCGGTGGCGGCGGCCCGACCGTCGTTAAAACAGTCGCAGCCGTGAAAACGACACTGCCGATGGACGTGACGGCGACCGGCTGGGCCGATGCCGATGACAATACGACCATTGCCGCACAGGAACAGGGCCTGATCGTCAGCATCGATGCGCAGGACGGGGCGACCGTCAAAGCCGGCGACCTGATCGCCAAGCTGGACGATCGGACGGCCAAGGCGACGGTCGACAAGGACAATGCGATGATCGTGCGCGACGCGGCAACCCTTTCGGAAGCCGCGACCGCATTGACGCGTGCGCAGGATCTCTTCAACCAGAAGGCCGGCACCCAGCAGAGCCTCGACCAGGCAGTCGCCGCCCGCGATACCGCTGCAGCCACTGTTGACGCCGACAAGGCGTCGCTGGCCTCCGATCAGATCTTGCTCGAGCACACCGATATCCGCGCTCCCTTCGACGGCCGGCTCGGCGATATCGTTGTCAGCAAGGGGGCTTTCCTCAGTGCCGGGGCGGCAATCGTCACCATCGCGAAATACGATCCGATCTATGTGAAATTCCACCTGCAGGAACGCTATCTGCGGGAGCTGAAGAGTGCCTTGGCAGCCGGTCCGGTCGAGGTCAGCACCGCCCCCAATTCCACCAAGGGGCAAGTGCGAAAGGGCGAAATCAGCTTCTACGACAACACGGTCGATACGGCCTCGGGCACGATCCTCGCCAAGGCGAAATTCGAGAATGCCTCCGGTGCGCTCTGGCCCGGCCAGTCAGTCAACATCGTCGTGCATTTCAACAATGACGAACAGCAGGTGGTGGTGCCGACGGTTGCCGTCAGCCCCGGTCCGGAGGGATTCTTCGCCTTCGTCGCCAAGGACGGCAAATCGCATCTGACGGCCGTCACCGTTGCCCGTGCAAATGGCGGCTTCACCGCCATAGAATCGGGCCTTCAGGCAGGCGATCACGTCGTCGTCGAGGGCCAGGGCCAGCTCAGCGACCAGCAGGCGATCAACGAGCAATTCGACGAAAAGGCGCTTGATGTCGCCTCCGCCGAAGAGCCTCGGCAACAGCAGCCGTCCGAGACGATCGCGGTGGGAGCTCAGCAATGATCCCGAATTTTTGTATCCAGCGCCCCGTCGCGACGACGCTGCTTGCCATCGGCGTCATTCTGGCCGGTCTTGCCGGTTATCAGCTCGTGCCGGTCGCGGCCCTGCCGCAGGTCGATTTTCCCACGATCAACGTTTCGGCGCAGTTGAGTGGCGCCTCGCCGCAGACGATGGCAACCTCGGTTTCGACACCGCTGATCAAGCAGTTCGAGACCATTCCCGGGATCACCGAAATCAGCGCCTCCAGCTCGCTCGGCAGCACCAGCATCGTGCTGCAGTTCGACCTCAGTCGTAATATCGATGCGGCTGCAGCCGACGTGCAGGCGGCGATCTCGCATGCCACCCGGCAACTGCCCGACAATCTGACGACGCCGCCGAGTTATCGCAAGACAAACCCGGCCGATGCGCCCGTCATGCTGCTCTCGGTGCAGAGCAACACCATGCCGCGCAGCAAGCTTGACGACATCGCCGAGAACATCATCTCGCCGTCGCTTTCCACACTTCCCGGCGTCGCCCAGGTCAGCGTCTACGGTGCACAGACCTATGCCGTCCGCGTCGAGGTCGATCCCAACAAACTGCTGACCCGCGGCATCGGCATCGACACCGTCAACAAGGCGCTTGCTGCCGCCAACAGCCAGCAGCCCGTGGGAACACTGCAGAACAATTCGCAGAGCATGACCATCACGGCGAACACGCAGAGCACCAGCGCCGAGCAGTTCCGTTCGCTGGTCATTGCCAATCCGAACGGTGCGCCGATCCACCTCGGCGATATTGCCGACGTGCAGGACAGCGTCGAGAACCAGTATACCGGCAGCTGGTATGACGGCCAGCGTGGCATCATCCTCGCCATCCAGCGCCAGCCGGACGCCAACACCGTCGATGTCGTCGATGCGATCAACGCCAAGCTGCCGCAGCTTCACGCCGAAATCCCACCCTCGGTCAACACGGTCGTCATGAACGACGCCGCAAAGCCGATTCGCGATGCCATCTCCGATGTGAAGTTCACGCTGCTCCTGACGATCGGCCTCGTCGTTCTCGTCATCTACCTCTTTACCGGCCATGCGACCGCAACGATCATTCCCGGCCTTGCCGTTCCTCTGTCGCTGATCTCGACCTTCGGCATGATGTATGTGCTCGGCTATAGTATCGACAACATCTCGCTGCTCGGGCTAACGCTCGCGGTGGGGCTCGTGGTGGATGACGCCATCGTCATGCTCGAGAACATCCTGCGACATGTCGAGGAAGGCATGCCGGTGCGGGAAGCGGCGATCAAGGGTGCGGGCGAAGTCAGCTACACCATCATTTCCATGTCGGTTTCGCTGATCGCGGTCTTCATCCCGATCCTGCTGATGGGCGGTGTTGTCGGCCGCGTGTTCAACGAATTCGGCATGGTGGTCGCCATCGCCATCATCTCCTCGGCAATCGTCTCGCTAACCGTGACGCCGATGCTCGCCTCGCGCCTGTCGAACCACCAGAGCCGCCCGCCGCTCATCATCCGCATCTTCGATGCCGGCTTCGAACGGACGCTGCGCGGCTACGACAGGGCTGTCGGCTGGTGCCTTCGCCACCGCCCAACGATCCTCGGCGTTTTCCTCGCCTCGGTCGCGCTGACAATCTATTTCTTCATGACGCTGCCAACGAGCTTCTTCCCACAGGAGGATATCGGCCGCCTGACGATCAGCACGCAGGCCCGGCAGGACATTTCCTATTCCGCGATGTCGGCGCTGCAGCAGCAGGCGGCCGCCGTCGTGAAAGCGAACCCGGCGGTCAACCATGTGATGTCGACGATCGGCGGCAACCCCAACAAGCCGCAGAACAATGGCTCGATGTTCGTCGAACTCAAGGACAAGAAGCAGCGTGCGCCGCTTGACCAGACGCTGCGCGAACTGCGCACGGCGATCAACAAGATCCCCGGCTTGCAGGCCTTCGTGACGCCGAACCAGAGCCTGCGCTTCGGCGGCCGCCAGACCGCCAGCCAGTATCAGCTGGTCGTGCAGGCGCTGAACGTCGACCAGACCAACCTCTGGGCCGGCAAGATCCAGGCGGCGATGCGCAAGGACCGGCTGTTCACCGACGTGACCTCGGACGCCCAGAACAACGCCCTGCAGGCCAATATCGTCATCGATACCGAGCGGGCAGCCGCCTACGGGATCGACAACGACACGCTGCGCACGACGCTGCAGGAATCCTTCAGCGGATATTCCGCTGCGGAAATCCAGTCGACCGGCGACAGCTATGACGTCATCGTCGAATACGACACCAGCAAACCCTGGGACGACCAGAAGCTCTCGGAGATCCGTGTCGCCTCGGCCAATGGCAGCCTGGTGCCGCTTTCGAACTTCGCGCATGTCCAACGCACCACAGGCCCGGTCACCATCAACCAGACGGGCCAGCTGGTCTCGACCACCGTTTCCTTCAACCTGCCGGAAGGCGTCTCGCTCAGCGACGCCACGGCAGCGATCGACCAGATCAAGAAGGACATCAGCGTGCCGGCAGACGTCTTCACATCCTACGGCGGTACGGCGCAAATCTTCGAGCAATCGCAGGGCAATACGCCCTATCTGATCCTGGCGGCGGTGCTGACCATTTATGTCGTGCTCGGCGTGCTCTATGAAAGCTTCATCCACCCGCTCACCATCCTGTCCGGCCTTCCGGCCGCGGCATTCGGTGCGCTGCTGGCATTGAAGATCATGGGCTTCGACCTGTCGATCATCGCCCTGATCGGCCTCTTGATGCTGATCGGCATTGTCAAGAAGAACGCGATCATGATGATCGACGTGGCGGTGGAGACCATGCGCACGACGGGCGAGAAGGCGACGGCGGCGATCCACGAAGCCTGCGTGCGACGCTTCCGGCCGATCATGATGACGACCTTCTGTGCCCTGCTTGGCGCCCTGCCGATCGCGCTCGGCACCGGCGCAAGCTCGGAACTGCGTCAACCGCTCGGCATCGCCGTCGTCGGCGGCCTGATCGTCTCGCAGATGCTGACGCTCTTCATCACCCCGGTCATCTTCGTCGAGATGGACCGCTTCGGCAATTTCCTCGGCCGCCTGATCGGCCACAAGAAGGTCGAGGAGCCGGAGCTGCACGAGGCAAGGGCGATGGCCGCCGAATAACGGCGGACTGTTGAACCTTCATGGCTGATCTGCCCTGCGGCATCCTTCTTCTCCCTGGCGGGAGGAGAAGGATGCCTGCTCGACATATGCGCCTTCAATCCTCTTGAATGTGTCACGCCCCTGTGGCATCACCCGCCCTCCTGATTTCGGGGCGTGCTTACGCCCTTTCGCGGAGCGATGCTCCGTCTCCAATAACAATCGGCATGAAGAGGTGCGGGCATGGCTCAGGCGCTGGGTTTCGACTTCGGCACGACGAATACGGTTCTCGCCACGGCGGATGGCGGGGCGACGCGCTCGATGGCGTTCACGAGCACGGAGGGTACGGCAGACAGCATGCGCACGGCGCTTTCCTTCATGAAGGATGCCCAGCTCGGCGCATCGGCGCTGAAGGTGGAAGCGGGCCATGCGGCGATCCGCCAATTCATCGACAATCCCGGCGAATGTCGCTTCCTGCAGTCGATCAAGACCTTTGCGGCAAGCGCGCTGTTCCAGGGCACGCTGATCTTTGCCAAGCGGCATAATTTCGAGGATCTGATGGAGGTCTTCGTGCGGCGCCTGCGCAACTACGCCGGCGACAACTGGCCTTCAGACGTCAGCCGCATCGTCACCGGCCGGCCGGTGCATTTTGCCGGCGCCAGCCCCGATCCGGCGCTGGCGACCGAACGCTACAATGAGGCGCTGTCGCGCTTCGGCTTTCCCGAGATCCACTATGTCTATGAGCCGGTTGCCGCCGCCTTCTACTTCGCGCAGAACCTGAAGCGGGATGCCACCGTGCTGGTCGCGGATTTCGGCGGCGGCACGACCGACTATTCGCTGATCCGCTTCGAGACCGTCGCCGGCAAGCTGACGGCAATGCCGATCGGCCATTCCGGCGTCGGCGTCGCCGGCGACCATTTCGACTACAGGATGATCGACAACATCGTCGCGCCGCTGATCGGCAAGGGCAGCCATTTCAAAAGCTTCGACAAGATTCTTGAAGTGCCGTCCAATTACTATTCCAGCTTCGGCCGCTGGAACCAGCTGTCGATCTTCAAGACGACGCGAGAATTCGAGGATCTGAAGAAGCTGGTTCGCACCAGCCTGGAACCGGAAAAGCTCGAAATCTTCATCGACCTCATCGACCACGACGAGGGCTACCCGCTTTATCAGGCGGTGTCGGCGACGAAGATGGCGCTCTCGGCATCCGAGGAGGCGCCTTTCGATTTCGCACCGCTCGGCCGCGGTGGACATCGCAGCATCAAGCGCAGCGACTTCGAAGGCTGGATCGCCGATGATCTTGCCCGCATCGAAGGCGCGCTCGACGACGTGCTCGACAAGACCGAGACGAAACCGTCGGAGATCGACAAGGTGTTCTTGACCGGCGGCACCTCTTTCGTGCCGGCGGTGCGCCGCATCTTCACCGAACGCTTCGAGCGCGATCGGATCGAAAGCGGCGGCGAACTGCTGTCAATCGCCCATGGCCTGGCGCTGATCGGCGAACGCGACGACATCGCGCAATGGACTGTGCAATAGAGCCGGCAAGGGCGGGCAATCGGCTGCCCGCCCTTTCAATGCCAGTGTCACTCCGCTAAGCTTGCCCACATGATCTCCGCCAACGACCTTTCCCCAGCCGAGCTCGCAGCGCTTCTGCATTTCCATGCCGATGCCGGCGTGGAATGGCTGCTGGAGGAAGAGGCGATCGACCGCTTCGCCGAGTTCGAGGCAATGAAGGCCGCCCGCCGGCCGGCGGCACAGGCGCAGCAGCAACGTCCCGCCGCTGGGGAACGCCCTGCCCCAGGTCAGTCACCGGCGCGCCCGAACGCCGCAGCCCGCCCAGCGCCTGCCGAACGCGCAGCGTCAGGTCCGCAACCGGCAATCCCGGATGGCGAGGCGGTGCAGCAGGCGCGCTTCGTCGCCGAAACCGCGCGATCGCTCGTCGAGCTCAAGACCGCGATCGAAACCTTCAACGGCTGCAACCTCAAGCACAGCGCCCGCTCGACCATCTTTGCCAGCGGCGATACCGAAAGCGGGATCATGGTAATCGGCTCGGCGCCGAGCGCCGAAGACGATCGCGAGGGTTTGCCCTTCTCCGGAAAATCCGGTCAGCTGTTCGACAAGATGCTGGCGGCGATCGGGCTGACGCGCTCAACCATTCTGTTGACGCAGGTCATCCCCTGGCGGCCGCCTGGCAATCGTGCGCCCTCGGCGGCGGAAATGGACATCTGCCGACCCTTCATCGAGCGGCAGATCGCGCTTGCCGAACCGAAAGCGATCCTGCTGCTCGGCAATTTTTCGGCGCGTTTCTTCTTCGGCGAAAACGATACGATTCACGGCCTACGCGGCCGTTGGAAGGAGATTGCGGCTGCGGACTGTGTCATTCCTGCCATAGCCAGCCTGCATCCGCAGGATCTGTTAACCGCACCTGTAAACAAGCGGCTGGCCTGGAACGACCTGCTCGCCTTTCAAGCGAAGCTTAAGTCCCTCTCTTTGCTTAGAAATTAGCCAAAGTTGAATAATTTGTGAATCAATCCATGCGTTTTTCGCATGGCTGCATCCCGTCGTGACGCATTGCGGAATCTATGCTGCATCGCAATATCAGCTGTGTCTTGGGAGGAATCACAGGAACCAAGGCCATGAACAAACGTTTTCGTCCTATCCATAGCGGGTTTGAAACCCTTCGCCTCGCCGGCGACCAGGTTCGTTCTACTCAAGGCTACAGCCGTTTCGGCTTTGCCACGAACGAACAGATGATTGCCCGCGGCACCGGCATCAACAGCCGTACGGCGCGCCCGAACGCCATTTTTTCGGACTTCCAGCAATATTAAGCGGCAGGCCCTGCGCCTGCCCTTTCGTGTCAAGAGTACCCAACATGTCGAGCCTGATATCACTTCTGCGCAACATCGAAACCTTCGAGCACATCCGCGTCGCGGTCTGCGCCGCGCGGGAATATGAGCGCGAGCTCACGGTCAAGCCGGCCGATGCCGGAACTCGCAATGGCGCAGGCACAGCGGCGATCGTTCTCTGATCAAACGGCCATTTCCTCGATCTGGGCTTTCGCCCATTCGAAGGCTTCGTCGACATAGGCGAACTTGACGGCTTGCCAGGCGCAATATTCCTCGACGAAATCCCGCGATATCCAAAGGTGCGTCTTGCGCGGCTCGTCATACCAGCCGACGCAGCCGCGTTGCGCCGCTTTTGCAAGCAGCCGCTGCAGGTGCGTGCGCGACATCATGAAATCGGCAGCAAGAGCCCGGGTTTCGACACGGCCGACGGACAGCCGCCCCGGCTCGCTGCTTTCCATATCCATCCGGCCGATGAAGTTGTCGACGACGAGGCCGCCGGCTTCCGTCCAGAGGAACAACGCCACCTGCTCCGGCGGTTCGCGCCAGGCGGCATCTTCGATGCAATGGCGGGCAATGCGCGGCTGAATGAGCCGCATCAGTGATGGATTTGCCTGGAGAAAGGCGGCCCTTTGACCGCCGTCGAGCAGGTCGAGCGCGGCGAGATTGGAGAAAAGCCAGGCAAACATTCCCTGATGGCTGACGTCGGCCGGTTCGAAATGACGTGGCCGCCGCCGCTCGTCGCCGGGCGTGTGGGTTATGAAGCGGTAGGTATAGAGTTCTTCGATGAAGGCGAGCACGGTGTTGCGGCTCGCCACCTTGTGCGCGGTAATGCGCCCGGTCAGCCGCACGGCGGTGAAACCCGACGTCGGGTCGCGCGGATCATATTCCAGGTTGAGGGCATAGGCAGTCTGGGTCAGAAGCCAGCGTTGATGGGAAGCGAGCAATCGCGCCAGCCGCGGACCGGCATCGAACATGCCGCGCATCTGCCCAGCCAAAAAGCGAATGCTCATCAGAAAGGAAGAGTTCCCCACCAATTGCTCCGCTGTGAATGCCATTATGCTTTTCTCCACCTCCGCTCGCCGGCCAGCGTTCGGAGCAACGACACCCGAGAGCTCCTCCGGCATCAGCGGCCATTCAGACATGCACAGCTTGGAATAAATGATACTCTCTCATGTTCAACAATCATATTCCACAGGCCGACGGTATCCCAAGAATTCACCATTCTTTTCACTCTTTGAGCGCAATCCTCAACCCACTGCAATCGGCGCGTTAAAACCTTGATAACATGCACTTGCAGGTCTCAGGCTTGCGGCGTCGTGGCCTTGCGCGCCTCTCTTTGCTCGATGCCCAGTTGGTGCTCGCGATAGATGATGAAGATGCCGGCGGCGACGACGATGACGGTGCCGATCAGCATGGTCACGCTCGGCACGTCGCCGAAGACGAAGTAGGCGACGATGCCGCCGAGCAGGATCGAGGTATATTCGAACGGTGCGATGGTGGAGACGTCGGCATGGCGGTAACTTTCCGTCAGCAGGATCTGCGCGACGCCGCCGCAAAAGCCGGCGGCGATCAGATAGAGCGCCGTCGGCCATGGCAGGATGAGCCAGCCAAAGGGAAGAGAAGCCAGCGAGAAGACCGAGGCGGTGATCGAGAAATACAGCACGATCGTCGCAGTCTTCTCTTCCTCGACGAGCCGGCGCACCTGGATCATCGCCACGCCGCCGAGAACGGCCGAGAACAACACGCAGAGCGCACCGACGGCCTGGTCTGCTTCCATGCCGCCGTCGCGAAACAGCGTGAGTTTCGGCCAGGAAACGATGGCGACGCCGACGATGCCGACCAGGACGGCGCTCCAGCGATAGATGCGCACGGTCTCGCCGAGAAAAACGGCAGCGAAGATGACGGCGACGAGCGGCAGCGCATAGCCGAGCGCGATCGCCTCGGGCAGCGGCAGATGCAGGAGGCCGTAGAAACCGAAAGCCATCGACAAGATGCCGATCGTGCCGCGCTTCAGATGACCGATTGGATTGGCGGTGTAGAAGGCGGCGCGCAGCTGCCTGTTATAGGCCAGATAGGCCATGATCGGGAAGAGCGCGAAGAACGACCTGCAGAAGGTGACCTGACCCGGCGGGATGTCTGAGCCCGCCAGCTTGATGAAGGTCTGCATGGCCAGGAAGACCACGACCGACGAGACTTTCAGCGCAATGCCTCTCATCGGGTTTCTGAGAACCGAGTGCATGATCCTGGCTCTTGATACTGACTTAACCGGAACGGGGAGACGCGTTCGACTCGGGAACGCAGCAGGTGACGTCATCCATCGTAGCGAAAGAAAAACCCGATTGGCGAAAAAACCGCAAGCAACATGGCAGAATCGCAGAATCGCCGTCAGCCGCGGGATGAACCGTGCTGCATACGCGTCACTGCGCTGAAATTTCCCTATTTGAGTCATTCACCCCCAAAATGTTCATCTCCCGGCGTTCGGCGTTAACCAATTGAAAACCATAGGCAAGCATCGTTTTTTATCGCTGATCTCGAAATTTTCTTCACCGCACAAACAATTGCCCGCTCCTTTCAGGATCCCATTTGATGAAGCCGCTTAGCGCCGAAACCATCGCCCAGTCGCAGAATGCGACCCCGCGCTCCATGCGCGTCGTCACCGACGGCATCAGCACCGACCTCGAGCGCTTCAGCGCCGACAACACCCATATCGTCAAGCAGATCAAGCTGCTGGCGATCAATGCGCTGATCGAGGCGGCCAGAGCCGGCGAGACCGGAAAGGGCTTCGCGGTCGTTGCCAACGAGGTGCAGCGGCTGGCGCAGATCGCGACCGACATTACCGGCAGGTTTGAAAGCAACGTGCTTGGCCGCATCGGCCTCAGCCGCGCCATGGCCGATTCGCTGGTCGAGGAGATGGAGGGCGTTCGCCTCACCGATCTGGCGCAGACGCTGGTGCAGCTCATCGTCCGCAATCTCTTCGAGCGTACGGCCGATGTGCGCTGGTGGGCGACGGATCCGGCGCTCTGGCAGGCGCTGCAGAACCCGGCCCGTGAGACTGTCGCCTTTGCGGCGGAGCGTCTCGGCGCCATCAACCGCTTCTACACCGTCTATCTCGATCTCGTCATGACCGATCTCTCGGGCAAGGTGATCGCCTCCGCCAATCCCAAGTTCCAGCGCAAGATCGCAGGCACGAGCCTTGCCGGCGATCCGTGGTTCCGCGCGGCGTCGGTCTGCTCCTCCGGCGACGCGTATATTGTCGACGACGTCAAAGCGAGCCCGCTGCACGAGAACAGGCATGCGCTCGTCTATGCCACAGGCATCCGCGAAGAGGGCAAGCTCGACGGGCGGCTGGTCGGCACACTCGGCGTCTATTTCGACTGGCAGAACCAGGGCCAGGCGATCGTCGAGAAAGAGGCCAACCTGCCGCCGCAGCTGGCGGAAAGAACGACGGTCATGCTGCTCGACGGCAAGAGCCGGGTGATCGCCACCACCAATCCCGCCTTGCTCTTTTCCCATTTCGCGCTCGCCAATCCGTCCGGCCAGGCGAAAGGCAGCTACTACGACAATAACGGCTCAATCGTCGCCTTCGCACGCACCCTCGGCTATGAGGATTACGACGGGCTCGGCTGGTACGGCGTCGTCGTGCAGCAGACGGAAAACGACGCAACGATCAAGGCCGCGCTCAATCTGAAGTAGAGACTTTCTCCCCTCAGCTGCGTTCATTCGTTTCCAATAAGATATTTTGCCCGCGAACTTGGTGTTCGCGGGCAATTTGCTTTAAGTTTAGTTCAGACTTTAATGTAATCATCCCCGGCAAAATTTATGGCAGAGTGCGCCCGCCTCTGTATTCCGCGGTTATCAAATAACGGTCTTCAGGAAACACCATGCGAACAGATACCGGCCAGGTCATTCATCTGGCAGATTACCGTCCCACCGACTTCGTGCTGGAACGTGTGGACCTGACCTTCGAACTCGACCCGACTGAGACAAAGGTCGAGGCGCGTCTGATCTTTCATCGTCGCCCGGGCGCCGATCCGGCAGCGCCGATCGTTCTCGACGGCGACGAACTGACGCTGTCGGGGCTGCTGCTCGACCAGGTGGAGCTGGACCCTTCGCGTTACGACGCAGCACCGGAAAGCCTGACGGTGCGCGACCTGCCGGAGAGCGCGCCCTTCGAACTGACGATCACCACCGTCATCAACCCTGAGGCCAACACCAAGCTGATGGGCCTTTACCGCACCGGCGGCATCTACTGCACGCAGTGCGAGGCGGAGGGTTTCCGCCGCATCACCTATTTCCCCGACCGGCCCGACGTGCTTGCGCCGTTCACGGTCAACATCATCGCCGACAAGGACGCCAACCCGCTGCTTTTGTCGAACGGCAACTTCCTCGGCGGCGCCGGCTACGGCCCCGGCAAACATTTCGCCGCCTGGTTCGATCCGCATCCGAAGCCGAGCTATCTCTTCGCGCTCGTCGCTGGCGATCTCGGCGTTGTCGAAGACACGTTCACGACCATGTCCGGTCGCGAGGTGGTGCTGAAGATCTATGTCGAGCACGGCAAGGAGCCGCGCGCAGCCTATGCCATGGACGCGCTGAAACGCTCGATGAAGTGGGACGAAGAGAGGTTCGGCCGCGAATACGATCTCGACATCTTCATGATCGTCGCCGTCTCCGATTTCAACATGGGCGCGATGGAGAACAAGGGCCTCAACGTCTTCAACGACAAATACGTGCTTGCCGATCCCGAGATCGCCACCGATGCCGACTATGCCAATATCGAGACGATCATCGCGCATGAATATTTTCACAACTGGACCGGCAACCGCATCACCTGCCGCGACTGGTTCCAGCTGTGCCTCAAGGAAGGCCTGACGGTCTATCGAGACCACGAATTCTCTTCCGACCAGCGCTCGCGCGCCGTCAAGCGCATCGCCGAAGTGCGCCACCTGAAATCGGAGCAGTTCCCGGAAGATAGCGGCCCGCTCGCCCATCCGGTGCGGCCGACGACATATCGCGAGATCAACAATTTCTACACGACGACCGTCTACGAAAAGGGCAGCGAAGTCACGCGCATGATCGCGACGTTGCTCGGCAAGGACGGCTTCAAGAAGGGCATGGACCTCTATTTCGACCGCCATGACGGTGAGGCCGTGACGATCGAGGATTTCGTCAAATGCTTCGAGGATGCAAGCGGGCGCGACCTCGCGCAATTTTCGCTCTGGTACCATCAGGCCGGCACGCCGCTCGTCACCGCATCGGGCAGCTATGATGCGGCAGCCGGCAGCTTCACCCTGTCGCTCGAACAGATGATCCCTGCAACGCCCGGCCAGCCGAGCAAGGAGCCGATGCATATTCCGCTCAGCCTCGCGCTGTTTGGCGAAAACGGCGGCAAGATCGAGCCGACCTCGGTCGACGGCGCGGAATATGCCGGCGAGGTGCTGCATCTCACCGGCCGCACGCAGACGGCCGTGTTCCATGGCGTTGGCTCGCGGCCGGTCGTTTCGATCAACCGCAGCTTCTCGGCGCCGATCAACCTGCATTTCGATCAGAGCCCGGCCGATCTTGCCCATCTCGCCCGCCATGAGACCGATCATTTTGCCCGCTGGCAGGCATTGACCGATCTGGCGCTGCCGAACCTGCTGAAAGCGGCACGCGACGCCCGCGAGGGCAAGCCTGTGATCTGCGAGACGACCTTCGTCGAGACGCTGATTGCCGCCGCTGCCGACGAGAGCCTCGAGCCCGCCTTCCGCGCCCAGGCGCTGGCTCTGCCGAGCGAATCCGATATCGCCCGTGAACTCGGCGGCAACAATGACCCCGATGCCATCCATGCCGGCCGGCAGGCGGTCCTGAAACAGATCGCCGATGCCGGAAAGGATGTCTTTGCCGGCCTCTACGCAGCGATGACGACATCAGGCGATTTCAACCCGGATGCGAAGAGCGCCGGCCTGCGGGCGCTGCGCAATAGCGCCCTCACCTACCTCTCGCATGCCGAAGAGACGCCGACCCGCGCCAAGGCCGCCTTCGATGCGGCCAACAATATGACCGATCTCAGCCATGCGCTGACCATCCTCGCCCATCGTTTTCCCGACAGCGCGGAGACGAGCGAGGCGCTCGCCACCTTCCGTGACCGCTTCGCGGAAAATGCGCTCGTCATCGACAAATGGTTCGCGATCCAGGCCGGCATTCCGGGCGCAAAAACCCTGGGACGGGTCCGCGCGCTGATGGACGATCCGCTCTTCAAGCGCACCAATCCGAACCGGATGCGGTCGCTGGTCGGCACCTTCGCCTTTGCCAACCCCACCGGATTCGGCCGCGCCGATGGCGAAGGCTATCACTTCCTCTCGGATCAGATTCTCGATATCGACGGGCGCAACCCGCAGCTTGCCGCCCGCATTCTCACCTCGATGCGCTCCTGGCGCTCGCTCGAACCCGTGCGTGCCGATCACGCCCGCTCGGCGCTGATCGAGATCGAGCGAGCCACCGATCTTTCGACCGACGTGCGCGACATCGTCGAGCGCACGCTTAAGGGGTAATTTGATTCGACCGGCCATCAGGAGAAATTCGGCGGCCGGTCGCCCAGCACCTCGAATCATCTGGAAAAACCCGAAATTATAAATAGTTAACGGATTTTTACCTTTGCCTCTGGACAAGGCGAATCACCCATGATTCTCTAGGTCAGGTTCGAGCGAGCGGCGCGCGAATCACATGAGGGACAAGGCGAAGAGATGATGGACGTGCGGCGGGCAACCGTGGCCGGAGGACGGCTGCGTGTCGATTTTGACGGGCTCAATGCCTGGCGCGACAGCCTTTCGGGCCATGCGACATCGGAACCACTTCTGCGTTATCTGCCGAAGGCCGAGCTGGTCTTGAAGCGGGCCATCCCGGCGCTGATCGTCGCCTTCCTCTCCGTCGTCGCCGCCTCGCATTTCTTCGGCATGATGAGCGAATATGGGCGGCTGGAGGCCTCGGCGCGCCATGCCACCGCACTTTCGGCGGCGACCGCCTCTGCGGTGTTTGCCGATGCGTCCGACATCTTTGACAGCGGCGATATCACCGGGGCGCAGGCCCGCCTCGCCAAATACCTGCCGCAGGACCGGCTGGACAGCGGCGCTTTCGTGCTGCTCGTGCAGGCAAGCGGCAAGGTTTTTGCCGCGACCACCGCCGGGCTTTCGCATGTTGGCAGCAATGTCGGCGACTTCTTCCCCGAGGTCTCGGCGATCCGCCGCTTCGGCGATCGCGCCGGCGTCATCGAAACGACGATCGGCGGCGTGCCGCACTATGCCGAGATCACGCTGATGGGCAATGCCGGCGGTTATATCGTCGCCGCCACCTCGCTCGACGAGATCGGCCGGCTCTGGCGTGAGGAACTGGCGCTCAACGTGACGCTGTTTGCCGGCATCTCCTCTATCCTGCTCGTCATCCTCTATGCCTATTATACGCAGGTGAAGCGCGCTCGCGACGCCGACGACATCTTCCTGGAATCGAACCTGCGCGTCGAGACGGCGCTGTCGCGCGGCCGTTGCGGCCTCTGGGACTTCGATTTCGAGAACCGCGAATTCTTCTGGTCGCGCTCGATGTACGACATGCTCGGCCTGCCGGGTTCCGACAAGACGATGGGTTTCGGCGAAGCCGCCCGACTGATGCATCCCGATGACGGCGGGCTCTACGAGATCGCGCGCGCCATCGGCAAGGGCGCTTCCGGCCAGGTCGATCAGATCTTCCGCATGCGCCATGCCGGCGGCCACTATGTCTGGATGCGGGCGCGTGCCCAGGTGATCCGCAGCAATTCCGGCCGTATGCACCTGATCGGCATCGCCATGGACGTGACCGAACAGCATCGGCTCGCCCAGCGCTACGCAGAAGCCGACCAGCGCCTGGCCGACGCCATCGAATGCACCTCGGAAGCCTTCGTGCTCTGGGACAAGAACGATCGGCTGGTCATGTGCAACACGCATTTCCAGCAGGCCTATGGCCTGCCGGACAGCGTGCTCGTGCCCGGCACCGAGCGTTCGACCGTCAATGCCGCCGCCGCCCGGCCTGTCATCGAGCGGCGGATTTCCGATGCCGACGGCTCCGGCTATTCGCGCACGACGGAGGTGCAGCTTGCCGACGAGCGCTGGCTGCAGATCAACGAGCGGCGCACCCGCGACGGCGGCAGGGTTTCGGTCGGAACCGACATCACACTGATGAAACGCCACCAGGAGCGGCTGCGCGAATCCGAGCGCCGGCTGATGGCGACGATCGGCGATCTGTCCGCCTCGCGCCAGACGCTGGAGATCCAGAAATCCGAGCTTTCGACGGCCAACTCCAACTACCAGGCGGAGAAAGAACGCGCCGAGGCCGCCAACAAGGCGAAATCGGAATTCCTGGCCAACATGTCGCATGAGCTGCGCACGCCGCTCAACGCCATCCTCGGCTTCTCGGAAATCCTGCAGAACCAGATGTTCGGTCCGCTCGGCTCGCTGAAATACGACGAATATGCCCGCGATATCCATGACAGCGGCAAACATCTGCTCAACGTCATCAACGACATTCTCGACATGTCGAAGATCGAAGCCGGCCATGTCAGGCTGCATTGCGAGCGCATCGATCTTGTGCCGCTGATCGAGGAAAGCCTGCGCTTCACCGCCATGCCCGCTGCTGAAAAGAACATCGTCATCGAACAGCGCATCTGCTCCGGCCTGACGCTGATGGCCGACCGCCGGGCGATGAAACAGGTGCTGCTCAACCTGCTCTCCAATGCGGTGAAGTTCACCGACAATGGCGGCCGCATCGCGGTGCGCACCCGCCGCGTCGACGGCGCCGTCGTCGTCACCATCGCCGACACCGGCATCGGCATTCCACGCTCGGCGCTGTCGAAGATCGGCCAGCCCTTCGAGCAGGTGCAGAGCCAGTATGCCAAAAGCAAGGGCGGCTCAGGCCTCGGGCTCGCCATCTCGCGCTCCCTGACCTCGCTGCATGGCGGCCGCATGAAGATCCGCTCACGCGAAGCGGTCGGCACCGTGATCTCGCTGCGCATTCCGGATGATATCTAGAGCCGACCTCATTTAGCCGGCCGATGCGGCGGTGAAAACCGCCAGCTGAGCGGCGAAAGCACGCTTATATGCCGGCCGCGCCTCGGCCCGGGCGACATAGGCGGAGAGGTTCGAATATTCCTCCAGTATGGCAGATCCTTTCAACCTGAGCAGCACCGACACCATCAGCAGGTCGCCGGCGCTGAACGCACCATCGAGCCAGTCGGCATCGCCAAGACGGTGGGAGAGGCCGATCAGCCGTTTGCGGATGCTGTCCTCGAGGGCAGAAAGGCGGTGATCGTACCAAGGCTTGTCGCGCTCGAGGATCATGACGAGAGCGCGGTCGAAGATCGGTGGTTCCACCGTGTTGAGCGCGGCAAACATCCATGTGAGCGCGCGCGCCCGGGCATTCACATCGTCCGGCAGCAAGCCCGCATGGCGCTCGCCGATATGGAAGACGATGGCGCCGGACTCGAACAAAGTGAGATCGCCTTCCTCATAGGTCGGGATCTGCCCGAATGGCTGCAGCGCCAGATGCGCGGGCTCCTTCATCTCTTTGAACGAAACAAGACGAACGTCGTAAGGTTGGCCCACTTCTTCGAGCGCCCAGCGAACGCGCATTTCACGGGCCAGGCCCCTGCCGCGATCGGGCGACCGTTCAAAGGCGGTAATGGTAATCGTCATTCGTGTTCTCCATAGCTTTGCCCTGAAGACGACTGGCTAACCGAGAATCCGACAGGCGATGCTCGAGATAATCCTCACGGTCGTTCCATCTGGTGTGAGATCAGGCTTTCACGACAGTCAGGAATATTTTCCGAACCGCTTTCGAAAGCCGCTTCATCTCCGCTTCCAGCGTCCTGATGTCGGGGCAGTCGCCAGCGCGGCAGACGAGTTCGACGAGACCCGCCGGCGCCTCCTTCGGATCGAACAGGCCATCAATGCAGAGGCGGATCAGTTGCGAAAGGCCGGTATAAAGCGTGAAGGCCTCGAGACATATGTCGAGATCGGACGTTGCCATCAGCCGGTCACCAAGCACTTTCAGGGCCTCGCCAGTGCTCACCCCATTGACGGCAATGCCGACGCCCTTGGTCGGTGCGATCAGTGCAAGATACTGGGCGATGAATTCGAGATCGATGACGCCGCCGGGAATGAGCTTCAGGTCCCACGGACCGGAGGGCGGCTTTTCCTTGTCGATCAGTCCGCGCATCTCGGTGACATCATGCGCCACCTTAGCAATATCGCGATCGGCCGACAGCACCTCGCGAACGATCAGTTCCGCCTCGGCGATCAGGCTCTCATTGCCGCAGATCAGCCGGGCGCGGCTGAGCGCCATATGTTCCCAGGTCCATGCCTCAGCGCGCTGATACTTGCCGAAGGCATTGATGCGGGTGGCGACGGGCCCCTTGTTGCCGGATGGGCGCAGCCGCATGTCGACCTCGTAGAGCACACCTTCGGCGGTCGGCGCCGACAAGGCGGCCATCAGTCTCTGGGTGATGCGGGTGAAGTAACGCGTCGCGTCGAGCGGCTTCGGCCCGTCGGATTCGGAAGCCGAATCGTCATAATCATAGAGCAGGATCAGATCGATGTCGGAACCGGCCGTCAGCTCGAAACTGCCGAGCTTGCCCATGCCGGCGACCGCGATGCGCCCGCCGGGATAGTCGCCGTGTGCTGCCCGCATCTCGCCGACCACGGCATCGAGTGCCGCCGCAATGATGAGGTCGGCGAGATGGGTGAAGGCGCGTGCAGCCATCACGCCGTTGATCGCGCCGGTGAGCAGGCGGATGCCGATCAGGAAGCGCTGCTCGGCGGCGAAGATGCGCAGCCGGTCGAGCACCTCTTCATAGTGGCGCGCCTGGGCAAGCGAGCCCTTCAGCCGCTCGCCGAGATAATCGCGCGTCGGCAGCTCGGCCATCAGGCCGGGATCGAGCATGCCGTCGAAGACATGCGGCTTGGCGGCGATCACCTCGGCAAGCCGGGGTGCCGAGGACATGATGTTGACGATCAGCGACAGCAGCGCCGGGTTGCTGCCGAGCAGCGAGAACAGCTGGATGCCGGAGGGAAGGCCCGAGATGAAGCTGTCGAAGCGCAACAGCGCCTCGTCGGCGCGCTTGCTTTCGCCGAAGACCCGCAGGAGCTGAGGCGCCAGCTCCGTCAGCCTTTCACGCGCCTCGACCGATTGCGTCGCCCGGTAGCGGCCATAGTGCCAGGTGCGGATGATGCGCGAAATATCCGACGGCCTGGTAAAACCGAGTTTCTTCAGCGTCTCCAGCGTATCCGGGTCGTCGCCCTGGCCGGTGAAGACGAGATTTCCGGTGTCTGTGGAAAGCCTGCTCTCCTGTTCGAAGAGGTGGGCATAACGCCGCTCGACCGTCTTCAGCACGCCGACCAGCCGTTCGGAGAAGCTCGGCGTGTCGGAAAAGCCCATCATGAAGGCGATGCGCTTCAAATCGGCATCCGTCTCCGGCAGCAGGTGAGTTTGCTCGTCGCGCACCATCTGGATGCGATGCTCGACATCGCGCAGGAACCAGTAGGCCTCGATCAGCTCGTCGCGGGTTTCAGCGTCGATCCATTTCGCTTTGGTGAGTTCACCGAGCGTCTCCTCCGTCGCCCGGCCACGCAAGGCCGGCATGCGGCCGCCGGCGATCAGCTGCTGCGTCTGGACGAAGAATTCGATCTCGCGAATACCGCCGCGGCCGAGCTTGACGTTGTGGCCTTTGACGGCGATCGCACCGTGGCCCTTATGCGCGTGGATCTGCCGCTTGATCGAATGGATATCGGCAATCGCCGCGTAATCGAGATATTTGCGGAAGACGAAAGGGGCGAGCCCGCGCAGGAAATCACTGCCCGCGGTCAAGTCGCCGGCAACGGCGCGCGCCTTGATGAAAGCCGCCCGTTCCCAGTTCTGACCCCTGCCCTCGTAATAAATCATCGCCGCATCGACCGGGATCGCCAGCGGCGTCGAACCCGGATCAGGGCGCAATCTGAGATCGGTGCGGAAGACGTAGCCGTCCGCTGTCCGCTCCTGCAGGATGCGCACCAGCCGCCGCATCATCCTGGGGAAGATCTCGATCGCGTCATCCGGGTCGGGCACGATTCCCGCCTGTTCGTCGAACACGACGACGAGGTCGATATCGGAGGAATAGTTGAGTTCGGATGCGCCGAGTTTGCCCATGCCGAGCACGATCAGCCCGGAGCCGTCGCTCGGCGCCGCCACATCCCGCAGCCGCAGCTTTCCGCCCTCATGCGCCGAAAGCAGCAAATGGTCGATCGCGGCGGCAACCGAAGCTTCGGCAAGCTCGCTCAGCCAGGCCGTCGTCGCCCGGCCGTCGAAGATGCGTGCAAGATCGGCGAGCGCGACCAGGAAGGCCACCTTGCGCTTGATGATGCGCAGCCTGCTCATTACCACGGATTCCGCGGGCGCTGCCCCCTCGCCGTCCGGTTGCCAGCAGCGCCGCGCCTCGGCGACCAGCGCCTCGATCTGCGGCTCCAGCGGTTGGGTGATGGCACCAGCGAGGATGGCGGGATCGAGATTGACGATTTCGCGCAGATAAGGCGACAGCGTCAGCACGGCCGCGATGAAATCGCGAAGCGGCCCTTCCGTCTTCAGCATCGCAGCCACGGAAGGCTCGCTCCCGCCGGCCTCCTGAAGGTCGGCCAGCGCCAGCTTCAACTCCGTCTGGTTCAGCGGACGCAGCAGCCCTTCGGCGACATCCTTCAGACCATGCGTCGATTTCGTCAGCATGCGCTCTCCTGCTTTAGCACCTAAAGCGCATCACGATCTTTCGGATTCGCTCCTTGCGCTTTCAGCCTTTGTTTTACGCATGCCGTTATCGCAAAACCGCTGCACAGTTTTGCGCGACATGCTCGAGGGAAACGACCACGCAGAATCTCGGGAACGCCTCCTTCGATCGGCATTAAACTAGGGTCTTGGTGGAAAACCGCCAATACGCGATTCAGCCGATCATCGATCTCGGCAATCAGGCAGCCTTGGCGGGGAAGATCATGCTGACCGTCAATCCGCGCTTTTCGGGTTTGTCGGGATCGGTGTCGGAGAGTTCCAACCGGCCATTGTGCAGCTCCATCACCGCTTCCACCAGCGAAAGCCCGAGCCCCGTTCCAGGCTTCGACCGGCTTTCATCGAGGCGGACGAAGCGCTTCACCACGTCGTCGCGCCTGTCGGCCGGAACGCCCGGCCCGTGGTCGGCGACCGAAAGGCAGATGCCATCCGGGCGGCGGGCGAGCTTCAGCGTTATCTTGCCCGCCCCTTCCGTATCGGAAGAATATTTGATGGCATTGTCGAGCAGGTTGAAGATCGCCTGGCCGATCAGCTCGCGATTGCCCTGCACCTCGACATCGGGTTCGATGCTGGAGCTCAAGCCAAGCCCCGCCTCCTCCGCCGCCGGTTCGTAAAGCTCGGCGCTATCGGAGACGATGGCCGAAAGCTCCACCGGCGACATCTCGGCGGCGACCGATCCGGCCTCGACGCGGGAGATCATCAACAGCGCGTTGAAGGTGCGGATCAGTTGGTCGGATTCGGAAATGATGCCTTCGAGCGCGGTGCGCCGCGTCTCGCCATCGGCGATATCAAGCGCATCGGCCGCCTTGTTGCGCAACCGCGTCAACGGCGTCTTGAGATCGTGGGCGATGTTGTCGGAGACCTGCCGCAGGCCCTCGTTCAGCTTCTCGATGCGCTCCAGCATGGTATTCAAAGACATCGACAAGCGGTCGAATTCATCGCCGGATCCGCCCACCGGCAGGCGCTGCGACAGGTCGCCGGCCATGATCTTCTTGCTGGCATCCGACATGCGGTCGATGCGTTTCAGCGCGTTGCGGCCGATGCCGAACCAGATGATGATGGCGCCGAGCCCCATGATCGCCAAGGCCACCATCAGCGCCTGGCGCACCAGCAGACGGAAACGCTCGGGGTCGCCGAGGTCGCGGCCGATCAGGATTCTGAGGCCATTGTCGAGCACGAAGATATTGGCAATCGCCTTGTGGCGGCGCTCGACGCCGCTGTCGGTATAACGCTGGTAGCCGAATGGCGCGGAGGTCCAGCCGATCTCCTCGAAGACACCCGGCTGCACCGACGCGACGTTGCCGGCGAGAATATCGCCCGAAGGACCGGCGATGATGTAGAGGTTGGCGCCCGGCTGGCGGGCACGCCGCTCCATCGTGCGCAGGAGAAGGTTCATGCCACCGGTGTCATAGGCGCGTTGCACCTGTTCCACCTCCTGCCTGACGGCATCGCGGATCTGGCCCGTCAGCAGCCGTTCCGACATTGCCGTCACATAGAAGACGAGCGTCGCGGCGCAGATGGCGAAAAGCAGGATGTAGAGTGCCGAAAGGCGGACTGCGGTGGACTTGAAGAGAACCTTGAAACGGCTCATCCCTCATCCTTGATCATATACCCCGCGCCGCGAATGGTCTTCAGGAGCGGCTGGCTGTAGTCCTTCTCGATCTTCGAGCGCAGGCGCGAGACATGGACGTCGATGACGTTGGTCTGCGGGTCGAAGTGATAGTCCCAGACATTTTCGAGCAGCATGGTGCGGGTCACCACCTGGCCGGCATTCTTCATCAGATATTCGAGCAGGCGGAATTCGCGCGGCTGCAGCGGGATCTCCTTGCCGCCGCGGCGCACCTCATGGGAGAGCCGGTCGAGTTCGAGATCGCCGACGCGATAAACGACGTCCTGATCCGGCGTGCCCTTGCGGCGGCCGAGCACCTCGACGCGCGCCAGCAATTCGCTGAAGGCATAAGGCTTCGGCAGATAATCGTCGCCGCCGGCACGAAGCCCGGTGACGCGGTCATCGACCTGGCCGAGCGCGGAGAGGATGAGGACCGGCGTATGGATCGCCTTGCGGCGCAATTCGCTGATGACCGAGAGCCCGTCCCGGCGCGGCAGCATGCGGTCGATGACGATGACGTCGTAGGTATTTTCCGACCCCATGAACAGGCCGCTCTCGCCGTCGCTGGCGTGATCGGCGACGATGCCCGCCTCGCGAAAGGCTTTCGTGAGGTAGACCGCGGCTTCGAGATCATCTTCGATGATGAGAATCTTCATGCGGCCGACATTACCCACCGGCTGCGTTTCGGCAAGGCTCAAAGCATCTTCCTGCGGGGCGGCGCTCATCGCGATCATCCTTCAAAGGTCAGAAGAATCGAGCCGCGCGGACTCTCGTCCGCACGGCTCCAGTTTTCTTGAAGATCAGCCCTGGCCGTTGATCGGAAGCGCTACGAAGCGGCTCCCCTCACTGGACTGGATCTGGAAGAGAGCGCGGGTGCGCCCGTCCTTCTTGGCTTGGTTCAGCACCTTGACGATGTCGTCGGCGCTGGAGACCTCCTGGTTGTTGACCGAGGTGATCTTCTCACCTTCCTTAATGCCCTTGTCGGCGGCATCGGAGTTCGGGTCGATGTCTGTTATCGCCAGGCCCTTGCCGTCGTCAGACGGGCCGACCGTCAGGCCGAGATCGGCAAGCGCCTTCTCGGAAGCCGGTGCTTCAGGCTGCTGCGGCTGGCTGTTGTCATCGGCAGACGCATCCTTCTGGTCGATCGGCAACGTGCCGAGTTCGACGGTGAGAGGCTGGGCCTTGCCGGCGCGCCAGACCGAAAGCTCAACCTTGCTGCCCGGCTGCATCGCACCGATACGGCGGCTGAGATCACGGGCATCCTTGATCGTCTCCCCATTCAGCGCGGTGACGACGTCGCCGGCCTTCATGCCGGCCTTGTCACCCGGCGACCCGGCCTGCGGGGCAACGACCAGGGCGCCGCTCGGCTCGGAAAGGCCGATGGATTCGGCGATGTCCTTGGTTACCGGCTGGATCTGGACACCCAGCCAGCCGCGCGAAACCTGGCCGTCCTTCATCAGATCGGCGACGACGTCCTTGGCGGTCGAGGCGGGAATGGCGAAGGCGATGCCGACGCTGCCGCCCGACGGCGAGAAGATCGCGGTGTTGATGCCGACGACTTCGCCGCTGAGGTTGAAGGTCGGACCGCCGGAGTTGCCGCGGTTCACGGCGGCATCCACCTGCAGATAATCGTCATAAGGACCGGAACCGATATCACGGCCGCGAGCTGAGACGATGCCGGCTGTAACCGTGCCGCCGAGACCGAAGGGATTGCCGACGGCAACGACCCAGTCACCGACGCGGACATTGTTGTCGTCGGCCCAGTTGACGTAGGTGAACTTCTTGCCCTTGCCGTCGACCTTCAGCACAGCGAGATCGGTGCGCGGATCCTTGCCGATCAGCTTGGCATCGAGTTCGGTGCCGTCTTTCATGACGGCGACGAAGGCCTGACCATCGGAAACGACGTGATTGTTGGTGACGATGTAGCCGTCCTCAGAGATGAAGAAGCCGGAGCCCTGGGCGACGGGGCGGAGGCGACCCTTGCCGCCCGGACCATTCGGGCCGTTCTGGCCGAAGCGCCTGGAATGGCCCTGCTGATCATTCGGATCCTGGCCGAACTGCTTGAAGAACCGCTTCAGCGGATGATCGTCGGGTAGGTCGTCGAAGCCGCGGCCGTTGAAATCGAAGGAGAAGCCGTCATTGTTGTTGTCGGAGACGGGATTGACGCGATTTTCGACCCGGACGGAAACGACGGCCGGCGAAACGGCGTCGACGACATTGGCGAAGCTCGGAACGGCGGGCGCCTGAACCTTGACAGCTTCGGCATAAGACCGGGTGATTTCGAGCGGAACGCCGGTTGCGAGCACAGCGGCTGCGATACCGGCAACGGTAGAGGCCTTGAGCACAGTGGCGAGGGACGGACGTCCGTTGAAATTCTTGAGCATTGGAGCACCTTCTCTTGTTCTTAGTTCTCAGAGCCGGCGATGCCGGATCAGTCGATGAGTAAAGATATAGGACGCCGCACCTTACTGCGAACTGTCCGGCCAATGAAAAGTTGGTAATGTTTGCAAGGTTTGGCAAACGGCCGAACGTGCCGCGGGCTTCTCTGGGCGGCCTGGACGCGGTCGGAAATGCTCGTCTACCGGCTCAGCCCGGTCGGTTATTTCTTCAGCAGCTCGCTCAGCCGCGCCTGCTCGTCTGCCGTCAGCTTGCTGCCGGTCGGCTTGCCCGCCCTCTTGCGCGCAAAGACCAGCAGCGACAGCCCGCCGGCGAGCACCAGCAGTACCGGTGCGCCCCAGAGCAGCACCGTCTTCATGCTGACACGCGGCTTCAAGAGCACGAACTCGCCGTAGCGCGAGACGATATAGTTCAGCACCGCCTCGTCGCTGTCGCCATCGGTGATGCGCTCGCGCACCAGCAGGCGCAGGTCCTTGGCCAGATCGGCGTTGGAATCGTCGATCGACTGGTTCTGGCAGACCATGCAGCGCAGTTCCGCCGAAAGTGTGCGGGCCCGCGCCTCGAGCGCCGGATCGGCCAGCACCTCGTCCGGATTGACGGCGAAGGCGGGGGCCGCCATCAGCAGCAAAGCAAAAGCCAGGAGCAGACGCCGCATCATTCCGCCGGCTCCATTTTGGGAGCTGCCGGCCTTGCCGGCTTCGCCTTGCGGCGCGGCGCGCCGACACGCAGGCGGCGGTCGCTGAGCGAGACCAGGCCGCCGAAGGCCATAAACACCGCTCCGCCCCAGATGCAGAGAATAAACGGCTTCCACCAGATGCGCACGACAATGCCGCCGTCCTTGGTGGCGTCACCGAGCGACACATAGAGCTGGCTGAGCCCGAAGGTCAGGATGCCGGCCTCCGTCGTCGGCATCTGGCGGGCAGTGTAGAGGCGCTTGGCTGACCAGGTATCGGCAACCGCGACACCGGCGCGCCGGACGGTGAAGTGGCCGCGGTCCTCGGTATAGTTCGGCCCGGTCGCCGGCTGCATGCCGTCGAAATGCAGACTGTAACCGCCGGCCTCGGTCACCTCACCGGGCTTCATCTCGATGACATACTCGCTCTCGAACGTCGTCACCGCAACGATGCCGAGCACGGTGACGCCGAGCCCGGCATGGGCAAGGGCCGTGCCGAAGGCCGACCGCGGCAGGCCGGAAAGCCGGCGCCAGGCGAGACGGCCTGCGACCTTGCCGATGCCGGCGCGGTACCAGAGATCGGCGACAGCACCGAGGATCAGGAACAGCCCGGCAGCGAGGCCGAGCACCGAAAGCACCGGCCCGCCATGTTGAATGTAGAAGAAGACCACCGCGGCAAGGAAGGCCAGACCTGCGACGACATAGAGCCGCTGCAGGGCGCCAAGCAGATCGCCGCGCTTCCAGGCAAGCATCGGCCCGAAGGGCACGATGACGACCAGCGGCGCCATCAGCAGGCCGAAGGTCAGGTTGAAGAAGGGCGCCCCGACGGAAATCTTGTCGCCGGTCAGCGTTTCCAGCAGCAGCGGATAGAGCGTACCTGTGAGCACCGTGCCGCAGGCGACCGTCAGGATGAGATTGTTGACGACGAGCGCGCCCTCGCGCGAAATCGGCGCAAACAGCCCGCCGGCCGACAGCTTCGGCGCGCGGAAGGCGAAGAGCGACAGCGCCCCGCCGATGAAGATCAGCAGGATGCAGAGAATGAAGACGCCGCGGGAGGGATCGCTGGCAAAGGCATGCACCGAGGTCAGCACGCCGGAGCGCACCAGGAAGGTGCCCATCAGCGACAGCGAGAAGGTGAGGATGGCGAGCAGCACCGTCCAGATCTTCAGCGCCTCGCGCTTCTCCATGACGAGCGCCGAATGCAGCAGTGCGGTGCCCGCTAGCCACGGCATGAAGGAGGCATTTTCCACCGGGTCCCAGAACCACCAGCCGCCCCAGCCGAGCTCGTAATAGGCCCAGTAGGAGCCCATGGCGATGCCAAGCGTCAGAAAGGTCCAGGCGGCCAGCGTCCAGGGCCGCACCCAGCGTGCCCAGGCGGCGTCGATGCGCCCTTCCAGCAGGGCCGCAACCGCAAAGGAAAAGCAGACGGAGAAGCCGACATAACCGAGATAGAGCAGCGGCGGATGGATCGCGAGGCCGACATCCTGAAGAACCGGGTTGAGATCGCGGCCCTCGGCCGGCGCCGGATCGAGACGGAGGAAGGGATTGGAGGTCAGCAGGATGAACAGCGTGAAGGCGACCGAAATCCAGGCTTGCACGGCCAATACGTTGGCTTTCAGCGTCTCCGGCAGATTGCGGCCGAAGATGGCGACCAGCGCGCTGAACAGCGTCAGGATCAACAGCCAGAGCATCATCGATCCCTCGTGATTGCCCCAGACGCCGGAATATTTATAGAGCAGCGGCACCAGCGAATGCGAATTCTCCCAGACGTTCTCGACCGAGAAATCCGAGACGACATGGGCATAAGCCAACACACCGAAGGAGAAGGCCACGAGCGCAAACATCGCCAGCGAGCCGATCGTCGCCACATCCATCATCGCCCGGTCGTGACGGCGGGCTCCGATCACCGGCACGATGGAGAGGATGAGCGCCGTGGCCAGCGCCAGCACCAGCGCGTAATGGCCGATCTCGATGATCATGGCGTCGCCTTCACTTCCTGGCCCTGAGCTTCTTTCCCTTGAGCTTCCTGGCCTTGGCCTTCCTTCCACAGTCCCTGGGATTTGAGCCTGTCGGCCACATCCTTCGGCATGTAGGTCTCGTCATGCTTGGCAAGCACGGTGTCGGCGACGAAGACGTTCGTTCCAGCGGCAAACATGCCTTCGGTGACGACGCCCTGGCCCTCGCGGAAGAGATCGGGAAGGATGCCGGTATATTTGACCTTCACGGCATTGGTGCTGCCGTCGGTGACGGCAAACTCCACCGTCGAACCGGTGCCGCGCACGACACTGCCCTCACCGACCAGGCCGCCGAGGCGGATGCGGGTTTCCGGCGCCACCGGCGTCTTGGCGAGATCGGCCGGCATGTAGAAATAGGCGACCGACTGGCTGAAGGCGAACATCACCAGCAGCACGGCGGCGAGGATGAAGCCCATGCCGCCCGCAATCACCGCCAGGCGCTTCTGCTTGCGTGTCATTGCGTCGCTCCCTCCGTGGCTATGCCGAGTTCCCTGGCAAGCGTCAGCAATTGCCTGCCCTGTTCGCCGGGCGGCGGAAAGGCCGCAAGCCCACGCTTCAAGGCGCCGGCGGCGCGATCCTTGTCGTTTAATACGGCGTAAGAGCGGACGAGCCGCATCCATCCCTCGAAATTGTTCGGATCCTCGCTGAGCTTGGCGTCGAGGCTCTCGACCATGCCGCGGATCATCTGCTGCTGGTTGCCCGCGCTCATAGTCTCGGCCGCCGCCACATCTTGCTGCGTGGGATTGCCGGGGGCAGCCGGACGGGCGCCCGGGGCAGCCGGATCGGCGCCTGGGGCAGCCGGATTGGTCCCGGCCGGCGCGCCGCCGTTCATGGCGATATGCTGGTTGACCAGCGGCAGCCAGGGCGCATCTGATGGCGATTGTTTTGCCAGCGCCTCGAAGGCCTGGCGCGCCTCGTTCGGCCGTCCCGCCTGCTCCATGCTGAGGGCGATGTAGAAGCGGGCACGCGGATTGTCAGGTTCGAGCGTCAGCGATTGTTCCAGCACCTGCCGCGCCTCCTCCGTCACCACGCCGTCGGAGACCGCCATCAGCGTCTCGGCAAGGCCATCGAGCCGGACCGGGCTCGGGCCGAGAAGCCGGATGGCATTGCGATAGGCCAGTTGCGCATCGTTGACGCGCATCGTGCGGAAATAGATCGGCGCCAGCACGTCCCAGCCCTTGCCGTCATCGGGCTTCTCAGCCAGGTGCCGTTCCGCCTTGGCGATCAGCACCGCCACGTCGTTGCCAGGGTTTTCCAGCCGCGCCTCCAGCGGCTGCGAGGGCAGGTCCGGCCTGCCCGTCGTCAAATAAAGACAGAGCCCGAGAACCGGCAGGACCAGGAGAACGAAGGCTTCGGTGAAACGGTGATGCCGTGCGGGTTTCGGCGTCTCAGCCGGCTCGTCGGCAGAGACGGCGATCAGCCGCCGGCCGATTTCCGCCCTCGCATAATCAGCCTCCTCCGGGGTGATCAGCCCGCCATCGAGATCGCGGTCGAGTTCGCGCAACTGGTCGCGATAGACCGCCGCCTCGCCCGCACGGATATTATCCGCCGCCTTCGCTCCGCGCAGAAGGGGGTAGAGCAGGATGACGGCGAGGGCTGCCGTCAAAGCGGCAACGAGAATCCAGAACAGCATGTCGCCCAAATACGTGAAGCGCGCCTTCATTCCAACTGCCAAAGCCGGAATGACGAAGATTTGAGGCTAGCGCATAACCCCGAGAATCGGAATCGATTTTCGGAAAGGATTATGCGCCATTTAAAGTGATAGAGCGTCCTTAGCGCGTCCTGTCGGACGCGCGGCGCTCTATTGGCCGCAATTCAGAGCGGCGACCAGCTGCCGTCGTCATTGCGGCAGGCAGCGCCGCGCGTCACCGTGTCCTTGCCGTCGACGGTCAGCGTGTGGGTATATTGCCGGCAGTTCTGGGAACCGACCTGATAGGGTGCAGCCGCAACGACCTTGCCGGTCACGTCCTTGCCAGTCCAGAGCACTGGCTGGCCGACGGCGGCGCCTTCCAGCGCCCGATATTCCGCCTCGAGCGCGCGCTGCTTGTCGCTGTCGTTCAGCGTCACGCCGCTGCGGCCGACGATGCCGCCCTGCAGCGCGGTGATGAAGGCGGCCGATGCCGAGGGCTTGCTCGAAAAAATGCCGCGCGAAGCGGCACTCTTCGTCGTCGTGCAGCCGGACAGCGCGACGGCGACGAGAAGAGCGGAAGCGATCATGCCTTGCGAGCGTAAAATCATTGCGTCGAACCACGATCAGGGGTCAATTTCAGCCGATCGAAGTGCAGCGTCCCCGTGTCAGCATTAAGGCAAAGCATGCTATACATTTGCCAGTATCTTTGTGACATCAAGCAGTTGCTCATGCAACATCCTTTGTGACGCCGGGCAGGATAAGCTTGGCCTTCAGCCCGCCCCATTCACCGCGGGAAAGCTCGAGCCGTCCCTGGTACTCATTGGAAATCTCGGTGACGATCGAAAGGCCGAGCCCGGTTCCAGGCTTGCTTTCGTCGAGCCTGCGGCCGCGCTTCAGCGCCTCGCGGATCTGGTCCGGCTCCAGGCCCGGCCCGTCATCCTCGACGGCGAGTTCCACCCAATGGCGGCGGCCGCTCGCCTCCACCCCCTTCACATCCTCGGCGGCCTCGACGGCCGAAAGCCGCACCCGGCTTTTGGCAAAACGCGCCGCATTTTCCAGGAGATTGCCGACAGTCTCCTCGAGATCCTGCTGCTCCATGGCAACGGCCAGATGCGGCGGCGAGACGACGAGATCGAATTCGGTATCGACGTTCAGCCGGCGCATGACGCGCACCAGCCGTTCAAGCGCCGGCTCGGCATCGGTGCGGGCGAGCACGGATTCGCGCTGCGCGGCGATGCGCGCCCGATTGAGATAGGACTGCACCTGCCCCTGCATCGCTTCCGCCTGGCTGCGGACCAGCTCACCATGGGATTTTTCCAGGACGCGCGCCTCGTTGAGAAGCACGGCGATCGGCGTCTTCAGCGAATGCGCGAGATTGCCGACCTGCATGCGGGCCCGCTCGACAATGCGACGATTGCTGTCGATCAGCGCGTTCACCTCGTTGGCGAGCGGCAGGATTTCGCGCGGGAAGTCGCCCTTCAGCTGTTCGCTCTCGCCGGCGCGGACGCGTTCCAGCGCGGCACGCGCCTTGTCGAGCGGCTTAAGGCCGTAGAGAATCGCCAGCGCATTGACGATCAGGCTGCCGACGCCGAAACCGGCCAGCGCCAGATAGAGGCTGTGGGAAAAGGTGCGCACGTCGTCCTCGACGACATCGACGTTACCGGTGACGCGGACGCGCGCCGCGCGGCCGTCGGTATCGAGCACCACTTCGGTCTCGGCCACCTGCACGCGGTTCCCGGAAGCATCCGTCACCTGATAGTAGCGCTCGTAATTCTTGTCGAAGGGCGCCTCGACGACGGAGGGAACCGGAATGAGCGCCGAGCCGAGCGAAGGCGACACCAGCGGCGCGGTCGTATAGGTGCCGAGCGGCTCCACCACCCAATACCAGCCGGTCTTCGGCTGGGCAAAACGCAGGTCGCCAAGCTGCGGGCTGCCGCTGAGAGCGCCCTGATCGCCGATCGTCACCGAATTGATGACGTTGTAGAGCTGCGCCCGCAACAGATCCTGGAAACCGCGTTCGGCACTCTTGCGGTAGAGGGTGGAGATCAAGAGGCCGATCACCACCAGCGCCACCGTCGACCAGACCGTGGTCAGCAGCAACACACGTGCGGTGAGCGACTTAATTCGCATGTTTCGGCGCTTGGATGCGGTAACCGAGACCGCGCACCGTTTCGATCAGGTCGACCCCCATTTTCTTGCGCAGGCGGCCGACGAAGACCTCGATCGTGTTGGAATCACGGTCGAAATCCTGGTCGTACATATGCTCGACCAGTTCCGTGCGCGAAACGACCTCGCCCATGTGGTGCATGAGATAGGAAAGCAGGCGATATTCGTGCGAGGTCAGCTTCAGCGTCGTGCCGTTGACCGTCGCCTTCGAGGACTTGGTATCGAGCCGCACCGGCCCGCAGATGATCTCGGATGAGGAATGCCCGGCCGCGCGCCGGATCAGCGCCCGAAGGCGGGCCAGCACTTCCTCGACATGGAAGGGCTTGGTGACGTAGTCGTCGGCACCGGCATCGATGCCGGCGACCTTGTCGCTCCAGCGGTCGCGCGCCGTCAGGATCAGCACCGGCACACCGCGGCCGGCGCCACGCCATTTTTCTAGAACGGTGACCCCGTCCAACTCCGGCAGGCCGATATCGAGGATGATGGCGTCATAGGGTTCGGTGTCGCCGAGGAAATGGCCTTCCTCGCCATCGAACGCCTGGTCGACGACATAGCCCGCCTCCTTCAGCGTGTCGGCCAGCTGCCGGTTCAGATTCACGTCGTCTTCGACTACCAGGATGCGCATCGGTCCGCCTTCGTCCGCTTCAAATCAATCAATGTCCTGAATAAGCCGATTCCGCCTACATCGGAACCTTTACCGTGACTTTGCGTGGGCGCTGTCCATTGCCCTGCACAAGAACGGTGATGATGCAGGTATCGCCCACCGGTTGCACGGACAGGAGCTGGCCGCCGGTCTGCTCGACGACCTGGGCTGCGGCGGCGCTGCAATCGCCTCCGATACGCACGACAAAACTGCTCGTGGCGTCCGGTGAGGGCGCCGATACCACCAGTCCGGCGGCCAATGCTGCGACGCTCAGAGGAAAGGCCATGTGTTATGCTTTCAAGGTAATGCCAACTTGCTCCGAATATGTACTCACGCGACCTGAATGGCAAATGAATGCCCCGTAATGCAGGGTGTTTAGAACTGTTCTCGACTGTTCGAAGCAGCCGGTTTCAGGGCCTGGAAAACGCCGCAGCAGCCAGCTACGGCCACCGCCATTGCACCCAAAAACGATGACCTCCAGCCTTATCCACGCGTTCTTTATCACCTCCGGTAAAGGTGGGGAGCCGGCGGGACCGACACCACAGTCTTTGTCCGCGAATCGGCCGCGCCGTTCCGATTCCTGCCGACCGCAGCTTTCACGGGCCGGTTGAAACTGTTATGTCCTTGCCGCCCCCACATTTCAGACCGTTTCAGCACCAATGCCAAAATCCTCCCGCTTCCGCTCGGCGCAGACGGTCACCGTCCTCGCCGTTACCCAGCTGATCGGCTGGGGCACGACGTTCGACATGCTCGGGGTCATGGGCCGTGTCGTCGCGCCGGATCTCGGCCTGGCGAACGAAGTGGCGTTTGCCGGCCTGACGATCATGATGGTGGTCAGCGCCATCGTCGGTCCGGCGACCGGCCGATGGCTCGGCCGCTATGGTGCTGCCCGTGTGCTTTCGGCCGCCTCGCTGACCTTTGCGCTCGGGCTGCTTCTGCTTGCCGCCGCAAACGGCATCGTGCTCTATGCCAGCGCCTGGGTCATCATCGGCATCGGCGGCGCATTTGGCCTCTCGGCGCCGGCCTATACCGCCGTCGTCGAGCGCGAAGGAGCAAACGGCAAACGCGTCATCGCCATCCTGATGCTGTTCACCGGGCTTTCGAGCGCCATCTTCTGGCCGATCCTCAGCCTGCTCAACGAGGCGGTCGGCTGGCGCCTCACCTTCCTGGTCTGTGCGGCGCTGCAATTCTTCGTCTGTCTGCCGCTGCATCTCTTAGGCCTGCCGAAGCCGATCGCAACACATGTCGAAGGCGGCACAGCCGAAATCGCTCCGGTGCCGCTGTCGAAAGCCAAGCAGCGAAAAGCCTTCCTGCTGATCGCCGCGGCGACGACGATCTCGACCTTCGTCACCTTCGGAATCTCGCCATCACTGCTCGAAATCTTCCGCCAGTCCGGCGCCTCGCCGGCCTTTGCGCTGCAGCTCGGCTCGGCACGCGGCGTCCTCGGCATCTCTGCACGTTTCCTCGACATGCTGCTCGGCCGGCACGGCAACCCCATGCTCAGCGCGGTCATGGGCATCAGCCTGATGATGATCAGTTTCCTGATGATGCTGGTTGCCAGCCCGTCGACGCCGCTGCTTGTCACCTTCGTCCTGTTTTACGGGTTCGGCACCGGGGTCATGACCGTCGCCCGCGCGCTGCTACCGCTGGCGCTGTTCTCACCGCGCGAATTCGGACTGCAATCGGCCCGGCTGTCGCTGCCGCAGAACCTCGCCAACGCCATCGCCCCCGTCATCTTCACCGCCATCCTCGATCGCGCCGGCACCGGCCCGGCGCTCGCCGCCTGCGCCGTTCTCGCGGCCTTGTCGCTGGCCTTCGTGCTGATGCTGATGGCGCTGGTGCGCGGTGCCCGCGCATCAGAGTCAGCCATTCTTAATGTCTCTTGATTATCATCCAAGCATGGACGAGCGCGGCTTTCCGTCCATACGCCGCAACCGCTGCGGCAGCCAGATCATGAACCAGAAGCCGCTTTTCACGAATCTTTTGAATCGCTTGCCGCCGCTTTTTCGAAAGGTGAGTCTGAGGACTCAGAAGTTGAGTCAGCTTCCGGGCGATCCGAATCCGGAAAATCATTCATCCAGTTGAAATTTCGATGGAATACAGCGTGGCCAAACGCCTGGGCAAGTCAGAGCGGCCGCGTCACAGCCGTGCGGTTATCGTAGTCGGCGGCGATGCGCTTTTCCCGGAGCGGCCGCACGCGATCGATCGAGAGCTGATAATCGGGATGCGCCTTGTAGGCGGCAAGGGCCGCCTCGTCGTCGAATTCGCCATAGACTACGAGATCGATCTCGGTGCCCAACTGATCGGTCTTCACATTGGTGCCGATTTCCAGCAACCGCGCATGCGGAATGCCGGTCAGAATCGAAAGCCCGGCCCTCACCTCCTGCAGATGTTCCTCCTGCACGGTGAAGAAGACGATATGACGGATCACGCGGAAGCTCCTGTCCGATTTATCAAAATGATGAAGCGACCTTGGCGCACCCTATCGGAGGCGCGGCGCTCCAGCTGTCAGCCGGGCGATAACACGCGCGCCCCAGGCCTTCAACCGCGCGAGCATGCCACGGGCCGCATCGGGACGTATCGCCGCATCGAAGACCATGGCATAAGCGGCGAGCTTTTCCGCCCGGTCGGTGCCATTGACGATGCGGCGCGCATTCACCCAATCCGCGGTCGTCGCGTTCAGGTGATCGGCGAGCTTGTGGCCGGTAAAACTTCCCTGCAGCATGCCCTCGATCAGGATCGTCACCGCCGCATCCATCTCCATCGCCCGGTCGGGATCGGCAACGAGGTCGATCCCCGTCAGCACACTCATCGCCTCGTAGTTCCGCTTGTGGGTGAGCTGCACCAGGCCGCGTCCGAGCCAGCTGCAGCCATCCTCGTCCGGCCGCCAGTAGGGCGTCTTCACCCAAGAGAGCCGGCCTGCGGCAAAGGCCGTCTCGAGGATCTCGACTGCGCGCGCATCGCTTTCCGCCAGCGTCTCACGCACCGGCTGCATCGTATAGGCGGTCTCGTGGTAAGCGGTTGCGAGGATATAGGCGAGCCACCGACGGTCGGCATCGGCAAACCGTTCTTCCCAGGCGTCGAGAATCGCCGTGATGCCCACTACCTGAGGCTGAGTCAGGTTTCCCTTGAAGAGTCCGTGCCGTACCGTATCAAAAAAGAATGCCCGGTCCATGTGGACAACCATTCCGCGCTTCCCTCAAATATCAAGGTTAAAACTATCTTAATCGATTAAATTCGGTTTAATCGTTTAAAGTGTTTAAGCCACTGATTTACACGCCTTTTGTCTTGTGCAATGCATCTTCCTGCCCTGAAGCCTTACTGCGAAAAGAGGAGACTTCCGATGCAGACGTCCGCCAATAGCCCAGCCACCATTCCCCAGCATGTCGTCGACCAGATGGAAAACGAATGGCGCCAGGTTCGCCCTGAACGGGAAAATACGCGCCCGGCCCAGCAGCCTCAACAGCAACGCTGAAATAGACGCAAAGCGGTACCGATTTAAGCTCGAGCGCCGCCCCAGCGCCCGATCAACGCCCCGGCCAGTCACTCATGGCCGGGTGAATTTTTTCATAGGTATAATACACGTCCCAGCGGTTGACCGCCCCTCATCGTAGTACAGCCCCCTCATCGCATCACAGCATCTAGCCGTTTCGCCAGCGTGTCCAATGATCGGGTGAAAATCATCCTGTCGTCGAGCGCACGCGACAGCACCAGTGCGCCTTGAATGCCCGCGACGCCCTCCTCGGCGAGTGTTTGCGCCTCCCCCTCAGAGCAGCCTGCCCGCATCAACGCCGAGCGCAAGGCGTCGATCCAGCGAATGAAATAATCGCCGATCTCTGCCGAAAACCGCTCGCGGGTTTCGTCAAGCGCGAAGGCGCCGACGAGGCAGATGCGGCGACCGGAGCGGAAGTAGTCGTTCACATTCGTCCACATCGCCGCGATCGCCTGATCGGCGTCGTCCTTTCTCAGCGGCTGATAGATCGCATGTTCGAACCAGGCATCGACATCGGCGAGCACGGCGCCCGCCATCTCCTCCTTGCCACCGGGGAAGAAGTGGTAAAGGCTGCCCTTGCCGATGCCGGTGCGTTCGGTGATGCGGCTGAGCGAAGTGCCCTCATAGCCGAGCTCGCGGAAGATTTCCGCCAGCAGCGGTACGATGTCGGCGCGTTCGTAGACGGTCTTCACCCGTGGCTTCCCTGGCTTGTTTAGAGGCCGAGTTCGGTCAGACCGGGATGGTCATCCGGCCGCCGGCCGAGCGGCCAATGGTACTTGCGCTCCGATTCCCGGATCGGCAGGTCGTTGATGCAGGCGAAGCGGCGCTGCATCAAGCCGGCGGCGTCGAATTCCCAGTTCTCGTTGCCATAGGAGCGGAACCAGTTGCCGCTGTCATCGTGCCATTCATAGGCGAAGCGCACGGCGATGCGATGATCGGTGAAGGCCCAGATCTCCTTGATCAGCCGGTAATCCAGCTCCTTTGCCCATTTGCGGGTGAGGAAAGCGACGATCTCGGCGCGGCCGGTGATGAATTCAGCGCGGTTCCGCCAGCGGCTGTCCGGCGTATAGACGAGCGAGACGCGCTGGGGATCACGGCTGTTCCATCCATCCTCGGCAAGACGGACCTTCTGGGTGGCGGTCTCAAGGGTGAAAGGCGGGACGAGGCTGGACATAGGTTCTCCGGGCGCTCCTGTACTGAACGGTTATCATTGTACTGATCAGTACATTGATTGGCAAGCCGCTTCCAGGCGGCGTTTCTCAAAGGCCGGGAGGCCGGCGCCACCGCAACGGCAGGGCATCCGGGCGAAGCACGATCTTTTGCGGCGTGAAACGCCACAACCGTTCCGCCCGTTGAAAGGTGGCGATCTCAGGCGAATCCAGCAGCACCTCGGCCCTGCCCGTCATCTGCAGCATGTCCCCGGTTTCGAAATCGATGAAGACCAGCCCCGCCTTCGGGTTGACGAGGAAATTACCCAGCGTGTTGAAGAACCGATTGCCGGGAAAATCGGGAATGGTCAGTACGCCATCGGCGCCGACATGGACGAAGCCGGCATTGCCGCCGCGATGGGACACGTCCACCTGCCGCTCGCCATTGTCTCTGTCGACATAGGAGGCAACGAAAAACGTATCGGCGCCCTCGATCATCCCTAGCGCCCGATCGTCGAGTTGGCCGGAATGAAGCGTCGGCATCGCCGTCGGCAGATCGGGATCGCGTACGAAGGCGGAGGAGCGAAGCTGGATATATTGCGGGCAATTGCCGAAGCTCTGGCCGACGCGTACTTGGAAAGCTTCAGCATCCGTCCTGTGGATCACGCCGTTCAGCCGGTTGCGCCGCCGGGTCTCGAGCTGGATGCCGAGCATTCCAATCGCGTCACCATCCTCCATGCCGGCATCGGCAGGATCGGCTGCGTCACGCGGCAGGTGCACCTCGAGAATCTCCGGCTCCGGCGAGGCCATGAACCCCGGGCGCTCGGCCCTGACCGTTGCCCAGACATCGCCCTTGGCATCGACCGCGCCGAGCACGACGAAAGGCAGCATCGGAAAGAAGGCGCGATGCTGCTCCGGCATGGCCTTGCGGACGAAATTCCGGCCCGGCCCGTCCATGCGTTCGGCGACACCGACACTGCGCTGCATGGCGAGTTCGCCCGCATGCCAGGGCGATGTGGCGTCCTGTCTTGTCTGTTCCAGCATCACGGCCTCCTTCAGGGCAGCATTTTGGGAACCGGGGCAGCGTTCCTGCCCCGGCAACTTGTCACGCGGCAAGGCCGATCTTGGTCTTGCGAAAACCGACGAAACCCGGCAGCGCCTCGATGCGCGCAAGCCAGGCGCGAACGCTTGGATAGGCCGAGATATCGACATTACCCTCCGGCGCATTGGCGATGTAGCTGTAGAGCGCCACGTCGGCGATCACAGGATTGTCGCCGAGCAGGAAGCTGTGACCGTGGAGCTCCGCCTCGATCAGCGCAAGAATGCGGTGCGCCCGGGCGATCACCTCGTCGGTGCGGAAGTCAGCGCCGAAGACGGTGACTAGGCGCGCAGCACATGGCCCATAAGCGATCTCGCCCGCTGCAACCGAGAGCCATTTCTGTATCCGCGCCGCGGCCACCGACTCTTCCGGCAACCAGTCGGTGCGGCCACATTTGCGCGCGAGATAGACGAGGATGGCAGAGGAATCGGCAATGACCGTGCCATTGTCGTCGAGCACCGGCACCTGGCCAAAGGGATTGAGCTTCAGAAAGTCCGGCGCCTTGTGGGCGCCAGCCGCCAGGTCGACCTCGACCAGTTCATAGGGCACGCCAAGCAGCGACAGGAACAGGTGAGCCCGGTGGGCATGGCCGGAAAGCGGGTGATGGTAGAGTTTCATGATGGTTCCTTTGGTCTTCCGATCGACGGGACGCGGTTGGCGATGGCCGCTTGTAACCATCTGCGGTCTATTTACTGCCTTCCATCCATCAGCAGTAGAATGCTAATCTGGAAGGCATGTTACCAATTCATGGAAGGATAGAATGGACCGCCTCGACGCCATGACCGTGCTTCTTGCCGTTGTCGAACAGGGCAGCCTGTCGGCCGCCTCACGGCATCTGCGATCCCCGCTCGCAACCGTCAGCCGCAAGGTTTCGGAACTGGAAGCCCATCTCAACGCCCAGCTGCTGCAACGGAGCAACCGGAAGGTCACGCTGACGGAAGCCGGCCGCTCCTATGTCGAGGCGGCGCGGGAAATTCTTAATCGGGTGGAAGAGGCGGAACGGACCGCGGCCGGCGAATACAGCGCCCCGAAGGGCGAACTGACGATGACCGCACCGATCGTCTTCGGGCGGCTGCATGTCCTGCCTGTGGTGGTGGATTTCCTGAAGGCCTATCCCGATATCAATCTGCGGCTGATGCTTGGCGACCGGCTGTCGAACCTCGTCGAGGATCATATCGACGTGGCGCTGAGGATCGGCAACCTGCCTGATAGTAACCTGATCGCCACAAGGCTCGGCGCGATCCGCCGCACAGTCTATGCCAGCCCGGATTATCTCACACGGCACGCACTCCCCCGGCATCCAGGCGATCTCGCCGGGCACGACTGCGTCACCTTCGAGGGTATGGCCTCGATGCTGAGCTGGACATTCATTGAAGGGAGACATGACCTCACGGTGCCGATCCGCTCGCGGCTTGCCGTCAACACTGCCGAGGCCGCGGTCGATGCGGCTGTCGCCGGCCTCGGCATCACCCGCGTGCTCTCCTACCAGGCCGCACGCGCCGAGATGGCTGGCCTGCTGGTGCCGCTGCTTGCCGATTTCGAACCGCCGCCGGCGCCGGTGCATCTCGTTTATCCCGCGCAGGGACTGGTGCCCTTGAAACTGCGGGCGCTGCTCGATTTCGCGACGCCGCGCCTGCGCGCGACGCTAAACAAGTCCTAGATCAGGATGCTTTTAGGCCCGATCGGCCCAAAATCTGAATCCTGATCTAAATCAAAGAAGTAGAGCATGATGTCGTCTGAAAACCGCTCACACTTTTCGGCATCATGCTCTAGGCGAGCTTGCCCTCTTCCGCCTTGTAGAAATACTGGCTGGCGACCAGCCAGCCCTTCAGCGGCCGGAGCGGCGGAATACAGGTGGCGAGCATGAACGGACCGGTGACCAGAAGCTGCACCCAGATCGGCGCCGAAAAGGCCACCTCCAACCAGACGCCGAGCAGCACGCTCGGGATGCAGGCGAAGCAGATGACGAAGAAGGCCGGACCGTCGGCCGGATCGGCGAAGGAATAATCGAGACCGCAGACCTCGCATTCCGGCCGCAACGTCAGGAAGCCCTTGAACATATGGCCCTGGCCGCAGCGCGGACAGCGTCCCTTGATGCCGGTCTGCATCGGAGGAAGTGGGGGATATTCCGTGTCCATGACGATCTCGCTTTCTTGCTTCGCGAACATTTATGCCATCAATATCTATAATGACTGCATTCAATATAATTACATTATAGGGAAATTACCAGTCAATTCGCCAGAATGCCGCAGAGCTCCCCAGCGCATGCCGGCAGCAAGCTGACTGCAGATTTATCAAGCAGCATTTGGGGCCGCAGCCAGGCCTGGCAGCCTGGGCGAATCAGACGTGAACGTGACGGTTTCGCTTCGCCCAGGCCCCGACAGATCAGGGCCAGACCGATCTGATCTCGACCGCTCGTGCCTGATCAGCCTGGGGCGGCGTTTCCGCGTCAGAAGAACGACGCTGCCATTTCCGGCGGGCCTTCCAGCGCATGGGCCATGAATTCCAGTGCGCCCTGCAATTTCTCCCGGGTGATCGGTCCGCCAAGGCAGACACGCACGGCCTCGGGCGCCGCGCCCTCGACCGTGAAGGCATCGCTTGCGACGACGCCGATGCCGGAAGAACGGGTGTGGCTGCCGAAGGTCGAGCGGGTCCAGCCGTTGGAGAGCGGCAGCCAGATGTTGAAACTGATCGGATCGGCGCGGTAGCTGCCGGCCGGCAGGATGGCGGCGACCATCTGCTGGCGGGCGGCGGCCTCGGCGCGGATGAAACGCAGGATCGTATCGGCGGTGCCGTCCTCGATCCAGCGGGTGGCGAGCGCCACGGTCAGCGGCGAGGCCATAACATTGTTGGCGCGCATGGCGCTGACGAAGGGCCACACGGCCTTGCTGTCCGGCGCTACGACATAAGCAAGTCGCAGACCCGCGCCGATGCATTTCGCCAGCCCGCCGATATGCCAGGTCAGATCGGGCGCTGTTGCCGCGAGCGGCGCCGGGCCGTGCTGCGGAATGAAGCCATAGGCATCGTCCTCGACGATCGGCACATGATATTTGCGGGCAACGGCGCAGATCTCCTCACGGCGCCTGGCCGGAATGGTCAGCGTCGTCGGATTCTGCAGCGTCGGATTGAGATAGAGCGCCTTCGGCTTCAATCTCTCGCAGGCCTCGGCAAAGGCGTCCGGCAGGATACCGTCCTCGTCCATCGGCAGACCGGCCAGATTGAGCCGCAGCTGGGCGGCGATCGAGCGCATGCCGGGATAGGTGATGATTTCCGAAAGCACGGTTTCGCCCGGTTTTGCCAGCAGGCCGAAGATCGCCAGCAGGGCCGGATGGGCACCGGGTGTGACGAAGATGCGCTCCTGCGAGGGCACCAGCCCGCGACGGCTGAGCCAGGAGGCCGCAGCCTCCTTGTCCATGCTGGAGCCGCCGAAGCCCTGGTAGCGCAGAAGCGGAATGAGGTTCGCCGTCACCGCCGACATGCCCTCGCGCATGCGGGCGATCAGCTCGGGGTCGTGCGTTTCCGGCGGCATGTTCATCGAGAAATCGACGATGGAGGCGCGGCGGGGATCGGGCGCGGCGTCGGGCGCGAATCCCTGGCGCTCCTTGTCCGCGCCACCGGTAACGAAGGTGCCTCGGCCGACATGCGAATCCACAAGCCCACGCTTCTGCGCCTCGACATAACCTCTCGCCACCGTCGTGAAATCGACATTCAGCCGCTTGGCGAGTTCGCGTTGCGGCGGCAGCCGGTCCCCAACCACCAGATGCCCGCTGCGCAGATCCATTTCGATCACATCGGCGATCGCCATATAACGCGGACTGCTGCTGCGGCTGAGATCGGGATGCCAGTCTTTCATGTCGTGATCCGTGTCGGTCTGATTCCTGATGAGATTGACCGTATATTGTTGCATAATGCCGCTGTCACGAAAAATGTCGCGCGCCAAGTCCCGAGAATGATGCACGTCGAAATGCCGCAGCTTTTGCGCACGCCTTGATACAATTTAATGACGGATTGTCGCCGGATTTGACTGTTGTTTGCGCAAATTCGATCTGGCACGACGACCGCGCTGTCGCAGGCCGATTTCGGCAGCGTGTGCGCCAATGACGTGCTGACGATCCGCTCGGCTTGCCGATCGGGCTTCACCCGAGAAGTCCCGGGTGAGGCGCGAGGACGGCAAGACAATCGGCAGCGTCTTCAGCGCGCATTGACGACGGTTTGCCGCGAGCCATGGCTTCAGGCGTACGCCGCGAAAGCGTCAATGCCGGTCAGCCTTGCCGACAAGATCCACAGGCGTGCCGCCTCCTCGGGATCGGCTGCATGGTCGCTGACGCCGCCGGGTTCTCCAACCGTTGCGCGGATGGCGATATCGCAGTCCTCGCAATAGAGGCCTCCCATACCTTCGAGTTGTGGCGAGGTCGCCGCCCAAACCTGCGTCGCTGCCCCCTGGGCTGGTGTCTTGAACGTCGGATCAATCGGATTGCCGTCTGCATCGATCCAGCCGGCACTGACCATTTCCTCCTTTGCGAGATGGCGCTGCAAGGGGGTAAAAATCTTGCCCGGGTGCAGCGAGAAGGCGCGGATGCCGGTGTCGCGCCCGAGCCTGTCCAGATGCACGGCGAAAAGTGCGTTGGCGGTCTTCGACTGGCCGTAGGCCTGCCATTTGTCGTAACCGGTCTCGAAATGCACATCCTCCCATCGTATGGCCGAGTTGCCATGGCCACCGGAGGAAACCGAAACGATGCGAGTGCCGCGCGAGATCGCCGGCCAGAGGCGGTTGACCAAGGCGAAATGGCCGAGATGATTGGTCGCGAACTGTGCCTCCCATCCGTCGCCGACACGCGTTTCCGGGCAGGCCATGATGCCGGCGCTGTTGATCAAAATGTCGATGCTGCGGCCAGATGCGACGAACCGCTCGGCAAAGGCGCGAACGCTTTCGAGGTCGGAAAGGTCGAGCCGATCAATCTCTACGCCATCGATACCGGCGACCGCGCTACGCGCCGCCTCGATGCTCCTTGCGCCGATGGTCACCTTCGCGCCGGCGCCCGCCAGAGCGCGCGTGGTCTCGAGCCCGAGGCCGGAATGGCCGCCGGTGACGATGGCGCGCTTGCCGGAAAGATCGAGACCGGCCAAAACCTCGCCGGCCGTCGTGTGGGCTCCAAATCCGGAGCGGATGGGGACTTGTTTGTCACTCATGATAATTACCTTTGTTCTGCGGCGCGTTGCCGTCGCTCGGGATGACGGTCGCGAGAATAAGGCGTGGCTTCCAGACGATCCATGCGCTAAAGTCCGGCATCTCTTCGCCATCGTCCGGATTTCTACATGGACCCGTTATCCGATGTTCTCGCATTGCTCAAACCGCGCAGCTATGTTTCCGCGGGGCTTGACGCTGGCGGTGCTTGGGCGATCGATTTTCCTCCCCCTGACGGCATCAAGTTCAACGCAGTGATTTCAGGCGCGTGCTGGCTGAGCGTCGATGGCGTCCCCGAAGCTGTCCGCCTGGAGGAAAGCGACTGCTTTCTGCTGACGAGCCGCCGAGCCTTTCGTCTCGCCAGCGATCCGGCTCTCGAAGCGATCCCGTCCGATGCGATCTATTCGATCGCCCGCGACGGCATTGCGACTTGCAATGGCGGCGGCGATTTCTTCCTGATCGGCAGCCGTTTTTCCTTTTCGGGAGGAAATTCGGACATCCTTCTCGGAATCCTGCCGCCGATCGTCCACGTGAAGAGGGATTCCGATCACGCCGCCGTGCTGCGCTGGTGTCTCGATCGGATGACGCGCGAATTGCGCGACCAGCAGCCGGGTGGCTTTCTGATGGCGGAGCATTTTGCTCATGTTATGCTCATGCAGGTGTTGCGCCTCCATATCGCATCGCCGAATGCGCGCGGCGTCGGCTGGCTTTTCGCGCTTACCGACCGGCGGATCGGTGCGGCTATCGGTGCCCTGCATGCCGATCCAGCCCGCAAGTGGACGCTGCAGTCACTGGCTGAACGTGCCTCGATGTCGCGGTCCAGTTTTGCTCTCCACTTCAAGGAAAAGGTCGGGCTTGCGCCGATGGATTATCTGACGCGCTGGCGCATGCTTCTCGCCGGTGACCGATTGACAAACTCGGCCGAAGCAATTGCCGGTGTCGCCCTGTCGCTCGGCTATGAATCCGAAAGCGCATTCAGCACCGCTTTCAAGAGAGTGATGGGATGCTCGCCGCGGCAATATGGTCGCGCTCATCCGCCCGCCGGTGCCATGCGAGATAGTCTCGGCGCTCAGTGAAACCTTGATTGGTGCAGGCATCGGAGGGAGGTCGCGCGTTGGCCTGCCGAAATTCGCTCCGATACGGTCTTGCACCTGCCGTCGATTCTCTTACCTATTCAAGGAAGAATGCGCCGGCTTTCGGCCTTTCGCGTCGGCGCCCATCGGGATGAAAGCATGAATATCGATCCGATTTTGCGGTCAGTCGTGGCCGTCCGTTCCTCCATTCCGGAAGATGCCTTCACAGCGGAGACGCTGGGCACTGTCCGGGAGGGCAGCGGCGTGGTCATTCGCGACAACGGGCTGGTGCTGACCATCGGTTATCTGATCACCGAGGCCGAAGAGGTCTGGCTGACGACCCATGACGGGCGTGTGGTTCCCGCGCATGCGCTTGCCTATGATCAGGAAAGCGGCTTCGGTCTGGTGCAGGCGCTTGGCCCTCTGAATGCGCCGGCGGTGGATCTCGGCGACGCGGCCACGGCCAAGGCCGGCGATCCCGTCGTGCTGGCCGATGGCATCGGAGAATTCGTCGAGGCTAATATCGTCGCCCGGCAGGAATTCGCCGGCTATTGGGAATATCTGCTGGACGAGGCGATTTTCACGTCACCAGCCCATCCCTCATGGGGCGGTGCGGCGCTGATCGGTTCGGACGGCAAGCTTCTCGGCATCGGTTCGCTTCGCCTGCAGATGAGCGATGGCGACGAGGTCGCCGATATCAACATGGTCGTGCCGATCGACCTTTTGCCGCCGATCCTCGACGATCTCTTGAACCGGGGACAGGTCAACAGACCGCCGCGGCCCTGGCTCGGCGCCTTCTCCGCCGAGAGCAATGGCGGCGTGGTGGTCATGAGCGTGGCCGAAGGCGGGCCGGCCGCTCAGGCGGGCCTGCGTCAGGGCGATATCATATCGGAAATCCGCGACGAAGAGGTCGACGGCCTGGCCGATTTCTACCGCAAGGTCTGGAGCAGCGGCCCGGCCGGCGCCGAGATCCCCATGCGCATCCTCAGGAACGGCCGGGAAGCCTGGCTGCGCATCAAGTCCGCCGACCGCAACAGCTTTCTTAAGAAGCCGCAGCTGCAGTAAGTCCGCGCCGGCGCCGTGAAAGCCGCTGGCGCTCATTCGAGCGGATTGTCCGGGCATCCTTATCCCCTCAAAGATTTTCCGGTGTGATCGTCAGAAAGCGCACCGGCTCGGCGCTGACCTCCATCTCGATGAGACCGAGCCTGTTCAGGGCAAGGTCTATCGATCGCCTCGCCTGGACCTCCGGCGCCTGGTCGAGCACGATCGACATGATGCCACGGCTGAGATAGTCCTGCGTCTCTCGCGTCAATTCGTGGCCGACCCAGAAGGGCCGCCCAGCCTTGTTGGCCGCGAGCACCCTGGCAACACCCTTGTTGTCGCCGCCTGCACTATAGACCCCGATGATGCCGGGCTCGCGCCGGAGTGCCGCTTGCAGCAGCTCCATGGCATTGTGCTCGTCATCGAGGTCGAACATGACCTCGATGAAACGATGGTCGTTTGAACCCTTCTCCGAGAGATAGCTGGAGAAGCCGCGGATCCGCTCCTTATGGTTCTCATAGGCGCCGCTGTGGCAGAGAGCGACGAACGAACCGGTGCGCTGCGCCAGCATGCCCGACATGTAGTGAGCTGCGGTGCGTCCTGCAGCATAGTTGTCGATGCCGACATAGGGCAGTTCGGGGGCCGGACGGGTCATGATCTGTACAACGGGAATGCCGAGACCGGCCGCCTTGCGCACGCTTGTGACCACATCGGCATGGTCGGGCGCGACCACGATCAGCGCCGACCGGCGTGCCGTCGGGTTGGCGATGTAGCGGGCGAATTGCGCCGGCTCGTTCTCGCGGACGAAGGTGCGGTGAACGGTGATGCTGTCGTCGAGCGAGGCGGCGATGCGCTCGAACGCCCGGTTCAGACGCGAATAGAAGCTGGTCTCCGGGCGAACGAGGATCACCTCTATCCGGATCAGACCGCGATGGGCGACCGGCAGGCTTTGCCGGTATTCAAGCCGCCTTGCCGCCAGGAAGACTTTCTCCACCGTTCCCGGCCGCACGCCGCCGCGGCCGTTGAGGACGCGCTCGACGGTCGCTGTGCCAACGCCGGCTTGGCTTGCGACATCCTTCAAAGTCACCTTCATCAGGCTCACCCACTCCCAAAGCTTGACACAGCAAAGCATCGGCCTGCTGTGAGGTCAATGATCAAATTTGATCAAGGAAGCATTGGAGCATGGGGGCGCCGCAGCCGTATCGTACCAGCAATCCGGGAGGAGCACCGGACGGTCCAAAACAACCGAGATCAAGGATCATCCGCCGGCCCGAAGCGGCCGGGGATGACGGAGGAGCCAGATGAAGATCGCACTCGACCCGCATATGCACCGTCACCTCAACCTGCGCGACCTCTGCCGCAAGGCAGCGGAACTCGGTTATGAGCATATCGAGCTTTCACCGCGCGACGATTTTCTGCCCTGGTGGGTGCGCCCGCGGGCGCACAAGGAACGCATCGCGGAATTCAAGGCGGCCCTCAAGGATCACGGCGTCCAGCTCGCCTCGATCCTGCCGATGTACCGCTGGGCGAGCCCGCATGAGGACGAGCGGCAGGCAGCAGTGCGTTACTGGAAGGAAGCGATCGCGATTTCGGCCGAAATGGGCTGCGATACGATGAACTCGGAATTCGGCCGCGGGCCATCGCCGGATCGCAGCCACCGCGCCAGCTGCTGCGGCGGCATGCATACCCACGAGCACAGCGAGGCCGCCTGGTGGCGCTCGATAGAAGAACTCGTTCCGGTGTTCGAGCGCGAAGGCGTCACGCTCAACATGGAACCGCATCCGGAAGACTGGTGCGAAACGCTGCATCCGGCGATCGACATGCTGAAGACCATCGGCTCGAAGAACGTCAAGTTCCTCTACTGCGCGCCGCATACCTTCTATTTCGGTGACGACATGGCGCAGATGATCCGCGATGCCGGCCCGCTGATTGCCCATGTGCACGTGGCCGATACCTATAATCACAAGGCCTCATCCGGGCTGCGCTACATCATCAATCCGCCGGGCGCGAAGGTCACCATCCATCAGCACATGGATATGTACCAAGGCGAGATCAATTGGGATGTCTTCTTCTCCTCGCTCGCCGCGGTCGGATTCGACGGCATCATCACCGCCTGCGTCTTCGGCTGGGAGGAGCGCGCCGACGATTCCGGGCGCTTCATGCGCTCCGAAATCCAGAAATATGTCGACAAATACTGGCCCGGGAAACTTGGCTGATCGTCAACATCCGCCCCGGCACCACTATCAGGAATAAAACCGTGACCATCACCATTACGACAGCCCCCTGCTGCTGGGGCGTGGACGACGTTAACAATCCAAACCTTCCCGCCTGGGAACGCGTCTTCGACGAGGCGGCGGCGGCCGGCTATGGCGGCCTCGAACTCGGCCCCTATGGTTACGTGCCGCTCGATGATGCGCTCGTTGCCAAGGCGCTCACCGAGCGCAATCTCTTCATCGTCGCCGGCACGATCTTCGACGATCTGGTCTCTCCTGAAAACCGGGAGACATTGCTGCGGCAGACGGATGAGATCTGCGCCGTCATCACCAAGTTGCCGCAGCCGGATCAGGTGGCAGGCCAGCGGTTCAGGACACCCTATCTCACAGTGATGGACTGGGGCCACGACGAGCGCGACTATGCCGCCGGCCATTCCGATCGTGCACCGCGTCTCGATGACAAGGCCTGGGCCGGGATGGTCGCCAATATCACGGCGATCGCCGAACTCGCTCAGCGCAAATACGGCGTGCGCGCCGTCATCCACCCGCATGCGGGCGGCTATATCGAATTCGCCGATGAGATCGAGCGGGTGGCAAGAGACATTCCGCAGGAGATCGCCGGCTTCTGCCTCGACACCGGCCATAGCTATTATGCCGGCATGGAACCCGTGGAGATGCTTCGCCGCTATGCCGACCGGCTCGACTATGTCCACTTCAAGGACATCGACCAGACCGTCTTCGACCGCGTGCTTGGGGAAAAGATCCGCTTCTTCGATGCCTGCGGACAGGGCGTGATGTGTCCGATCGGCCGCGGCGTCATCGATTATCCCGCCGTCAAACGAGCTCTCGAGGAGATCGGCTATCACGGCTTCATCACCGTCGAACAGGAGCGTGATCCGAGGAATGTCGCCGGCAGCCTCGAAGATGTGAAGCAAAGCCGCGATTACCTCCGGTCGGTTGGTTTTTAGGGAAAAGATGATGACGAATAACAGGCAAAAGCCGATCCGTTGGGGCATGGTCGGCGGCGGCAGAGGCAGCCAGATCGGCTATATTCATCGCTCGGCAGCGCATCGCGACGACGTCTTTGCCCTTGCGGCGGGTGCCTTCGATATCGATCCGGAACGCGGCCGCGCGTTCGGCGTCGATCTCGGGCTCGACGAAGCCAGGAGCTACCGGGACTATGCGGCGATGTTTGCGACTGAGGCCCGGCGGGCCGACGGCATCGAGGCCGTGTCGATCGCGACACCCAACAACACCCATTTCGCGATCTGCAAGGCAGCACTCGAACATGATCTGCATGTGATCTGCGAAAAGCCACTCTGCTTCACGACCGCCGAAGCCGAAGAGCTGAAGACGCTTTCCCAGGCGCGCGGCCGGATCGTCGGCGTGACCTATGGTTATGCCGGCCATCAGATAATCGAGCAGGCGCGCGCCATGGTCAGGAATGGCGATCTCGGCGAAATCCGCATCGTCAACCTGCAATTCGCCCATGGTTTCCATAGTGCTGCGGTGGAGGAGCAAAACCCCTCGACGCGGTGGCGCGTCGATCCGAAATTCGCGGGGCCCAGCTATGTCCTCGGCGATGTCGGGACCCACCCGCTTTATATCGCCAAGGTCATCCTGCCGCACCTCAAGATCAGACGTCTCCTCTGCACCCGCCAGAGCTTCGTCAAAAGCCGAGCGCCGCTCGAAGACAATGCGGTGACCCTGATGGAATATGATAATGGCGCGATCGCCACCATCTGGTCGAGCGCCGTCAATGCCGGCTCCATGCACGGCCAGAAGATCCGCATCGTCGGCTCGAAGGCCAGTATCGAATGGTGGGACGAGCGGCCGAACCAGCTCTCCTACGAGATCCAGGGCGAACCGGCCCGTATTCTCGAGCGTGGCATGGACTATCTCTATCCCGAGGCCAGGATCGACGACCGGATCGGCGGCGGCCACCCGGAAGGTCTCTTCGAAGCCTGGGCGAACCTCTATCGCCGCTTCGGCTTCGCCATCAACAGAGAGCGCGGCCTCGCCCCTGCGGGGATCGAAGAGCTGGTCTTTCCCGATGTCGATGCCGGACTGGAAGGGGTGCGCTGGGTGGAAAACTGCGTGCGTTCCGCCGATGCCGGCGGGATCTGGCTGGATTATCGCTAGGTGTTCAAGGGGCCCTGGTGCGTCCCTGTTCTCAGATCGCGCCGTATGCCGGCTTTACACAGCTGCGCTGGAGACCTGTTCAAGGACGCCTTTCCATACCCTCTCAGATAAGCGGGTCTTCATCTTCCGGCGCCCGCGGGGCGCGGCGGGGCGTGCTGTCATTGGCGGCTTTCTTATGCTCGTCGGCAGCTGCCTCGCGGATTTTCTGGAAGCGGTTGTCGTCTGCGGGTGGCTGCGGGTCGCTCTTTTTCACGAAACGGATCATTGGTCATTTCCTGCTTTGAGAGTGGAAGCGCTCCGCACACATATCGGAGCGCTCTGAAAATGGTGTCAGACGGCAAGCGCGGTGGCGCAGGCTTGAACACTTCGGCTGTCGGGTGAAGTCTGCCCAGGCATGGTCGCCCAACCGCCGGCCTCGACGAACTGCCGCTGCTTGTAGCCTTCGGTAATCGCCTTGAACTCGATCAGTTTAGCGCTCGCGTCCGGCGCCGCATTGAACCGCTCGACACAAATGGCCGACGCCAGCTCTCCGCGTGCGGTGTCGCCGGCGGCGACTGCCGCTTTGCTTGACGTGCCGCCTGTTACCCAACCTCCCCAGCTGAAGCCGATAATCATCGTGGCGATCGCCGTGACGACGCAGGCCCAGACGAGAAGCGTCTTGGATGGCTGGTAACTCTCGAAACGCTGGGTGATCGATGTCTTGCTGCTGCTCTGCACGGACATTGGAATTCTCCCTGTCTATTGTTCGGGTTGCGCCGTCCGGCCACGCCGGAACAGTTCAGGCTGTTCTCAGTATCCCATATCTCCCATGCCGCCATTTCCGGCTGCAGGGGCGGAGTCTCTTGCGGGAATGTCGGCGATCATCACCTCGGCGGTGATCAGCAGCGCCGCAATCGAGCCGGCGTCCTGCAGAGCGGTGCGCACGACCTTGGCGGGATCGACGATGCCGGCCTCGATCATATCGACATAGGTCTCCGTCTGTGCGTCGAAGCCCTGATTGTGATTATTGCTGCCGGCGAGTTTTCCAACGACGATGGAGCCCTCGAACCCGGCATTGTCGGCGATCTGCCGGATCGGGGCTTCGAGCGCCCTGAGCACGATCGAGATGCCCGCCGTCACGTCGGCGTTCTCCCCGGTCAGCCCCGTCAGCGCCGACTTGGCGCGCAACAGTGCCACGCCGCCGCCGGGCACGATGCCCTCTTCGACCGCCGCACGGGTGGCGTTCAGTGCATCGTCGATGCGGTCCTTCTTTTCCTTGACTTCCGTCTCGGTGGCGCCGCCGACACGGATGACCGCGACGCCGCCGGCGAGTTTCGCCAGGCGCTCCTGCAGCTTTTCCTTATCGTAATCGGAGGTGGTCTCCTCGATCTGCGCCTTGATCTGCTGGATGCGCGCCTGGATGGCCGCTTTCTCGCCGGAGCCGTCGATGATCGTGGTGCTCTCCTTGTCGATCAGCACGCGCTTGGCGCGGCCGAGCATATCGAGCGTGACGTTGTCGAGCTTGATACCGAGATCCTCGGAAATCATCTGGCCTGATGTAAGCACGGCAATGTCTTCGAGCATCGCCTTACGGCGATCGCCGAAACCCGGCGCCTTGACGGCTGCGACCTTCAGGCCGCCGCGCAGCTTGTTGACAACAAGCGTCGCCAAGGCCTCGCCTTCGACGTCCTCCGAGATGAGCAGAAGCGGTTTGCCGGTCTGTACGACGGCTTCCAGGATCGGCAGCATCGCCTGCAGGCTGCCGAGTTTCTTCTCGTGAACGAGGATATAGGGATCCTCCAGTTCCACGCGCATCTTCTCGGCATTGGTGACGAAATAGGGTGAGAGATAGCCGCGGTCGAACTGCATACCCTCGACGACGTCGAGTTCGGTCTCGGCGGTTCGCGCCTCTTCGACCGTTATGACGCCCTCATTGCCGACCTTGTCCATCGCCTTGGCGATCATCTCACCGATGGCGGCGTCGCCATTGGCGGCAATGGTGCCGACTTGGGCGATCTCACCTGACGATTTGACCTTCATCGCCCGCGCCTTGATTTCCTTGACGACGGCGGTAACGCCGAGATCGATGCCGCGCCTGAGATCCATAGGGTTCATGCCGGCAGCGACGAGCTTGGCGCCTTCGCGGAAGATGGAGGCGGCGAGAACGGTTGCCGTCGTCGTGCCGTCGCCGGCAAGATCATTGGTCTTCGAAGCCACTTCACGCACCATTTGCGCGCCCATGTTCTCGAACTTGTCCGCGAGCTCGATCTCCTTGGCGACGCTAACGCCGTCCTTGGTAATGCGCGGCGCGCCATAGGCCTTGTCGATGACAACGTTGCGACCCTTCGGGCCAAGCGTCACCTTGACGGCGTTGTTGAGCAATTCGACGCCGCGCAGCAGGCGGTCGCGCGCGTCGGTGGAGAACCTGATTTCCTTGGCAGACATGATATTTCTTCCCAGTTCGGTCTTGAGATGCTGGTCACAAATTCGACGGTCAGGCAGCTTTGTCGGCAGCCGCTTCAGTCTTTTCGACGATGCCCATGATGTCGGTCTCCTTCATGATCAGAAGGGTTTCGCCATCGATCGTGACCTCTGTCCCCGACCATTTTCCAAACAGAATGAGATCACCGACCTCGACATCGAGCGGGACCAGATTGCCGCTTTTGTCGCGAAGGCCCGGGCCGACTGCGACCACTTCGCCGTGCTGCGGCTTCTCCTTGGCGGTGTCTGGAATGATGATCCCGCCCTTGGATTTGACATCGCCTTCCGCACGTCGAATGACGACGCGGTCGTGAAGTGAACGGAATTTCATAGAGGTCTTTCTGCTGCCGGCGCGTAGGGCGGCTGCAACTCATAAATAGCATTCGTGGCACTCGATTGATAGGAGTGCTAAGAAATATTATTCGCCCATGAACTTTTTTGAGATATTCAGGAAATCAATCCGACCGGATATTTTGTATTGATCAGCAAATAAATAGAATTTTTTACGCCATCGCGCTCCATTTTATTTTCGTGAGCGAAGAGTTAATTTGGCGTTTTTCATAGATAAATCAGAATTTATCTTGATTTAAACTCAATCGAGGCGCAATGATAGGCTTCGTCGATTTGGCCGACTTGGCTTCGCGGTGTCAGAGACCTACGACCCGCCATCACCACTGAATTCTCGATAGCGATCCATGACGTCGTTCCGGCGTTGAGTTCGCCTGTTCCGATCCGGAATGAGCTTGGCGCTGACCGCGGATGTACCGGCAGCCTCGAGTTCGTCCGGTTCGGATCTCAACGATACAGGAAACGCATCGGTGTATTCCTGCGGAGGCCTCAGCCGTGACCAGTCGTACCACACAAACCGTCGTCCGCTTTTCATCCCCATTCCGTCTGCCCGGTTTCGACGGGGCGCAGCCAGCCGGAGAATACCGCGTCGACTATGACGAGGAATTGATCGACAGCGTTTCCAGGCTTGCCTGGCGACGGGTCGGCGCCTTCATCCACCTGCCGGCGATCGCTGCGCAGAGTTCGACGCAGCAGATGATGCCTATCCACCTGTCAGATCTCGAAACCGCGATCGAAAAGGACCACAAACCGTCATGACCGCTACGCGCATCCCGCAACGCAATGGACGCTCAATCCGGCGCGAGGCAGCAACGCATATCTTCAAGGTGGGGCAGACTGTCCGAGTGAAGGACGGGTTCTTGGTCGTTCCCTCCAAGCTTCCCGACACATACCGCATTACCGCCACACTGCCTCTGAGAGGAAATGTGCTGCAATACCGTATCCACAGTGACGATGAACGTCATGAGCGGGTCGCGACGGAAGATAGCCTGGAACTGGTAAACCTATCGCCCGCCGGTAGCGGCGCAACACTGATCGAGAGGACGTTTGGCCATGGCCACGGCCCGAATGACGAAAGGTTGACATCGTGAACAGTCATGAAGACGAAGCCGAACGCAGACGGAATGCCGTTGCCGTCGGCACATGGGAAAATAAATGTGGTGCGTCGGGCCGCTACTTGATGGAGGTCGAACATGACCGCCGGATCGAATCTGCCCGTTCGTGGACCGTCTATCGTGTCTCTGCAAGCGTTCCAGTGCACGCCGACCATGGCATGATCGGCAAGAGCCGTTCGGAGGCCGGTGAAGACATGATGTCCTTCAATCTTCTCAACATAGGATACCGGAAGGAGTGGCTGAGGCTGTCGGACGCCGCCCGGAGCGGTCGCCAGACCCCGCCGGTTCAACCATGGCGCTAGCCTTTTTGAACCAAAGCCGCAGCTTCGATGCGGCGAGAAATGCAGTGCGCTTCATCGGCCATGACGGCATGTTCCAGGTGTTGTTTTTCGTCGAGGTTGGCGCGCTGGCGAAATCCGACGCCGCATTGCAAAGAACCGAGCCTTCGGAAACGGGGTGGCTTTCGTCGTTCGACGCCCTGCGCAACTCCATTCAGGACGTGGCGCACAAAGCCTATTCGTACCGCCGCCGCGCCTTCTATACTCTAACTGCGGCGGATTTCCGCTAGACGGATCCGGACGCGCGAGAACGCTCCATGTTGATCCGTTACGGCTATGAAATGACGCTGACCTGCCCGCAGCCGACCGCATTGGTCTGTCTGCTGTCGGTTCATGACGATCGCGCGGCCGACATCAGAATTCCGGAAACGGTCTTCACCACGCCCGATGTCCCCACTTCTTCCTATCGCGATCTCTTCGGCAACCGCTGTCTTCGGCTGGTTGCGCCAGCGGGCGACCTGACCATATGGGGCGATGCGACGATCGAAGACGACGGCAAACTGGACAGGTCGCTGCCAGGCGCCAGGGAAGTCCCGGTTTCGGAGTTGCCGGATGATTGCCTCGTCTACCTGATGGGCAGCCGCTATTGCGAGACGGATCGTCTCAGTCAAATTGCATGGGATATGTTCGGCACCGTCTCACCCGGCTGGGGCCGCGTTCAGGCGATCTGCGACTTCGTTCACGGCCATATCCAATTCGACTACATGCAGGCGCGATCGACGCGGACAGCCTTCGAGGCGTTCCACGAACGTGTCGGCGTCTGTCGCGACTTTGCGCATCTCGCGGTGGCGCTGTGCCGTTGCCTCAACATTCCTGCCCGATATATCAATGGCCATCTCGGTGACATCGGTATTCCCGTCGTCGATCCGATGGACTTCAGCGCCTGGATCGAGGTCTTCCTGGACGGTGCATGGCATACATTTGATCCGCGCAACAACACGCCGCGGATCGGTCGTATCATCGTCGCACGCGGGCGCGACGCCGCCGACATACCGCTCATCAATTCCTTCGGACCGCATGTGCTGAAGGCGTTTCGAGTCTGGACCTATGAGGTGACGAACGTGGAGCCGATGCAAAACGTCGCCGAGGAAGCTGTTTAGAACGAGACCTGAACGGATGCGGCAATGTCCAGCCGCAGGCTTTGCCGCAGGCGGCAGATGTCGCGGGACTGCCTGTCCCACACACTTTTATCCGACATGCTTAGAACAACGGTTGAAAGATGTTGGCGTCGAGCCATCTTGGGTGTGGGCAGTCCTTCGGGGTTAGCGGAAGATAGGGAGTTGGCAGTCCATGTTCGATCACATTTCCATCGGCGTAAAAGACCTCGCAAGAGCCCGCCGTTTCTACGATGCGGCGCTGACGCCGCTCGGATATGAGCGCCTGTCCAATTCCGACTCCATGATCGGCTACGGCCCGGAAAGGGTCGGGCTCTGGGTGATGCAGGTCGAACAGCCCGTTGTTGCCGACATGCGATCCGGGCTGCACTTCTGCTTCGTCGCGCCTGATGAGGCCGCTGTCGATGCCTTTCACGCGGCGGCCGTTGCATCCGGCGGCACGGATAATGGCGAACCAGGTGTGCGGCCGGATTATGGGCAATTCTATTACGCCGCCTTCATCATCGACCCGGACGGCTATCGCCTCGAAGCTTATTTCCACAAAGGCGAGCTATAACGGACCGTCAGGCAGCGGCTCTCGGAATGGATACGCAGCAGCCGGAAGCTTCGAGCGCTTTATTGGCTACATCGATGAACAGGCGACGGAACCAGCGCGCCCGGCCGTCCGTCTGGTCGACTCGGCGATAAAGCATCGTCACGGGATCGGCCGGCAGCGAAAGCGGCGGCTCGCAAAGCATCAGCCCATGTAACTGCGCCATGCAGCGACCGATCGATTCCGGCACCGTGGCAATGGCGGGCATCGCCTTCAGCACCATCGGCAGAGCGGAAAAGCGCGGCACGGTCGCCACCACCTGTCTCACATCGCCGGTGCGGTTCAGCGCCATGTCGATACCGGTCGAGGTGTTGCCTTCGAACGAGACGGTGACATGCGCGACATTGGCGAAATCCCTGAGGCTCAACGGCGCCTTCAGCCCGAGCTGAGCTTCATCGTAGATGCAGATCGAGACTTGGTCGAACAGCGGCGCGCGAATGTGCCAGGAGGCGGGCTCGTCGTGCATCGCGACGCTGAAATCGAAGACGCCTTCATCCAGCCGGCGTGCGGCATCGCGCTTTTCGGAAGCGATACCGATCAGCCGGGCGCCGGGTGAAAGCTGGAGGAGACGGGCGGCAAGCGGGCCGAAGAAGGCCGACTCGAGATTGTCGCACATGCCGATGCGGAACTCGCCCTGCCAGCTTGCCGGATCGAACTCGGCCTGCGGGCGGATGGCGCGCTCGATACCCGACAGCGCATCCTCGATCGCCGGGGCGATGGAAAGGGCGCGCGGCGTCGGTTGCAGGCCGCGCCCGACACGCACGAATAGTTCATCGTCCAGCGCCTCGCGCAGGCGCCGCAAAGCGGCCGACAGGCCTGGCTGACCGAGCAGCAGGCGCTCGGCGGCGCGACTGACATTGCGCTCCTGCATCAGCACCGAAAAGGCCAGCAGGAGATTGAGGTCGATCTTGCGAAGGGTGACATCATTCATCATCGTCAGTAATACCTGGCATGGCTACTATCAATTTGCAATAGGAATGGAAGCTGTACATTTTCTCGTTCCCTGCCGCCCGGCAACCTCCCCCGATGAGGCGGCAGCAAAGAAGGAACGATTTCGATGACTCTTTCCAAATCGCGAAGCGGAGCGGGGCTGGCATTGCTGCTGCTCTGCGCCGCCAATTTCCTCGACGCCATGGACGTCTCCACCATCGGCGTTGCGCTCCCCGCCATCCAGGCCGAACTCGGCATGGAGGCGACCTCGTTGCAATGGGCCGTCAGCGCCTATGTGCTCGGCTATGGCGGCTTCCTGCTGCTCGGCGGCCGGGTCGCCGATGTCTTCGGCCATCGCCGCGTCTTTCTCTGGTCGCTGGCGATCTTTGCCGCCGCCAGCATCGCCGGCGGCTTCGTCAACAGCGGCCCGACGCTGATCGCCGCCCGATTGGTCAAGGGCATTGCCGCCGCCTTCACCGCGCCCGCGGCGCTTGCGCTGCTGCTCTCCGTCTTCGGCGAGGGAACGGCACGGGCAAAGGCGCTCGGGGTCTTCTCCTCCACCGGCGCCGCCGGCTTCGTGCTCGGCATGGTGCTCGGTGGTGCTGCGACGATTATCAGCTGGCGGGCGACATTGGTCATGGGCGCGCCCGTCGCCATCCTGACGCTTTTTGTTGCGCCACTGGTGCTGCCCGCCGACCCGAAAAGGACGGGACCGCGGCCGGCCTTCGACTGGGCCGGCGCGCTGACGATCACCCCTGGGCTGCTGCTCTTCGTCTTCGGCATCACCAATGCTGCGGCCGCCGGCTGGCAGGCTTTTGCGACCTGGGGTTCGCTCGTCGCGTCGCTGGCGCTGATCCTGCTCTTCCTCGTGGTCGAAGCGCGCCATGCCGATCCAATGGTGCCGCTCGGCATGTTCCGGCGGGCCAAGCTCCGGCATGCCAATGCGATTGCCGCCCTCTTCCAGGGCGCCTATGTCGGCTTCCAGTTCCTGGCGACGCTCTATTATCAGAACGTCCTCGGCTGGTCGGCCTTCACCACCGGCTTCTGTTTTGCGCTTGGCGGTGTCTTCGTGATGTTCCTGGCGCCCCGCTTTGCGACGCTTGCGCAAAATCGCGGCGCCACCGGGCTGATGGCAGTGGGGGTCGGTCTGCAGGCGTTCAGCTACATCTTCTGGGTGACCGCACTTGGACATGTCGATCCGATCCTGCTCGTGCTGTTCTCGCAGATCCCGCTCGGCCTCGGTTACGCCCTGACCTACCCCTCGGTGCAGGTTGCGGCCCTTTCCGATGTGGAGGATGACAAGGCGGGACTCGCCTCCGGACTGCTCTTTGCCTCATTCCAGATCGGCGGCGGCATCGTGCTTGCGGCCGCCTCGGCAGTCTTCGGCGCCGCACCGCATTTCGGCTGGAACCCCTATGTCGCCGGCATCGCCTTCGTGGCGCTGCTTGCGGTGGCGATTACCCTGCTTGCCGCTGCCGGTCCGCGGACATCGGCCGCCCGGAGACCCAGCTATCAGGCGGCGGAATAACCGTCATCGGCCCGCACCCTGAACGGTGCGGGCTGCTCATGAACCGGAGCGATATCTGCAGCAAGAATCCCGTTGCGTTGCCTGGGTGAAAGGCGCATGGTCGCAGCTTCGGCAGCCAGTGTACGGGCGCTGCCGACTGAGGGTTTTTATACCCTTGCCCCGATGAAAGGAGGACCGATGTCTTCCACTTTCGAAAAGTCGCATCTGACTTCGTCCGATCTCGACATGCTGCAAGGCGTGCTCGACGACGCCGGCTACGACGCCAAAATCCTGATCGGCAACGAACGTGTCTTCAACGTCGCGGCCATACTGTTGATCAGGCTGTTCGAAGAGGGCGTCACCTCGCCGGCCATGCTCTCACAAGCGCTCGAACACCATTTCGGCAAGCTGAAGACGCCGCCGAAACCGGTAACCCCCGTCTTTAACCGATATGCGATACAGGGATTGCCCCGCGAAAGACGCGCTGCTGGCTAGAGCATAACGCGAAAAGTGTGAGCGGTTTTCGGACGACCTCATGCTCTCACTGAATGTTCTAGCGGCAAGCGAGCCGCCCGGCTCCGAAGGAATATTGTGCGAAAAACCCTCTTGCTTTGTATCTGCGTCGCAGCGGCCGGTTATTTCGGATGGGTGCAATTCGGGGCTTACCAACAACGGCAACAGGCTAGAGATCTTGCCGACATCGACAGGGAGCGCCGGGTGGCGCTCCTGGAAGTCGATGGCTGCCAGGCGAAAGTGGATATGCTTCTGTCGATGACAGACCGCCTGCTCAAGGCCGGCGGCATGCTGGTGCCGCTCGATATCGGACGGGACATAGAACTCTGTTTGGACCGCGGCATCATGTCGACATCAGGCCGAGCGGAGATGGAAAGAACGAAGTTGATCCGCCTGTTTTCCGTGAATGACTAAGGCGTTCGCAAGATTCGTTGCTCGCGCTTCAGGTCCTGTTTTTACGTGTGTCGCTATCGCAAAATCGCTGCGCAGTTTTGTGCGGCGCGCTTTATGCCCTGTGGAAATATGGCTTTCCTGCGGCGGCGGCCTTAATGGCACCTCAATTTTAGTCTATAAGGGAAGCTCGCTGATTTGGCCGATGCGGCGTTAGCGGTGACCGGGTTTCCGGCCCCGCCATTTTCCCGATCGCGAAAGCATGGTGACGTCCCGTCTCAACGTCGGGTTTGGCTTTCGGTGACCTCTCCGGTCATCCGCCTCCAGACAGCGATGCGGTTTCAGCAGGCATCATTTTCATTCCATCCCTGCGGCCCGGTGTTGTCGGGTTGCCCCTCATGACGATCCCGCGATCTCCGATCGCGACCGACAAACGGGGCGAATACCACGCAGGCTGCGGCTTTCAATTTCGATCTAAAGGGAGATTTTATCGATGGCAAAAGGACAGGTAAGAAGCAATCGCGAGGTCCGGAAGCCGAAGAAGGACAAGCAGGCAGCGAAGGTGGAAAGCACATTCGCCAATCAGATGAAGACGGCGACCAAAACCGCCCCGCAGGGCAGTGCTCCAAAGAAATAGAACCTCTTACCGAGCCGCCGCTCTCGCCCTCGCTGCGCCTAACAGCGCAAGTGATAACGCGTCCTGGCGGACGCGCCGGCGTGACATCATCACCTATTGACATGTCTTCAGAAAAACAGGAATTGCTGCAACCATGACCACACTTCTTACAATGTACCACTTCGACTATCCGCTCTTCCTCATCCGCTCGGCCGTAGTGATTGCACTCGGCCTTTCGGCCGTCGCGGCCTTTCACGGCGTCACTCTGTGATCGAATCTGCGCGCCGCAGCGAGTGCGAGGAAATCCAAGTGGCCCCTTTGGGCGAGCCCGACGAAAACCCGGAGCGATCGCGGGGGAATGCCGAGCTTTTCGCTGAAAAGCGCTGGTTGAAGATCCTTGCCGGATATCGCCAGCCACGAGCCGGACGCAGCGCTTTCGAGCTTGCCGTCACCGTCGTCCCCTTCGCGCTGTTCTGGGCTGCCGCCTGGGCAGCGGTTCACTACAGCTTCTGGCCCGGCCTGATCCTCGTCCTTCCCGCCGCCGCCTTCCTGCTCCGGCTGTTCATGATCCAGCATGATTGCGGCCACGGCTCGTTTTTCGCCCGTCGCCGCGTCGACGACTGGGTTGGACGCACGATCGGCATCCTGACGCTGACGCCCTACGACTATTGGCGCCGGGCGCATGCGGAGCACCACGCCTCGGCCGGAAACCTTGACGAACGCGGCGTTGGCGACATCGAAACGCTGACGATCGCCGAATATAACGCGCTGTCGCGCTGGGGCCGGCTCGGCTACCGGCTCTACCGGCACCCGATCGTGATGTTCGGGATCGGACCGGCATGGCTGTTCCTCTTCAAGCAGCGCCTGCCTTTCGGCATGATGCGCTCCGGCGCCCTGCCCTGGGTCTCGACCATGGCAACCAATCTTGCCATCGCACTGGTCGCCGCGCTGCTGATCTGGGCGGTCGGGATCGTCCCCTTTTTACTGGTGCATCTTCCGACCGTGCTTCTGGCAGGCGCTGCCGGCGTCTGGTTGTTCTACGTCCAGCATCAATTCGAGGAAACACATTGGTCGAAGGAGCCGGATTGGCAGTTCCAGCATGCGGCCCTCCACGGTGCCTCGCATTACGACCTGCCGCCAGTGCTGCGGTGGATCACCGGCAATATCGGCATCCACCACGTGCATCATCTGTCGAGCCGGGTGCCTTACTACCGGCTGCCGGAGGTGCTGCGAGATCATCCTGAGCTTGCCGATCTGGGCCGCATCACGCTCATGGAAAGCCTGCGTTGCGTCAAGCTGGTGCTGTGGGACGAACAGACGAAGCGACTGGTCTCGTTTCGCGAAGCGGCGCGGCTTGCCGCAGCATAACAACGGGGCGTTAGAGCGATTTAGCTTTCACGGAAGCGCAGAGCCGCTCTAACCTTTTGCCTGAATCCAATTCCGGGGAAAGCCGTTTCCCTGGAATTGTTTAGCGATAACCCGTCACGTCAGCCGGTCTGCCCGGCTCCTGCACTTCCACCATGTAGCGCCAGCAATCCGGCCGCGAACCGTCGATATCATCGAAGCCGTAGGTCTTGGCCACTCCGCCGCTCGACAGCGACTGGCCGTTCCAGCGGGCGCGGTCGGGATCGGCGGCGATGGCCGCAACGGCACGGCCGACGAAATGCGGCGTTTCGGAAATGGCGAAATGCGGCTGCACTTTCGTCGCCTCGCGCCAGTTCTCCTCGCGAACACCATAAGCATCCAGCATCATTTCGGAGCGCAGCCAGCCGGGCGTGATCGAAACGGCGGTGGCGCCGTGTTTCGCCAAATCTTGCGCATGCGCCCAGGCCATGCGGGTGACGCCCGTTTTGACGAGGTCGTAAAAGGGCGACAGCCGGTAATGGGTGGCATTGTATTCGGCTGTGCCGTCGGTCATCTCCACCAGCAGCCCGCCGGGCCGCTCGATCATCAGCGGCAAGGCGTAGTGGGCGGTAATCAGATGCGTCTCGATGCCGAGCTGCAGCATGCGCAGGCCCTTGTCCAGCGAATGCTCCCAGACGGCCTTGTCCCATTCGAATAGCTTCTCGCAGCCCCAGATGTCGTTGACGAGAATATCCAGCCGACCGGCTTCGCTGCGGATGCGGGCGACCAGCGCCTCGACCTGTTGTTTGATGAGATGGTCCACCTGCACGGCGATACCCTTACCGCCTGCGGCGGTTACCAGTTCGGCCGTCTCTTCGATCGTCTCCGGCCTGGCATATTCGGATTGCTTGGCGCGCGTCGTGCGCCCAGTCACGTAGACGGTGGCGCCGGCGGCGCCGAGCTCCACCGCGATGCCGCGGCCGGCGCCGCGCGTGGCACCCGCCACCAAGGCAACTTTCTCCCGCAATTTTGCTGTCACTTCTCCATCCTCCACGCCAATGCAAAGTGTTACAGCGTCCTTTGCGCCTCTAAAGAGGCGCGGCGCTGTAGAACGCCTTATGCCGTAACGGAAGCGCCAGGAATTGGCCGGCGCTCCTTGTTTATAAACGAATGATCATTTATATATAATGTGAATGCAAGAGGAATTTCATGCCGCGTCGCCGCACACTGTCCGACGAACAGCTTCTCGCCATGGTGCTGGCGCTGATCCATGCCGAGGGGCCGGAGGCGGCGACCTTTGCGGCGGTGGCGAAAACGAGCGGTCTTTCCGGCTCGACGCTGGTACAGCGCTTCGCCACGAAAGCGGCGATGCTGCGCGCCGCGCTGCTTTATGCCTGGGACAGGCTTGATGCGGAAACGGCGCGGCTTGCCGAGGTCGTGCCGAAAACGCAAGAAGGCGCCGTCGCGCTGCTCGTTGGCCTGTCGCAGGATTACGGCGATAATGCCGCCGCCTATGGCGAGGGACTGCTGGTGCTTCGCGAGGATTTTCGCGATCCGGTGCTGCGTGCCCGGGGTGCGGCCTGGGGAGCGGCACTGACGGCGGCAATCGCGCGATGTTTCGGCTCGGCGAAGGCGCCGGAGACGATCGCCCGGCTGATGCTGTCGCAATGGCAGGGTTCGCTCATCTGGTGGGGTTTTGGCGCCGAAGGGCCGGTGGCTGCCTATGTCCAGACGGAGTTGCGGCATTTCCTCGCCGCGGTACCTGTCCATTCAGGTTAAGAGGCCGTGAAGATCATCGCCTTGATAAAATAAAGCAAGGCGGCAGTCGCGACGATGGTCGCCAATGTGAGCAGCAGTCCGATCAGGGTGACGAGACCATCCCGCTCCATCAGGGCGACGGCGAGCACCACCAGCGAGAACACCGGCAGAATATTGCCGAAGGGGATCGGCAGCGCGATCACCACGGCGAGCAGGAAGACAGGAATGCCGAGCAGCGCCTGCACCGTCGGGCCGGTGAGGGCCTGCAGCCGGCCGGCGCGCACGACCTTCTCCACCCGGGCGATCACCGGGACCGCGTGACCCACGACGAGATCGAGCGCCGCCGATGAAACCCGGCGATCCCTGACGATGGCGGGCAGCCAGACCTTCCGGCCGCCCGCAACGATCTGGAGGGAGACCAGCGCCAGCGCGGTACCGAAAACCATTCCGAATGGCCCGGGAATCGGGGTCAGTGCCGGGATTGCCAGGAACAGGATGGTGAAGGCGATGCTGGTCGAGCCCATCGCCTCCAAAGCCTCACCGATGGAGAGGCCGCCCTTCGCCCGGGCGAGTTCCAGCATCTCCCGGAGCCGCGCGGTGGCCACACCGCGCGGCGGCCGTCTATTTCCGGCTTGATCAGACATTACGCAGTCCATTTTCAGCTGGTCGCCGTCACGCACCCGCGCCGGCTCCCTTCAGGGCGCCGACCAGGGCTGCGCATTGCGGGTCGCTGCCGTCGAGAAGTTCGGCCGGCGCGGTATGACCGATCGCTATGCTGACGACTGTGGCCGCCGCCCAGCCGTAGTCGCCGGCGGCGCGCTCTATGAGCTTCGGCCCCTGGGATGTCAGGCAGGCCTGGGACTGGCGGACGATCTCCACGGGAAGCCGGGCGCGCTCAGCCTGTTGCTGGATCTCAGCCTGCAACGGATCGACGACGAGCAGGGCAAAAATCCAACCGATGAAATTCGAAATCATATCTGTTTCCTTCTTTGTTGACGTATTCCCTGTGCAGAGCCCGCTCAGGCGGGCTGTTGCGGATCCCGCGTCTTGAGGAGGCTCCAGACCACGCCGGCTGCGATGATCGCGAAGGTGATGCTGAGCGAGAGCGCGGCCGGGAATTTTTCAAGGCCCAGCAGGTCGGCGAGGAAGATCTTCGAGCCGATGAAGATCAGCACGATGGCAAGCGCCGGCTTGAGGTAACGGAAGCGATGAATCATCGCAGCAAGCGCGAAGTAAAGGGCGCGAAGGCCGAGGATCGCGAAGATGTTCGAGGTGTAGACGATGAACGGATCGGTGGTGATTGCGAAGATCGCGGGGACCGAATCCACGGCGAAGATAACGTCGGCCACCTCGACCATCACCAGCGCCATGAAGAGCGGCGTGATGAACCAAGTCATCCTCCCCGTCCTGGGATTTGCCTTTCTGACGAAGAACCGTTCGCCGTGATGTTCCTCGGTGACGTTGAAGCGGCTGCGCATGAAGCGCACGAGGATGTTCTTCGAGACATCAGGCTCTGCCTCCTTGATGACCAGCATCTTGATGCCGGTGACGATCAGGAACGCGGCGAAGATATAGAGAAGCCAGGCGAATTCGGCGACCAGCGTCGCGCCGACGCCGATCATGATGGCGCGCAGCACGATGACGCCGAGAATGCCCCAGAAGAGCACCCGGTGCTGGTAGATGCGCGGCACGGCAAAGAACGAGAAGATCAGGGCGATGACGAAGACGTTGTCGAGGGCCAGCGTCTTTTCGACGACGAAGCCCGTCATATAGGCAAGACCGGCCTCGGAGCCGAGGTACCACCATACAAAACCACCGAAGGTAAGGCCGAGCGCGATATAGAGAGCGGAAAGCCTGACGCTTTCGCCGACGCCGATCTCCTTGTTCTGCTTATGAAGAATACCGAGGTCGAACGACAGAATGGCGATGACGAGGGCGAAAAAGCTCGACCACATCCAGAGCGGCGTTCCCAGCCACTCGACGAACAAAAATGAGAGATTCAAGGATAGTCCCCTGTCGGCACTGGTTGTCGGAGAAGAGGTCCGACATCGCAAGAGTGCCGAAGCTCTCGCCAGAGGGGCCCGGACCAGCGGGTTGCACCGCAAGTAGGGTCTCACTTTTCAATAATCAAGCAGCGGCCAGTGCCAATTTTACGCATCGCGCCGGAGGTAAGGCGTGCGCTGTGCGAATGCGTCATTCGCCCCGCAAGAAAAACCTTCGCCAGCCGTCTCAGGCGTCCTCGTCGTCCTTCTCCTCGCCCACGGTCAGCGGCCAGTCGACGACGTAATCCTCGAGATCGTCGAGATCGATCTCATTTTCGTTGATCGCGCGGCCTCGCGCGGAAATGCCGGCGGCATGGACGGTCTCCGGATCGCCGGAGACGAGCGGGTGCCACCAGTAGAGGTCGCGGCCTTCATTGACCAGCCGGTAGCCGCAGGTGGGCGGCAGCCAGGCGATATCGGGCACGTTCTCCTTGGTCAGCTGCACGCAGTCCGGCACGAAATCCCAGCGGTTCTCATAGCTGGAGCAGCGACAGCTTTCGCCGTCTAGCAGCTTGCAGCTGACCGAGGTGAAATAGATATCGCCGCTATCCCATTCCTCGATCTTGTTGAGACAACAGAGGCCGCAGCCGTCGCAGAGGCTTTCCCACTCGGCGACGGTCATCTCGGCAAGCGTCTTGCTCTTCCAGAAGGGCAGATCGTTCATCGTCGTTTCATGCAACAGCGACCCGCAAATTCGCGTGACCCTTATGCATCTCTCTTGTTATCGGCCGCAAAATCAATCAATCCTTCAGTATACTCCTGGTACTCGGAGAATTCTCTCCTGGTATCGGAGAGATTTGCGGCCATATGCGGGCCTCGCGCTTTTGTCGGTTATGACCGAAGCGAGATCAGGCGGGAATACAGGACGTGCAGGATCCGGACAACCCAGGAAATGGGCCAGGAAATGGGCCAGAAAACGGGCCAGAAAAAAGGCCCGGAAAAGCGGCGAGCGAGGCAGCGGAAAAGCGGCCGGCGAAGAGCCGTCACATTCTACTGCGCATCGATTCCTGGATCGATTCGACCGTCTGGAACGCCGGCTTCCGCGCTGCCGAGATCTGGGAAGACATTACCATTTTCTTCCGCCGCTTCCGCGTGCGCGGCTGGAAGCGCATGGTCTTCGAACTCGCCGGCGAAGGGCTGACGCTCGGGACGGCCGGCTCGGTGCTGATGCTGCTGCTTGCCCAGCCCGCCTTCGAGGCAACCAAGGAAGACTGGCGCAACCGCGGCGATTTCGCCGTCACCTTCACTGACCGCTACGGCAACGTCATCGGCCATCGCGGCGTCATCCACCAGAATTCCGTACCGATCGACGAGCTGCCGGATTCGCTGATCAAATCGGTGATCGCCACCGAGGACCGGCGCTTCTTCGACCATTTCGGCATCGATTTCATCGGCCTCTTCCGCGCCATGAGCGAGAATGCGCGCGCGGGCGAAGTCGTCCAAGGCGGCTCGACACTGACGCAGCAGCTCGCCAAGAACCTGTTCCTGTCGAACGAACGCTCGATCGACCGCAAGGTCACCGAGGCGTTCCTGGCACTGTGGCTCGAGGCGAACCTTTCCAAGAAGGAAATCCTCTCCACCTATCTCGACCGCGCCTATATGGGCGGCGGTACTTTTGGCGCGGCGGCGGCGGCGCAGTTCTATTTCGGCAAGAACATCACCGATGTGAACCTTGCCGAATCCGCCATGCTTGCCGGCCTGTTCAAGGCGCCGGCGAAATACGCGCCGCATGTCAACCTGCCGGCGGCGCGTGCCCGCGCCAACGAAGTGCTGACCAATCTGGTGCAGAGCGGGTTGATGACCGAGGGCCAGGTGATCGCCGCCAGGCGCAATCCGGCCACCGTCGTCGACCGCAACGAGGTGGAATCGCCCGATTTCTTCCTCGATTGGGCTTTCGACGAGGTCCAGCGGCTTTCGTCGCGCTTCCACCAGCATTCGCTGATCGTGCGCACGACCATCGACATGGGCATCCAGCAGGCGGCGGAGGATTCGGTCGAGACGTCGCTGCGCGAATATGGCGAGGCCTATCACGCCAAGCAGGGCGCGATGGTGATGATCGAAAACGGTGGCGCCGTGCGCGCCATGGTCGGCGGCCGGGATTACGGGGAGAGCCAGTTCAACCGCGCCAGCAGGGCGCTGCGCCAGCCGGGCTCGTCCTTCAAGGTCTACACTTATGCGGTGGCGATGGAGAGCGGCATGACGCCGCAGACGACGATCGTCGATGCGCCGATCTACTGGGGCAACTGGAGCCCGCACAATTACGCAAACCGCTATGCCGGCCGCATCACACTCGAGACCGCGATCGCCCAGTCGATCAACACCGTGCCGGTGCGGCTCGCCAAGGAAAAACTCGGTATTCAGCCGATCCGGGCGATGGCGAAGAACCTCGGCGTCGAAACGCCCATCCGCGACGACGTCACCATCCCGATCGGCACCTCCGAGGTGACGGTCCTCGACCAGGCGACGGCCTATGCCACCTTCCCGGCCGGCGGCTACCAGTCGCGCCGCCACGGCATCACCCAGATCCTCGATTACGACGGCGACGTGCTCTACGATTTCGACCGTGACGAGCCGGCGCCGAAACGCGTGCTCTCCGAACAGGCCGACGCCTATATGAACCAGATGTTGTCGCGTGTTCCCTATGTCGGCACGGCGCGCAAGGCAGCCCTCGACAACGGCATCCTGACGGCCGGCAAGACCGGCACGACCCAGGCCTATCGCGACGCCTGGTTCGTCGGCTTCACCGGCAATTACACCTGCGCCGTCTGGTTCGGCAATGACGACTACACCTCGACCAACGAGATGACCGGCGGCTCGCTGCCGGCGATGACCTTCAAGCGCGCCATGGACTACGCCCACCAGGGTGTGACGCTGCGCGCCATCCCCGGCGTCGAAAATCCCCTGCCCTCGGAAAAGGACCTCGCCAAGACCGCCGCCGCCAAGCCGCAGGACGGATTGCCGCAGCTCATCCGGCCGCGCATGCTCTCGGTTCAATCGACCGACATCCTCAAGAAGCTCGGCGAAAAGCTGAAGAATGCCGCCCCGCTCGCGCCAGCGAAGGTGGCGAGCGCGGAGTAGCAGGCTCCGCCTGGCGCACGATCCCGAAATCAGCCTCCGCCCGCCTCGATATATCGGCACGGATTGCCGTTGCCGCACTTGGCATGACGGCTTTGCCGCATGGACATAACCGTGGATCAATCGGCTCCCATGTCACGGCGCGGCATTCCACCCTGCCAGAATCAGTGGTAACCCTTTCATCCGATATGGTTTCCAAGGTCTTGACGTGTTTCGATTCCCCCTCTTTATCGCGATCACGCTGATCGTCGCCTTTGGCGGCGGGATCATGATTTCGCTTTATGCGCTGGATGCGACACAGGGTTTCGGGGCGATCAAGCTCGGCGCCTGGGAGGCCTTTCCAGCGCTGCAGACGGTCGAGGCCGATCCTTATGCCAAGTCGCACCGGGCACGCGCCGGCAAGCTGCTCTATGGCAGCGCCGAGGGCCTGACGTTTACGGCGAGCGTCGACGACGAGGGCGCGCGGCTGAATGCCGGCTGCCGCTACCGCATCAGCGGGCAGACGCCGCCTGCCCGGCTCTGGACCCTCTTTACCGCCGACAATGGCGGCAATCCGGCGGCGGTGACGACCGGGCATCCCTCAGCGCTGAATTCCTGGACGGTGCTGCGCCAGCAAGATAGCGGCTTCTCGATCGAGATCTCAGCCGTCGCACAGCCGGGCAACTGGCTGGCCTTGCCACAGGCCGGCACCTTCCGGCTGGTGCTGACGCTGTTCGACACCCCGACCGCCGGCAGTTCCGGCGTGATCGACCTCGCTATGCCGAAGCTCACCAAGACCGGATGCGGCAATGCTTAGGATATTCTTCGCGGTCCTGACCGGTCTTTTCGGCGCAGCCCTGCTGCATCTCGTGATCATCCTGTCGCTGCCGCATTTCACCGGCAGGGATGCGGCGACCCGCGTGGAGGCAGAGGGCGACCTCAACAATTTCTACCTGCTTGGCAACCAGTATGACGAAGCCGGCCTTGCCAATGGCGACCCCTTCCTGCGCACCGCCGTCTGCTCCTTCGACGTCGAGGATGCGCCGGTGCATTTCACTGCCAAGGGCAATGTGCCCTTCTGGTCGATCGCGATCTACGACAGCGCCTCCAACGAGGTCTTCAGCATGAACGACAGGACATCGGTCGGCGGCGCGCTCGATGTGCTGGCCGGCAGTCCGATCCAGCTGACAGACCTGCGCAAGAACTTGCCGCAGGAGCTGCAACAGGCGATCCTGGTGGAAATGGCCCGGCCTGACGGCTATGCCGTGCTGCGGACGCTGGCGCCGCAGGCGAGCTTCGATGAGGCTGCGCGCAACTTCCTGACGGAAGCCGGCTGCGAGCAATTCGCCGCTCGCTGAGGTTGAAGAGCGGTTACTTCTTGTTGACGCGTGGCGCGGGCGCCGGACGATGTTTCGGGCTCTCGGCCAACCGCTCGTAGCGGACGCCGGTGAACCAAAGAATCTTGGCTTCGCGGGGCTCTTTGTCCGGACGACGCGGCGCCCGCGGCTGCCGATCCGCCAATGCGACTACTATTGCCATTCTCGTCTCCATGCACTGCCCGAGACGGATGAACTTGCGATGGATTTCACCCTGCCCGCCAATGTGCGGGCCGGCGCGTCCTGCAGTACCGGGATGACCGGACCGAGGGCATTCGCGCCTTTCCCACGGCACCTGATTGAAATACCGTGATGCGGAGTTTCAACGATCCAAATACTCAAATCGCGTCGTTCCTATCCGAATTGAGACAGATGACAGTTAACAGTTTACTAATATTCGGCCGATGCCAAACACAGTTCACGTTACTTCCCCTTTAACGCTCGAAGAGTTGATTTGGTTTCACCCCGCCTGCGCAAACTGCCGGCTGGAGTTCAACGGATAAATTTAGAAACAATTCATATAGTTGACATCGGCGCTGCAATCCGCCGGCCGGGAAAAGCGCGATGTTGCAAAAATACATCACGAAAATATTTAATTGCGAGGCGCGCGGATGCGCGTATGTTCGCTCATGTCGATCACACGTTTCCGGGCTCCGATCGATCGGGATTTTCCACGTTCTTGCCGGAATGCGGAGGGCAAGCGGTGTCTTTGCTGGTAAATTCATCTTTCTCGCCTGACGATCTCGACGTGCTGCGCAGTGCGCTTGATGCCTGGTGCACAGAACGGCGCATCGACATCAAAAGCGTCGACGCGCAATTCGCGGCATCCGCAGCACTCGACCTTTATCAGGCAGGTTACGACAGCCGCGAAAAGCTGCTGCACGCGCTACGCGATCAAAGGGCCTGAGTTTTTCCACCATCACGGCAGCGATAGGCATCGTTGCAATACTCCTTTCAAACCGCGCATTTTTATATTGCCGGCCAACCATGTCGCGACACTTTTCGCGTGTATATTTCTGTAGCATTTTAATAAAATCTTCAGCATGCATTAACCGTACCGGTGTAGGATTTGTTCATAACCGTATGGCCTGACATGCGTTCCGCCAGCGCATATCGGCCCTTGGTCCCCTTGTTCTGCGTTTTCGGGGTGTTTTTGTGCGTGACCGGTTTCGAGACCTAGAAGGCCCCTTGGCCGTCAGGAAAAAGGACGTGGTGTTGATGGCGACTGTCAGCAGTTTCGAGAACCTGTCTCATCCGACAAGGTCCGAACTGCGCCAATTCGCCGAACTTTTCATGCCGCTGTTCCAGGCTTCCTCCGACGAGGCCAAGCGCCAGGCGGTCGCGGCGCTGTCCCAATGCCAGAACATGCCGGCCGCTGTAGCGCTGTTCATCGGCAACCAGCCGATCGAGATCGCGGCGCCTTTTCTTGCCGCCTCAAAGGCAGTCGCCGACGACACGCTGATCACCATCGCGCGCATGCAGGGTGCAGCACATGTCAAGGCGATCGTCAGCCGCGATTCACTCTCGCCGAAGGTCATCGATGCGCTGGTGGCGCTGCGCCAGAGCCAGCCGCGGTCCGCGAGCGCATCGGCGCCAGTGATGGAATCGCCGGCGGTCCCGCTTTCACCAGCGCCGACTGAGACCAACGAGGCAGACGCGCTGGAGGAACAGCGGATTGCCAATGAAGAGGCGTTGCGCGAGCGCATCCTCGGGCTTGCCGGCCATCTCGGCCGTGCCGACGAGGACAGGCTCGGTCTGCGCACGCTCACCGACATTCAAGAGGCGCTGCTGGTGCGCTTCGCCCGTTCGCGTGAGGCGACGCATTTCGCAACCGCGCTTGCCGATGCGCTTTCCGCCAGCCGCTGGCTTGCCGAGCGCATCATGCTCGATCTTTCCGGCCAGCAGCTCGCCACGACGCTGACCAGCCTCGGCATGGGCTTTCTCGACGCCGTCTTCGTGCTCGAAAGGCTCTATCCGCACCTTGCCGAACAGCAGCATAACGTCACGCGCGGCTGGATGGTGCTCGATGCGCTCGACCCGGAAGAATGCCACGAACGCGTCGAAGCCTGGCGGCGCGCCGATCGCTACACTTATAAGCCGGAAGCGCCCGCCATGCCCGCGCCGGCGGCAACGCCCGACTATCGCTTCATCCGCCAGGCGCCGCCGCAGCGCGACATGCGCGTCATGGGACGGCGGTCTCGCTGAGCTGCAGGTTGATGACCTTGCCAGATATCAGCGCCTCGAAATGACGCTGAGCTGACGAGCGCCTTGGCTGTCAGCCGTCCTTCGCAAGCGGGATCATGTCCCCCAGTTCCTCCGCCTCCAGCTCGACGATCCAGAGATCGGGATCGAATTTGCGTTCGCGCTCCAGCATCGTGCGCACCGCTTCCGGTTCGCCGCGCGACAGGCGGATCTCGAACAGGCGGTCGCCGGCCTGGCCTTCGTCGAAGGCGGTCTGCGGCGCCGGCGCGTAGAGCGTTTCCAGGCCGTCGCGGAAGTGCTGGCGGATGAAGATCGCACCCGCCTCCTCCGCGCCCTTCTTCTCGACGGCGGCGAAATCGCCGCTGGCAAAGACGCGGCGCAAGAGGGCGGAAACGAAGATGTCGGCGCGTAATCTCATCGGCGCGGTATAGACCGGCGCGCCGGTGGCGGCAATGCGGGGTCGGTCAGAGTTTGACCCCTGGGGCGTCAGAGTTTGACCCCTGGGGAGTCAGAGTTTGACCCCTGGGGGTCAGACCTTGACTGCCAGCCGCACGCCTCCCCAATGCCGTCCACGGACGGTGATCGGAGCGGAGATATCCTTCATCATCACGAAATTGCCGCCGCCCATGTCGCGCCTGTAGGTCTGGACGAGGAAGGGCGCGGTGCTGCGGCCGGCGGCAAGGCCGACGCGATCGGCGAAGATGCGGCGGTTGCGGCAATTGGCGGTGTTCCAGACGGTGTCGCCGGGCCGCTGGGCTTGCGAGAACTTCCGGTTGTGAGTCGGCAGATAGCCGTTCTCGTCGATCGCCGCGCAGAAGGCGATGCGCTCGTCCAAGGTTGTGACGGGTTCCTGGATCGGCGGCAGCAGGCGGTCGGTGAGTTCGGTGAAGGCTGCCATCACCTGTGCCGGATCGGAGCCCGCTATCGGCCGATAGCGTCGGTCGAAGAGAGCATCGAGCCCGATCTGCCCTTCAGCGACGGCACGTTCGAAGGCGCCGGAAATCTGTCTTGCCACCGACTGCGCTTCCTCGATCCAACGGCTGTCGGCAGTCTTGACGCCGGCGCTCGCCGTCAGCTGGATCAGGGTTTCCGAGAGGCCGACGACGCTGTCGACGCGCTTTGCCGCCTGCTGTAGCCTGACATTCGAGCCGGCGACCTCGGCTGACATCTCGCCGAGTTTCTCGACGAAGCCGGCGCATTGCTGGTCGACCGCCTCGGTGGTGTTAGCCATGACAGTCGAACTGTCGAGGATGCGGGTGATCACATGTTCCATGCTTTCGAAGGCGCCGCGCATCGCCTCCGACTTGTCACGCACGCCGGCCGCACTGTCGCGCGCATCGCTGCCGACGGCCGACAGCCGGTCGATCTTGACACGCAGTTCGTCCAGCGTCTGCTGGATGGAACCAGTCGCCTTCGAGGTCTGCAGCGAAAGGGCTCGGACCTCGGTGGCGACGACCGCAAAACCCTTGCCCGCATCGCCGGCGCGCGCCGCCTCGATCGCGGCATTCAGCGCCAGCAGGTTGGTCTGGCGGGCGATGATGCTGATCTCCTCGGCAATATTGTCGACATCGGCAAGCGACTTGGAGAAGGCGGCAATCTCAGTGCCGATCTCGTTGGAGGACTGGACCATATGGCCGATCTCGGCGACGGAGCCGGTCAGGCGGTCGGCCGATTCTTTCAGCATGTGGCGGGCCTCGGCCGCCGTGCGGTCGGTCTCGCGCAGCGACACGGCGACCGAGCGGTTGGTGTCGGCAATCGACAGCGCGGTGCGGGTGACATGATCGAAGGCCGAGGCATGCCGGGCCGACATTCCCGCCATGTCCTGGATGGCGCCGGCGATATCGACGAGGTCGATGCCAAGGGTGGAGGCTTCTTCGGCAAGACGCAGCAGGATGTGGCGCAGCGCCTCGGGATCTGGCCCCACCGCTTCGACCACAGGTTCTGCGGCCAGATCGTCTATCGCCTTCAGCGCATGCATGACCGACGCTCCCCCGCCCCAATCAGAAAAGCTTCAGGCAACATGGTTAACAAGTTGCAAACAGTGGCAGCACCTTAGACTTAGGTTGTAGGGAAATCGAACTCCGTGACTGTGGGCCGGCCGTGCGGCGCCCGATCAGCTGGCGATGAAGCCCGTCAGCCGCTCGCTCAACTGCCAGAGGCGTTCGGCGAGTTCCGGATCGGTTGCCCAAGGACGGACGCCGAGCATCTCGGTCGAATCGCCGGGGACGGCGGTGGCGATATCGCAGTTCTCGCAATAGACGCCGCCGAGCCCCTCTAGCTTCTCGCTGACGGCGCACCAGACGGTGGTCGCCGCCCCCTGCTCAATCGTCTTCTTGTTGTTTTGCGGATCGATGACCGGCTTGCCATCCTCGTCGACATAGCCGCTCGTCTTGAGGAAGTCGCTCGACTGGTGGCGGACCAGATCGGTGGTGACTATACCGCCGGGATGCAGCGAGAAGGCTCTGACACCGTGCTTCGCACCCAAAGCGTCCAGTGAGATCGCAAAGAGAGCATTTGCCGTCTTCGACTGGCCGTAAGCGAGATAGGGCGCGTATTCGCGGTTCTCGAAATTCGGATCATCGAAATCGACGCCGGAGAAGACGTGACCGCGCGAGGAGACGGCGACGACGCGCGCGCCCTCGGCCTTCACCAGTGCCGGCCAGAGGCGAGCCGTAAGCTGAAAATGGCCGAGATGATTGGTGGAGAACTGCGATTCGTAACCGCGGGCGTCACGCGTCAGCGGGTTCGCCATGACGGCAGCATTGTTGATGAGCAGATGCAGGGGCTCGACGCTTTCGAGGAAGCGGTCGGCGAAGTCGTCGATCGAGCCGGGGTCCATCAGGTTGAGCTTTTCCAGCGCAAGGCCGGGAATGCTTTCCACGGCTGCCTTGGCTTTTTCGAGATTGCGGGCGGGGACGACAACCCTGGCGCCAGCTTCGGCGAGCACACGAGCCGTCTCGAGACCAAGACCCGAATAACCGCCGGTGACGATCGCGACTTTGCCTGAAAGATCGTGTCCGGCAATGACGTCGGTGGCGGTCGAGGCCGCACCGAAGCCGGAACCGATGGGAGCCTGTGGAGTGGACATGACATGCCTCCGCTGTGTGTGATGGCCTTATGTACGCCCGGGAAATGGGATTCTGAATGCTTGCAAATCCGAATTTCCTGCTTCATCGTTCAAAAATGATCAGTGACCCACTCTCCGAAATGCTCAATCTACTCGATGCGCGCTGCCTTGTGTCGGGTGGGCTGATCGCCGGCGGCGCCTGGGCGCTGCGCTTCCCCCGGCCGAACCGAATCAAGATCAGCGCGGTCGCCAAAGGGCGCTGCTGGCTTTGCCTCGACAATGGCAGTGAACCCATTCTGCTCGAAGCAGGCGACGTTGCGCTTCTGAACGGCCGGCATTCGTTCGTCCTGGCGAGCGACCTTGCCGTTACGCCCACTGACGCGGTCGGCGCCTTCAAGGAGAAGGTCGACGGCCTGGCACGCCACGGCGTTGGCGAGGATTTCCATTATCTCGGCGGCCACATCGCGCTCGGACCGCAGGGCATGGAGCTGCTGTCCGACGTACTGCCGCCGATCATTCATGTGCGTGCCGCCCTTGCCGAAGCCGGCGTGCTGCGCTGGCTACTCGACCAGTTGGTCCGGGAGATGGCGGCAAAGCGGCCAGGCGCCCTGCTCGCCTCGACCCAGCTTGCGCAGTTGATGTTCGTGCAGGTGCTGAGGGCGCACATCATGAGCTCGGCGCCACTGACGGTCGGGTGGCTCCGCGCCTTCGGCGACGATCGCATTGCGCCGGCGCTGCGGCTGATGCATGGCGATCCCGGCCGGTCCTGGCAGCTTGGCGAACTGGCAAAGGCGGCCGGCATGTCGCGCACGAGCTTTGCCCTGCGGTTCAAGACCGTGGCGGGGGTGGCGCCGCTCACCTATCTCACCGGCTGGCGCATGCGCCTTGCCGAACGCGAGCTGCGGGAGGGCAGCATGCCGGTTTCGGCGCTGGCGCTTTCGCTCGGCTACACATCCGAAAGCGCCTTCAGCAACGCTTTCAAGCGGATGACGGGTATGGCGCCCAGGCGCTATCGCGTGGCGATGGCCCGCGAGGCCGGGCCGATCGAAGAGGTGGTGGATGTCGAGGGCCAGGCGATGACGACACATTACCGGCTGTTGAAGGCGGCATCCTAGTGGTTAGAGCATTTCCGTTTTGCTCCAAGTCGCGAAAATGCTCTAACATTTTGGTTGCGCAATTCCGGACGCAAAACCGCTGCGCACTTTTGCTGGAATTGCTCTATATCGCGCCGATTTCCTTGAGTTTCTTCAGCACCGCCTGGTTCGGCTCGCCGTCTTCGGGCAGGTTGTAGTGCTTCTGAAAATGGCGGATGGCCGCGCGGGTCTGCTCACCGGCGACACCGTCGACGCCGACATTGGCATAGGCCATGTTGGAAAGACCCTTCTGGATCTTCAACACCAGGTCAACATTGGTGATTTCGCTTGATGGAACCTGCTTTGCCGCTGATGGAGCCGTTTTGACGGTCTTTTCGGCGCTGCGGATCGCGGCTGCCACCGGGTCTTCCGCCGCCGCCTTCGAGCTCACATCCTCGGGCGGCTTTTCGGCGGGCACGGTCGAAGGGCCAGCGGCATCGGTCTTCAGCGCCACTAGCACCTCCGGCGTCGGATCGCCGGTTTGGGTCATGCCGACGGTCTCCTCGAAGAAGAGAATGGCCGCGCTGGTGCGCGGGCCGATAATGCCGTCGGGTATGCCGCTATAGAGACCGCGACGCACCAGCTGCTGCTGGATGTCCATGACGAGCTGGCTTGGCTGCTGGCCGGGTGCGGCAGGCGCCGGTGTCGCGTTGGTGGTGGCAGTATCCCGCGGCCGTTCGATCCGGAAGGTGGTGACATCGCCCTGTTGCTCCTCGGCCGGGCGGCGGGCGCCGAGCACGGTCGGAGACTGCGGATCGCGGGTGCGGAAGATCGGATGCGGATGCAGGCCCGGCTGATACCAGAGCGCATTGGCGGCGACGAAGGAGAAGATGACAGCGAAGGTGATCGCGCCGCCGGCGACCGACGGATTGCGGCCGATGACGCCGCCGAGCACGGAGGCGCCCTGCAGGCCGACCCCGCCGAGCACGGAGGCGCCCTGCAGGCCGAGACCGCCGAGAGCGGCAGCGCCTGACATCAGAAGGCCCGGCTGCTGCCGTCCTCTTTTTCCCTTAGGCGATTTTCGCTTGCGCGCGGCCATCGAAACGCCCCTCTTTCAATTCTACACCGCTATTGACCGCGCCCTTCAGCCGCGGCGGAAACTCGACAGTCGCGCCATGACCGGCGTCTTCGGCGTGTTGGGCGCCCGAGCCGTCCGCTGCGATCTCGATAGTGATGATCGTGCCCTCGCCCGGCTGGCTGGCGATGGCGAAATACCCGCCATGCAGCGCCACCAGCCCCTTGACCAGGGAGAGACCGAGGCCGGAGCCTTCGAAGCGGCGGGTATAGTCGTTCTGGATCTGGACGAAGGGCTGGCCTAGCAATGCCAGCTTGTCGGCCGGGATGCCGATACCGGTATCGCTGACCGTCAGTTTGAGGATGCCGTCTCGGGCTGCCGCATCGACCGAGACGACGCCGCCGGCCTCGGTGAACTTTATGGCATTGCCGACGAGATTGATGAGGATCTGCTGGATGGCGCGCTGATCGGCGACGACCTCGCCGAGGTCGCGCTGGATACGGCTGGTTAGGGTGAGGCCCTTGGTCTTGGCTTGCAATGCCAGCATCGACTCGCAGGATTTGACGGAGCTTGATATATCGAAGGCTTCGAGGATCAGCTCGTAGCGGCCGGCTTCGATCTTGCTCATGTCGAGCATGGTGTTGACGACGGACAGCAGATGCGCGCCGGATTCGCGGACCAGGCCGACATATTCGCGCTGACGGTCGTTTTCGAACTTGCCGAAATATTCGCCGATCAGGATATCGGAAAAACCGAGAATGGCGTTCAGCGGCGTGCGCAGCTCATGGCTGACGGCGGCGAGGAAGCGCGACTTGGCGTCGTTTGCGGATTCGGCGTCCGCCGCACGGTTCTGGGCTTCGTCACGCAGTTGCTGCTCGACGGAGACATCGCGCAGCTGGGCAATGATGGCGGCAAGTTCGCCGTCGGCATCGCGCCGGGCCGTCATGTCCATTCTCAGATATGCAAACTGGCGCTGGTCGCGCGAGACCGAGGGCCGGTCGAGGCGCAGATCGACGCTCTGAGCATCCTCGCCCCGGCGCAGGCCATCGAGCGCCTGCAGGAAAAGGATGCGGTCGGAGACATGCACCTGCTCGAGGAAGCCCCTGCCCTTGGGATCACGCATCCAGCCGAGGAAGTCGCGCCGGTCGCGACCGCCGATGGTCGCCACACTGCCGTGCGGGTCGAGGAAAAAGACGAGGCCCGGGGTGGCGGCAAGGAAGAAATCCTCGGCCGACTGCGTGGCGATACCGGCTGCCGAGCCCTGACGGGCGAGCGCGATGCTGCCGACGGCGGAAAAAAGAAAGGCGGCGCAGACCATGGCGACACCTGCCGGCAGCGCGACGGCAGGACTGGTGACTGCCGAAAGGCCGATGGGAGCGGCAACGAGAGCGGCCGACGAGAGCAGCACGAGGCGGCGCAGGATCGCGAGCTCGCGTTGGCGCACGGCTTCACCGCCGCCCGTCCGGGAGAGCCAGCTTGTCGCTGCCCGGTCTACGAGGGCCGTCATCCAGCCGCCAATGTTACTCAATACACGCACGCAATACCCGCCCGAAAGGCTGTCGATCGATCCGGACAATAGGCCTTGGCGACTTAAAGAAAGGATAAGGCAAAAGCGCTGTTCACAGCCTGAAACGGCTGAAATTCTCGTTTTGAAGCATCTGGAAGGCTCTTTGCCTTTTGTGGTTAATAGGGGGTAAGCGACGGATTTTCCTCATATTTCAGCATTGCGTTAACTCCTGTGGCAAGGCGAGCCGGCAAAAGTCCTGCAATTGCAAGCAGGTGCTGCCCTGATGCTTAACGGCGATCGCTCGCATTCGACTAAAATGCGGCTCAAATGCCGTTCGCTAAAATTTGAACTAAATTTGCCGCAAATGCGCGTGAGTTTCGAAAAGCGGCATTCGCAACTTGGCGGTAGGGTGAAAACACACCGGACAACCGGCCTGATTCGGCAACAAGAACCGGACGGGGAAACAGGATGGGCGACGACAATGTGGTTTCTGATCAAAGGATCCTTCTGGTTTGGCCTTGTGCTCGTGCTTCTTTCCGTCTTCAGCACGGAGAGTTCCGACAAGTTGGCCAGCGGCCCGCAATTGCAGCTTTCCGACGCGTTCACGGCGGCAAGCGGCGCCTACGACTATTTGACCGGCATGTGCTCGGAGAAGCCCGAAGTCTGCGCCAAGGGTACCGAGACCCTCACCGCACTCGGCTACCGGGCCCGTGAAGGCGCCCGCGTTGCCTATGAACTTCTCGACAGCCAGTTCAAGGATGAGACGCCGGCAACCGCAAAGCTTGCCGACCCGCAGGTGCCAGTGGCGCTCAACATGCCTTCCCTCACCACGCCTGCCATCCAGGAAAAGGTGCGCGAGGCCAAGGCAGCGCTCAACCAGCCGATGCCTTACCGTCCGCCGGTCGAAGATGACGCCTCCTCTGAGACGGTGGTGACCGGCGCTATTCCGCTGCCGACGCCGAAGCCGGCGACCTGACCCTCAACCAGCTTGCATCGGTGGTCCGCATGACGCGGAGATGCCCCATGCCTGACGTGCCTGCCCTGTTTAATTCAGCATGTTGCTGCGCCGTGAGGATGCCCATCCCTCACGGCGTTTCTTTTTAACGGTTCAAATCTGCCGGTCTTTCACCTATATGCACTCTTAGAGCATTTCCTGACGCATTCCGGACGCAAGACCGCTGCGCACTTTTGCTGGAACTGCTTTAATAGTGAAAGGCTTCTCCATGGCATCCCTCGACCAGATCATCGACGACTTCGCTTTCCTGGACGATTGGGAAGATCGCTACCGCTATGTCATCGAACTCGGCAAGGCGCTGCCTGATTTGGCCGAGGAGAGGCGCACCTCGGAGAACAAGGTGATGGGTTGCGCCAGCCAGGTCTGGCTGGTGACTCATACGGCAGGCGATCCCGACAATCCGGTCATGAGCTTCGAGGGTGATTCCGACGCCCATATCGTGCGCGGCCTCGTCGCCATCGTGCTTGCCACCTATTCCGGCAAGACGGCATCGGAGATCGCCGGGCTCGATGCCTTCGAGATATTCTCGAAGATCGGCCTGGTGGAGAACCTGTCATCGCAGCGTTCGAACGGACTGCGCTCGATGGTGAACAGGATCCGCGAAGAGGCAAGAGCCCGCGCTGCGGCTTGACCGCGATCGTGGCTGGCCGGCTTTCAGAGCCATAAGGCGAGCAAGCGGGTCAGTGCCGGCTCTGCAATCGAGTATATTAACACTTGCTCATAGTATAGGAATACATTCAAAGCCTGTCGGCAAAGCATAAGACGGGATCTCTTACGCAGTCGTGGCGTCCGGCCGAATCAGACGCAACGCTTCAAATACCGGAAAATGTATTTCTTCCCCTTGCGAAGGCACAAAAAAGCCGGGCACAAGACCCGGCTTTTTGTCGTTGATGCTTTCGAAAAAGCTCAGCCGCGGCCGCGCTTGCGGCGCTGCCCGAGGCCCATTTCCTTTGCCAGGCGCGAACGCGCTTCGGCATAAGCGGGCGCTACCATCGGGTAATCGGTCGGCAGGTCCCACTTCTCGCGGTATTCTTCCGGCGAGAGGCTGTGATGCGTCATCAGGTGACGCTTGAGGGACTTGAAATTGCCGCCGCATTCCAAACACGTGATCTGCTCGTCCTGTACGGACTTGCGGACAGAAACTGCAGGCTTCTGCTTTTCGACGATCGCCGCAGCAGGCTGCGGTACGGACGTGTTGCTCAGTGCCGAATGCACGTCGGAAATCAGATTGGCCAGGTCGCTGACCGGTACAACATGGTTGCTGACATAAGCTGCGACGATGTCGGCTGTCAGTTCCACAAGCAGCTCCGGCGCACTGCCGGTCGCTATATCCGTCATATTCTTTCTCCTGTTAGCATGCTCAAACGGTCTTTGACTGACACGCCAAAGACCCGCCTCGTAGAAGCGAACAGCAAAAGCACAGGAAGCGACCTTCTGTTTCGAAAAACGCGAAATCCACCCCTAGATTCCGAAGAGCCTGACCTGTTCTTATACTGCCTGACTGGAAACCACTACGTCATGCTCCAGGCGATGGCCCCAGTTTAGACATTAAAAATCAAAACTGAGGGACTTGGAAGCAGTACGATTGCAATTCACAATCAGAACTCTACTTGCATTTTCAAATACCATCGTTTGGTCGAAAGGCCAATTATTATTTGTCGTTTTTCTTGAGAAAAAATGACAGATGAAGAATTGAGGGGCTCTTCGGCAAGCTTTACTCACAGCTTCCTGTGCATAAGTTTTGCATAAATCTGGTAAAGTCGCCGAACAGCATAGCCTCAACGATCCCTGATATCGTCACGGACCGAGAGTGCACCGAGATCATATCCCGAACGATGGGCAACTCTGGCAAGCAGATGGGCCGCCACCGGTGCCGTCAGCAGGAAGAAGACGAAACCGGCAATGGCGCGGGCGAGAATCGCCGGGTCCTGCGAATAAAGGCCGGCGGCAAGGAGCAACAGGCCGGAGCCGACAGTCCCCGCCTTCGAGGCCGAATGCATGCGCGTATAGAGATCAGGCAGCCGGACCAGGCCGATCGCTGCCGCAAGCGTAAAGAGCGAACCAACGATCAAAAGCAAGGCGGTGACGGCAGCCACGATATAATCGATCATCGCTTCTTCCCCCCTGCCCGGCGTTTTTGCGTGTCGCCATTTGCCGCAGATGCGGACGGCTTCGATTTGATATTGCCGCGCGACAGCACGAATCGGGCGAAGGCGACGGTCGCCAGGAAACCGACGAGGCCGAGCGAGATGGCAATATCGATATAGAGCGAAAATCCGGTCTTGACCGCAATGACGGCGATGAAACCGATGGCGATGCCGGTCAGCATGTCGAGGGCGAGGATCCGGTCCGGCAGTGTCGGGCCGGCAACGACGCGCCAGACGGTGAGGATCAGCGCCAGGCCGAGGATGACGAGTGCGGCCGAGGATGCGGCTGCGACGATGGCGGCAGGTGTGATCACCGGAAGGCCTCCATGATCTTGCGTTCGAAACCGTTGGCGATATCACGCCTGGTCGCCTCCGGATCGGAACAATCGAGCGCGTGCACATAGAGCGTGCGGCGATCTGTGGAGACGTCGACCGAAAGCGTGCCTGGAGTCAGCGTGATGAGGTTTGCCAGCAAAGTGATCTCGAAATCGCTCGTCACCGTCAAAGGGTAGGCGAAGATGCCGGGTTTCAGCTTCATATCGGGCGAGAGCACGGTGACCGTGACCTTCCAGGCCGACAGCGACAACTCCTTGAGGAACAGAGCGGCGAGCGAGAATACCGGGAGGACGCGGGGGATGCGTCCCTTGCCGCCGAAGGATTCGCGGATGATGACCAGCGCCAGGGCCCCGAGCAGGACGCCGAGGACGAGATTGTGCAGCGAGGCGCTGCCGGTAACAGTGACCCAGGCAGTAGCAAGCAGCAGGTTGAAGAGGAAGAAGATCACGGCGCACGCCCTTCCGGGAAGACCGAATGAAGATAGGCGTGGGGATCGGCCAAGCCGGCGGCGGCCGATTGCGACAGCGCCAGCAACTGTTCCGGCAAGATGCCGAAGCCGATGACCAGCGCGGTCAGCGCGGCGAGCGGCAAGCCCGTGCGCCACCTCGGTCCGGACGGCGTCAGTGCTATCGCCGCCGGGCGCCAATAGGCGAGCAGAAAGAGACGACCGAAGGCGATCGTCGTCAGAAAACCGCCGACGAGGATCGAGGCCGCCAGCCACCAGGCGCCGAGATCGAGCGAGGCCTTGACGAGAATGACCTTCGGCCAGAAGCCGGAAAAGGGCGGCAGGCCACAGGCGGCCAGGAAGAGCACGAGGGAGAGTGCGGTGAAACCGCCGCTTTGCCGGTAGAGCCCGCCGAGGGCCGACAGCGAAAAGCCGCCGCCGCGCCGGGCGATCTCGCCGGCGGCAAGATAAAGTGCGGTCATCAGCACCATCGAATGGAGCGCATAGAAGACAGCGCCGCTGATGCCGCCAAGGCCGCCGAGGGCGACGCCGGCCAGCATGTTTCCGATGCCCGATATGACGACATAGCCGAACAGCCTGCGGATATCGTTTTCGGCAAGCGCGCCGAGAGCGCCCACGACAATGGTCGCGGCGGCGGCGAGCGCGATCACCGGGCTCAATTCCTGGCGCTCCACCGGCAACAGCATGACCATCACCCGGATCAGCGCGTAGATGCCGACCTTGGTGAGCAGGCCGGCAAACAGTGCGGAGACCACGATACGCGGCGTATGATAGGCGGCGGGCAGCCAGAAATTGACCGGGAAGGCCGCCGCCTTCATGCCAAAGGCGAGCAGGAAGAGGCTTGCCAGCGTCATCAGCGGCGCCGTGCCGCGCAAATCACCAGCTTTTGCAGCGATATCGGCCATGTTGAGGGTGCCGAAGGCGGCATAGAGAATGCCGACGCCGACCAGGAACAGGGTCGTGGCGATCAGATTGAGCACCGCATATTTCAGCGCGCCGTCGATTTGCTCACGTTCGGAACCAAGGATGATCAGCCCGAAGGAGGAGATCAGCAGCACCTCGAACCAGACATAGAGATTGAAGATATCGCCGGTGAGAAAGGCGCCGGTGACGCCGGCCATCAGCAGCATCAGCAGCGGGAAGAAACCATATCGCCGGCCGCTTTCGCCGATATCGGCCAGCGCATAGATGCCGCCGGCGAGTGCGGCAAGGGCCGCGGTAAAAGCCATCAGCGCACCGAAGAGATCGACAGTGAAGGCGATGCCGAAGGGCGGCAGCCAGCGGCCCATGACCATGGTCAGCGGCCCGTCGGCCGCGACCTTGGCGAGCAGCGCCGCATCGATCAGCGCCAGCGCCGCAAGACCAGGGATGGCAAGCCAGGCCTGCAGGCGGGGATAGGCGCGCAGCATCAGCAGGACGGCGCCGAGCGTGATGCAATGGGCGACCGGCAGGATGGCAAGCCAGTGACCGATCGGCACTGGGGCGGTGATCAGGGCAGCGGAGAGATCGACGGTGGAGGTGGCGGCAGCCATCAGATGGCGCCTCCGCTATCGCACGAGAGGGTTTGCCGTGTAGTGAGCATCCGCACCAACATCCTCAATACCCCAATGGCGGCAGCGGCCGGTCGTCGGGCTCGGCGGCGCGCATGTCGCTGGTGTTGTCGGTGCCGAGGTCCTGATAGGCGCGGTAGGTCAGCACCAGCAGGAAGGCAAGGAAGGAAAAGGAGATGACGATCGCCGTCAGGATGAGGGCCTGCGGCAGCGGGTTGGCCGTGCCTGCGGGCAAGCTGTCGAGACCCGCCGGGATGATCGGCGGCACCTCGCGCGTCAGCCGGCCACCGGTAAAGAGCAGCAGGTTGACGGCGTTGCCGAGGATGGCGATGCCGAGCATGATGCGGATCGAGAATTTCGACAGCATCAGATAGATGGCGGCGGCGAAGAACAGACCGACGAGGATCGCCAGAAGCGGCTCCATCATTCCACCTCCTTTTCTTCCAATGCCAATGCGATCGACGTGATGGCGCCGAGCACGACAAGATAGACGCCGATATCGAAGAGCATGACGCTCGACAGCGGCACCTCGGCGCCGAAAAGCGTCGGATAGATCCACAGGCCGGTCATAAAGGGAACGGCAAACAGGATGGAGAGAAGACCGGCTGCGGTGGACAGGAACAGGCCGAAGCCGGCGATCGACAGCGGATGGAAAAACAGCGCCCGGCGAACGGCGCCGACGCCGCGGGCAATGCCGTAGATCGCCAGTCCCGAGGCAGCGATCAGCCCGCCGATGAAGCCGCCGCCCGGCTCGTTATGGCCGCGCAGCAGCACGAAGACGGAAAACAGCAGCATCAGTGCGGTGAGGAACGGGGCGACGGTGCGGAAGATGAGGGTGTTCACGCGATCAGCCCTCCGTCGCGGGATCATTGGCGGCAAGCTTGCGCTCGCTGCCGGCGCGAATGCGGATAAGCGCCAGGATGGCAAGGCCGGTGACCGCAACGACGGCGATTTCGCCGAGCGTGTCGGTGCCGCGGAAATCGACGATGATGACGTTGACGACATTGGCGCCATGGGCGATCGATTTGGAATAGGCGTTGAAGAATTCCGTCAGCGCATCGTTGAACGGCGCCTGCGTCGCCCGCATCAGCAGAAGCGTGAAACCGAGGCCGCAGGCAAGCGCCAGCGCGCCGTCGAAGAGCTTGCGGCCGAGCGGCCGCCGATCGGCGGGAGAAAGACGAAGCCTGGTCATGACCAGGGCAAGGATCACCACCGAAAGAGTTTCGACCATGAACTGGGTGAAGGACAGATCCGGCGCGCCGAAGAGCAGGAAGATGATGGCGACGGCGAAACCCTGGATGCCGAGCGAGACGATCGCCGTCAGCCGGTCGCGGGCAACGAGCACGGCTGCAAGGCCGACGGCGGCGATCAGGAAGACCGCCCATTCATAGAGCCTGACATCGGCCGGCCAGGCCGGCAGACGCGGCAGTTCGCCATAGACGACAAGCGGAATGATGAGGATAGCGGCGACGCAGAGGAAGGTGCAGGTGACATAGATCTCCAGCCGCCCCGGCTGGAGCACACGCATGACGCGGCCGGAAAAGCGGACAAGGCCCGATAGTGCAACATCAAAGCCATGGTCCGGCCCAGGTCCGGCCGCGCGCAGGAAAACGGCCATCAGGAAACGGGCGCGCGCGAGCTGCCCGTAGACGCCGATGCCGAGCAGCACGGTCAGGGCGGAAACCGCCAAGGGCAGGCCGATATGCGGCGTCAGCGAAATGTCGATTTCGACGGGTGTCTGGCGGATGGCGGAGGCGATCGGCGAGGACAGGACGGTATGGGTGAAGGTCGAAAAGATCGCCGCGAGCAGCCCGAGGACGGCGAGAACGGCCGGGCCGAGCCAAAGCAGGACGGGCGCTTCGTGCGGCGGTTTCGGCGTCTCCACCGGTTGGCCGAGGAAGGGTTTCAGCGCCACGGCGAAGGCGACGGCAAACATCAGCGCATTGCCGAAGACGGTTATGGCGGTAAAGGTGAGCGCGCGGATATCGCCGCCGACAAGTGCCATATAAATCTCCTCCTTGGCGAGGAAACCGAAGAAGGGCGGCAGGCCGGCCATCGAGAAGGCCGCCGCAAGGGCAATCATCCAGGTGAGCGGCATCGCCCGCATCAGGCCGCTGAGCCTGGTGATATCGCGCGTGCCGGTCTCGTGATCGATGATGCCGGCGACCATGAAGAGCGCGCCCTTGAAGAGGGAATGCGCCACCAGATAGAGCGCCGCCGCCTCCACCGCATGGTCCGAGCCGAAGCCGATCAGCATGACGAGCAGGCCGAGCGAGGAGACGGTGGTATAGGCGAGCTTGAGCTTCAGGTCGGTCTGGCGGATGGCGAGCGCGGTGCCGACGACCAGCGTCAGCCCGCCGAAGAAGGGCAGAAGGATTTCCCAGGCAGGGGTTGCCCCCATGACGGGATTGAGCCGCATCAGCAGATAGACGCCTGCCTTCACCATGGTGGCCGAATGCAGATAGGCGGAAACCGGCGTCGGCGCCTCCATGGCGTTCGGCAGCCAGAAATGAAAGGGAAACTGCGCCGATTTGGTGAAGGCACCGCCCAAGACCAGGATGAGGGCAGCGAGATAGAGCGGGCTTTCGCGCACGATATCGCCCGCTCCCATGAGCCGCGACATCTCAGTGACGCCCGAGATGTTCCAGAGCAGCAGCAGGCCGGCCAACAGGCAGAGCCCTCCCCCGCCGGTCACAACAAGCGCCTGCAGGGCGGCGCGGCGAGCCGCCTCACGCTCGTGGTCGAAGCCGATCAGCAGGAAGGACGTGATCGACGTCAATTCCCAAAAGACGAAGAGCATCAGGAAACTGTCGGAAACGACGACGCCGAGCATCGCGCCCATGAAGAGGAAGATGAAGGAGAAGAAGCGGCCCTGATCCTTGTGTCCTTTGAGGTAGCCGCCGGCATAAAGCACGATCAGGGTGCCGATGCCGGTGATCAGCAGCGCGAAAGTCAGCGACAGGCCATCGAGAAACCAGGAAAAAGAGAGATGAAAGCTCGGCACCCAGGAATAACCGCCGGCGACGACCTCGCCGCGCGCGATCTTGGGAATGAAACGCAGGAAATGCAGGAAGGCGAGCAAGGGAGCGACCGCCAGGAGCCAGGCACCGTTTGCGCCGAAGATGCGGATGACGAAGGGGGCGGCAAGAGCGCCGACGAGCGGCAGACACATGGCCAGAAATGTCAGAGCCGTGACATCGGCCATGTCCCCTCCTCTACTGCATAATTCAAAATGTTACAGTCCTTTGCACGTCCGACAAGGCGCGCGGCGCTGTAAAGGCAAAAGTCTGTTGCAAGAGCAACAGACGGAAAAACCGGAGAAAACCAGCCTGTCCTCTGGCTTAGGCGAAACGGGGGAGCGTCTCAAGTGATTTCGGCCGCGAGCCGCACTGCATGGTGATGTTCAAAGCCGATCAGGCCGTCGATCTGGAAAGACGCGTCAGCAGCCGGGCGATGCAACCGTGGAGGATGAAGACCACAAGCGTCAGCGGCCAGAGCAGGCAGGCGAAGAGCCCGGCGAGACGATGAAGCGTCACGCCGTCATGGTTGGCCCAGCCTTCCAACAGTGTGACCGCCATGGCTGCCACGGCCACGAGGCCGTAGAGCAGGACGATTGCTGTTTCAAACACCAGTGATTCTCCAATGCACGCAACATTAACCCTAACAGAAAACCCCTAACGGATGTAAAAGCAAGCCTCTTCCCCCAATTGGGTATGCGGCCAATCTCATGGCGCGCCGGCGGGAGACTTGATGAACTGAACGCGGCGCACCACATTTCTCGCGAAACGGAACCCGCCCCTCGGCGAAAGGAGCACCTCATGTCCGAAACTGCGACCACCGCCAAGATCCACAAGACCGACGCCGACTGGAAAGAGCAGCTCACTCCCGAGCAGTACCGCATCACGCGCCAGCACGGCACCGAACGCGCCTTCACCGGCCCTTATTGGGATTCGTTCGAGACGGGGCTTTACCGCTGCGTCGGCTGCAACGCGCCGCTTTTCCGCTCCGACACGAAATTCGATGCCGGCTGCGGCTGGCCGAGCTATTTCGAAGCAGTGTCGCCCGAATCGGTGACGGAGCATCGCGACACGGCCTTTGGCATGGTGCGCACCGAAATCCGCTGCGGCAGCTGCGACGCCCATCTCGGCCACGTCTTTCCCGACGGCCCACCGCCGACCGGCCTGCGCTATTGCATCAACGGCCACTCCATGGTGTTCGAGCCTGGGAAGTAAGCGACCGGCCCCGTAATCGGCAAGCGGTTCATTCGGATGATAAGCCGAGACAGACGCTTGCGCAGCTCGACCATAAGGCCGGCGAGCCTGCCTGATCACTCGTGCTCGGCGGGACAGGGCCAGGTTGTCGGTGCGGAGAGGCCGGCCGGCAGCTTGGTCGAGGTATCGCCGCAGGCAAGGTCGATTTGGGTCTGTTCGAGCCCGGTTGCGGCCGAGAGGTCAAGGCCTTCGATGTGGGTCAGGAACATGAAGGCGCGATCGAACATCGGCGTGGTTTCGAAGGTGGCGCCGGAGAGATCGGCACGGGAGAGATTGGCGAACGAGAATTTCGCCCCCGTCAGCACCGCCTTGTCGAAATCGGCGCGGCCGAGCTCCGCCTTTTCGAAGCTCGCGCCGGCGAGCCGGGCGCCGGCGAAATTGGCGCGCTGCAGCTCGGCGCCGGCAAAGGAAGCGCCATCGGCGGCGATATTGGCGAAGCTGGAGCGATAGGCCTCGATCTTGGCGAAGTTGGCGCCTTCGGCATGGGCGCCCTCCAGCGAGGCGCGCACCAGCGTCGCCTTCTCCAGATTGGCGGATTTGAAGTTGGCGCCAGCAAGATCGGTCAGCGAGAAATCGGTGCCGACAAGATTGGCGCCTTCGAGATCACTGCCCTGCAACATCAGGTTCTTCTTGGTGCATTCCTGCCAGTCGAGCTTCGGCGAGGCCAGGCTGCCGCAATCGGCGGCCCGTGCGGCAACCGGCGCAAATGCCAGAAGGACGAGGGCAAGGAGACCGAGCGACGATCCGTGCTTTGCCATTGAACTATTCACCCCCATGACGCCTACAATATGCTTTCAGGCCGCCTTCCGCGAAGCAGACTGCTTCCACATTCTTACACAGCTCAGACTACAATAAAAAGATGGCGCGCGCCGTTCACAATGGCTTTGGCTGATGAGTTTGGGGCTTTGCCTGATGAGTTTGGCGCTTTGCCTGATCAATCTGGGGCTTTGCCGGGCAGGCAGGTCAATCCGCCTTGCCGGCCAGGTGGATCAATCCACCTTGCCGGGCAGGCGAAGTTCCATGCAGGTGAGGTCCAGCCAGCGGCCGAACTTGGTGCCGACCTCGGAAAACCTGCCGGCGATGCGGAAGCCGAGCTTTTCGTGCAGCCTGATCGAGGCGGTGTTCTCAGCCTCGATGCCGGCAATCATCACGTGGATATTGCCGGCGGCAGCACGCACGATCAGCTCCCGCATCAGCCGCTCGCCGATGCCGCCACCGCGGCAATCCTTGTCGACATAGACGGAATGCTCGACCGTGTGGCGGTAGCCGTCGAAGGCGCGCCAATCACCATAGGAGGCGTAGCCTGCGACCTTGCCCGACATTTCGGCGACGATGACCGGAAAGCCGCGTGCCTTGCGCGCCTTGAACCATTCCAGCCGATTTTCGAGATCGACCAGCGTGTCGTTCCAGATTGCCGTCGTGTGCTCGACGGCGTGATTGTAGATATCGCGGATGGCGGAAAGATCGGCTTCGGTGGCGTCGCGGAGGAGGACAGCGTCTGTCATGATGCTCGGGTTCATATTGTTTGCGAAGGCGGGCATACGCCCCGCCTCGAGAGATGTAAACGGCGGACGCAAAACAGGAACGGCTTCGGGCACATCAGTCGTTCAGAGGCCTGGTGGCGACAGGCTGAAACAGGTGAAGACGGCCGAATAATGCACGGCCGCCGCGGCGACGACGAAGCCGTGCCAGATGGCGTTCTGGAAGCGCAGCTTCTCCCAGACATGGAAGATGACGCCGAGTGAATAGATGACACCGCCGATGACGATCAGCAGCATCGAGGCGGCGGGAATGCGCGAGGCGACGGGCTCGGCCACCAGAACGCCGCTCCAGCCCATGGCGAGATAAAGCAGGATGGCAAGACGGTCGAAACGCCCGGGAAAGACGCATTTCAAGAAAATGCCGACGGCGGCGAACAACCAGATGGCGACCAACATGAACAAGAGCAGCGGATCGTCGGCGCCGCGTTCGAGGAAGGGCGTGTAGGTGGCGGCGATCAAGAGGAAGATCGCCGAATGATCGAAACGGCGCAGATACCATTTCGTGCGCGAGACCGGCCAGGCGTTATAGGAAAAGGAAATGGCAAGCGTCAGCACCAGCCCGACGCCATAGATCCAGGCGGCGGCGAGCGCGCCGTGTGAACTCCAGACCGTGGCGTAGAAGATCAGCACGGTGGCGCCGATCAGGGCCAGCACGAGACCGACGCCGTGGACAATACCGTCGGCGATCAATTCGTATCTATCATAAGCCCAGCGGATGCCGTTGAACTCGCCCATGCACGCCAATCCGTTTCATACCCCGATTGCAATCGTCGCATCGAACGGACGGAGGTGCAACTGCGGCAAAGCGCACGGGCGGTAAATCTTCGTGACAGGCCGCAGTGGCGCAAAAATCAAACCTTCTGCCGGTCGACGAGCACCGAGCATTTGGCATGGCGCACGACCCGATCGGCGGTGGCGCCGATGAAGTAGTTGGAAAAGTCCGGAACGTGCGAGGCGACGATAATCAGGTCAGCGCCGTGGCTTTCGGCGGCCGAAATGATCGCTTTGGCCGGCGGGCCGTTGCGGATCTCGATGGTTGCCGTGACGCCGGCTGCGGCGATCAGTGCTTCCAGCTTCTCGCGGCCATCCTTCATGGCGTCCTCGACCATGTTGGCCGGCAGTTCGATCGCGACATAACTCGGCACATCCTCGACAACATTGAGCGCGATGATCTCGCCGCCTTCGTCGAGCAAGGACGCGGCCTTGCGGAGGATTTTTTCTCCCTTGTCGATGCCGCCGAGCGCGATCGCTACGATGATCTTTCTGTACATGGCTTCCCTCCATGACTGCGATGCATAAGCTTTCTCTAAAGAAGATATGAACGCATTGATCGCGATCAAGTGGGCGCAAGTCATCGTCAACGCCTGCTCAACGCTTCATCCTCAAAAACAGATCTTCTGTGAACAATCGAGATGCGCCATATAGAGATCAAGTACGGCAACCGAGGGGACCTCAGAGAATGAACCGGCGAAACTTCCTCGGGCTTGCTGCAGGCGGCACATTTGCCGCCACCGCCGGTACGCCTTCTATCTCAAGGGCCAATTCAGAGGCAGGAGACCAATCCATGACGACCGAAACTTCCTATGCGCTGACGCGACCCGCCTATATCGACCAGTCGCATCTGATTGTGACCGACCTCGGTCTGGTTTCCGGCTTCTACCAATCGATGCTCGGCCTGAAGGTGATCGAGAAGACGGCGAGCGGCGAAGTGCTGGGTGTCGGCGACCTGCCTTTGCTGACGCTGACCACCGCAAAGAATGCCATGATCGCGCCGCGCAATGCCGCAGGCCTTTTCCACACCGCCTTCCTGATGCCGGACCGGACGGAGCTCGCACGCTGGCTGCGCCACGCGGCACAGAATAACGTCACGCTCGACGGCGCCTCGGACCATCTGGTCAGCGAAGCGATCTATCTTTCCGATCCGGAAGGCAACGGCATCGAGATCTATGCCGACCGCCCGCACGAACAATGGAAATTCCATGAGGACGGCATGGTGGAGATGGCGACGCTTCGCCTCGACCTGCAGGCGCTCTACAACAGCGCGCCTGATGAGCGCTGGGACGGCATGGCTGCGGGGACGGCGATCGGCCATCTGCATCTGCAGGTCGGCGACATCCCGCAGGCCGACGCCTTCTACCGTGACGTCCTCGGCCTCAAGCTGATGGCGCGTTATCCGGGCGCGAGCTTCTTTGCGAGCGGCGGCTACCACCACCATCTCGGCGCCAATATCTGGAACAGCCGAGGCGCCACGGCACGCGCCGGCAACATGACCGGGCTTTCGGACTACAAGGTCCGTTTCAACGACAAGGCGACGCTGGATGCGGCGGTCTCCAAGCTCGATGCGCTTGAGATCAACAGTGAGAAGCGCGACGGCGGCGTGTTCTTGAAAGATCCCTGGGGCATCGGCCTGACGCTTTCGGCGTAACTCCTGCAACAACGGTTCAGCCCTCCGGTTGAAGGAATAACGGCGGAAATCGTCCTGCTTCGGTTGCACGCCGGACGGCAAAGGGCGCCAATGCGGTGCGCCTTCACGTGCACCGCGCCACATTGTCACACCCTTGAGGAACCGGAACCCTATCGGCGCGTTTCCGTGAGGAAGTAATGGGGCTTCGGGGACCTCACCGCATGGGCATCGCCAACGGCATCCGCAAACAAGCAAAGAAGATCGCCATCGGCGAACGCCACACCAGCGCCTGGGCACAGTCGCTGAAGGAGGCAGCCGAAGAGTTGCCGCCGCCACCGCTGCACCGGCTGGAAAAGGACGGGCTCGACGTCAGCATGGCCTGGGCGATCATCGGCATCTTCGGCATTCTCTTCCTTGCCGCCGTCTATCTGATGTCGCTGATCCTCATTCCCATCACGCTTGCCGTCGTCGTCGGCATGATCCTCGGCATGGCGGCAGAAAAGCTCAGCAGGATGGGGGTGCCGCGGCTTGCCAACGCCTTCATCCTGTCAAGCAGTGTGGCGCTGGTGATCTTCCTGTTGATCAACTCGCTTGCCGACCCGCTAATGACGCTGGCCAATGAAGGCCCCGCCTTCGCCGAGCGAACCATCAACCGCGTCATGCCTTATCTGGAGCGCATCAGATGGCTGCATATCACGCCGGCGACATTCGAAAGCGGGTCGATGTCGATCGGCGCGTTGCTCGAGAACACCGGCAACGTGCTGCATGTCGTGACCACCAGCCTAACGCCGGCCCTGGTGCAGGGATTGATTTTCTTTGCGGCGCTGCTGTTCTTCCTCGCTGGTCGGGTCAATCTGCGCAAGACGATCATCATGACCTTCCGCACCCGCACACAGCGCCTGGCGGCGATCCGTGTCATCAACGCTGTCGAGCAGGTGCTCGGCTTCTATTTCGCCACGGCCTCGCTGATCTATGTCGGGCTCGGCGTGGTCATGACTGTCATCGCCTATGCCGGCGGGCTGTCGGCCCCGGTGCTCTGGGGCTTCTTCGCCTTCCTGTCGAGCTTCATCCCCTATCTCGGCATCACACTGATGACGCTTGCCGTCGCCGTCGCCGGCATCCTCACCCATGATGGCCTCCTTATCGGCCTGATGCCGGCCGCAGCCTTCTTCACCGTGCATCTGCTCATGGAGAACCTGATCTTCCCGGCGGTGATGGGACGGCGGCTGGAAATCAATCCCTTCGTCGTCTTCCTCGCCATCCTGTTCTGGACCTGGATGTGGGGCGCCGTCGGCGCCATGCTGGCGCTGCCGCTTTCGTTGATCGTCATGACTATCATCGACGAATTGCTGATCGAGGAAAAACCGCAGCCGCAGTTGCCGAAATGATCAACCGGGGGAACTTCAGTGGCATCTGATCTCGATCTTGCCGAATCCGATCACGACCAGATGGTGAGCGGCCGTTCTCTCTGGGGGAAGAGCGGTATACGGCCGGAATGGCGGCCGATCGAGCAGAGCTTTTCCACCGACGTCGCCGTGATCGGCGGCGGCATCACCGGCGCATTGGTTGCCGAACATCTGACGGCACGCGGTTTTTCGGTGGCGATCATCGACCGCGAGGAGCCCGGTTTCGGCAGCACTGCGGCGAGCACGGCGATGCTGCAATGGGAAATCGACAGCACACTCACCGAACTCGAGGATTATTACGGCTTCGAGCGCGCCGCCGGCATCTACCGCCGCAGTGGTGCCGCGGTCGCCGGCCTTTCCAAGCTGATCGCCGCAAACGGCATCGTCTGCAGCTTCCGGCCGCGCAACACGCTCTATCTGGCCGACGGCCGCGAAGGCGCACGCGACCTCTTGGAGGAGCGCCAGCTTCGCCGCCGGGCGGGCCTGCCCGGTGTCTATCTCGAACATCCCGATCTCTTCACACAATTCGAACTCGACCGGGATGGCGCGATCTATTCGCCGGGTTCGGCGGAGTGCGATCCGCTGCTTCTGACCTGGGCCCTGATTGAGATGGCGGTGCGGCGCGGCGCGCGGCTGCTCGACGCTTCCGTGACCGCGCTGCACAGCGAAGGCGACCACGTCACGGCAGAGACCGATGGAGGCCACGTCATCGAGGCGCGGCATGTCGTGCTGGCGACCGGCTATTCGATGCCGGGCCTCGACATGCCGAAGCTGCACCGGTCGACTTCGAGCTGGGCGCTCGCCACCGTGCCGCAGGACCCGGCAAATTTCTGGCGTGACAGGGCGCTGATCTGGGAGGACAGCCACCCCTATCTCTACATGCGCACGACGGCGGACAATCGCATCGTCGCCGGCGGCGAAGATGACGAGACGATCGATGCGGAGGCGCGCGACCGCAAGCTGCCGGCAAAGACCATGGCAATCCAGGAGAAGATGAAGCGGCTGTGGCCGAAAGCCGATACGCGGGTGGAACACGCCTGGTGCGGCACTTTCGGCGAGACGGTCGACGGTCTGCCGCTGATCGGCCCGGTGCCGGAGACGCCGCATGTCTTCGCAGCCTATGGCTACGGCGGCAACGGCATCACCTTTTCCTATCTCGCCGCGCAGATGATCGGCGCCATGCTGGCCGGCATGCATCGCGACTGGTTCGAAGATTTTGCGCTCGACAGGGATGGGCCGGGTTTGGCGCGCTTTCATTCGGGAATGCATAGAAGCGAGACGGAAAGCCAAAGGCGCTGAAATTTCAGTCGTCTAGCTGGCTTGTTTTCTTGCACTCATTCGCAACTCTTCAACATGCTTAGCCACTTCGCGAACGTTTGGGATACCGATAAAGGCGAATTTTTTGACGCTATCCCCGTCTCCCTCCCGACGGAAAGTGAGGGTTCCCGAGCGGTCCCATTTTTCCCGGGCCTCCACGACGTTGATGGCTGTTGGTGCTATCGTCGTCGCGCGTCGCCTGATCATGTTTCGAATGATGAGAAGCCTGCGATCGGTGGCGGCGTAAACGGTTCGACTCGTGGCGATCATATCGAAAACCACGCCCGCGATAGTCGAGATGCCAATGAGCATGAAGATCCCGGGGAATATGATGCCCATGATTCCAGCTGGCTGATCGATGCTGATAACCCCGTTATTTGCCCACAACAGCGCGGGGGAACCCACGATCACGAAGATCACGCCAAAAAGCACATCGGGACATTTAAAAACGAAAGTTCCCCAGGCACTTGGCTGCCCTGTCCAGACAACCACTTCCGCGGGATGAAGCTCATTTCGAATTTCACTTTCGACATTCCAAACCGCACGAGACATGCGCTCCCCTACGTTCCCGCAACCGAACAAACAAAAACAGCATTATTCGTTTTCCGGGGGTAAACAAGCAAGAGGTTCGGACGCTCTATTCGGTCGTTTTGTCGTCGCCGGTGTCCTCGACATCCTGGAGGCGGACGAATTGGGTGCCCTTGGCCTTGAGATCGACCAGCGCCTTCGCCACCCCTTCGCCGGCCGTATGGGTCGGCTGGTTGATGTGGGAGATGACGACGTCGCCGTCCTTGGCGGAAGCGATGCGCTTTTCGGTGATGACAGCCCCAAGCAGCGAGCCGCCGTCGCCGTTTACCGAATAACCGGCAATGCGATAGCCCATGGCGCGAATCTCGCCGATGGCGGACAGGTCATATTTGGCGGTCGAACCCCGGAACCAGTGCGGCGCCGGGATGCCGGCTGCGACCATGGCGGCAGCGCCGCCTTCGACCTCCTGCCGCACCGCCTGCGGCGAGCCGGCGGACGCGATGCCATAAATCAGCGTCGGCGTGTCGACGGCCGGAATATGGTTCTGGCCATGATTTTCGAGTTCGAAGAGATCGGGGTTTTGCAGGAAGACGGCAAGTGCTGCTGGATTGCGCTTCAGCCAGCGGGCGGTGACGAAGATCGTTGCCGGGATGCGTTCACGCACCAGCGTCGAAAGGATGCGCTCGTCCGCCTGCCCCATGCAGGCATCGAAGGTGAGCGCAATGCGAGCGTGGCCGACAAGGTTCGAGCGGGCGATGTGCAGATGCGGCTCGACAAGCTTTGGCGCCGACGCCTTCGGGGCCGGACTGACTGCAGCCGGGACCGGACTGACTGCAGCCGGGACCGAACTGACTGCAGCCGCGACCGGACTGACTGCGGCCGGGGCGGGCAGCGCTGACGGGGTTTCGTCCGCGAATGCAGCGGAGATGTTGACGAGAAGGAACGCCGAAGCGAGCAGGATGCGGTTCATGTAATGGATTTCTATGATTCGAGCTGCCGATTTTAGCGGCGGCTCTCTCCCGGCGCCATGCGGCCGGATGTCACCGTAGCCGCTTGGACGGGCAGGACCGCATCAATCACCGCATCAGTCATAGAGATAGTACTTGTCCCACTTCTCGCGCGGCACCTTCTCGCCGATCTCATAATTGAGTTCGCGCACGTTGATATGCTGCGGACCGGTGATGCAATTGTAGGAGAGATGGTACCAGTCGCCCTTGCTGCGGAAGACCGCACCCGGCGCGTCCAGCGAATTGTCGCCGGGGATCGGGTCCTTGAAGGTGTAAGCGATCACCTTGTCGGGCTTGAAGCCGGTGCTGTCCTTGTTGATACGGCTCATCGCCTCGGTGTCGCAGCTCTGTTCCAGGCGGGTCGAGGGATCGAGTTTTTCCAGCTGCTTCTTGATGGCGGGATCGACGGCAAAGGCGGGGGCAGCAAGGCTTGCGAGGGATAGAAACAGGACCAGACGTTTCGGCATTGCGGTGAAAATCCCTTACTGTTCTGCAATTCTTACCCTACCGCCGACAGCTTGCCGGGAGCTTGGCACGTGCAAATTCACTGAGATAGCGGACTTTCTTAAATATTGTGGTGACATCAAGGCAAGGTGGGCCGGGCGTCCTCCTTGTCTGTGGAAGGTCATCCGCGGCCTTGTCGCACCCTTGCCGCTTGATCCGGCGGCGGCGCGCCTCTATCTCTTGCCAACCCGCATTCCGACCCGGAGCCATTCCTTGTCCGTTTTCAAAAGCCTGCCGACACCGCCTGCCGCACCGAAGAAGCCGATCTCCGATACGCGCCACGGCATTACCCGCACGGACGACTATGCCTGGCTGCGCGCCGATAACTGGCAGGCGATGTTCAAGGATCCGTCGATCCTCGATCCTGAAATCCGCCGCCATCTCGAAGCTGAAAACATCTATATGAACGCCGCGATGGAGGACACCAAGCCGCTGCAGAAGGTGCTGTTTGCCGAAATGCGCGGCCGTATCAAGGAAGACGACAGCTCGGTGCCGATGAAGGATGGCGCCTATGCCTATGGCACCTTCTATGTCACAGGCGGCGAACAGCCGCGCTTTTTCCGCATCGCCCGCGACGGCAACGTCGCCGACGAGACGATCCGCACCGTGCTGCTCGACGGCGACAAGGAGGCGGCCGGCAAGGCCTATTTCCGCCTCGCCGGCCTCGACCATACCAGCGACCACAACCGCGGCATCTGGGGTTATGACGACAAGGGTTCGGAGTTCTTCACGCTGCAGGTGCGCGACTTCCAGACCGGGCAAGACCTTGCCGACCGGATCGAGAATACCGGCGGCGGCGGCGTCTGGGCGCCCGACGGCAAGAGCTTCTTCTATTCGGCGCTCGACGAGAATCACCGGCCGTCGAAGGTGTTCCACCATATTCTCGGCCAGCCGCAGTCGGAAGACCGGCTGGTCTATGAGGAAGCGGATGCCGGCTTCTTCATGGGCGTCGGCGGCTCGCTGCTCGACGATTTCATCTATATTGACATTCACGACCACGAGACCAGCGAATACCGGCTGCTGTCGACCAAGGACCTGACAGCCGAGCCGAAACTGGTGGCGGCACGCGAAGAGGGCATCGAATATTCGCTGACCGAGGGCGGCGACGTCTTCTACATCCTCACCAATGACGGCGGCGCCAAGGATTTCAAGATCATGGAAGCGCCGGTCGACAATCCGGTGAAAGAGAACTGGCGCGAAGTGGTCGCCCACAAGCCCGGCACGCTCGTTATCAGCCACATGGCCTATGCCCGCCATCTTCTGTGGCTGGAGCGCAAGGACGGGCTGCCGCAGATCATGATCCGCAATCGGGAGACCGGCGAGGAACATGCGATCGCCTTCGCCGAGGAAGCCTATTCACTGGGGCTGCAGGGCGCGGCGGAATATGACTCGGATATCATCCGCTTCTCCTATTCGTCGATGACGACGCCGTCGCAGCTCTACGACTACAACATGGTGACGCGCGAGCGCACGCTATTGAAGACGCAGGAAGTGCCGTCCGGCCACAATCCCGACGACTACGTCACCCGCCGCGTCTTTGCCCCGGCATGGGATGGCGAGAAGGTGCCGGTCACCCTGCTCTATCGCAGGGATACCCCACTCGACGGCAGCGCCCCCTGCCTGCTCTACGGCTATGGCGCCTACGGCATCACCATTCCAGCCGGCTTCAACACCAACTGCCTGTCGCTCGCCGACCGCGGCTTCGTCTATGCCATCGCCCATATCCGCGGCGGCAAGGACAAGGGATTTTCCTGGTACGAAGACGGCAAGATGGACAAGAAGACGAATACCTTCAAGGACTTCGTCGCAGCGGCCGATTATCTGAATCAACAGAAGTTCACCTCTTACGCGAAGATCATCGCCGAGGGCGGATCGGCCGGCGGCATGCTGATGGGTGCGGTTGCCAACATGGCGCCGGAGAAGTTCGCCGGCCTCATCGCCGCCGTTCCCTTCGTCGACGTGCTCAACACCATGCTCGACGACACTTTGCCGCTCACCCCGCCGGAATGGCCGGAATGGGGCAACCCGATCGACAGCCAGGAAGAATACGAGCAGATCGCATCCTACTCGCCCTATGACAATGTCGGCGCAAAAGCCTATCCGCCGATCCTGGCGCTCGGCGGCCTGACCGACCCGCGCGTCACCTATTGGGAGCCGGCCAAATGGGTGGCGAAGCTGCGCGACAAGACGACCGGCAACGCGCCGATCCTGCTCAAGACCAACATGGACGCCGGCCACGGCGGCGCCTCGGGCCGCTTCCAGCGGCTGGAAGAGATCGCGTTCGAGTATGCGTTTGCGATCAAGGTTGCTGGGAAGATGTGAAGGGTTGGGGGCGTGCTAGTGGCACGGCACCCCCCTCTGCCCTGCCGGGCATCTCCCCCACGAGGGGGGAGATCGGCAGGAGGCCATGCCTCGCCCTGATTTAAGATTGATGTGACGGCCTGTTGTTTGGGGAAGCCATCGCGCCCAGCCAATCTCCCCACCTGTGGGGGAGATGCCCGGCAGGGCAGAGGGGGGCCGGCACGGCACGAGGTCAAGGGAGAAAGAAATGCCCGTCTATATCGCCCTCCTCCGCGCCGTAAACGTCGGCGGCACCGGCTCTTTGCCAATGGCCGAGCTGAAGGCGATCTGCGAAGGCCTCGGCTTTTCCGACGTCAAGACCTACATCCAGAGCGGCAACGTGCTTTTCCGCTCGGATGAGGCGGAAAAGACGGTGGAGGAGCGGCTCGACGAGGCGCTCGGCAAGACGATGGGCAAACGGCCAGGCGTGATGGTGCGCAGCCGCAAGGAACTCGACGGAATCGTTGCCAACGCACCCTTTCCCGATGCCAAGCCGAACTTCCTGCTCGTCTACTTCCTGCCTGAAAAGGCGCCCGGCGATGCGCTGGAGACGATGGTGGCGCTCGACGGCGAGGAGGCGAAACTCGCCGGCCGCGAAATCTATGTGCATTACCCCAATGGTTCCGGCCGCTCAAAGCTGAAACTACCGGCGGTGAAGTCGGGGACGTCGCGCAATCTCAACACCGTGCGCAAGCTCGCGGAAATGGCGGCGGCGCTGGAGGACGGGGACTGACGCCCAAAAAGTTAGTGCGGCTCTGCGCCTCCATGAAAGGCTGAACCGCTCGACGCCCTCGGCATCTCCGCCACCGGCAGGAAGAGCATCTTCACGAAAGTGCGGAGCATCAGCACCTGTTCGGCCAGCGTGTTCGGCTCCTTCAGCGTCTTCGACAAAACGATGCCGCCTTCCAGGACGGAGGACACCATGTCGGCGAGTTGGTCGACGTCGACGGGTTCGCGCGGCGGATAGACCTCCATGATCTCCCGGAGCATGCGGCCAAAACGGCGCCGCCAGGCAAGCACCGCATTCCGGTTGATCTCCTGTATCTCCCGGTCGAACAGCCGCTCGTGATAGCAGATGCCCGCCACAAGGCAGCCCGGATGGCCGTTCGGCAGGTCGGAGAGCAATTCGGAAAGCAGCTTCAGGCCGAGCAGGAAGGATTGCAGCGGATCGCCGGTCAGCTCGCGCGCGCGGCTGAAGATTTCGTCGTAGATGCGCTCGTCATTTTCGATGTAGCGGTTGAGCAGCGCCTTGGCGAGCTCGTTCTTGTCCCTGAAATGATAGAAGAAGCCGCTCTTGGTGATGCCGGTCTCGGCGATCAGTTCCTCGATGGAAGTGCCGCCGAAACCCTTCTGCAAGACAGCCGCTTCGGCCACATCGAGGATGCGGGTCCGCGTTTCCTCGCCCTTTCGCATGTCCCCTCCTGTACCGGCGGTACAGTTTTCCGCGTCGCACGATCAGACCTGCCTCCGCCCCCGGCAGCCTCGGTTGAAGCAAGCAATTGATATCAATCGGCAAAAGCCACAACCGCCTGGAGTATACCTCAAGTCGCCTAGTTTGGCAGCCGATTAAGCGCCAGAACATCATTCATCGACGGCAGCCAATCGGCTGCCGCGAGGGAGAGGCTTCAACAATGGCAAAGTACAGAAACTGTTTGCCGCAGCTCAAAGGCGGCACTTTCATTACCGATGGCGGCATGGAAACGACGATGATCTTCCAGGAAGGGATCGAGCTTCCGCATTTCGCCGCCTTCATATTGCTGGCTTCCGAAGACGGGCGGCAGCGCATGCGGAATTACTATCGCCGTTATCTCGATGTCTCACGGCGGCACGGCACTGGCTTCGTGCTCGATACCGCCACATGGCGGGCCAATCCGGACTGGGGGCAGAAGCTCGGCTATACGAGCGAAGCCCTGAAGGCGGTCAACGAGGAGGCCATCGACTTGCTGGTCGGCTTGCGCAGCGCCTATGAACGGCCGGAGCAACCGATCGTGATCAGCGGCGCGATCGGCCCGCGCGGCGACGGCTACAAGGCAGGCTTCATGGATGCGGCCGAAGCGGAAGACTACCACGCCTTTCAGATCGGGGCTTTTGCCGGCACGGAAGCCGACATGGTGAGCGCCTTCACGTTGACCAATATCGACGAGGCGATCGGCGTGGCGCGGGCGGCACAGGCGCTCGGCATGCCCTCGGCCATCTCCTTCACGCTCGAGACGGATGGCCGGTTGGTGACGGGCCGCAGCATTCAGGAGGCCATCGAGACGACCGATGCGATGACCGGCGGGGCGCCGGCCTATTACATGATCAATTGCGCCCACCCGACGCATTTCGAAACAGCGCTCGATCCTGGAAGCGCCTGGGTGAGGCGCATTTCCGGCATCCGCGCCAATGCCTCGACCATGAGCCATGAGCAGCTCGACAATAGCGAGACGCTGGATGCGGGCGATCCGGAAGATCTCGGCCGCCGCTACCGCACGCTCATCGACCGCATGCCGGAGCTCCGCGTGCTCGGCGGCTGCTGCGGCACCGACCACCGCCACATCGCGGCGATCTGCGAGGCATGCCTGCCGCAAGCGGCGTGACGACCTGAGAGGGAGGAGATGTTGTATCCGGCAGGGCAGAGGGTGCCGGCACGGCACAACAGAAATGGCGACGGCGGTGGACGGGCCGCGGGCGGCGTCAGCTTTCGGCGACGGCGCCCTTCCTCTGTTTCGCCCTATAGCCGGTGATCTCCTCGCCGGCGGTCGGCGAGAAGCGCAGGTTCCAAAAGGTGGCGGTGATCGAGATGATCGTGACGACGATGAAGGCGGCCGAGAAATCGCCAAGAGCCGGCGTCTCAGTGCCTGACAAAGCCATGGAGCCGTGCAGCGCCAAGGCGCCGATGCAGATGCCGAGTGACAGCATCAGCTGCTGGAAGGTGGTGTAGAAGCTCGTGGCCGAGCTCATCCGCTCCTTGCTGATCTCGTCATAGGCAATGGTGTTATAGGCGGTGAACTGGAACGACAGGAAGAAGGCGCTGAGCACCAGGACGACGAAGATCAGCGGCATCGGCCAGTCCGGCCGGAAGGCGGCACAAAGGCCATAGCCGATCGTCCCGAGGATACCGTTGAGGATGAGGCTTCTGCGGAAGCCCAGCCGGCGGAAGACAAACTTGGCCATCGGCTTCATGGCGAGAGCGCCAAGCGCGGTCGCGATGATGATCTGGCCGGCCGCGGCGGCAGACAGGCCGAAGCCGATCTGGAAGAGCAGCGGCAGGAGGAAGGGCTGCGCCCCTTGCGTGATGCGGGTCAGGGAACCAGCAATGACAGACGTGCCGAAGCTTGGCACCTTCATCAGCGAGAAATCCATGATCGGCGACGGATGCTTGCGGGCATGCCTGAGATAGGCGATGCCGAAGAGCAGGCCGATGGCGATCAGGAAGATCGAAAACGCACCCTCACCCTCATGGCTCGACATTTCGAAGCCGAAGAGCAGCGAACCGAGCGAGATGCCCGAGAGGACGAAACCGATCGTATCGAACGGACCACTTGCCTTGCCCTTGACCTCGTCGATGTAGATCGAGACGAAGATCATACCGATGATGCCGATCGGCACGTTGATATAAAAGATCCAGCGCCAGTCGAGATAGGTGACGATGAAGCCGCCGAGCGGCGGGCCGACAATCGGGCCGATCAGCGCCGGTACGAGCAGCCAGGACATGGCGCTGACCATATCCTTGCGGTCGACGCTGCGCATCAGCACCAGGCGCCCGACCGGCATCATCATCGCGCCGCCTATGCCCTGAAGCAGCCGCGCCAGCACCAGGAAGGACAGCGTCGGCGCCAGAGCACAGAGGATGGAGCCGACGACGAAGACGGCGATCGCCGAGCGGAAAACGGTGCGGGAGCCGAAACTGTCGGCCATCCGGCCGCTTGCCGGGATGAAGATCGCAAGGCTCAAGAGATAGGAAGTCAGGGCGATCGACATGGCCGGGGCGCCGACGCCGAAATCGCGCGCCATGGTGGGCAGCGCGGTCGCAAGCACGGTCGCATCGATGTTTTCCATCAGCATCGCACTCGCGACAATCATCGCGATCACCCGAAAATTGGGCGTGGCGCGCCGAACCATCGGCGCCTGGTAAATCTGATCCGACATCGTCCGGGATCACTCGCGGTGGCGCGGCGGAGCACACAAAGGCAGCAAGGCCGCGGGGGATGACATGGCGTAAAGCCAAGGGGAGACGATTTGCTATACGCCCGCGATCATGGCGGCGCTATGTCGTTTATGGCAAAGCTGCTTTGACGAGAGGTAAAGGCAGGTCACGATTCCTTGCATCGGTTCGATCTTCGTGAATGTCCGGCTTGCGCCACAGACACCCCGGCCCTACCTATGAACCATGACCTCCGCCCTGCAGAAAAACCGGCCCGGTGCGGCCTTTCCGTTCGACAACAGCTATGTCGGTTTGCCGCCCCACTTCTTTGCGGCGCAAGCGCCGACCGCGGTGGCGGAGCCTTGGCTGATCAAGCTCAACGAGGCGCTCGCCGCCGAACTCGGGCTCGATGTCGAGGCCTTGCGCCGCGATGGCGCGGCGATCTTTTCCGGCAATCTCGTTCCCGAAGGGGCCGAACCGCTGGCGATGGCCTATGCCGGGCACCAGTTCGGCGGCTTCTCGCCGCAGCTCGGTGACGGGCGGGCGATCCTTCTCGGCGAGGTGGTCGGCCGCAGCGGCAAGCGCTACGACATCCAGCTGAAGGGCGCCGGACCAACGCCTTTTTCGCGCCGCGGCGATGGGCGGGCGGCAATCGGGCCGGTCTTGCGTGAATATATCATCAGCGAAGCGATGTTCGCGCTCGGCATTCCCGCCACGCGGGCGCTGGCGGCGGTGACGACAGGCGAGCCGGTCTATCGCGAAGAGGTGCTGCCGGGCGCGGTTTTCACCCGCGTCGCGGCCAGCCATGTCCGCGTCGGCACCTTCCAGTACTTCGCAGCCAGGGGCGATACCGACGGCGTGCGGGCTCTGGCCGATTATGTGATCGACCGGCACTATCCGGCATTGAAAGAAGCCGAGAACCCCTATCTCGCGCTGTTCGAAGCGGTCTCCGAACGCCAGGCGGCGCTGATTGCCCGCTGGCTGCATGTCGGCTTCATCCATGGCGTGATGAACACGGACAATATGACCGTCTCCGGCGAGACGATCGATTTCGGCCCCTGCGCTTTCATGGATGCCTATGATCCGGCGACCGTTTTTTCGTCGATCGACCAGCATGGTCGTTACGCCTATGCCAACCAGCCCGGCATCGGCCAATGGAACCTCGCAAGGCTCGGCGAAACGCTGCTGCCGCTGATCGACGCCGAGCCCGACGGCGCGGTCGACAAGGCCAATATCGTGATAAAGAGTTACGGTGAACGGTTCCAGGCGCATTGGCTGGCCGGCATGCGCGAAAAGATCGGCCTTGCCGGCGAAGAGGACGGCGATCTCGACCTGGTGCAGGCGTTACTGTCACTGATGCAGGCGCAGGGCGCCGATTTCACCCTGACCTTCCGGCGGCTATCGGATCTTGCCGGCGATGATGCCGCAGAGCCTGAATTTGCGGCGAGTTTCCGCGAGCCGGACGCCCGCGGCGCGTGGCTTACGCAGTGGCGCGAGCGGCTGTCACGCGATCCGCAGACGGCCACCGAGCGCGCCATTGCCATGCGCCGCGTCAATCCGGCCTTCATTCCGCGCAATCACCGCGTCGAACAGGCGATCGAGGCCGCCGTCGAGAATGGCGATTTTTCGCTGTTCGAGGCGCTGCTGAGCGTGCTTTCGAAACCCTATGAGGACCAGCCGGGCTTTGTTGCCTATCGGGAACCGCCGAAGCCCGACGAACGGGTGCTTGCGACCTTCTGCGGAACGTGACAGGCGCTTCGATCGTTTTCGGTGCGGCAGTTGCGCCACAGCGATCCGCTTCCATCCGGCCTGCGACGAAAAGGGCTGTCCTTGCAGGATCGCCGCCGCTACAGCGTCCTTGACGAGGAGCGGCGCCTCCTTCCGCATTTCCCGTGGGGCCGTCCATGCTGCTCAGATTCTTTCGCTATTACAGTCCCTACAAGCAATTGTTCTTTCTCGATTTCGGCTGCGCGGTCGTTGCCGGGCTGCTGGAACTCGGCTTTCCTATCGCCGTCAAGCTCTTCGTCGACACCCTGCTGCCGCAGCGGGACTGGTGGCTGATTGCGGCGACGGCCGGGCTGCTGCTGGTCATCTACCTGTTCAACACGGCGCTGATGGCGGTGGTCAATTATTGGGGCCATGCGCTCGGAATCGGCATCGAGACCGATATGCGCCGGCAGGCTTTCGACCATATCCAGAAGCTGTCCTTCCGCTATTTCGACAACAACAAGACCGGCCATCTGATCACCCATGTGACCAAGGACCTCGAAGAAGTCGGCGAAGTCGCCCATCACGGTCCCGAAGACCTGTTCATCGCGATCATGACCTTCATCGGCGCCTTCATCCTGATGTTCACCGTGCACTGGAAGCTGGCGCTGCTGACGACCGCCATCGTGCCGTTCATGACCTGGCTAGTCAGCCGCTACGGCGCCAAGATGACGCTCAGCTGGCGAGACCTGTTCCGGCAGGTCGGTGAGTTCAATACACGCGTGCATGAAAGCGTCGGCGGCATCCGCGTCGTCAAGGCTTTCGCCAACGAGGATCACGAACGCGATCTGTTCGCCCGCAACAACGAGGGCTACAGGGCAACCAAACTCAACGCCTATGCCTATATGACCGCCAGCATCACGCTCAGCTATTTCAGCACGCGCTTCGTGCAACTGGTGGTGATGATATCGGGAACCTGGTTCGTCATATCGGGCGAACTCAGCTATGGCGGCTTTGTCGGCTTCCTGCTGCTGGTCAATGTGTTCTTCCGGCCGATCGACAAGATCACCTCGGTGCTGGAGAGCTATCCGAAGGGCATCGCCGGCTTCAAGCGCTTCACGCAGCTGATCGACACCGCCCCAGATATCGCCGACCGGCCGAACGCGACCAGCGTCGATCACCTTACCGGCAACATCGTCTACAGCAATGTGAGCTTCGGCTATACCGGCGACGGCAAGGTGCTCGACGGGCTCGAACTCTCGATCGCGGCCGGCGAGACGATCGCCTTCGTTGGTCCGTCCGGCGCCGGCAAGACCACGATCTGCTCGTTGCTGCCGCGCTTTTACGAGGTGGATTCCGGCTCGATCCTGATCGACGGCATCGACATCCGCGACATGACCCAGAAGTCGCTGCGCTCGCAGATCGGCATCGTCGCCCAGGACGTCTTCCTGTTCGGCGGCACCATCCGCGACAATATCGCCTATGGCCGGCTTGGCGCCGACGACGCGGCGATCATCGACGCGTTGCGGCGCGCCGCCCTCGACGAATACGTGCTGTCGCTGCCGAACGGGCTCGATACCGTCGTCGGCGAACGCGGCGTCAAGCTTTCCGGCGGGCAGAAGCAGCGCCTGGCGATCGCCCGCATCTTCCTGAAAAATCCGCCGATCCTCATCCTCGATGAAGCCACCTCGGCGCTCGATTCGGCGACCGAATATGCCATCCAGCAGTCGCTGTCGGCGCTCTCCAAGGGACGCACCACGCTGGTCGTCGCCCATCGACTCGCCACCATCCGCAACGCCGACCGCATCGTCGTAGTGGGAACGTCAGGCATCGTCGAACAGGGCACGCACAGCCAGTTGCTGGCGCGCGAAGGCGGCTACGCCAGGCTGCATCAAGCCCAGTTCGGTGCATCCGGACCGACTGCATAATTCCTTAAATCGGAATCGATTTAAGGCTAAAGTTATGCAGCATTCAAAGTGTTACAGCGTCCTTTGCGCGTCTTAAAAGACGCGTGGCGCTGTAGCCCCTGCGGCAATTGTGGCCGTTGAAAGGCATCTCCTTCGCGCTATCTGCCTGATCGGCGGGACTTTTCCGCCGATCCTTCAGCCCGGCTAACCTCAGCGGGAGACAGCCTTATGGCGATCATCGTCACCTCCATCTTCTTCATCATCGTCGGGCTCACTCTCAGCGGCGGCGGGCTCTGGCTCGTCACGCTCGGCGGCAGCGTCTTCTATCTGTTCGCCGGGCTGATGTTCCTGATTACCGCCGGGCTGCTGCTGATGCGCAAGGCGGTGGCGCTCTGGGTCTATGCGGTGCTCGTCGTCGCAGCACTCGCCTGGGCGATTTGGGAGGTCGGCTTCGACTGGTGGCAGCTTGGGCCCCGCGGCGGCATGATCATCCTGCTCGGGCTCTGGCTGCTGACGCCATGGATCCGCCGGCCGCTTGGCCTGCGCAGCCCAACGGGCATCACCTATGCCGCAAACCCCTGGCCGCTCGCCGCGCCTGTCATTCTCGCCATCCTTGTCGCCCTCTATTCGATGACGACTGACCCCCATGATCTCGCCGGCGAGCTGCCCAAGGATACGGTCGCCGCCAATCCCGCCTTCGGCGGCAGCGTCCCGGACGGCGAATGGCATCAATACGGCCGCACGCCCTTCGGCCAGCGCTATTCGCCACTCGACCAGATCACCGCCGAAAACGTCTCCACCCTCAAGGAAGCGTGGCGATACCAGACCGGCGACGTCAAGCGGCCGGACGATGTCGGCGAGACGACCTATCAGGTGACGCCGCTGAAGGTGAAGGACACGCTCTATCTCTGCACGCCGCATAACTGGGCGATCGCGCTCGACGCCAAGACCGGCAAGGAGAAATGGAAATACGACGCCAACTCGGGCATGAACCCCGACCGGCAGCATCAGACCTGCCGCGGCGTCACCTATTATGCCGATCCAACCGTTGCCGCCGGCCAGCCCTGCGCCGAGCGCGTCTACCTGCCGACCTCAGACGCCCGGCTGATCGCGCTCGATGCGGCGGACGGGAAGGTCTGCACCAGCTTTGCCGACCAGGGCGTGCTGCATTTGGAAACCGGCATGCGGTTCAACCCGGCCGGATACTATTATTCCACTTCGCCGCCGGTCGCGGTGGCGGGCAAAATCATCGTCGGCGGGGCGGTGAACGACAATTATTCGACTGAGGAGCAATCCGGCGTCATCCGCGCCTTCGACATCAATACCGGCGCCCTGGTCTGGAATTGGGATTCCGGCAATCCCGATGTGACGACGCCGATCACCGAGGGCCAGACCTATACGACCAACTCGCCGAACAGTTGGTCGGTCTTCAGCGTCGACGAGGCGCTCGGCATGGTCTACATCCCGCTCGGCAACCAAGTACCCGACCAGATCGGCATCGGCCGCAGCGACAATGTCGAGAAATTCTCCTCCTCTATCGTCGCGCTCGATATCGCCACCGGCCAGTTGCGCTGGGTGCGCCAGACAGTGCATCACGATCTCTGGGACATGGACGTGCCGGCCCAGCCGGCGCTGATCGACCTGACGAAGCAAGACGGCACCGTGGTTCCGGCCTTGGTCGGCCCGACCAAACAGGGCGATATCTATGTGCTCGACCGGCGCAGCGGCGAGCCGATCATCCCGATCAAGGAAATACCAGCGCCAGGCGGCGCGGTCTCGGGCGATCATACCTCGCCGACGCAGCCGATCTCGGACCTCACCTTCTCGCCAAAGCCGCTCCAGGAAAGAGACATGTGGGGCGTATCGCTGTTCGATCAGATGGCCTGCCGCATCGACTTCCACCGCTACCACTATGAGGGCCGCTTTACGCCGCCTTCGCTGAAAGGGACGATCGTCTATCCCGGCAATTTCGGCACCTTCAACTGGGGCTCGGTGGCGGTGGATCCGGAGCGGCAGATCATGTTCGGCATGCCGACCTATCTCGCCTTTACCTCGCGCCTGGTGCCGGCCGCCGACATTCCTCCGAGAGGCCAGGACGAGAAGGGCAGCGAACAGGGGCTCAACCGCAATGACGGCGCGCCCTACGGCGTCTTCATGGGTCCCTTCCTCGGGCTGCTCCAAATCCCCTGCCAGGCGCCGCCATGGGGTTATGTCGCCGGCGTCGACCTGCGCACCGGCAAGATCGCCTATATGCACAAGAACGGCACCGTCCACGACATGACGCCATTGCCCCTGCCCTTCAAGGTGGGCGTGCCCGGCATCGGCGGGCCGATGCTGACCAAGGGCGGCGTCGCCTTCCTGGGGGCCGCGGTCGACAACTACCTGCGCGCCTATGACGTGACGAGTGGCCGGGAGCTCTGGCAGGGACGGCTTCCCGCCGGCGGCCAGGCGACGCCGATGACCTATATGACCGATGACAACAAGCAATATGTCGTCATGGTCGCCGGCGGCCACGGCTCGGTCGGCACCACGCCCGGCGATTATGTGATCGCCTATACGTTGCCGTGACACCAAGCTTCCCGCAAGCTCTGCGCAGGTTTACCGCTTCATTCTCTCCCCGGTTTTCGGGGAGAGTTTTTATGGAAATCTCTAGCAATATTCGCAACTATTACGGCATCGGCGGCCTTTTCGATCAGCCGGCCAAATCCAAGAATCAGCAGACGACGGACTTCACCAAAACAGCGCGCAATACCGCGCCCGGTCTCGAGCCCAGCAGCACGCCGCCTTCGATCGCCAATACGATCTGGGCTCTTCAAAGCAGCGAAGGCCCTTATATCAACCCGCCCTCCGACGAAGAAGTGGCGGCAAGCGCTGCGCATGACTCCCTGGTCGACGAATTCTCCAAATGGGGCAACATGACGCCGGCGGAATATATCCGGGCCCGCTACCTCGAGCAGCACGATCTGACCGAGGCCGATCTGGCCGCCATGCCGGCCGACCAGCGCGCAGCAATCGAGAAGGAAATCGCCGACCAGATCAAGCGCGAGATGGCCGGCATCGAGGATGACGGCACCGAGACGGCAGACGATATCACCGCCGCCTGAGCCACTGAAAGATCGACAGCATGCGGCGGGAGAGCCTTCTCCGCCGCATTTTTTATGATTCACACCATCTCGACGATCATGCGGCCGACTTCGGCAAAGAGCGGGTTGAGCTCCTTTACCGGCACGGTCGTCTCGCTGATATAGACGGCCGCGACGATCGGGCCGCGATCGGGCGGCCAGATCACCGCGATATCGCCGAGAGATCCATTCGGACCGGTGCCGGTCTTGTCGCCGACCTTCCAATCCGCCGGCAGGCCGGCCCTGAGCCGCTCCTTGCCGGTCGTGCTCGTCACCAGCCAGGCGATCAGCCTGTCGCAGGAGGCTTCGGCGAGGACCGAGCCGAGCGTCAGATTGCCGAGCGTGTTGAGCATCGCATCCGGGGTCGTCGTGTCGCGCGGATCACCCTTCCGGCCCTCGTTCAGCGTCGGTTCGGTGCGGTCGAGACGGGTCGTGCCGTCGCCGATCGAGCGCAGCCAGTTGGTCAGGCCCGCCGGCCCGCCAAAACTTTCGAGTAGCAGATTGCCGGCTGTGTTGTCGCTGACGGTCACCGCCGCCTCGCAGAGTTCGGCGACGGTCATCCCATCAGTGCCGGCATGTTTTTCGCTGAGCGGCGAATAATCGACGAGCTTGTCCTTGCCGTAGGTCACCCGCCGGTCGAGGTTCTCCTCGCCCTTATCGGCCCGGGCAAGCACGAAAGCGGCGGCCAGCGCCTTGAAAGTGCTGCACATCGGGAAGGCCTCGCTGCCGCGATAGCCGAAGGAGATGCTCGTATCGGTGTCGAGCACCGAGACGCCGAGGCGGCCGCCGGTGCGTTTTTCCAATGCGGCAAGGCGGTGTTCGATATTGTCGTCGCCCTCGCCGGCACTCTCTTTGGCACTCTCCTTGGCCCCCTCCTCGGCATTGGCTCGAAGCGTCAGCACGGGCAGGCACAATGCCGAGCCTATCAGCATGCGGCGGGTCAGACTGAGATCCATGAAATCCTCCGGCGAATCAGGAGGACAGAGCTAAGCAGCGATTGCGGCGACTTGTCGTCCCCGCGGCGATGTTAATCGTCCGCCGAGCGATGTTAATCGTCCGCCGAGCGATCTTGTCGTCCGCCGAGCGTCTCCGCCCGCGCCGATCACGCCGCGCGCGTCACCTCGACCGTTACATGCGACAATTCCTCCAGCGCCGAAAGCCTGCCCTTGTAGAAAGCCGGGTCTCGCGGCTGCGAGGTGAGGACGGCGACGATCGCGGCATGATGGCCGGGGCCGACCTGCCAGACATGCAGATCGGTGATCCGGTCGCCCTCCGTCTCGATGGCGCCGCGGATTTCCGCCGGCAGCGTCTCGCCTTCGGGAACGACATCGAGAAGGACGCCGCCCGAGGATCTCATCAGGCTCCAGGACCAGTTGGCGATCACCAGCCCGCCGACGATGCCCATCAGGGGATCGAGCCAGAGCCAACCGTAGAGACTGCCGAGCGTCAGCGCCGCGATGGCGAGCACGGAGGTCAGGGCATCGGCGATGACATGCAGATAGGCGGCGCGGATGTTGTTGTCGCCGGTCTTTGCGTGATGGGCATGATCGCCATGTCCGTGATGATGATGGCCGTGGGCATGGGCATGATTACCATGCCCGTGATGCGCATGATTGCCATGCGCGACATGGCCGCCGCCGGCCAGCAGCCAGGCGCTCACCAGATTGACGGCAAGGCCGATCACCGCCACGGCGATTGCCTGGGCAAAGCCGATCGGCACGGGATTGGAAAGGCGCAGCAGGCTCTCCCAGGCCATCAGCAGGGCGATCAGCGCGAGGACGATGGCGCTGGCGAAGCCGGCGAGATCGCCGAGCTTGCCGGTGCCGAAAGTGAAACGCGGATTGCGCGCCTGCCGGCGGGCGAAGAGATAGGCGAGTGCGGAAATCAGCAGTGCGCTGGCATGGGTCGACATGTGCCAGCCATCGGCGACGAGCGCCATGGAGCCGTAGACGGTGCCGGCGGCGATTTCCGCCACCATCATCACCGCCGTCAGCGCAATCACCAGCCAGATGCGCCGCTCGTTGCGTGCATGATCAGTGCCGAGGAAGACGTGATCGTGTTCCAGGGCATCAATTCCAACTTTGTCGATTCCGGCACTCATGACAGGCTCCTTCGTCGCCATAACTCTTTGTTTTTACGCAATTCTCGGCAAAATCGCTACGCGCTTTGCCTGGGAAAACCGCTTCACGCTTTTCCTGGAATTGCTCTAGCGCATATAGGTTCTCAAGACTTCGGATATTTCCTCGACCGCCTCTGCCCTGGCCGCATCATCAGCGGCATTCAGCACATGCTCGCGCAGGTGATCGTCGAGCACCTCGCCGGTCAGCCCGGTGAGGGCGCCGCGGATCGAGGCGAGCAACTGCAGGATCTCGCCGCAGGGGCGCTCGGCCTCGAGCGCGCGCTCGACCGCCTCCATCTGCCCCTTCAGCCGGCTGATGCGGGCGACGAGCTTCTTTTTCTGCAGGGTGGTGTGGGACATGATGGGCTTTCATATAACATAGGGGGGTATAGTATCAAGGCTGAAGCCGAGGCTCAATGCCGGTGATGGGCTTGATCCGCCATTGACAAAGCCCGCGTTTCCGACGATCTATGATCCATGATCAAGAACGCGCACCAGAGCCGCTCGTATTTTTGGCTGTACCTGTAAAGGGCGGCCGGACAAGATCATATTGTCAACAAGCCGCCGTCAGGCGGCTTTGTTGTATCGGCAGCGTCCTGACGGCAGACTATCAAAGGACGCGAAGACCATGACCGAAATCGAAGACAGCGAAATTTCACTGATGCGCCCATCGGTGGTGACGATCCGCGCCGCCAAGCCGCGCGACCTGCCCGAACTCGGCGAGATGATCGCCCTGCTTGCCGCCCATCACGGCGATGCGGCTGCCACAACGCCGGAGCAGCTGGAGCGCGACCTCTTCGGGCCCCTGCCCTGGATCAATGCGCTCGTCGCCGAGACCAGCGAAGGTCTGATCGGCTACGCCATTCTCGTGCCGCTCTACAGGGCGCAGGAAGGCAAGCGCGGCATGGACCTGCACCATCTCTTCGTGCGCGACGGCCATCGCGGCCACGGCACCGGCCAGCTGCTCGTCGACCGGGCGCGCGAGACCGCCCGCAATGCCGGCTGCGGCTACCTCTCCGTCAGCGCCGCCACCGGAAACGTGCTGGCGCACCGCTTCTACGAACAGCTGGATTTCACCCCGCGGCCAGTGACCGGCATGCGCTACATGCAATCGATCGCCTAAAGCGCGTCGCGCAAAGTGTGAGCGGTGTTGCGATAACAGGATGCGTTGACATAAAGGCCTAAAGCGCGACGAGCAAATCTGAAAGATTGCGACGCGCTTCAGGGCTGGAGGTCATGAAGCGGCCGATCGGGTTTATGTAGGGACCGGTTTCAGCCTACTGACAATTCTCGAATTGCATGAGGAGCTTTCATGCCAGATTTCAAACTACATTGCTTCGCTCTCTCGGGGAACTGTTACAAGGTCGCGCTCTTCCTCACACTTGCCGGCATCGAGTGGGAGAGCATTTTCGTTGACTATCTCGGCGGCGAAACACGCACTGAAGCATGGCGAAAAACCATAAACGAGCAGGGCGAAGCCCCTGTGCTCGAGCACGGCCAAACGAAGATCAGCCAATCGGGGATTATCCTGGACTATTTGTCAGAGGTGACAGGCCACTTCGGGGCGCAGACAGCCGAAGAGCGACGTGACATCATGCGTTGGATTCTTTTCGACAACCACAAATTCACGAGCTATTACGCGACGCTGAGGTTCATGTATGGCCTCCAGAAGAGCGGCGAGACGCCCGTCGTCGAGTTTTTGAGACTGAGGGCCAAAGCTGCCTATGCCATTGTTGACGAACATCTGGCGCACCAGGCCTTCATGGTCGGCGATCGGCTGACGATCGCAGACCTCTCTCTGGCGGGCTACGTCTTCATGCCGGAGGAAACCGGGATAGATCACAGCGCCTTCCCGGCTATCGCAGCCTGGAAAGATCGTATCAGCACGATGCCCGGCTGGCGCCATCCCTATGATCTGATGCCGGGTCCCACCTCCCTATAAACAGGCGTGGGACCCTGCGAAAGCGCCAAGCACAACCGCACTTTAAAGCGCGCGTCGCATCAAACTTGATTCATGCGACGCGCTTCGGATGTTTGTTTTTACGCATGTCGTTGCTCGCAACATGCTCTAGCGTCCCGGCACGGCCTTCAGATAGGCTGCGATCGCTTCACGGTCGGAGGCCGGCAGATGGGCGATGTTCTGCTGCACATCGACCATCGAGCCGCCGACGGAATCGAAATCGGGGGTGAAGCCGGTTTCGAGATAACTGGCGATATCGGCCTCGCTCCAGCCGCCGATGCTCTCGGAAGCCGGGGTGATATTGGGTATGCGACCCTTGCCTTCCGGATTGGGCGCGCCGGCAAGCCACTGATCCGCCTTGAAGCCGCCGAGCGCATCACGCGGCGTATGGCATTCGCCGCAATGGCCGGGGCCTTCGACGAGATATTGCCCGCGCTTGATCTTGTCGTCGCTCTTTGCCAGGGCGACGCGCGGCTGGTCGTTGAGATAGAGAAATTTCCAGCCGCCGAGCGCCAGCCGGATGTTGAAGGGGAACGGCAGTTCGTGCGGCGGCGCCACGTTTGCGCTCTTCGGCAGGGTTTTCAGGAAGCCATAGAGATCGTTGACGTCCTTGTCGCTCATGCGGGAATAGGAGCCATAGGGAAAGGACGGGTAGAGATGCTCGCCACCCGGGCCGACGCCGCGCTTCATCGCATTACCGAACTCGGCAAGCGTCCAGGTGCCGATGCCGGCTTTTTCATCGGGTGAGATGTTCGGCACGTGGAAGGTCCCGAAAGGGCTCTTCAGCGCCAGGCCGCCTGAAAGCGTCAGCTTTGCATCGCCTTCGGACCCGGGTGCGGCATGACAGCTGACGCAGCCGCCCGCCCAGAAAACCATCTGACCATTTGCCGGATCCGGCGCGCCGAGACCCGCCCAATGGCTCTCCGGCAGCGGATCGGGTGCGGTGACGAGATAGAAGGCGCCCCCGCCGAGCACAGCGACGCCGATCAGACAGAGCAGTACCCGGATGAACCTGCGGACCATGCGCCGCCTCTCCTTTTGCCAATGTTGCCGCCGTCGGTCCCACATAAAGCGATCCGCGCCGGCGGCAAGCCCGGCACGGATCGCGGGTCCCGAGCGTTCCATTTCCCCCACGTCACGCGGAAGCAAGCCGCGCACCTTTGCTGGAATTGCTCAGGCCGGCCTATCACTCCTTGATACGATAGGCCTTGTGACAGCCCGCGCAATTGGCGCCAAGCGTGTTCATCGTGGCGCCGACGGCCGCAGGATCGGCCGGAAGCTGGGCGAGCGCAGTTTCGGCGTCAGTGGAGAGCTTGGCGGCGCGCGCCTTGAAGTCGTCCATGTTTTCCCAGATTTTCGGGCTCGCCTCTTTGTCGCCGGTCTCCGTGCCCGGCTTGAACTGATCGGGGAAAACCTTGGCCGTTGCGGCAATCGTCGTCAGTGCCGCCTTCACCGCCTCGGCGTCGTAAGGCTTCGTGCCCTTGGCGATGGCCGCCAGCGCGCCAGCCGAACCGCCGATCTGCTTCATCAGCGCAATGCGCGAATCATGGGTGCCGTCGGCGGCGGTCACCGAACTGAAGGCCATGCCGGCGATCGCTACAGCCGCAGCTGCTGCTTTCCAATTCATATTTCTCTCCCTTTTTCCTCGGCCAAGCTGGCCGATGGCCAATCTGCACCGGGAGCATGACAAAATCCACGGCGGCAGACAGTCACTTTTTGCCGGATTGTCATAAAAACAATGTGATAGGCCGTTCTCTGCTTTTATGTATGTCGTTATCCCGGAACCGCTGCACACTTCCGGGCGACATGCAGTGGCGGTTCAGGCGCTTTTCCACCCCTGCCAGAGGCTGAAGGCGGAGACGGCAACCAGCAGCAGTCCGGCGAAGCGGCCGACAAAGGCCGTGACGTCAGGGTTGGCGACGAGCAGGTCGCGGCTGCGGCCGGCCGTCATCGCCAGCGTGCCGTAGATGGCGAACTGGGTGACGACAGTCATGACGCCCATGATCAGTCCCTGCATCCAGATCGGGCCATATTCCGGCCTGAGGAACTGCGGATAGACAGCGAACATGAAAATATAGGCCTTCGGATTGACGAGACAGGTGACAGCGCCCTGGCGGAAGGCGCGCCAGCCGGAGCGTGCGGTTCCCGGCTCGACCGCCTCGACGGTGATCGAACTGCGGATCAGCGAAATACCGATCCAGATCATGTAGGCGACGCCGGCAAACAGCAGTACGTTGAAGAGCTGCGGCAGCATGGTGACGAGCACGCCGACCCCAGCCGCGCCATAGGCCGAATGCACGGCGCCGCCGGCCATGATGCCGCCGGTCGCCGCCAGCCCGCGCTTGACGCCGCCGGTCAGCGAATTGGCGAGCACGAAGAGCATGTCCATACCCGGCACGATGATGATGCCGACGAGAAGGGTGAAGAAGAGCCAGAGGTTTTCGTGGTAGTTCATGTCAGTTACCGCCTTGGGTTCTGCGGGCCGTTTTCAAAAGACCCTGATTGATTTCAATCCGATAGGCGGCTCTATACGGGAACCCAACTGACAGTGTATTGTCAGGAGCGTGGCGGATGGGAGAGGTTAAATGCGCAAGGCCTCGCGGCTTTTCGAGATCATTCAGATCCTCAGGCTGGCAAGAAAACCGATGACGGCGGCGACGATGGCCGAGACGCTCGAAGTGACCGTGCGCTCGATCTATCGCGACATCGCCGCCCTTCAGGCGATGCGGGTGCCGATCGAAGGCGGGCGCGGCATCGGCTACATCATGCGGCCGGGCTTCGACCTGCCGCCGCTGATGTTCTCGATCGAGGAGATGGAGGCGATCGTGCTGTCGCTGGCGCTGCTCGAACGGACGGCGGACGAGGAGCTGAAGCAGGCCGCGCGCCGGGTCAACCGGAAGATATCAGGCGCCGTGCCGGCGCCCCTGCGCCAGGCGATGGACAACAAGGCGCTTTACGCCTGGGGCTCGATCGCGCAGCCGGCGGGCTTCGACCTGGCGATCGTGCGCCGCGCGATCCGCGACGAACGCAAGCTGATGCTCGGCTATCGCGACGAGCTCGGCCGCGCCAGCGAGCGGACGATCCGGCCGGTCGCGCTGATCTATTATTCGCAGACCGCCAATATCGTCGCCTGGTGCGAGCTGCGCCAGGCGATCCGCAATTTCCGCAGCGACCGGGTGGAACGCTGTGCGACAGCTGAGGATTTCTTCAAGGGCGACGGCGACCGGCTGCGGGAACTCTGGACCAGCGGCTGGACAGAGAAACCGATCGCCGTGTAGCTGTTCGCCCAATCGCGATTATTCAGAGCGACATGCCGCCCGAAACCTCGATGCGCTGGGCGTTGACCCAACGGTTGGCATCGCTCAGGAGGGAAGCGATCATCGGCCCTATATCGTCGGGGACACCGGCGCGGCCCAGTGCGGTCATGGAGGCGACCGCACGGTTGATCTCCGGATTGTCCCGCACCATGCCGCCGCTGAAATCGGTTTCGATGGCGCCCGGGGCGACGGCATTGACGGCAATGCCGCGGGGGCCAAGCTCCTTTGCCATGTAGCGCGTCAGCACCTCGACTGCGCCCTTTATCGAGCCGTAGGCCGAAGCGCCGACCATGGCCATGCGGGCAAGACCGCTGGAGAGGTTGACGATGCGGCCGCCGTCCTCGATCACCGGCAGGAGCTTCTGCGTGAGGAAGAAGACCCCCTTGAAATGCAGGTTGTAAAGCTTGTCCATCTCCGCTTCGGTCGTCTCCAAAATCGGGGCGTGGTAGCTGGTGCCGGCATTGTTGACTAGAAAGTCGAAGTGCTCACGCCCCCAGCCCTTGAGGATCTCGCGAACACTTTCGACAAAGGCATCGAACGCCGCCACGTTGCCGGCGTCAAGTTGAAGTGCGGCGGCCTTGCGGCCCAGCGCCTCGATCTCAGCGACGACCTTCTCCGCCTCGTCGCGGTTCGAGTTGTAGGTCAAGATCACATCGACGCCGCTCCTTGCCAGATGGACGACCGTATTGCGGCCCAGGCCGCGGCTTCCGCCGGTTACGATTGCGATTTTCGAGGTTGAATTCTGGTTAGGCATTTCAGGTACTCCTGATGTTTTGATAGACCAGTTTATGCGCCGCAAGCTTGGAATCCTGAATGCCGAAACCCTGCAATTTCTTGCCTATTCCTCCAAACGCCTTGCCCAGCCGGGCTGAGGGATTAAGATCATCCTCACCGGCGCGGCAGACCGACCCCGCGTTCACTGGAGACTAAGATGTCCGCAGATCTGAAGCAGGCGCTCAATGGGTACATGGATGCACATGGCGGCGGTGACGGCCTCTTTGCCACCGCTATCGACGGCTTTTTCCTGATGCGTTCCAGCACTCTCTCCATGCCGAAACCGGCGATCTACCGACCGGCGCTCTGCATTATCGTCGATGGCGCCAAGCAGCTCATGTTCGGAGACCGCCTTTTCGATTACGAAGCGATGCAAGCGCTTATCATCAGCGTCGAGATGCCGGCCTTCGGACAGGTGACGAAAGCCAGTGCCGAACGGCCGATGATCGCCATCAACTTGGAACTCGACGTCACTATCCTGCGCGAGGTGCTGGAGGAGATGGATGCGCCGCCGAAGCCGGCAGGCGACGGCGGGCCGGGTGTTTTCGTACAAGAATTCGGCCCCGAGCTGCAGGACTGCATACTGAGGCTGATCCGAACGCTCGCAACGCCCAAGGCGATCCCAATCCTTCATCCGGCAATCATGCGAGAGATCAGTTTTTGGTTGCTTTCCGGAAAAAATGGCGATGAGGTCTGCAAGCTTGCATTGCCCGACAGCCATACGCGCCGCGTGGCCGAGGCCATCTACCTGTTGCGCGGTAATTTTGCGGACGCCGTCCGGGTGGAAAAGCTTGCGGCGGCAGCCAGGATGAGCCCTTCCTCCTTCCACCAGCATTTCAAAATCCTGACCACGATGACGCCGCTGCAGTATCAGAAGCAGTTGCGGCTACTCGAGGCCCGGCGGCTGATGGTGACCGATGGTTTCAACGCCGCAAACGCGGCCTATCAGGTGGGTTACGAGAGCGCCTCCCAGTTCAGCCGCGAATATGCCCGCATGTTCGGGACACCACCGAAGCGCGACATCAGTGAAATGAAGGCGATGCCGGCTGAGCCGGCAATCAGCTAGATGGACAGCGTGCGGCTCACCTCGCGTCCGAAGCCGCGGATTTCGATTCTGGAGGCATAGACCTCGACGATCGCAAAGGCGTTTTCCATCTCGGTGTCAACCACGCCCTTGAAATTGAGGAAGTGGCAGGCGCCGGCCATGCCGTAGTTGCCGACGTGGTCGTGGCCATTGAGATAGGCGACGACATTGCTGCTGGAGGCGAGCAGCGCGACGGTGCGTTCGCTGTCCCACATGCCGTGCTCACTGGGCGGATGCACCGGATAGTGATTCATGACGATCACCTTCTCGCCGGCCGCAGCCGCTTTTGCGATTTCATCGCCGAGCCAGGCGAATTGTTCGTCGCTCAGCGCGGCATTCCAGCGATGGGCATTCCTCGCACCTTTTGCCTGCAGCTCCGCCAGCATCTCAGCGGCAAGGGCGCGATGAGGATGGCCTTCGGGCGGTGCGAAGATGCTGACCTCGTTGCCGTCGAGCACGATAAAGCGCCAGCCGTGGCGCACGAAGCTGTAATAGGGCGACGGCATGCCGAGACGCGCGGCGACTTCGGCGAGATGCCCAGAAGAGACCGAGAAATCGTGATTGCCGAGCAGGAAGAGCGCCTCGTGCCTGAGCTTGCCGTAGACCGGCAGGATATCGTCGAAGCTTGAAAAGCTGCGGTCGATGACATCGCCGAGCGTCATGACAAAGCTCAGCTCCTCGCCATTGAAGACCTCGATCGCCTCGGCGACCTTGGCGAGGCTGTTGGCGTAATAACGATCCATCGCCACATGCGGCGCGATCGCCGCATATTGCGGGTCGGCGATGATGCCGAAGCGGAACAGGGGAGAAGCAGAGGAAGACATGCAGCGTGATTAGGAGCGGCTGGTGACAGGGATGTGACGGCTTGCCTCTCCAAACAAAACACCCGGCGCTTTGGAGGCGCCGGGTGTCAAATTCAAACAGGCGGACGGACATCGCCGCCAGGGCGGCGAGCCTGGTAGCGCTTACTTCGTGGCTTCTTCGTAGCGTTCCAGGACGTAGTCCCAGTTGATCAGGCTGTCGACGAAGGCTTCGAGGTACTTCGGGCGGGCGTTGCGATAGTCGATGTAGTAGGAGTGTTCCCAGACGTCGACGCCGAGGATCGGGGTGGCGCCGTGAACGAGCGGGTTTTCGCCGTTCGGGGTCTTGGAGATTTCGAGCTTGCCGTTCTTGACGGAAACCCAGGCCCAGCCGGAGCCGAACTGGGTGGCGCCGGCATTGGCGAAATCGGCCTTGAACTTGTCATAGCCGCCGAGATCGGAGGTAAAGGCCGCTTCGAGCTTGCCCGGCAGCTTGTTGCCGCCGCCGCCCTTCTTCATCCACTTCCAGAAATGGATGTGGTTGTAATGCTGGGCCGCGTTGTTGAAGAGGCCGGCATTGGTGCCGAAGGACTTCTTGACGACGTCTTCGAGCGAGAGGTCCGAAAGACCGGCTTCGGCGGCGAGCTTGTTGCCGTTGTCGACATAGGCCTTGTGGTGCTTGTCGTGGTGGAACTCCAGCGTTTCCTTCGACATGAAGGGAGCAAGCGCTTCGTAGTCATAGGGAAGTTCAGGCAATTCGAAAGCCATGTCAGATCTCCTCTTGGCAATAGATTGCGTCTCGGCAGGTGAGGCGGAACATAGGAGGGGAAAGGGGGAGAGGCAACCGGCGAATTATCAAAAAACGACCGGCCGGAGGAAAATTTGCCTCAGTTGCAGGGTTGGAGTCGTGCGTAGAAATCGCCTGGGCAAATCAATGGGAATACCCGCCCCGAAAACCACTTTGCCCATTATGGAGATCAACGGAGACCCGATATGAACAGGAAAATAATCCAGCCTCTCACTGCCGCCGTACTGCTTTGCCTGGCAGGTGCGGCGCATGCCTCCTCCGATGACGCCTGGAAGCAGCTCGCCGTTGACGTCGAGGCTAAATGCAAGAAGGCAGCGGTCACGATCGAAAAGCCCAGCGCCACCGTCGATCCCTTCGGTAGTTCGCATTACGGGCTTGCCCTTGTGATAGGCAAGCCGAAGGGCGCCAAGGGGTTGATCGCCCAGATCTGCGTCTACGACAAGCAAAAGAAAACCGTCGAGATCGGCAGCGAGCTGGACGCCAAGACGCTCGGTCTCATGCCGGCAAAATAGGCCGCTATGAGGCTGCTCACCAAGCTGGTTTGTGCCTTGGGTCACATTTCTGGGGAACCGAAGCCTCCCTCAGGAGTTGAAAACCTGGGCTTTAAGGGAGGTGCGGCATGTCAGAGCTTCGCAGCAGGGCGGACGATCAGCAAAAAATCTATCAGCGCTGGGCACCGGTCTATGACCGGGTCTATCGCGGCATCCTGCGCGATGGCCACCGCAAGCTTGCAGCCCTCGCCGCTGCGGCCGGCACCGACATCCTGGAGATCGGCGTCGGCACCGGCCTGACGCTCGGGCATTACCCGCGCCACTGCCGGGTGACCGGCATCGACATTTCCGACCATATGATTGCGCGGGCGCGTGAAAAGGCGAGACGCGAAAAGCTGCATCATGTGCAGGCGCTTGATGTGATGGATGCGCATGCGCTCACCTTTGCCGACCGTTCTTTCGATGTGGTCTGCCTGCCCTTCGTCATCACGCTCATCCCCGAACCCGAACGGGCGCTGGACGAATGCGCCAGGGTGCTGAGGCCGGGCGGCGAGATCATCCTTGCCAGCAAGCTTGGCGACGGCGCCGGTCTGCAGGGCGCGATCGAGACGGCGGTGGCGCCGCTGGTGCGTCACATCGGCTGGTCCTCCGCCTTCCGCATTCACCGCATCGTCGCCTGGGCCGAGCGCCGCGGCGACTTTGCCGCTGCCGATATCCTGCCGGTCTTTCCGAACGGCTTCTTCAAGATCATCCGGCTGAAGCAGCGCGGACTTGCCGGCTGAGACCGGAACTTTTTTCCCCGCGTCGCTTATTCTGATGCTACCGTTCGCCTGAGGGGACTGCATGACATCGGATATCTTCTTTTTCATCGTCGTGGGTTTCTGCGCGCAGATCGTCGACGGCGCGCTTGGCATGGCCTTCGGCGTACTGTCGACGACGAGCCTTCTCGCCTTCGGGGTGCCGGCGGCCAATGCCAGCGCCATGACGCATGTGGCGGAAATGTTCACCACCGCCGCCTCGGGCATCTCGCATGCCTATCATCGCAACGTCGACTGGCGCCTGGTGGCGCGGCTTGCACCGGCCGGCATGATCGGCGGCGCGATCGGCGCCTATCTGCTGGCCAATATCGACGGCAAGGCGATCGCGCCCTTCGTGTCGGCCTATCTGATCGCGATCGGGCTGGTGATCCTCTACAAGGCCTTTCGGCCACCGCCGAAGCGGGATGTTCGCGATTGGATGGTGCCGCCCGTCGGATTTTGCGGCGGCGTGCTCGATGCGATCGGCGGCGGTGGATGGGGTCCGATCGTCACCAGTTCGCTCGTTAGCCGCGGCCATGACCTGAAACGGGTGATAGGCTCGACCAATTTCACCGAATTCGCGGTGACGCTGACGATTTCCCTGACCTTCATGCTGACGCTCGGCTGGTCGGAGCTCAATTCGGCGATCGGCGTGATCATCGGCGGCGTCATCGCCGCCCCCTTCGGCGCGATCCTCGTCAAACGGCTGCCGGTGCGGCCGCTGATGGTGGCGGTGTCGATGATCATCATCGGCACGTCGGCGATACGGATCCTGTAAAGAGCGATCGCCATCCCGGCCGGGGGATCAGAGATTCCGGCCGAAATAGACATCCACGGAGGCGATCTTGTCGCCGCGGAAGCGAAGGCTCTCGATGTTGCGGAAGCTGCCACCGTCGCGTTTTTCCGCACGGTAGCGGACGACCGCCTCGTCGCCGTCGATCGCCAGGAATTCGATGTCAAAGCCGCGGAAGACCGGCTCCTTCGGCCAGCAACGCTCGAAATAGGTCGCCCGGTCGATGTGGTCGTCGCGCGGACTGGAGAAGGTGAAATCCTCCGTCAACATGGCGCCGACAATATCCTTGCGATCGTCGAGATACGCGGCGTAGAGCTGACGGACGGTCTGCTCTCGGGATGTGCACATGTCGCTCATGGCAATGTCCTTGGATTAACCGATTGCATCATGCAATCGGTCCTGTTCTAGCACTTTTGCCCGAGAGGGTCCAGATTGCGGCTCTCATTTCGATAGACAGGTCACCGATGCGAAAGCGCTGTCTTGAAGGATGGGCCATAGCGCGGTTATATCAGTGCGTGCCCGCCCTGGAACGGCGAGCGCATGCACCGCTACGGCCTATGCGCTCGACCTCGAAAAGCTCGATCTTCAGGACAGTTTCACCCGCGCCGATCTCCTCGCCGCGGCAAAGGGCACATCGTTTCATCAGGCGTGCGGAACTTCGCCCGCGCGATCAATGCCGGGGCAGAGAGAATGACCGATACGCAATTGGACGCCGCCAGCGCCAGGCCGGGCTCGATCCACTGGAAGCGCAATCTTACCATCTCGCTGATCGGCTCCTTCACCACGATCGTGGCGATGACGCTGCTGCTTCCCTTCCTGCCGCTCTATGTCGAGGAGCTAGGCGTCAGCGACCATGCTGACATCGTGCAATGGTCGGGCATCGCCTATGGCGCCACCTTCTTTGCCGCGGCTCTGGTCGCTCCGCTCTGGGGCCGGCTCGGCGATATCTACGGCCGCAAGCTGATGCTGGTGCGCGCCAGCCTCGGGATGACGCTGGCGATCTCGCTGATGGGCATGGCCGGCAATGTCTGGCAGTTGGTGGCGCTGCGCCTCTTCGTCGGGCTTGCCGGCGGTTATGCCTCCGGCTCGATGGTGCTGGTGGCGACGCAGACGCCGAAGGACCGCTCGGCCTGGGCGCTCGGCGTGCTCTCCTCCGGAATCATGGCCGGCAATCTCGTCGGGCCGCTGATCGGCGGCGCGCTGCCGCCGATCATTGGCATCCGCGGCACGTTCCTCGCCGCCGGCGGCATGATCTTCCTCGCCTTTCTCGCCACGGCCTTGCTGATCAAGGAAGAGAAATCGCCGGCCCGCAAGCAGGCGGCCAAGGCCAGCGGCGGCTGGAAATCCATTGCCGACAAGCGGCCGGTCATCGCCATGCTGGCAACCGGCATGCTCTTGATGTTTGCCAATATGTCGATCGAGCCGATCATCACCGTCTATGTCGCGCAGCTGGTGCCCGTCGAATCCCAGGTGACGATGGTATCGGGCGTCGTCATGTCGGCTGCCGCCCTCGGCAGCATTCTCTCGGCCTCATGGCTCGGCAAGCTTGCCGACAGGATCGGCCATTGGCCGGTGATTGCAGGAGCGCTCGCCGTCGCCGGGCTGCTGCTGATCCCGCAGGCCTTCGTCACCAGTTCCTGGCAGCTGATCATCCTGCGCTTCATGATGGGTGTGGCGATCGGCGGGCTGCTGCCCTGCATCGCCGCGGTCATCCGCCACAGCGTGCCTGATAGTGCGGCCGGCAGCATTCTCGGGTTTTCCATCTCGTCGCAATATGTCGGCCAGGTGGCCGGCCCCATCCTTGGCGGTTTTGTCGGTGGGCATATCGGCATGCGGGCGGTGTTCCTCGGTACCTCCGTGCTGCTTCTCGCTGGTGCGGCCTATGCCTGGATCGTGCGGCCGAGGGATGGGGAGACTCGGGAGTCGACCTAAGGATTATTGGCACTCCCGCAGATCAGCTCGACGCCCGACCGGGCAATCGCTTCCAGCGTCTCGCGGCTGTCGCCGGCGCGGGCGCGGACGGCGAGCGAATGCATGACGGCGGAGGCGAGCCTGGCCAGCATCTGCGGATCGGCGCTTCGGGGAAGCTCACCCTTTTCCACGGCAAGGCGCATGCGCTTTTCGATCTCGTCGTCGAAATCGTTGAGGCTGCGGCCGAGCACCTCGCGGACCCGCTCATGCTGGACCGCCTCGGCCGACGCCGTGCCGATCAGCAGACAGCCGCGGGCCGCGGTTTCACCATGCAGATAGATCGCCAGCGCGCCGGCATAGACGCGGGCGATATTGTCGCGAAGCGGCAGTGAGGGGTCGAGCGCCTCGGCGAGCGTATTCATGCCGTCCTGCCGATAGCCCTCCAGCGTATCGAGATAAAGATCCTCCTTGTCGCCGAAGGCGCCGTAGAGGCTCGGGCGGTTGAGGTTGGTCGCAGCACTCAGATTGTCGAGCGAGGCGGCGGCAAACCCCCTGTCCCAGAAGACATCCCGTGCCTTGCCGAGCGCCGCCTTGGTGTCAAAAGCCCTCGGGCGGCCCCGCTTCTTCTCGTCTTTCATATTTGTACCGTTTCGCATTAAATTCTTGACGAGAGTCATTTTATGCGAAACAGTACAGATATTCAACACTGTCGGCCGGCGGCATCGACCGCCTCCGCAAGGAGAGGAAACCGGAATGAAACTTTACATGCACGCAGCCGCCTGTTCGCTTTCGCCGCACATCATCTGCCGCGAGCTCGGGCTCGATATCGAGCTCGTCCAGGTCGATCGTCAGACCTACAGGACGAGCACCGGCGAGGATTACCTCGCGATCAACGGCAACGGCTATGTGCCGGCGCTGGTGCTCGACGATGGCAAGGTGCTGACCGAGGGGCCGGCGATCGTGCAGTTCCTCGCCGACAGCGTGCCCGAAGGGGCAGCCCTGTTGCCTGAGGTCGGCAACATCCGCCGCAACGAGGTGCAATCCTATCTGAACTTCATCACCGCCGAGCTGCACAAGCCGATGGTGTTGCTCTTCAATCCGATCTATTCCAGCGTTCATGGCGAGGTCCGCGCGCTGATCTCCAAGCGGCTCGCCTGGCTGGACGGCCGTCTTGCCGGACCCTATCTCACCGGCGATGCGTTTACGGTGGCGGATGCCTATCTCTTCGTCTGCCTGAACTGGTCGCCCTGGACCGACATCGATCTCAACCAATGGCCGGCGCTGCACGCCTTCATGGCCCGGGTGGCGGCACGACCGAAGGTGCGCGAGGCGCTGCAGGCCGAAGATCTCGAGGCCTTCGATGCCGACGGCGTCTATTTCGCGCCGCATGCCTATCTCGCTTCATCAGGACGGACAGGTGAGCCGGTCAGACCGTAAACCCCGGGTCGTGCCCGCGCGCATCCCGCGCTTGGTCGACCGTCAGAGCGCGCTGACCGCCACCGGCAAAGCGCGCTTGTGAGCAGTCGCCCGATAGGCGGCGAGGATGCGGCGGCGGGCGATCTCGCCGACCGGCTTACCCTCGAGGAAATCGTCGATCTCGTCATAGCTGACGCCATAGGCCTCCTCATCGGGGCGCAACGGCCGCTGGTCCTCGAGATCGGCGGTCGGCACCTTGAACACCAGCTCGTCCGGAGCACCGAGACGCTTTGCCAGCAGGCGGACGCGGCGCTTGTTGAGACCGGCGAGCGGCAGGATATCGGCTGCGCCATCGCCGAACTTGGTGAAGAAGCCCATGACCGCCTCGGCCGCATGATCGGTGCCGATGACGAGGCTGCCAAGCGCCCCGGCAAGAGCGAACTGGGCGATCATCCGCTGGCGCGCCTTGATATTGCCGAGGATGAAATCCTGCCGGCCGGCATCGGCAAAGGCGAGGCCGCCGTCCTGCGCGGCGGCAAGCATCGCATCCGCCGGCGCCTTGATGTTGACCACCATCGAACGGTCGGCGCCGATCGTTTCCAGCGCCCTTCCCGCATCCGCCTCATCCGCCTGGACACCGTAGGGAAGGCGCACGGCAATGAATTCGGCCGCATGGCCGCTGTCACGCAGCTCGCGCACCGCCTTTTGAGCCAGCAGCGCCGCCGTCAGCGAATCGACGCCACCGCTGATCCCGAGGACGTAGCCGCGCATGCCCGAGGCGACGAGATAATCCTTGAGAAAAGCGGTTCGCCGTTCGATCTCGCGCTCAGGGTCGATATCGGCGGCGACACCCAGTTCGCGGATGATCTCGCCTTGTTCGTCGAACAGCACAGTCATAAGCCTCTTCCTCCCTGCTTACGGAATTTCGGCGCCACTATGGCGAAAAGATGGGGGAAGACGAAACCGTTTCGGGCAGACCTGCCATGCATTTTATGCAAGTGGGCGGTTTGGTATCTCGGTGGGTGCAGCACCCCCTCTGCCCTGCCGGGCCCCGGGGTCGAGCCACGGGTCTCGAACCGTCCTTCGGACCCCCCAGAGGTCGGGAGATCGGCAAGAAGCCATGCCTCGCCCTCAATTTACGATTCATGTGGCGGCCAGTTGCTTGGGGAAGCCATCGCGCCCATCCAATCTCCCTCCTTGTGGGGGAGATGCCCGGCAGGGCAGAGGGGGGTGGCGTCGCGCCCCTACCGTACGATCGTAAACAGCTCCACCGGATCGGCAAACCCCTTCAGCCCGTGCGCCCCGACCGACACCACATCCCCTGCCCCCGCTTCGTCGCGAAACGGCGCCGACATCAGCAGTGCCTCTCCCAGTTCGCTGCAGGCGGTCTGGATACGGCTGACCAGATTGACGTCGCCGCCGATCAGGGTGAAGTCGAGGCGGCGGCCGGAGCCGACATTGCCGTAGCTGACCTCGCCATAATGCAGGGCGATGCCGGCTTTGACTCCGATGCCCTCGTACTGGAAATGGTCGATCTCATCGAGGATGGCGCGGGCCGATGCCAGGGCCGCGCCGCAGGAATGGGCGGCATCATAACCCGGGAAGAAGGCAAGCACGGCGTCGCCCATGAACTTCAGCACCTCGCCGCCTTCACGGGTAATGGCCGGCACGATCCTGTCGAAATAGGCGTTCAGCAGCCCGAGCACGGTGCTGCCGGGCAGCCGGTTCGACAGTTCGGTAAAGCCGCGCAGATCGCAGAGCAGCAAAGCTGCCTCCATCGATTCGATCTCGTCGCGGCGGATGCGGCCGGCCAGGATGCGGCTTGCCGTCAGCGGGCCGATATAGGTATCGAGCAGGCTGAGCTCGACCTGGCGTAGAATGCGCAGCTCGCTGGTGTTGCGCAGCGCCGGCAGGATGCGCTCGATCACCTGACGCTCGGATGCAGTGAAGCCGCCCGGCCGCCGCGTGCCGAAGACGGCGGCGCTGACCGGGCCATCGACATTGCAGAGCGGCGCGATGACGAGCTGCATCAGGCCGCGATCGGCAAAGACATCGATATGCTGCCAGCGGCCATGCACGCTTTCGCCGGTATCGACGACCAGCGGTTCGCGGGTCTCCATGACCTTGCGCAGCGGCGTATTTGATATGGCGACCCGCGCGCCGTGTTCCCGGTCGTGGATCTCGACCGGCTCGCCCGGCGCCCAGGCGATGGTACGGCCGATGAACTCGGGATGCAGCGTCATCAGATGCAGGGTCAGCCGGTCGACTGGCACGCCGAGCGCCTGAAGCCGCCGGCCGAGGCCGGAGACCAGCCCCGCTTCGTCGAGCGCGTGGCATTCATCGCCGGAGAGCCACTCGATGATCGACAGCAGTGCGCCGATGCTGACGGCATGGCCGGCGGTCTTCGTTGGGAGCCTGTCGGTATCGGGAGCATAGATCGCAGTTGTCATGGCTTTCTCCTCCTTGAGGGAGGCAGGGCGCTAGTGGGCGCCGCCGCCGGAGAGTTGACCGGGTTTTTTCAGAAGCAGGGTTGCAAGCAGGGCGACGACGAGGGCGACGCCGAGCAGGAAGAAGGTGTCGCTGAAGGCCATGATATTGGCCTGTTTGCGTATTTTGAGCGCGATGGCGACGACGGCCTTATGGCCGGCAAGCGCCTGATCGCTGACACCGTGGCTCATGAAATAGCCGGTGAGCCTGGCGATGCGATCGCGGGTGGCTTCCTCGAAGATCGAGACCGAGTGGGTCAGGATATTCGAGTGGAACTGCTCGCGTTTCGACAGGAAGGTTTGCAGCGAAGCGATGCCGACGGCACCGCCGAGATTGCGCATCATGTTGAAGAGCGCGGACGCCGAGCCGGCATTTTCTTGCTCGATGCCGGCGGTGGCGATTGCCGAAAGCGGCGTGAAGACGAGCGCTTGGCCGATGGCACGGACGATGTTCGGCCAGAACAGCTGGTCGCTGGCATAATCGCCGGTCATGTGGACGTTCATGAAGTTCGAGGCGGCAAAGAGGGCAAAGCCGACGACGATCAGCAGGCGCACGTCGAAACGCTTCATCAGCTGCGGCACCAGCGGGATCAGCAGCAACTGCGGGATGCCGGTCCAGGCGAGAACCATGCCGATCTGCTCGGAATTATAGCCCTGGATGCGGGTCAGATAGATCGGCAGCACGAAGACCGAGCCGTAAAGCGCGATACCGAGCAGGAAATTGGCGACGATGCCGAAGCCGAAGTTGCGGCGCAGCAGCAGGCGAAGGCTCAGCAGCGGATTGGCGGTCTTCAGCTCGATGATCAGGAACAGCGTCAGCGAGACGGCGGCGATAACAGACAGGCGAACAATGAAATCGGAGCCGAACCAGTCTTCCTTGTTGCCCTCTTCCAGCACGGTCTGCAGGGCTGCCAGGCCGATCGCCATGGTGACGATACCAGGCCAGTCGCCCTTGGCGAGCAGCTTCAGGTTCATCGGCGCCCGGTCGAGCGAGGCCCAGAGCAGGCCGACCATCAGCGCGCCGGGCACCAGGTTGACATAGAAGATATGTTCCCAGCCCCAGTTCTCGGTGAGATAACCGCCGATCGTCGGGCCGATCGCCGGCGCGAAGGTGGCAGACAGGGCAAAGAGGGCAAGGCCGATCGGCTGCTTGGCCTTGGGCAGCAGCGTGATGATGATGGTGAAGGCCATCGGGATCAGCACGCCGCCGGAAAAGCCCTGAATGGCGCGGAGGATGATCATCTGCTGCAGATTGGCCGCGAAGGCGCAAGCGACGGAGAAGATGAGGAAAAGGATGGCGTTGGTGAGCAGGTAATTGCGGAGCGAGAAGACACGCGCCAACCAGGCACTGAGCGGAATGACGACGATCTCGGCGATCAGATAGGAGGTCGAAATCCAGCCGCCGTCATCCGTGCCGGCGCCGATTGCGCCCTGGATATCGGCAAGCGAGGCGTTGACGATCTGGATGTTGAGGACGGCCATGAAGGCGCCGAGCGTCGAGCCGACAACGGCTGCCCACATGCGCAGAGGGCTCATGACGGCAGGTGCCGCGGGCGCTGCGGCGGCGGGGCGCGCCAGCGCATTGCTGTTGGCTGCGATCTGAAGAGTGGCCATGGCTTATCTCCTTCCAGCTCTCGCGGGAAACTTTCTCATGACGGGGTTCGGGTGATCATTCAGGGAATGATCGGGATCATTCGGGAAAAAAGAAAGGATCATCCAGCAGGGTTGGATGATCCCTCCTTAGCTGCCGCGGAGGTCTGGACAGCCTTGGTGTCGATTTCGGGCTCGACCGACATGCCCGAACGCAACAGGCCGCTCAGAGGCTCGTCGTCGATGACGATCTTGACCGGGATACGCTGGACGATCTTGGTGAAATTGCCGGTGGCATTGTCCGGCGGCAGCAGCGAGAATTCCAGGCCGCTTGCCGGGGAAACGCTGTCGACATGACCCTTGATCGAGATGTCGGGAAAGCTGTCGACCTTGATCTCGACCGGCTGGCCGGGGCTGATATAGGTCAACTGCGTTTCCTTGAAATTGGCAACGACATAGACCGCATGCAGCGGAACGACCGCCATCAGCTGCGTGCCCGAGGTGACATACTGGCCGACCCGGATAGACCGGGCGCCGACCGTGCCGTCAACGGCGGCGACGATATCCGTATAGGAAAGGTTGAGCTCTGCCTGCTGGGCGGCGGCTGCCGCACGGTCACGCTGGGCAACCGTCTGTTCACGCTCAGTCTGCAGCACCGGCACCTTATTCTGAGCCGTGACGAGGGCTGCCCGATCGCGCTCGACGGCGGCAGCGGCCTGGTCGCGGGCCGACTGGGTCTGTTCGGCGCGAGACTGGGTGCCGGCGCCGTTGGTGATCAGGCGGGCCGAGCGGGCGGCATCGGATACTGCGAAATCCAGCGATGCCTGCGAGGCATCGACCGTCGCCCTCGCCTGCTCGATCACCGATTGCTGCAGGGAGATCTGGGCGTCGATATTGGTGATGGCGGCTTCGGCCGCCTTCACATCGGCCTTCGCCTGCGACAGTGCGGCCTGGAAGTCGCGGTCGTCGATGCGGGCGAGAACCTGGCCGGCCTTGACCGCATCATTGTCGTTGACCAGCACCTGGCTGATATAGCCGGCGACCTTCGGGGCGACGGTGGTGTAATCGGCCTTCACATAGGCGTCGTCGGTGGATTCGATGAAGCGGCCGACCGTCCAATAGCGGTAGCCGAAATCGCCGGCGAAAGCGACGCCGGCAAGCAGTAGGGCGGCGATGACGGCGCGCTTGACGATGCGACGGCCGGTCTTTTTGGGAGCACCCGCGACCGGTGCGTCCGCAATCGGCGCTTCGGCGACAGGCATGGCAGGCGCCTCGGCGACGGGCGCCTTGGCGGCTTCCTCGGCCAGGATCTGCTCGGCCTTCCTCGCACCTTCGAAAATGTCCTTGCGGGGTAACTCGACCATCGTAATTCTCCTTCGTCCTGGCCTGCTCTGTGAGAGGCCGTGTTTGACGAGAGGGAAAATGCACCCTGACATTTATTTTGATAATCTGCTTAAATCGGGAAGGATCATCAACTCTCAGCGGATAATCCGAGGGCAATATGGATCGGCTGACAAGCCTCACAGTCTTTGGCCGGGTGGTGGAATGCGGTGGTTTTTCCGCCGCCGCGCGCCGGCTCAACATGTCCGTCACCATGGTTGGCAATCACGTGCAGTCGCTGGAGGACCGGCTCGGCGTGCGACTGCTCAACCGCACGACACGCAAGGTCAGCCTGACGGAAACCGGCAAATATTACTATGAGCGCTCTTTGCAGATCCTGGCCGAACTCGATGAGGCGGATCGGACGGCCGGCGCGCTGAGCACGACGCCGCGCGGCACGCTGAAGGTTTATACCAGCAGCGCCATCGTGCGTTTCCTGCTGCCCGTCGTCGGCGAATTTATGGAACTCTATCCGTCGATCTCACTCGATTTCAGCGTCGGCGAGCGGATGGTCGACATGATCGAGGATGGCTACGATCTGGTAATGCGCACCGTACCGCCGCCGGATTCATCGCTCGTCGCACGCAAGCTGACGCCCTGGCGCCATATGCTCGTCTGCTCGCCGGTCTACTTCGAGAGCCATCCGATGCCGAAAACGCCGGCCGAGGTCGCCGACCACAACTGCCTGCAATATGCCTATTACCCCTATGGCGACGAATGGCGCTTCGAGGATGGCGAGGGCAAAAAGGAGAGCGTCAAGATCAGCGGCAATGTCGTCTCCAACAGCGCCGAGATGCTGCGCTTCTTGACGCTGACCGGGCGGGGCATCTTCCTGGCGCCGAGTTTCGTGGTGTTCGACGACATCGCCGAAGGGCGGCTGGTGAAGATCATGCCGGACTACCGGCCGATCGAATTCAACATCAACGCGGTCTATCCCAACCGCAGCCATCTCCCGACGAAGGTGCGGCTGTTCATCGACCTCTTGGCGGAGAGATTTGCGGAACATCGGAAGTGGATGACGTGAGGGGCAATTTTACATTGGAGGTCACCCTTCACTGCAACACAGCGGAATTCGGCAGCAATGCCGTTCGGCCCCAAAAATGCCTCGACTTCGCTGGACACCATTCGACTATGAAAAACAACAGGATGGTGTGTCGGCTGTGCCCATAGATATTTGGAATGTTCGGCGAATGGTCATCGCCGCTTTTCTTGGCATCGCGTGTGCAGCTTACCATCGCGCCTTGGATTTTTGGCCGCTTGATTCGGCCAATGGGCTACGAGGACTCTTGGATCTATTGGGAGGGCCGCTGCTCTTTCTCTCGGTCGCGGGCATACTGTTCGTTTGGTTTATCGGCGTATTAGTCGCGTTATTTCGTCGTCGTATCCTTGGAATGGTGAGTCGTCTTATTGCTATCATCATTGTTCCGGTTTGTTTTGGGACGATGATCACCGTGCCTTTGTTCGATCCTTGGCTATGGTACGTCATTTTCAATAAATCGCGTTTCGAAGCGTCGGCAGCCGCGAGTGGCTCTGCACAGAACGGTACGATCATCGAGGGGCGCGACGTTTCGACAGGGATCGCCGGCGCGGGTTACAATCATTTTGTCGCTCTCATCTTTAGCGAAAGCGATCCGCCCAAACTGGTTTATGGCGACAGCGATGAAGAAAAATTGGCAGCCAATTCGGTGCTGACGCACCTCTACGGCAATTTCTACAGGCGAGATGAGTACTTTTGACGACCCTTGCGTGAACTGAGAGGCTGCGGCTATCACCCTTCGCCCCGCAAGCGGGGAGAAGGTGCCGGCAGGCGGATGAGAGGCGGGCTGGGCTCTGATCCGCCGAACCGCTGCAGCCCTGCGCTTGCGCTTCGGGCGTTCGTCGTTGCAATCGATTCACTGGATCGATTGCTCCCGCTTCGCGGGACCTCTCCTCACTCCTCGCTCTCGCTCCTTCCGAAGGCCCAGTCCATGTAGAGTTCCAGCGCCTTGCGGGTGACCGGGCCTTCCTGCAGGTCGCGGCCGTCGAGGCGGGTGACGCCGACGACTTTGGAGTAGTTGCCGGTGGTGAAGATCTCGTCGGCTTGCATGAAATCCTCGACGGAGAGCGCTGCTTCATGCACGTCGAAACCGGCCTTGCGCAGCAGGTCAATAACGCGGGCCCGCGTAATGCCGGCAAGGAAGGTGCGGTTGGCGGCGGGCGTCATCACCACGCCGTCCTTGACCATGAAGACGTTCGAGGAGGCGGTCTCGACGACATTGCCGTTCAGGTCGCGCACCAGCGCATTGTCGAAACCGCGGCTGCGCGCCTCGGCGATCATCCGGCCGCTATTCGGATAGAGCGAGCCGGTCTTTGCCTCGGTCATCGCCGTTTCCGGCGACGGGCGCCGATAGGGCGAGACAGTGAGGCTGGTGCCGCCATGACCGCCCATCGGCGCCTCGAACAGGCAGAGCGCGAAGCGGGTCGATTCCCCGTCGACGGCGACGACGCTGCCGGGCGAACCGTGTTCGCCCCAGTACATCGGCTTGATATAAATCGCCGTGGCGCCATCGAATTTCGCAACGCCTTCCCAGGCGAGCGCTACGATCTCCTCGGCCGATTTCACCGGCTTCAGGCCCATGGCAAGTGCCGAGCGATTGATGCGCTGGCAATGCAGGTCGAGATCCGGCGCGATGCCGTCGAACCAGCGGGCACCGTCGAAGACCGTGGAGCCGAGCCACATGGCATGGGAGGTCGGCCCGATCAGCGGCGGATTGCCGGGGAACCACTCTCCATCGACATGAGTCCAGGTGGTTGAACGGGGTGTTGTATCGACTGCCATGATGGTTTCCTCCTGAAGCCGGAGAAGGAAAAACCGCCGCGGTAAGCCGGGTCAAGGACAAATCCCGAGCGGAAACACGGAAGCAAGAAAATGCCGGGGAATGCCGCCAGGCCGCAATATTCGTGCGCAGCAACGGCAGCTTCATCGATGGGTGCATCAGCAAAAATGATGGAATGGAATGTTGGAATGGCTGGCTGCCGCATGCGATGATGGGCGCAACAGCGGATAAGCAGCAAGGAAAGACGCCGATGAAAGCCATGTTCTACGAAGCCTTTGAACAGGCGCCCGAAATCCGCACCGTTGCCGATCCGACGCCGGCCGAGGACGGTGTAGTCATATCCGTCGGGGCCAGCGGGCTCTGCCGCAGCGACTGGCATGGCTGGATGGGGCACGATCCCGATATTCGCCTGCCGCATGTGCCGGGACACGAGCTTGCCGGGCGGATCGTCGCCACCGGCCGCGGCGTGATGCGCTTCAAGGTGGGCGACCGGGTGACCGTGCCCTTCGTTTCCGGCTGTGGCCATTGCAGCGAATGCCATTCCGGCAACCAGCAGGTCTGCCCGAACCAGTTCCAGCCGGGCTTCACCCATTGGGGGTCGTTCGCTGAATATGTGGCGATCGATTATGCCGACACCAATCTGGTGCACCTGCCCGATACGATCGACGATGCGACGGCGGCAAGCCTCGGCTGCCGCTTCGCCACCTCGTTTCGCGCCGTCGCCGACCAGGCCCGCACCGGGCCTGGCGAATGGATCGCCGTACATGGCTGCGGCGGCGTCGGCCTGTCGGCGATCATGATCGCCACCGCGCTCGGGGCGAATGCGATCGGCATCGATATATCCGAGGAGAAACTCGCCTTTGCGCGGGAGTGCGGGGCGGTGGCGACGGTCAATGCGTCAGGCGTTGCCGACGTGGCGGAGGCAGTGCGCGAGATCACCAAGGGCGGTGCGCATGTCTCGATCGATGCGCTCGGCCATCCCGTTACCTGCTTCAACTCGATCAAGAACCTGCGCCGGCGCGGGCGGCATGTTCAGGTGGGGTTGATGCTCGGCGAGCATGCGACGCCGCAAATCCCGATGGCACAGGTGATCGGCCACGAGCTGGAAATCTACGGCAGCCACGGCATGCAGGCCTGGCGCTACGACGCCATGTTGTCGATGCTTTCGGCCGGAAAGATAGCGCCGCAGAAGCTGATCGGACGGCGGATCAGCCTCGAGGAAGCCGTGCCCGCGCTGATGGCGCTCGACAAGGCCGAGGCCACGGGGATCAGCGTGATTACGCGGTTTTCGTGAGGCGACTCCGCCTCCCGTCCATAGCGAGCACGGGAGGAGCAAAGCGCCGCCACTGTCCTCTTCTCCCCAGCGGGGAGAAGTGCCGGAGCGATAGCGAGGCGATGAGGGGGTGAGCGGCAAAGCCGCGAATGCGCTGAGCGCAAGCGAAGGGCAATAATAAATGTTCTGCCCGTGCTGCCCCCTCATCCGCCCTACGGGCACCTTCTCCCCGAGGGGAGAAGAGGGAGCCAGGCCGCTTTGCAACGACCCTTATTCAGCCACGCCAATCGAGGCGAGATAGGCCGCAGAAGCCGGGATCTTCGACTTGTCCTTGATCTCGATGATGAGGCGAGGATTGCTTTCGAGCTTGGCAAGGGCCCTAAAGACGGCGTGCCAGCGGATCGAGCCTTCGCCGAGGCTCCAGTGACGGTCGGCATATCCGTCGGCATCCTGCAGGTGGACATGCTGGAGGCGGTTGCCGGCGGCCTTGACGTAATAATCGACCGGCGGAGCACCGGTATAGCCATGGGCATAATGGGCGTGGCCGGTATCGATCGAGACGGCAACGGCAGGCGATTGGAAGCTCTCGGCAAGCGCCACGCGAATATGCGGATCCTTGTCCTCGATGTTCTCGATGACCATGGTGCAGCCGATATCCTCGGCGCGCCTGATGGCGTCGCGCAGGGTCATGTGCGTGCGCTCGACCAAGGCCTCGCGGGCGCCGGCATTGTCGTCGAGATTGTTGTAGGACCAGGACGTATAAGGGCTGTGGATGACCATATGGGTCGCGCCGATGGCGGCGCAGACATCGAGGCCCTGCAGCAGGCGCCGGGTGACGATGGCGCGGATATCGGGATCTTCCGAGGCGATGGTGAAGCCCCAGAACGGGCCGTGAATGCCGAGGCGGCCGCCATGACCGTCGAGAAGCCTTCTGGCGCGGGCGGCGAGCGGCGCCCAGTCGCCGTTCAGAACCTCGGCATCGACGAAGCTCTGCAATTCGAGATCGCGGGACTTTTCGAACAGCCAGTCACGGTGAAGTTCGACTTCATCGAGCGTCATGGCGGCGCCGACGACGGGAAGAGAGGACATGAATGCGCTCCATCAATGTGAATGATCATGTGAATGCCGGGACGGCGTGGAAGGACAGCCCCAGGGAAGGCCAGGAACAGCCGCCGCGTTCTATGCGCTCCTTCTGTGTCGGCGGTATTACAGGCGCCGAGCCTTTCGAACCCTTCCGGCCTCAGTCATTTCCGCATAGCTGATGCGGCATTGCCGGACCTTGCGGAAACGCCCCGAAGTACCGATATCGGCCCCGACAGTCTCGTGACGTAGTGGCGCGCGAGCCGCGCTGAACTCTTGGCAACGGAGCCGCTTGTTCATCGCTTCGGCCGATGTCGCGGGCTTCTTTGAAAGCGTTCGGCGATGGCACCCCCAACAACAGGGCGGGTTGTCAAAGACGGCGCAAAGGTCTAACGGCTGCGCCCGCAAGAAAAAGCCCATAAGAAGAAGCCCTGTAAGAAAAAGAAAGAGACATGATGTCCAACTCATTTGTGAAAATGCCTGCGAGCGACGAGGCAAAGCGGTTTTTCGTCCTCGGTGACCGGGTCGAGCGGCGGCTCCGGATCAGCGGAGCCTGGCTCAATATCTTCGACGTCACCGTGCCATCAGGCAGCCGGACGCCGAAACATGCGCATGCGAGCCCCGAAGTGTTCCGCATCCTCGAGGGACGCCTGACGATCTGGCGCCTGAGCGACAGCGGCCCCGAAGAGATCGAGGCCAGCGCCGGCGACATCGTCACCATCCCTCCCTTCATGGTGCACGGCTATTCCAACCGCGGAACCGTCCCCGTGGTCTTTTCTGCGATCGTCGATCGGGACATGGCCGAGTTCATCGAAGCGGAAGGCGCGACCGAGCCACCGAAGGCCAGCCCTTCGGCCGAAACCATCGCCCGCATGACGGCGGCTGCTAACGCCTATGGGATCACCATCCTCGCGGCGTGACGGCGCGCGTGCGTGGTGTCGTTCTTCGGACGACATCATGCGTTCCTTCGTCGGTTATGCTAGGCATTTGGCGGGAGCGATTTCAATCGGCTCACCAGTTCATCCAAAGCGGCGTCGACCGTTTTTGAAGCCGTATCGATGACGATTGCATGGTGCCATTCGTCATAGGCTCTTTCGGAAATCTCTTGCCATGTCGGCTTCACCAGACCTTCGACGTCGGTGAGGCGCGTTTCAGCACGGTTGCGATGCTCGGCTTTATCCGAGCAAACAACCTCGACCTCCGCCGCTGTCACCCCGGCAGCTTGCGCGACCGAAAGCCACGCTGACCGGGTTATCCGAAGCGGGTTGACGGAGTCGGCGATAACGGTCCTGCCAAGGGTCAGATTGTCTCCGGCAATACCGTAAGCCACGATATAGCCTGCAGGCCCGGCATCATCGGCAATTCCGGAGGCACGGATTGCCTGCTCGATGGTATCGACGCGCACATGGACCGCATTCAACCGCTCAGCCAAAGCGCGGGCGATCGTCGTCTTTCCACTGCCAGGCAGACCACCGAAGATAATGAGCATCGTCACCTCGTCGTTTTTGGAGAGGCTCCACGAGAACGTCAGAGCAGCTCACGGTCAACGCAATACTTCACCATTGAGGCCTGGTTCGCAATTCCTTTGTCAGCACGGGGTTTTCACCACCGGCCTCAACGACGGTCCATTCGAGCGCCTCGTAGAATCCGACGGCGTCTCGCGCCGCATACCAATCTCTTGACCCCGTGCCGTGATGCGAATTTTTCGAGGCCGGCCATGAGCAACCGCCCGTACCCTTTTCCCTGGCATTCCGCCCTGATCGCGACGGTTCGCACCCACGCCGCCGCATCGTCCATCAGATCGAGGCGAGCCGCACCCACCGGAGTATTTTCGAGCAAAAGCAGCAAAGGGAAATGCCCATCCCTTCGATCATCGGGATGGTTCGCATCATAGCCAATCAACCCGCGGGCCTCGAAAAGGACAGCGCGGCGGATGTCGTGGTAGGCGTTCCAGTGTTCATCCGCAGACACTTGGACGACCATCCAGGCGGCTTCGCCCTCGTCATTCGGAAATCTAGGCTCGTTCATCGATGGCCTCGTCGATGCTCGTGGACAATCGGCCGGCAAAAATCGGTGACGGCCTCACGGCTCGATAGCAGGAATTTCGGACGGGAAAAGACCGAGAACAATCGGGTGTGCGTCTCGAAGGAATTCCAGTTGTTCGTTCTACTCCGGTATTCGGCCACCCACTTCAAAAGGCCATCGAACTGGGTTTGGGACTCGCCGCCCTGGATGCCTCGCTCCTTGATGTTGGCGATGCATTCTTCCTCCGGCAGATCAATCCAGATCAGGATCGTCGTGCGGCTGAGGACCATGTTCGCCAGCTGCCCGTAAACGCCCTCCATAACCCAGACATCGCGCTCGGCCGCTGCCATGACCATCTCATCCCGCAACGCCCTGTCGCGAGCGATGCCGTAGCCCCCCGGCTCCCAATGCATGTCATCAAGGTGGACAACCGGATGGTGAAGCTGCTCGCCGATACGACGGGCAAGCCATGTTTTACCCGCGCCGCCATTGCCCATGATGAGCATGCGGTCAAAGGCGGCTGAGGGATTGGGAAACGTCATCGGCAACTCCGAGGACTTTGCGCTGATGCTGGTTTTGTGTGACCTTAGCGCGAGATATTGAATGCTTTCAAATCAAAATTGAGCGCGCGCCATCCTTGCAGCTGTGTGGAAAAACAATGTGCCGCCCTCGAGGGCGCGTGTGGCGCGGCGCTTAGCAGCGTCGCGCGCCAAATGTCTAGAACTCTTCCCAGTTGCCCTCGGTCGAAGCCGGTGCGGCTGAGGTGCCGAAGGCGGCTGCGAGCTTGCCGCCGAGTGCGCGGGCCGGCGAGGGAGCGGGCCTGGCATGGTCGGTGGCCGAGGCGGGAACCTGTCTACGCGCCGCAAGCGTCGCCGCGACCGGGCGTGCCAACGGCTTGGCAGCCGTCCGGGCGACGGGGGCCGCCTTTGCCATCTGGCCGAGATTGAACTGTGCCAGGCGCTCCGAGAGAGCGGACACCTCGGTCACCAGCGTGTGCGAGGCGGCATTCGATTCCTCGACCATTGCGGCGTTCTTCTGGGTCGACTGGTCCATCTGGTTGACCGCCGTGTTGATCTCGAGGAGACCCGTCGACTGTTCGCGGGCGGCCTGGACGACCGCCTGGACATTGCTGTTGATCTGCTGGACTTCGCCAACGATCGCCTGCAGCGCCTTGCCGGTCTGACCGACGAGATCGACGCCACGCTTGACCTGGGCGCCGGACGAGGTGATCAGCGCCTTGATCTCCTTGGCGGCCGTCGCCGAGCGCTGCGCCAGTTCACGCACTTCCTGTGCGACGACGGCGAAGCCCTTGCCGGCCTCCCCTGCACGTGCTGCCTCAACGCCTGCATTGAGGGCCAGCAGATTGGTCTGGAAGGCAATATCGTCGATCACGCCGATGATGTTGGAGATCGACTGCGAGGATTGCTCGATGCCGGTCATGGCATCGACGGCATTGCGCACCACCTCTCCGGACTTTTCCGCACCATCCTTGGTGCGGCTGACGAGCGTTCCCGCCTCCTCGGCGCGAAGGGTGGAGTCCTTGACCGAGGTGGTGATCTGCTCGAGCGCGGCGGCAGTCTCCTCGACGGAAGCGGCCTGCTGTTCGGTGCGGCGGGCGAGATCGTCGGCGCCGGAGCGGATTTCTTCCGAACCGGCCTGGATGACGGCGGCGTTTTCGGAGAAGGAAATCAGGGCTCCCTGGAGCTTTTCGACAGACGCATTGAAATCGACGCGGATTTCGTCAAGCGAGTCGGCAAACGGCTTTTCCAGCCGGATGGTCATGTCTCCATTGGAAAGGCTGGCCAGTCCGTTGCCGAGTTCGCTGACCGCGAACTTGATCGAATCTTCGCGGGCGGCATGGAGGACGGAACGTTCCTGCCGTTCGATCTCTTCGCGGGACCGGGAGGTTTCCGCATCCGTTTCCAGCTTGATCTTCTGGCGGTTGCTTTCCAGCAGGATGGCGAGAGAACGCGAGAGGTCGCCGATTTCGTCCTTGGCATTCTTGTCGTTCAATTGCACGTCGAGCTGGCCATGGGCGATACGATCAGTCTCGGCAATCACACCCTCTATGCGGCGGATGAATTTGCGGGCAATGAGCCAGCCTGCGAGACCGAGCAGGAGGGCAGCGATGGCGGTGATCGCTACGGCGCTCCAGGCCATGTTGTTGAGCTGGGCAAAGACGGTGGATTTGGGCACCGAGACGACGGCGTACCAGTTGAGGTCATTCGTGAGCTTTACCGGATAGGCGACCGAGAAATAGCTCTGGCCGTCCGGGCCTGCGATCTCCTGCGCGACGCCGGGCTTGGCGATCAACTGATCCCAGCCGGCGGTCAGATCACCGCCGTCCTTGATATTCTTGCCTGCGAGCTCGGCGGAGGGATGGCTGATGATGCTGCCGGCGCCCGTCACCAGGCTGAGATAGCCGGTCTCCATCGGATGGACCGCCGAGATCGCCTTGTTGGCGTCGTCCAGCGAAATGTCCATGCCGGCGACGCCGAGCGCCTTGCCATCGACCATGATCGGCTTGGCGACCGAGGTCATCAGCACGTCCTTGCCGTCGACCGCGTAGACATAGGGTTCGATGACGACGATCTTTTTCTGGGTAAAGGGCAGCTGGTAGTAATCGCCGGCGCCCGACACGCCATAATCGACCAGCGGCGTGTGCTGGATCTTGTCGCCACTGCGGACCCAGTAAGGCACGTAGCGGCCCGTCGTGTCGTGGCCTTCCTTGCCGACAAAATCCTTGTCCTTGCCGTCGAAGGCATTCGGTTCCCAGCCTGTCCAAACACCGAGCGCCATCGGATTATCCTGCAGCATGTTCTTCAGCAGGTCGTCGGCAGCAGCACGATTGGCGTTTCCGCCGTCCTTCATCGTCGACAGCGACGTTTCCAGCGCATTGACGATGCCGAGTGCCACGCCCATGGATTTCTCGACGTTGAGCGCATTGGTGGCGGCGATCTGGAGCATCTGATCGAGGCTCGATTTGCGCATATCGTTGTAGGCGATGTAAAAAAGAACGCCCGATGCCGCGATCGTGGCGATGACACCGCAGGCCGCCACGGAAAAAATGTTGCGTCCGGTCGCCGATTTGAACTGCATGCGCTTAACCTCCTCAAGCGGGCAGGTCGTCGATCGCGCACCGATCTATTCCGTCCCGGCTTCCCCAGACCGAGAACTGATTTCAGGACGTGGCTGCACGTCACGGAAATCGTTCGCAATTTGGAGAAAATACGGACAGGCTGTTAATTTACGGTGTATTGCGGCAGCTTTCCTTATGACTGGCTGATCGCCGCGCCTCTTTTAAGACGCGCAAACGCGATGGTGCTGCCGTTGGCGAAACTGTCACATCAAGACGCTATAAGGATTTTCGCCCGGCGCCTCTTGCGTCGGCACTGTTTCACCGTCAAAATTGCGACATGCCTGACAGCGACCCATCCAGTACAAGCTCCGCCCCTTCCAACCGGGATCTCCCGGCCGAGGAAGCAGGCGACCATTGTAGACGGTGCGATGACCTCCGCCTCGCGTCAAGCATGTCTATGCTCCCGCAGAGAGGGCCGCTTCCCAGACCATTGCCGCTGACGGGCGGCCGCGGCTCACTTCAGAGGAGCGGTCTGATGGAACCTGCACTGATGTCAACACTATGATGGAGAGACGACAGGCGATGCGTATATGCGTATAAGAGCGTCCCTTCGAATGCCTCGCCGCTTCGCCTGATGAATGCGGCACTACAACCTAAACGAATAGGGTCCCTGTGTTTCTGGAAATTGGAATTGTGGCGTTTCTCACCATCCTGAATGGTGTGCTCGCCATGTCGGAGCTGGCCGTCGTGTATTCTCGAACAGCTCGCCTAAAGGTCCTCTCCGACAATGGAAGCAAGGGTGCAGCTCAAGCGATCAAACTTGCTGAAAACCCTGGTCGTTTTCTCTCAACGGTGCAGATCGGCATCACGCTGGTCGGCGTTCTATCCGGCGCTTTCTCGGGGGCCACGCTCGGCGGCCGCCTGAGCGGATGGCTAGAAGCCCAGGGAATGTCATCGACGGCCGCTGATGCCATTGGCGTAGGTTCAGTCGTCGTGGCAATCACATATCTTTCGTTGATCGTCGGCGAACTTGTTCCAAAGCAGATCGCATTGCGGGAACCCGAAGCGGTTGCGGCCAGGGTCGCACCCGCTATGGCGGTCCTTTCAAAAATTGCGCTGCCACTCGTGTGGCTTCTAAACGCCTCCGGAAACCTTGTGCTCAAACTCTTGGGCCAAACAGGAAAAGCTGGCGAAAATGTCTCTGACGCAGAAATCAAAACTGTTCTGGCCGAGGCGCAGTCGGCTGGAGTGATCGAAAGCGAAGAGTCCGCGATGATATCAGGTGTCATGCGGCTGGCGGATCGCACTGCCCGAGCGCTTATGACGCCCCGACGGGACGTCGAAATTATTGATATCGACGACAGCCTTGATGAAATTCGGACCCAGTTGCACAGGACGAAGCGGTCGCGGTTGCCCGTTCGAAAAGGCAGTTCGGACGAGGTGATCGGCATCCTTCCGGTCAAGGACTTCTACGACGCGATGTCCGAACACGGCAGCGCCGACATCAAGGCTCTGACGCAAGACGTCCCGGTGGTTTCAGACCTTTCAACTGCCATCAATGTTATTGAAGCCATCAGGAAATCGCCCGTTCACATGGTGCTGGTTTTCGACGAGTACGGCCACTTCGAGGGGGTTGTCTCGTCAGGTGACATTTTGGAAGCAATCATGGGGGCTCTGCAGGAGGGACCGGTCGATGAACAGGCCATCGCTCGGCGAGACGACGGCTCTTATCTCGTGTCGGGCTGGACGCCAATTGACGAGTTCGCTGAATTCTTAAACCTCAAGCTCGATGGCGACTTGGAATATCAGACTGTCGCCGGCCTGGTGTTGGAAGAGTTGAAACATCTGCCGGAATTGGGCGAGAGCTTCACGAGAGATGGATGGCGCTTCGAAGTCGTCGATCTCGACGGGAGGCGCGTGGACAAAATACTTGTGTCGGCTGAGTGAAGCTTCGTCGCCGGCGACTTCGCCTTTGAGGTCGTCAATCTCGACGGCCGCAACATCGACAAGATCCGCATCCACCACATCGACGATGTGGCCTGACAGCAGGAGTGAACGCCATGGCATGGTCCGCCAATCAATATGTGAAATTCGAGGATGAGCGCACGCGACCGGCGCGCGACCTGTTGGCACAGGTGCCGCTGCAAAACCTTCGTCATGCCATCGATCTCGGCTGTGGCCCGGGCAATTCGACCGAGCTGATCATCGAGCGCTACGGGGCGGACGGCGTCTCGGGCGTCGACAGCGACATGAACATGCTGGAGGCGGCGCGCAAGCGGCTTCCGGGCACTGCCTTCGTCGAGGCCGATCTCACCCGCTGGCAGCCGGACGAACCCGCCGACCTGCTGTTTGCCAATGCCGTCTTCCAATGGCTGCCCGATCATCTCGATATCTTCGACCGACTGATGGACGGGCTTTCCGAAGGCGGCGTGCTGGCCGTGCAGATGCCCGACAATCTCGGCGAACCCTCGCATCTGGCGATGGAGGAGACGGCGCATGCCGGCCCGTGGAAATCCGCCTTCGAGGCGAAGAGCGTGCGCCGCAGGTCGCTGCCGCCGCCGTCCACCTATTACAGCCGACTGATCGCCAAAGCCGCGCGCGTCGATATCTGGCACAGCGTCTACAATCACCCGATGGCGGATGCTGCTGATATCGTCGAATGGGTGAAGGGAACCGGGCTGATGCCCTATCTCGCCCATGCCGGCGAAGAGCATCGCGAGGCGTTCCTGGCCGATTATCTGGAGCGGTTGGAAAAGGCCTATCCCAAGATGTCGGACGGGCGGGTGCTGCTCAGGTTTCCGAGGATCTTCATGGTGGCGGTGAAAGGCTGACGCTGACCGCCGGCAAGCAAGGCTACTCGAGCTCGGGCGCCCCGGATAGTGTCAAATGCTTGTTATCCCTCGCCTGCATATGTTGCGGCAAAGCTGGCGCGCAGTATAGTCGGCCGCAAAATCCAAGGAGATGACACATGGACGCTGCCCCTACCCCGCCGGTCACCCTCGTCATCTTCGGCGCCACCGGAGACCTGACGCGCCGCCTGCTGGTGCCGGCGATCATCAATCTGACGCGCAGCCGCCTGGTCGGCGAGGATCTCCACATTCTCGGCATCGGCATCGAACCGGGTGACGACGAATTCCTACGCGGGCGGCTCGACCAATTCCTCAGCCATCTGAGCGGCGAAGAGCCGATGGTGAAGGACGAGGCCTGGGAAAGCCTGCGCCGGCGAATTTCCTATACGTCCGGGGATTTCACCAAGGACGATATTTTCGTCGAGATCGGCAAGAGGCTGGGGCCGCATGCGAATGCCGCCTTCTATCTCGCGGTGCCACCCTCCTTCTTCGGCACGATCGTCGAGAAGCTCGCCGCGCATGGGCTGACCGATGAAAGCGACGGCGTCTTCCGCCGCGTCGCGATCGAGAAGCCGTTCGGCACCGATCTCGCCTCGGCGCAGGCGCTCAATGCACAGATCCTCGCGCAGGTCGGGGAGAGCCAAGTCTACCGGCTCGACCATTTCCTCGGCAAGGAAACCGTGCAGAACCTGATGACCGCCCGTTTCGCCAACATGATGATCGAATCTTTGTGGAACAGCCGCTATATCGACCATGTGCAGATCACCGCTGCCGAAATCGTCGATGTCGGCAGCCGCGGCAAATTCTACGATGCGACGGGTGCGCTGCGCGACATGGTGCCGAACCATCTCTTCCAACTGCTGGCGATGATCGCCATGGAGCCGCCGAACAGCTTCGATGCCGAAGCGATCCGCAATGAAAAGAGCAAGGTGCTGAAGGCGCTGCGCGTCTATACGCCTGAGGAGGCCAAGACGCATGGCGTGCGCGGCGCCTATGCTGCGGGCCCGCTCAATGGGGCTCAGCTTCCCGCCTATCGCGACACCAAGGACGTTTCGCCAGACAGCAGGACCGAGACCTTCGTGGCGCTGAAGCTCTATGCCGATACCTGGCGCTGGGCCGGCGTGCCCTTCTATCTCAGGACCGGCAAGGCGCTGACGGCGCGCGACACCGAGATCGTCATCACCTTCCAGCCGGTGCCCTTCGCGCAGTTTCGTGAGACCGACGTCAAGCGCCGCCTGCCGCCGAACCGGCTGGTGATCCAGGTGCAGCCGGATGAGGGCATGAGCATGGAAATCTCGATCAAATCGCCGGGGCTTTCGGTCGATACCGTGCCGGTCTCGCTCGATTTCCGCTATGCCGACAAATTCGATATTGCCAAGACCACCGGCTATGAATCACTGCTCTACGATCTCTTCATCGGCGATCAGACGCTGTTCCAGCGCGCCGACGGCATCGAAGCCGGATGGGCGGTGGTGCAGCCCTTCCTCGATATCTGGGCGAACGACCAGAGTGTGCCTGACGCCTACGCGCCGGGCAGCATGGGACCCGCCTCAGCCGACGAACTGATGCAGCGCGACAGGCGGCAGTGGCATGAACTCGGCGTCGTGCTGCACAAAAACGACAAATAGCCGGTCCTGCTTTCTGATCTGGGGCCTATCCTGTCAGCGGCAGGCGTCGCTTAGCGTACCGTCGCGCTCTGCCGCGCGGTACTGACGCGTTCCGGGCCGCGGGCAGATGGTCCGATCGGACGGAATGACGACGGTGATATCACCGGTTTCGACTGGATCGAGCGGAATCATGAGTCCGCCATTGGATTCCGCTCCCGGCACCGTGCCGGGTGGCATGCCGCCGAAGCGGCCGCTAGAGTCCATATCAGCAAGCGCCTGGGAGAAGGCCGGAGCGACGAAGCCGAGGAGAATGATCGAGGCTGCTGCAAGAAACATACGCATGATGCTATTCCCTATGGTTTCAGCGATGCGACAGAAACAGCAGAACGACCTCATTGTTCCCCCGGAAGCGGAGGCGGACGATCAAAGTTTGGCGATCGGAATATGGCACCTCAGAGCGGGCGATCTCCGGCTCAATCGCGCCAGCGCGACAGCAGCCTGTCGAGACCTGTCGGATAGAGATCGATGCCGGCGTCCCGCAGGCTGTCGCGACAGAACCAGCGCGCGGTCGCCGCCGTCTCGTCGAGCTCGGAATAGTGGATTTCGTCGCGCTCATAGAGCGATGCATCGGCCAGTTCGATATCGGCAGCAAAGATGTATTCGTGACCGGTCGCGCCGTGATGCTCGTAGATGTTTTCAAGCAGATGCCAGGGGCCGACGATGCGGATATCGGTCTCGAGTTCCTCCTGGAATTCGCGGTGCAGGGCTTCTTCGCGGCTCTCGCCGAATTCAATCGCGCCGCCAAGCGGGCGAACGCCCTTGATGCGGCCGCTGTCATCCTCCACTTCGGCGGCAAGCAGCTGGTCTTTCCGCCAGGCGAGGCCGATCACCTTCACCCTGATCTGCTGCGATGGGCGCCAGACGGTCACGAACTCTCCTTTCATAGGGACAGGGCTTGCTTTTCACCCCGGTATAGCGAGAACAGTGAGCCCCGCAACAAAGCGAGGCTCCTGCCGATCCCTCGTCTCAGACGAACTGGCTGAGGCCCGGAACGGAAGCGACGACCTCGTCGACAACCTCCTCGCCGGCATATTGCTTGGCGATCGCGATGGTTTCCTTGGCAAGCGAAGTGATCTCGCCCATGCCGAGGCCCTCACCCATCAGCTGCTGGCCGAGCCCCATGATGCCGCCGCCGCCGAGCGAGCTCATCAGCCCGCCGAGCAGGCCGCCGCCGCCGGCGCCTGCGCCGTTGAACTGGGCAACGAGATCGGCGCCGCCAGGGATCGCTTCGATCATCTTGGCAACCGGACCATCGGCGGCCTCGCGCTGCAGAAAGCCGAGCATCATGCCGAGCGCCTTTTCGGCGAGGTCTGGCGCGATACCCACGCGATCGGCGATCTGGGTTACAATTTCATTCATGTCAGCCTCCTGTTATTTGACGTTAACGTCAACGTTAATCGAAATTCCACAGCAACTCAAGCCGGCCCCTCCCCGGGCCGCACTTTGTCCGGTTTTGCTTTCAACGCAAACAGTTGTCGGCATGCACCTGCCTGCTTATAACAAGGAAACGATGGTTCGATGAAGGCGGCAGAAGCACGCCTTCTCATACAAATGGCGGCAGAGCCCCAAGGGAGCATTCCGAATGATCGAGGATGGCAAGATTTTCATCGGCGCGAGCCGCAATCCCGATGACAGCATCAACAAGCCAGAATATCTCGACCTGAAATTCGGCAACCGTCACGGCCTCGTCACCGGCGCCACCGGTACCGGCAAGACGGTGACACTGCAGGTGCTGGCCGAAGGCTTCTCGCGGGCCGGCGTTCCGGTATTTGCGGCCGATATCAAGGGCGATCTTTCCGGCATCGCCGCCAAGGGCGAGCCGAAGGATTTCCTGACGAAGCGCGCCGAGCAGATCGGTTTCACCGACTATGAATTCGACCAGTTTCCGGTGATTTTCTGGGATCTGTTCGGCGAGAAGGGCCACCGGGTGCGCACCACCATCGCCGAGATGGGACCGCTGCTGCTCGCCCGTCTGATGGATGCCTCCGAACCGCAGGAAGGCGTCATCAACATTGCCTTCAAGATCGCCGACCAGGGCGGGCTGCCGCTGCTCGACCTCAAGGATTTCAGCTCGCTGCTCAACTATATGGGCGAGAACGCCAGCCAACTTTCCAACCAGTACGGCCTGATCTCCAAGGCCTCGGTCGGCTCGATCCAGCGGGCGCTGCTCGTTCTCGAACAGCAGGGTGCGGAGCACTTCTTCGGCGAACCGGCGCTGAAGATTTCCGACATCATGCGCACCAGCAACAACGGCTACGGCCAGATCTCGGTGCTGGCCGCCGACAAGCTGATGATGAACCCGCGGCTTTACGCCACTTTCCTGCTCTGGCTGCTTTCCGAACTCTTCGAGGAACTGCCCGAGGTGGGCGACCCCGACAAGCCGAAGCTCGTCTTCTTCTTCGACGAGGCGCACCTGCTCTTCAACGATGCGCCGAAGGTGCTGACCGAACGTGTCGAGCAGGTGGTGCGGCTGATCCGTTCCAAGGGCGTCGGCGTCTATTTCGTGACGCAGAACCCGCTCGACGTGCCGGAAACGGTGCTCGCCCAGCTCGGCAACCGGGCGCAGCACGCGCTTCGCGCCTATTCGCCGCGCGAGCAGAAGGCGGTGCGGACGGCGGCCGATACATTCCGCGCCAATCCGGCCTTCGATTGCGCCACCGTCATCACCAATCTCGGCACCGGCGAGGCGCTGGTCTCGACGCTGGAGGCCAAGGGCGCGCCTTCGATCGTCGAGCGCACGCTGATCCGCCCACCCTCCGGTCGCGTCGGCCCGGTGACCGATGACGAGCGCCGTCAGATCATGGACAGGAGCCCGGTTCTCGGCGTCTATGACGAGGATATCGACCGCGAATCCGCCTTCGAACTGCTGGCCGCACGGGCGAAGAAGGCAGCCGATGCCGAAGCCGCCAAACGGGCGCAGGAAGAAGCGCCTCAGCAACAGGGCGGCACAACCTCCGGCTGGAACCTGCCGGGCTTCGGCGGCGGCAATGACGACGACAACCAGGGCCGCGGCCAATCGCGCGGCCGGACGTCCAGCTATCAGCGCGAAACGGTGGTGGAAGCGGCAATGAAGAGCGTGGCCCGCACGGTGGCAACACAAGTCGGCCGGGCGCTGGTGCGCGGGATCTTGGGGAGCTTGAAGCGGTAGGGTTGCGGCGAGCTATAAAAGCCCCTCATCCGCCTGCCGGCACCGACCGGGGTCGAGCCACAGGTCTCGCCCCGTCCTTCGGACCCCCGCTCGCGGGGCGAAGCGGAATAGCCGCAACCTCTCCGTTCCTCCCCTCTCGTAGGGCACGTCCCCTCGCCCCGCTTACGGGGAGAGGGTTAGGGTGAGGGGCAACTTCGCACGCCTTCTCTGATCGTTCCCCTTCTTGAACCCGCAGCATTTATTCCCTAAATTACCTGCCATCGACCATTTCAACAGGATGTGTGCCGCAATGGATTTCAACCCGATCGCAACGCCAGTTCGCCTTGCCAACGGGGAAAACCATATCCATGCCTGCATCCATCACCCTCTCCCAAATTTCGTGGTCCGCGCCTGACGGGCGGCCGCTTTTTTCCAATCTCGACCTGAGTTTCGGGGCTGAGCGTACCGGTCTGGTCGGGCGCAATGGCGTCGGCAAGACGACGCTGCTCAAGCTCGTCTCCGGTGAACTCCAGCCGCATTCCGGGACGGTATCGGTCAGCGGCAGTCTCGGCGTGCTACGGCAGAGCGTTCAGGTGACGTCTGACGAAACGGTTGCCGATCTCTTCGGCGTGACCGACGCCCTCGCTATTCTTCGCCATGCGGAAGCCGGCGAGGCAACGGCCGACGAGCTGGCATCCGCGGACTGGAGGCTAGAGGCGCGCATTGCCGCAGCGCTCAATCGGACGGGGCTCGACGCACTGCCGGAGACGCCGCTTGCTGTGCTCTCAGGCGGGCAGCGCACCCGTGCCGGGCTTGCGGCGCTTGTTTTCACCGAACCGGACTTTCTGCTGCTCGACGAACCGACCAACAATCTCGATCGCGAGGGCCGCGAGGCGGTGATCGCGCTGATGTCAGGCTGGCGGGCCGGCGCCGTCATCGTCAGCCATGACCGCGAACTGCTCGAAAGTGTCGATGCGATCGTCGAATTGACGTCGCTCTCTGCCACGCGCTACGGCGGAAACTGGAGCCATTATCGCGAACGCAAGGCGCTCGAGCTCGCGGCGGCACGGCATGATCTCACTGACGCCGAAAAACGCATCGCCGAGGTTGCCAGGAAGGCGCAGGCGACGGTGGAGCGTCAGGCGCAGAGGGACAGCACCGGGCGGAAGACGGCCGCCAAGGGCGGCATTCCGCGCATCGTGCTCGGCGGTATGAAGGAGCGGAGCGAAACGACGGGTGGCAACAATGCCCGCCTCGCCGACCGTCGGCGCGCCCAGGCACTGGACGAGGCAAGGGCGGCGCGCGAGAAGATCGAGATCCTGCAGCCCTTGTCGGTCACCCTGCCGCCAACCGGGCTGCCGACCAGCAAGACCGTCCTGAAAATGGATGGCGTGACATCGGGCTATCTGCCAGGCGATCCCGTCATCCGCAATCTTTCCTTCGATGTGACGGGACCGGAGCGTATCGCCGTCACCGGCCGCAATGGCTCGGGCAAGACGACGTTGCTGGCGCTTATTACCGGCGAGTTGAAACCCTGGGCCGGCACGGTCAACGTCATGACCGACCTCTCGATGCTTGATCAGAAGGTCAGCCTGCTCGATCCGTCGATCTCGATCCGCGACAATTTCCGCCGGATCAATCCGCTTTCCGATGAAAATACCTGCCGGGCTGCGCTTGCCCGCTTCATGTTCCGGGCGGATGCGGCGCTGCAGACCGTATCGACGCTCAGCGGCGGGCAATTGCTGCGGGCGGGCCTTGCCTGCGTGCTCGGCTCGGCACCGCCGCCGCTGTTGATCCTCGACGAGCCGACCAACCATCTCGACATCGACTCAATATCAGCGGTCGAGGCCGGACTGCGCGCCTATGACGGCGCGCTGCTCGTCGTCAGCCACGACGAAACGTTCCTTCAGAGCATTGGGATCACGCGGCGGTTGGAACTGTCGCCCGCCGACCCGGGATAATTCCGGCTCATGCCTGCTGCCGGCCTCCGACGCGACGGCTCCGGCAGACGGCGACGATCAACGCGGTTACGCAGATCAGGAGTTCAAGAGCGAAGGTCCAATGCAACATGAAACTCACGACCCAATTGCTGTAGGTCGCCGGCACCGTCGTCAGCTCGAATTTCGACCAATCGAATGGCGCGAGCCAGAGGATCGGCGCGGCGACGGTATCCATGATCATGTGGAGCACGACGGCTGCGAAAAAGACGGCGGCCGCGGGAAACCAGCGCGACGCCAGCCGTCCGATCACCGGCAGAGCCACGATGGCGAGAGCAAGCCAGAACAGCGGCCAGTGCGAGACATAGCCGTGATGATGGACCTTGCCGCCGGTCAGAAAGAAATAGACCATGTCGAAATCCGGAAGCACGCTACCGACCAATGCCGCGGTCATGATGCCGGGCGCAGCGGATCGCTGCCGCGCGGCGCTCGCCAGAATGTAGCCTGCCGGCAAATGGGCAATGAGCATGCGTCTTGTTCTCCCGGTCGGCCCCGAGGAATCCTCTATGCACGGTTTGTGGCTGGAAATCGGCGCACGTCCGGCTCCCTTGCCTCTTCTTGCGGGCAATGTTATTTGGATCGCTCAAGCTTTTGAGAAAGGAGGATCACGCAATGCAGTATTATTTTCGGTTTAATCGCCAGCGTGGTCCCGTCAACGCCCTGCAAATGCGTTTGCAGGGCTGACCAGAGACCGTTTCTCGACATCTCTTCCTGGTCTGCCCTTCGTGGCCAATGCGACGCCGTAGATGACAGCGCGCATTCCTCTCATTTCCCGGGCTCGAACCGCGCAATCCCGTGATGGCTGAACGCCCCGGAGCGCGCTTGATACCCGGTCAAGACCAGAGAACGATCATGACACTCATCAATATCCGCAATCTCGGCGTGACGCTGGGCAGTCCGTTGTTTTCCAAGCTCAATCTCGTCGTCAATGGCGGCGACCGCATTGGTCTCGTCGCCGCCAACGGGCGGGGGAAATCGACGCTGCTTGCCTGCATCACCGGCGCGCTGGAGCCAAGCGAGGGCGAGATCACCAAAGCGCGCGGGCTGACCGTCGGCCATGTCGCGCAGAATGTGCCGCCTGCCCTTTTCGACACGCCGTTCTACGATGCGGTGCTGCAGGCGCTGCCGGCCGATCAGGCCGAAAGCGAAAGCTGGCGGGTCGACGTGGTGCTGGAATCGCTCGAGGTGCCGGAGGTCATGCGCGGCCGGCCGCTGAAGCAGTTGAGCGGCGGCTGGCAGCGGCTTGCCATGCTTGCCCGCACCTGGGTGAGCGAACCCGACGTGCTTCTGCTCGACGAGCCGACCAACCATCTCGACCTCGAAAAGATCGCGCAGCTGGAGAGCTGGCTGAATGCGCTGCCGCGCGACGTGCCGGTTGTCCTGTCCAGCCACGATCGCGCCTTCCTCGATGCGACGACCAACCGGACGCTGTTCCTGCGGCCGGAGCAATCGCCGATCTTCGCCCTGCCCTATACAAGGGCGCGCGCCGCCCTCGACGAGGCCGACGCTTCCGAAGCCCGGCGCTACGAGCGCGACATGAAAGTGGCGGAGCAACTGCGCAAGCAGGCGGCCAAGCTCAACAATATCGGCATCAACTCCGGCAGCGATCTGCTCGTCGTCAAGACGAAACAGCTCAAGCAGCGGGCGGAGAAGCTGGAGGATGCGGCAAAACCGGCGCATCTGGAGCGCTCGGCCGGCGCCATCCGGCTTGCCAATCGCGGCACGCATGCCAAGGTGCTGGTGACGCTGGAGGATGCGGCTGTGACGACGCCGGATGGAACGCTGCTGTTCAAAACCGGCCGACAATTCATCTGCCAGGGTGACCGCATCGTGCTGCTCGGCCTCAACGGCGCCGGCAAGTCGCGGCTGGTGTCGATGCTGAAGCAGGCGATCGAAAGACCGGATACGGCGCGGGACGGCGTCAAGGCGACGCCTTCGCTCGTGCTCGGCTATGGCGACCAGGCGCTTGCCGATCTTGCCGACACCGATACGCCGATCGGCACAATCATCCGCCGCTTCGATGTCGGCGACCAGCGGGCGCGGGGCTTGCTGGCTGGCGCCGGCATGACGATCGACATGCAGGCAAAACCGATCGGCCAGTTGTCCGGCGGCCAGAAGGCACGGCTCGGCATGCTGGTGCTGCTGCTTGCGGAACCGAATTTCTACCTGCTCGACGAGCCGACCAACCATCTCGACATCGAGGGACAGGAGGCGCTGGAGGGCGAGTTGATGGCGCACGAGGCGAGCTGCCTGCTGGTCTCGCATGACCGCAGTTTCGTGCGGGCGGTGGGAAACCGGTTCTGGCTGATCGAGAAGAAGCGGCTGGTGGAAGTCGAAAGCCCGGAGGGGTTCTTTGCTTCGTTGGAATCAGGCGTGTGATGGGTGGCGCGGCGTGCCGCGCCGCCCCATCCTTCGCGAGGGTTCGCAACAAATCTCAATGTTAAAAGACACTCCGCAACGTCGGCGCGGGGCATGGTTTCTTGAGAGCCGGGCGGTGTCGCAATCGCCCTCTCGGCTTTTCTTCCCATGAACACGAGGCATCTCCATGCATATCAGATTAGTCGCCTGCGCCGTCCTGGCGCTTTCGGTTGCCGTTCCGGCCGTTGCCGCCGATCTCACCTATGAAACGCCGCCGGCGCCGTCAGCCGGAGAGGTATCTTCAGCCTATGACTGGTCGGGCTTCTATCTCGGCGCCCAGGGCGGATATTCCTGGAGCCAGGCAAAGATCCTCGGCTCGGATCAGGATATCGACAGCGGCACGTCAGGCCTGCATGCCGGCTATAATTTCCAATCCGGAAATATCGTCTACGGCATCGAGAACGACTTTAACTACAACTTCGAGAAAAATGACAATGCGAACCTCGAATGGGATGCCTCGGGCCGAGCTCGGGTCGGTTATGCTTGGGATCGAACCCTGTTCTTTGCAACGGCAGGCGTGGCGGCCGGCGGCGGCAAGGTCGACATTTCCGCTGCCGGAAAGAAGGACGGCATCCTGATCGGCTGGACGGCCGGCGGTGGCATCGAACACGCGGTCACAGACAATATCCTGGTGCGCGGCGAATATCGCCATTCCGATTTCGGCAACAAGGACTTCGGCTCGACCATCGGCGATGTCGGCGCTACGCAGGATAAGGTCCTCTTCGGGACCAGCTACAAGTTCTGACGGAAAGGCAGGGCGGCAGCCGTATGAGGGGCCTGCCGCAGCTGCCGCGTCAAACCCTACCGCTTCGGTGCGACCAGGCAGAAGAAGGCGCCTTGCGGGTCGGTGGCCTGGATGATCCAGCTGCCGCCGGGGACTTCCATCGGGCCGTGGACGACCTTGCCGCCGCCTGAGGTGACGCGTTCGATCGCGGCGTCGAGGGTGGGCACGATGAAATAATAGCACCAGAACGTCATCGGCATGTTTTCCGGCTTGGTCATCATACCGCCGGTCTGCCTGCCGTTATGGGCGAAAAGATAGTAGACGCCCATCGGGCCCATGTCGAATTCACTGTCCTTCGTCCAGCCGAACAGCTTGGAATAGAAGGCCAGAGCCTGTTCGCCATTGCCGGCATAGAGTTCGTGCCAGCCGATATTGCCGGGTGCGTCGAAGGCCAGTTCCGGCATGGGCTTCTCCATCGGCGCCGGCGTCATGATGCAGAGCACCGCGCCATGTGGATCGGCGACGACGGCGAAGCGGCCGATGGTCGGGATGTCTTCCGGCGGACGGCGGACCGAACCGCCACTGGCGGCGAAATCCTTGGCCGACTGGTCGACGTCGTCGACATCGACATAACCCGTCCAGTTCGGTGGAATGCCCTTACCCTCGAGTTCGGCCGGAAATTCCATCAGGCCGGCGACGCCGATGCCGTTCGCCTCGAAGATCGTATAGGTGGGCATGCCCTCCATTTTCATTTCGGAGGTGGTCCAGCCGACGACCGAGCTATAGAATTTCGCGGCAGCCGATGTGTCGGGGGTCATCAACTCGCACCAGATGAACTTTCCATGCGTCTCGGACATCATACTCTCCCTTGTTCGACGCCCTTTTCCCGAGGCCTCTTTTTCGAAACCCCTTTTTCAAGGTTGAGCGCCGTGATTGTCAGATCTTGCGGGCGTAATGTGCTTCCATGAACTGCTTCCAGGAACCGTCAGGCTGCTTGGCGCTGGAGATGAAGGTGCGGTGATCGGCGTCGGTGAAGATGATCTGCTCGCGGTAATCGGCAAGCCTCTCGCTGTTGAAGTCGGGACCTGTGGTATAGAGGTCCAGCACACTGCCTGACGCGTCGAGCTCGCCCTCATAGACCCACATATAATCCATCATGCTGCCGATCCAGCTGCCGACGTATTTGCCTTTTGCGGCGTTGTAGCCGAGCGTCAGGATGCTGGTGGCCTCTTTGCCATCAGGCATGCGGCCGGTCCCTTCGGCGACGAACCAGATGCCGTGCAGTGAGCGGACGGTTTCCGTCCAGGGCTCGCTTCCCGTCATGTCGGGTGCGGTGACGGTCCAGTCGCCGATCAGTCTTTCCAGGAAGGAATGTTCCTTCAGCACTTCAGCGGTCTTCATCGTCCTCTTCTCCCTTGAGTGATGGTGGCCTATTTCAGTGACAGCAGGATGGCGCCTTCGGGGCCTCATCATATTCGTCGTGGCGGCGCACGAAATTCATCGTGCTGTCCTCGTTGCGGCCTTTCGGCGCGCGGTCGAGGATCATCAGGGTGCCGATCAGTTCTTCCGGCCCGCGGGCATAACTCGAATAGGTATGGAAGATCTCGCCCCTGTCGTTGTGGTAGAAAGCGCTGAGGCCCGGCAGTTCGTCATTGGCGTCAGCCGGCTGCATAGGCGTGAAATTGTAAAAGACCTCGTCCTTGGCAAGATCCTCCGGGCTAAAAGATACGTGATAATCGAAATTGAAGTCGCTGCCGAAGGAAGAGACCCAGGGAAATTGCCAGCCCATGCGCTGTTTATAGGCGGCGATCTTGTCGAGCGGCGCGCGTGAAACGGCGACCCAGGTGACGTCGTGATGGTTCAGATGCGGCAGGGCGCCATCGACATGATCGGACAGGAAGGAGCAGCCGGTGCAGCCGGCGTCCCAATCCGGGCCGAGCATGAAATGGTAGATCAGCAACTGGCTGCGGCCGTCGAAGAGATCGGCGAGCGACCTCCTGCCCTCCGGCGTTTCGAAGACATAATCCTTGTCGACCTTCACCCAGGGCAGCGCCAGACGGGCGGCGTTGACGCTGTCGCGTAGCCGCGTCGCCTCCTTCTCCTTGGCCAGCAGGGCACGGCGGGCTTCGAGCCACTCTTCGCGGGACACAACTTCATTCTGCATGAAATGCGCCCTCCTCCGGCGCTTGCCGGTGAAGCCGGCTCATCTCCTTCTCCTTGACTAAATACATTGATATCAATAGAAATGGGGCATGTCAAATTCGATCGAGATTCCCTTTTCCACGACGCTATTGGTGCGCGACACCTGCCTCTGCCTGCATGTGCAGCGGGCGGCACGCGCGCTTGCCCGGCTGTTCGACGATGCGCTGAGGCCGGCCGGGCTGACCAATGGGCAGTTTTCGCTGATGATGTCGCTGAACCGGCCGGAACCACCGCCAATGGGGCCGGTCGCCGCCCTGCTCGCCATGGACCAGACGACGCTGACGGCGGCGCTGAAGCCGCTGCAGCGCAAGGGCTGGGTGAAGGTGATGGAGAACCCGAGGGACAGGCGCGGCCGGCTGCTGAGCCTCACCGTCGAAGGCAAGGCGGTGTTGGCGAGAGCGCTGCCGATCTGGGAAAGCACGCATGCGATGATCGACGGAAAGCTGCCGGATGGCGGCGCCGCAAGGCTGCGGCAGGACCTGCAGGCGCTGTCATGAATGATGGCAGAAACGCCCGGGCCGCCGGGCTGAACGCCGACCTCGTCACAGCGGACGGCTAGCGGCCGAATAGAGCAAGCCGATGGCTGCCCCTCACCCTAGCCCTCTCCCCGTAAAAACGGGGAGAGGGGACGTGCCCCGCGAGAGCTTCGCGAGGAACGGAGAGGTCGCGGCATATCCCCTTCGCCCCGTTTACGGGGAGAAGGTGGCGGCAGCCGGATGAGGGGCTGGCCTCACCGATCTCCTGGGCCGGGCTCTACTGCGTTCGTCTCAGGAGTTGAAGCGCGACGGCGTCCGGCCGAAGATGGAAGCTGCTCCCACACTTTTGCTGGGAATTGCTCCGATCAGGCGACGGTGACCGGGACCTCGGTCGAGGTGCGCATGGCGTGGCTGTAGGGGCAGACGATGTGGGCTGCGGCTGCGAGCTTTTCAGCGGTTTCGCGGTCGAGACCCGGAATGTTGACCGTCAGCGCCACTTCGATGCCGAAGCCGCCGCCATCTTCACGCGGGCCGATGCCGACCTTGGCGGAGACCGTCGTGTCCTCGGGAATCTTGACCTTCTGCTGGCCCGCGACAAATTTCAATGCACCGAGGAAGCAGGCGGAGTAGCCGGCAGCGAAAAGCTGTTCGGGATTGGTGCCGGTCGCGCCGTCACCACCGAGTTCCTTGGGAACTGTCAGCGTCACGTCCAGAACGCCGTTTTCGGAAACGGCGCGGCCTGCGCGGCCGCCGGTGGCAGAGGCTTTGGTCGTATAGAGAATAGGCATGACGATCTCCTTTGATTGGCCCTTCGATCGGGTTGGATTTTTATTATCGCACAATTAAATTGCACGCAAGTGAATTTTGCAAATTGCATTTCGGATTCGAAAAGAGGACAATCAGCGCCTCAGGGATGATGGATATGAAAGCGCAAACGACGAAGACGATGGAGATACCGCAAGAGGAGAAGCGGCTGGAAAAGCAGTTGTGCTTCGCGGTCTACGCGACAGCGCATGCTTTCACCCGCGCCTACAAGCCGATCCTCGACAAGGTCGGCCTGACCTATCCGCAATATCTGGTGATGCTGGTGCTGTGGGAACGCGGCGAATTGCCGGTGAAGACGATCGGCGAGCAACTGGATCTCGATTCCGGCACGCTATCGCCGCTGTTGAAACGGCTGGAACAGAGCGGGCTGCTCAAGCGCATCCGCGACCTGCGCGACGAACGGCAGGTGATCGTGTCGCTGACCCCGCAAGGTCAGGCAATGAAGGGGGAGATCGATACGATCATGACGGCGATCGGGCAAGCCGCAGGCTGCACGCTTGAGGAAATGGCCGAGATGCGCGACATGCTGCATCGGCTGCGGGGCAATCTCGGGCGGGCCGGCACGGGCGGCTGAACGCATTCATCCGATAGAGCCGGCACACCCGGTAGAGCGGGCGGGGGCGCGCCGAGAGATCAGGGCCGCGGCTTAGCCGGCGACCGGCGCTTCTTGGCAGGCGCCGCCTTAGGTTCGGCCTCGGCCTCCTGCTGCAAACGCAGCGCCTTCAGCTTCTCCGTCTTCTTGTCACGGGCCGATGCCTCGGCGGCGATAATCGCGCGCGCCGTGTGGTCGGTCGCTTCGGCCTTGTCGCGAGACGAAAGCTTGGCGGGATTGAAGAATTCTCCCTTGGTGGCGGTCATGTGCCCCTTTCCCAGGTGATGGCGGCGTTGCTGCATAGTTCCTCAAATCGAAATCGGTTCAAGGAATTATACTGAAATTCAAGTGTCACAGCCTCCTTTGCGCGTCTGGAAAAGACGCGCGGCGCTGTAAGCCATGGCTCCACGGCAGAAACCATGATTCACGGTTGGCCGTGATTCCGCGGTGAGCCCGTGATGCCACTGTTGGCCGTGATGCCACAGCCGGGATTAGCGGGTGGGGCGGAGAACCTTCTTCGGCGCCGGCAGCAGACCTTCGCGCTGCAACTTCTTGCGGGCGAGCTTGCGCTGGCGGCGAATGGCCTCGGCCTTTTCGCGGGCGCGCTTCTCGGACGGCTTCTCAAAGGCGCTGCGCGCCTTCATTTCCCGGAACAGGCCTTCCCGCTGCATCTTCTTCTTGAGCACGCGGAGCGCCTGATCGACATTGTTATCTCTGACGAGTACCTGCAAAACGATATCCTTCCTGTCGCGGCGGCCGCCGCACTGTCCAAATTAAAAACGCGGGACTATTTCCCGATTTTGATGCTCGAAAACTTCAGCCAGGGCTCGGCGCCGTCGGACTTGGCTGCCGCCTCGGGGGAAGCCCTCGAAGGAGATTCACCGGTATCGATGTCCGCCTCAGTGATGCGGCGCTCGAAATTCTCTGCGTCGAACTGGACGCGATATTGCACATGCCCATGGTCGTTGGGCAGGATGCTGGAGATCCGGCACCGCTTATCGGCTTTCGCCGTGCGGGTGAGGCCCGATTTCAGCACGATCATGTCGCCGACTTTATAGTTTGGTCTGCCCATTTCAGCGTCCCTTCGACTCTTCGGCTGCTCACTCGGTCAATCAGAACGACCGGGGGTCATTCAGGAACGACCGGGCATTCCGGAAAAGCCTGCGATCAAAGCAAAAAGGCCGGGCTGGTACCCGACCTCTTCCAGTCACTCAGCCCGCCGCCGGTATCGGTAGCTCGCTGCCAGTACATCCGTGGTCAGCTTGCTGCCAGCACATGGCCAGCCTGCTGCCATATTCATGGCCAGCAGAGGCGAATGACAAATCATGCGGCCTGAAGGTTGTCAGCCGAATTCTTGCCGGACTTCTTGTCGCGGACGAGATCGTAGCGGATCTTCTGACCTTCAACGAGTTCGCGCATTCCGGCGCGTTCAACCGCTGAGATATGGACAAAAACGTCCGTAGAACCATCATCGGGCTGAATGAAGCCAAAACCCTTCGTGCCATTGAACCACTTGACGACGCCTGAATTCATAACGATCTCCTTTTCAACCGTTTGTGTTCGCCTGCGGAATAATCCCCGACAAGCCGTATCGATGTTGAGAGGATATCTGACGGAGCGCTCAAGCGCGTGGACAAAGGTCGCAAGCAATTCGATACGCACCATGTAGGATATTTACCGAATTAAGCAATGCTATTTCGGAAAATAATTCTCTCGCGGGCGCAAAATGAAGCTCTTGCCCCCGCGGAAAGCACCCTTTTTCCCCGGGGCAAAGCACTCGCTTGCCTGGGGCAAAGCATCTGCTTGCCCGGGAAAAGGATCAAGCCGAGGCGGCCGGATTGCGGCCGCCTCGGTGACGATTACTGCCAGACGACGATGGGCGCCTTTGTCGGCACGCGGTCGTAGAGATCGATGATATCCTGGTTCATCAGCCGCACGCAGCCCGACGAGACGGCCTTGCCGATCGAGCGCCAGTCGGGATTGCCGTGCAGGCGGTAGAGCGTGTCCTCTCCATTCGAGAAGATATAAAGCGCGCGGGCGCCGAGCGGGTTCTTCAGACCCGGCTCCATGCCGCCGTTCTCGATCGAGTATTTGACGAGTTCGGGCTGGCGGGCAACCATCTCGTTCGGCGGCTTCCAGCGCGGCCATCTCTGACGCCACTGGATGACGCCCGAACCCTGCCAGGCGAAACCCTCGCGGCCGATGCCGACGCCGTAGCGCATCGCCATGCCGTCACCCTGGACGAGATAGAGGAAGCGCGACGGCGTATCGACGACGATGGTGCCGGGAGGCTGACCGGTGGGATCGACGACGCGCTGGCGATAATAGCGCGGATCGATCTGTTCGTAGGGAACGGCTGGAATGAGAAAGCCGCCGTCTTCGATGGGACCATACATGACGGCAAGCTCAGCCCCACTCGGCACGCTCGACGCACCCGGGGACTGGAACAGGCGCATGGGCGAACGGTAGGTGATCGTCGTATCGCCTGATGTCACGGTGTTGGCTGAGGAGGCGCAGCCGGCGAGCGCGGAGGCTGCGGTCAACGCCGAAAAGGAAAGAAAGCTGCGGCGGGAAAGATGTCTATCGAAGCTCATGACGCGGGACTGATTTCCTCTGATGCGGGAAGCCGGACGAGACGTCCGGATAAACCGGTGATTCGTCCAATGCCGATAACAACATCAAAAGATCTATCGGCTTGCGCCAAATAAACCATAGCTTCACGCAGACGTGTCCAGCCCGGAGCGGACGATATGGGTAGCGCTGTTGCAGCGCTACATCACAACGATCTCGGCCTTGGCCGAAACGCGGTCGTAAAGATCGATAACGTCCTGGTTCAGCATGCGCACGCAGCCCGACGAGGTTGCCTTGCCGACCGACTGCCAGTCAGGTGTGCCGTGGATGCGATAGAGTGTATCCTGCCCGTCCTTGAAGATATACATGGCGCGGGCGCCGAGCGGGTTCATCAGCCCCGGATTCATGCCGCCATTCTCCGCCCCGAACGGGCGAACTTCAGGCTGGCGCGAGACCATTTCGACCGACGGCGTCCAGCGCGGCCACTTCTGCTTCCACTGGATGACGCCGCGCCCCGACCAGGCGTAACCGTCGCGACCGAGGCCGACGCCGTAGCGCATCGCCTTGCCGTTGCCCTCGACGAAATAAAGGAAATGCGCCTTGGTATCGATGACCACGGTGCCGGGACGCTCAGCCGTCTGATAATCGACCTCCTGGCGCAAGAACTGCGGCTGCACGCGGCTGACCGGGATCGCCGGCAGGGTGAAATCCTCGTCACGCTGCTGACCGTACATTGCCATGTGCACGGGATTGGTAACCGGCAGGCCATAGGTCTGGTGGAACTGGGTCTTGTAGAGGTCGCGCGTCTGCGGCACCGGCTGATCGGGGATCGGCCGCACCCGGCGCGGATCGACGCCGGGCGGCTGATAGAAGACCGGCGAGGTTTCCTGGACGAAGCGGGCGGGCGAATCGGCGGCGACATCGGGAATGAGGATGTTGCAGCCGCTCAGCGACGCAACTGCAATCACGAGCCCGGCAAGTGGGAAGACCCGGCGCAGAAAATTCATGGAACCACCCTTATCAACGATCGGCAAGACAGCGATATCTGCCGGGACGATGGCATCTGCGGCTGGCGCGAGGCTGGCGTTGGGGTGGGAAAGCTGCGGGCTAAGACGACCAGAGTCGCCGGGCTTCGCCGCGAAGCGCAGCGATCGCCTGTGCGGCAACGTCACCGTCCATCTGCAGAACGCTTGCGGCATGTCTCAATTCAGTCTCGTCCTCAAGTCTGGCGAGGACCCAGCCGATCTTGCGCTCAATGTCTTGCCCATAAGCTTCCGTCGCCTTGAGAACAGCGACAGCGGGAATTTCCACGTAGCGGGTGAGAAGCATGCCGAGATCGATAGCATCACGGTAGGCGACAGCCCTGTCCTGGCAGCGGTCAGCATTAGCGAGCAGTTTTTCAGCGAACATATCCGGCAGCGACAGCATGGGAATGTTCAGCTGTGGATCGAGGGTGCCTTCAAGAGCAATCCGGGCCTCACGCACGATTTCAAAGCGAATCGGCTGCCCTTCAAGGGTAAGAGCCGTGCGTATTCCATACTGATCTGTCCTGATATCCCGGAGCGCGGCTACCGGCTTTGCGAAAAACGCCCCTACTCCGCTTTCGACCGCCGCCATGCGCAAGACGCGATATCCCTCGCCATCCGCACAGAGAAAATCGACATCGAGCGACAGTCGGTATTCGTCGAGATGCATGACTATGGCGGTTCCGCCGGCAAACCAACACTTGTTGGCCAGAAGAAAATCAGCCTCCATCAACTGAAGAGCCGCGGCGATGGTGCGATGTTCCGGACGTCTGAATTCCATGGTGGCCACTCGATTTCCGCCCAAGCCTAAACGCGAAGGATAAAGAAACGGAAAATCAGGAAACGAGCAGGACGCCGTTGCCATGGGTGGCGGCCAGCTCGCGGATCAGTTGCGCCTCCCGCTCGGTCAGCCTGCCGGTATCGACGAAACGCCAGTTGCGTTCATAAAGCGCGAAGGCCTCGCTGGCAGGCATGGCGCGCGCGGGATCGCGATTCCAGGCGAGCGATTTCAGCTCGGGGAAGTCGTTCGGCACAATCATGCTTTCTGGCATGCTCTCTGCGTTCGTCGTCATTCCCACAATATAGGGCCAATAGCCCTCAATTTGAAGCGGCTGGAATTCAGGCCGCCACCCCGTGGAAGAAGCGGATGCTCTGTTCGATCTCGGCCGGCAGCGCCGAGGTGTGATTGCCGGCGATGGTTTCGGTCTCGATATGGACGCCGGCGGCGCGGGCGCGGCGGGCCAGCAGATCGGCGCGGTCGTTGAAATGCGGCTCCTCCGTGCCGTGGACGACGCGGATCGGACATTTGAAGCTATGAGCGTAACACAGGGCCGAACGCACCTCGAATTCATGCTTATTGCTGTCGTCGAAGCGAATATCCTGCGGATAGCGGTTGAAGAAGCGGAAGGCATCGGGGTTGCCTGAAATCGGTGCGGCGGCGCGGAATTTGTGAGTGGTCATCGCCGTCAGCATGGTCAGCGTGCCGCCGATGCTGTGGCCGGCGATGAACAGCCGTTCGGGATCGACACCCGGCAGATGCGCCAGGCGCTCGGTGGCGGCGAGCACGTCGTCGACCTCGTCGTAGAAGCCGGAGAAATTGCCCATCTGGCCGTTTTCGCCGCGCAACGACGGCATCATCACGACATAACCGGCATCCATATAGGGTTTCATCAGCTGCCAGTGGCCGATGCCCATGGCATTGCCGCCGTGCAGGAAGAGCACGGCAGGCTTGGCAGCGCGCTCGCGCTTGTATTTCGAGACCCAGGCCGCCAGTTCCAGTTCGCCGTAACCGGAGCGGTAGAAGATCTTGTCGGCATCGGCAGGCGCATTCAGCAGTTCGTATTTGTCGGGCGCCGGGCCCTTCTGCAGCAGCTTGGTGCGGAAATGGTGGCGGACCTTGGCGTAGTCGTGCTTGGCAAGGCGCGGCTCGTCCGGGACATCGAAAGCTGCCGCCATGCGCGGCAGGACAAGTGCACCGGCAAGACCCGCCAGTACGGCACGGCGTTGATGGAAAAAAGAATTTTGTTCAAGCGAGCTCATAACGCACCCATCATTTTCCCGGCATGCAGAATCTGCACCGGAAGATCGTTGCCGCCAATACACATGCTGTTGAAAATATTGCCCTGCGTCATTTTGCGCAGGGCTTGCAACTTCATGCCGGCTTGGCCTCGATCATGGCGATCAGCGTGCGCAGCCGGTCGGCCTCGTAGGAGGGCTTGTCGGGGCGAAGGCGGGCGATGCGGGGGAAGCGCATGGCGACCCCCGATTTGTGCCGGGTCGAGCGGTTGATGCCTTCGAAGGCCACTTCGACGACGAAGCCGAAATCCTTGTCGGCGCGCACGGCGCGCACCGGGCCGAAACGCTCGGTGGTATTGTTGCGCACGAATTTGTCGAGCACCTCGAGCTCGGCATCGGTGAAGCCAAAATAGGCCTTGCCGACGGGCACCAGCTGTTCGCCGTCCTCGTCATCGGCCCAGACGCCGAAGGTGAAATCGGAATAGTAGCTGGAGCGCTTGCCGTGGCCGCGCTGGGCATACATCAGCACCGCATCGACGTTGTAGGGGTTGCGCTTCCACTTGAACCAGGGGCCCTTCATGCGGCCGGCCTGGTAGATACTGTCGCGGCGCTTGATCATCACGCCTTCGATGACCGGATCGGGCGGCGCGGCGCGCAGAGTATCGAGCTCTTCCCACGACGAGAACGGCACGAGCGGCGAGAGATCGAAACGGTCATGAGGGGCGCGGTCGATGATCTCGGTCAGCCGATCGCGGCGATCGACATAGGTGCGGCCGCGGACATCGTCGTCGCCATCGAAGAGCAGGTCATAGGTGCGGATGAAAGCGGGGTAATCGCCAAGCATCTTTGCCGTCACCGTCTTGCGGTTCAGGCGCTGCTGCAGGTCGGAGAAGGTGCGGGTCGGGCTGTTGGAGCGCGCGGTGCCGCCGACCAGCAGCTCGCCGTCGACGACGCCGGAAAAATTGATCGCGTCGAGAATATCGGGAAAGGCGCCTGATATGTCGTCGCCGGAGCGGGAATAGATCTTGCGCCTGTCGCCGGAGCGGGAGAGCTGGACGCGGATACCGTCCCACTTCCATTCGGCGGCGTAGTTCACCGGATCGAGACTGGTCAGATCCCCCTCCTCCACCGCATTGGCGAGCATGACGGAGTGAAAGATCGCCGGTGTGGCCAGCACCGGTTTTTCGCCGCCATCCGCCAGCCATTCGAACAGCGTCTCATAGGGCGGCTGCAGGCCATGCCAGAGGGTTTCGATCTCGGCGACGTCCTTATCGCCGAGATCGGCCAGCGCCTGCTTGGCAAGGCGGGCGGAAACGCCGATGCGCATGGCGCCGGTGGCAAGCTTGATGAAAGCGAAACGGCCGGACGAATCCAGCCGGTCGAGAAGATCGCGAACGTAGCTGCGCACTTCAGTGCGGCCGAGCGCATTCATGCCGGTGACGACCTCGCCGAGACGCGGCTGAGCAAGGGCCGAGCGGTCGATATCCCTCTCATTGTCCCAGACGAGCGAGATGGTTTCGGCAAGATCGCCGACATAGTCGTAGGAATAGCGAAACAGCACCTCGTCCATGCGCTCCAGCACCAGCTCGCGCAGCATGGCGGGCTTGACGTTGCGCACCTCCAGCGTGCCGGCGATGGCGGCAAGGCCGTAGCCGCGGTCCGGATCCGGCGTGTCGCGGAAATAGTCGGTCAGCAGCTTCAGCTTGCCGTTGCGGCTGGGGGTCAGCACCAGGCGGTCGAGGAGGTCGGCGAAGGCTTTCATGGGCGCCTCCCACTGGCGTGAAGAGGCCCAACGGGTACTCCCTCATTCCCGTGCTTGTCACAGGAATCCAGCGCGTCCAAGTCCTTGGACGCGGGAGATCCTTTTACGTCGCATGAGTCTTTCACCGCGCCGACGCGCGGTGGCTGGATTCCTGTGACAAGCACAGGAATGAGGGTGTGAGAAATGCGGCGGGCGCGGCACGAAAGCCCCTCCCCCTTGTGGGGAGGGGTTGGGGCGGGGTTTTCAGCGACAAGCTCCACGCTCAATCCCCCTCATCCTCATAACCGACCAGATGCAGCGGCTTCGCCTTGATGCCCTGCAATTGGCACCAGCGCACCAGGGCTTCCTCGCGGCCATGCGTCACCCAGACCTCGGCCGGGTGCAGTTCCCGGATCGTTTCGGTCAGTTCCGGCCAGTCGCAATGATCGGAGATGACGAGCGGCAGTTCGACGCCGTGCTGTTTGGCGCGCTGGCGCACCATCATCCAGCCGGAGGCGAAGGCCGGCAGCGGCTCGTTGAAGCGCCTGGCCCAGCGGTCGGCGAAGGCCGAGGACGGGCCGATGACGACCGCCCCCTTGAAGGCGGACTTGTCGCGGCTTTCGATCGTCGCCGGCAGCAGCTCGCCGAGATCGATGCCCTGCTCGATGTAATAGTCGCAGAGTTTTTCCATGGCGCCATGGATATAGATCGGTTCGGCATAGCCGGCATCGCGCAGCAGCCGGATGACGCGCTGAGCCTTGCCGAGCGCATAGGCGCCGACCAGATGGGTGCGCTCGGGAAATTGCCGCAGCGATGCCAAGAGCTTGCCGATCTCCTCCATCGGATCGGGATGATGGAAGACCGGCAGGCCGAAGGTCGCCTCGGTGATGAAGACATCGCAGGGAACCGGCACATAGGCGGCGCAGGTCGGGTCGGGGCGGCGCTTGTAGTCGCCGGAAACGACGATCCGGGTGCCGTTCTTCTCGATGGCGATCTGGGCGGAGCCGAGCACATGGCCGGCCGGATGAAAGCTCACCTTGACGCCGTTGACCAGCAGCTCCTCGCCGAAGGCGGCAGCCTGTTCGCTGGCGCAGAAACCGTCGCCGTAACGCAAGCGCATGATGTCGAGCGTCTGGCGGGTGGCAAGCACGTTCACATGGCCCGGGCGGGCATGATCCGAATGGCCATGAGTGACGAGCGCCTGCTCGACGGGCCGCACCGGATCGACATAAAAGCCGCCTTCCGGGCAATAGAGCCCCTCCGGGGCGGGATAAAGCAGCGCATCAGGTCTCATGAAACGAGAGATAGCGGGAAATGGGCGCGAGGCCAGAGGGCGGGACGAAGGGACTGGCGAATGCACTGGAATCGACCACTGCGCAAGCTCGTCTTCGTCGTGACGTTGGTCGAAAACACTCGGACAGTAACGAGCATGGCCGCCTTTCCTCAAGACGGCCATGCTGACCTTCCGTGTCTGCGACAGAAGGCCGTTGCTCAGGCGATAGGCGTCATCAGCAGGCTCGTTCCGTCGTGGCCAACCAGCATGTCCAGTGAGGTACCTGCATGGACGTCGACCGGCTGTGGGAAAGTGTGAAGAACCTGGAGCCAACCTCCATCATGATAGCCGTCGGGGTGGTTATCGAAAACCACACCCTCGATCAGATCGACCTTCATCCACTGGACGACCCCGACGGCGGAGCCGTTTGCCTGCACCGGCACCGATATCTTACGCAGCGCTGCAGAATGTTTGCGGGCGGTGAGATCCACGGCAGCGATCTCGAAATCGTCCGAAAGCCTGGTCCACTCGGTCATCGTGCCGTGAACGGGTAGGCGCAAAGGGGCGAGCGCATTGAACTGCGACATGTCGAAGCCGGAGACCTCGCCCACATGGGCATAGTTGGAGAGCGTTTCGCTGGCAACCAGGCAGCCGATGGCGGAGGCGGCGCGTGGAATGACGATCGCGTCCTCGCGGACCAGGCGGGCGTGGGCGTCCTCGAAGGTTTTCAGCACGCCTTCGGCAAGGAGATCGCTCGAAAGAATCTCGGAAATCAGGATGTCCGCGCGGGCTTTCATCTCTCTGCCGACAGAAAGTTCGGTCGAGGACTTTTCGAAGATGTCGATCTGTTCGCGATAACCATTGGCGGCGATGATCCTCTCCGCCGTCTGCGCTATGGCCGGCACACTCTCACAGGTCGCGATATTGGTGGCGCCAGCGCGCGCCGCCATCATCGACAGCAGACCGCTGCCCGCGCCGATATCGAGGATCTGCGCATCCGCTCCGCGCAGCTCTATGGCACGGCGGATTGCCGCTTCAAAAGCATCGTTGCGTCGAGTGTCGTTCATCATGGCGATGTGCCAGAAGGGCACGATCAACGAGGAGATCCGTCTTATCTGATGCCAGGCATTGATATTGTCCGGCTGCAACCGCAGAACATGACGGAATTCGGCCAGCGCCTCCGGCTGCCGGCCGGAATCGGCCAATGCGACAGCGAGGTTGTTCCGCACGAGAGGATTTTCGGGTGACAGGCCACGTGCCATCTCATAGCAGCCGACCGCTTCCGCCGACCGGCCGAGCTGACGCAGCAGCGCACCTTTTTCCATCAGGGCGACGAGATGGCCGGGATTGAGACCGAGCAGCTTGTTCCAGTAGTAGAGAGCGGTTTCTGCATCACCTCTCTTTGCGACGACACTCGCCAGCAGCGGTAGGATATCTATCGTGCGATAGTCCTTGTGGAGGACTCGGACATAGGCTTTCTCGGCGCTTTCGAAATCGCCCGAGGCCTGAAAACTCATAGCGTCGCTCAGCGATTTTTGCGCGATCGAAACTCGCTCTTCAATATCGATACTGATCATTCCTGCTCCCTGGGCCTTCTCAAGACATGCGGGGGAGCCGCGGATCGAGCACACGCCATCGGCCGCGCAACCTACCCATGCATAGGAAATCACATGAGCGGGCGGCGGCTCGAAGGTTTCCGTGAGCGAACGACAAAACGAATCCTTCCCACAGGACCCTACGTTTGCCGTTCCGAAAAAGTTACCGAATTCTTAGGAAATTGCCCTGCCGCGGCTCAACGCCGCAAGTCTTCATTTTTTCGTGTGCCGATGTCATCCAGGAAGTTGACCACAGCGACATTAAACTCACCCGGTCGCTGCAGCGGCGCGAAATGGCTGACGCCTGTCAGATAGATCATCTCAGCGTTCGGAATGCTGCGGGCAAGATATTCGGCATGGTCGAGCTTGATGAATTCGTCGTGCTCGCCAAGCACGATTGCGACAGGCACGCGGATCAGGCCCAAGTCGGAAGCCTGATAATTCGGCTCCGTTCGCATCATCAGGCTGACCGCCTCGACGAATGGGTTGAAATCATCCGGCGTGGTGGACAATGCGCCATAGTCCTTGGCGTGCCGGCCGAAGCATCGGTCGATGACCGGGGTCGGGACGAATTCCCGCGTGCCGCTCGGATCCATGTTGCAGGCGAAGAAGAAGACGCCCTCGACCCGCGACGGCGCCGTCATGGCGAGGATCAAAGCGATGCAGGCGCCGTCGCTCCAGCCGATAATGGCCGCCTTGTCGAGATGCAGTTCGTCCATGACGGCAAGCACATCGGCAGCCATCAACTCATAGCTATAGGGACGGGAATCTCGGGTGCTTCTTCCATGGCCGCGGCTGTCGACAAGCACGACGCGGCGGCCACGGCGTAACAGTGCCGGGACCTGATAGCCCCAGTTGCCGCTGTGGCCGAGGCCGCCATGCAGCAGAATGACGGGCGGGCCGGCGCCATAGCTCGCATACCAGATACGGGCGCCGTCATGCGCGACATGACCGTCGACTGCCGCCGGCGGCAACGGCGCGGCGCCATGCGCTTCGAAATGGATGAGTTCGTCGTCGTCAACTTCCATAGTGATCAGACTCATTGTTGCCGCAGCATAGAAAAGCCGGAAAACAGCCCAAGAACAACCAGAATCGTTTTCTAGCCCTTGCGATGCAACCAGGGGGATCGGCATTGGGCAGGAAGTTTTTCTTTTGTGCGGCGGCAATCGCGATCGCCGCGGCGGGCGTCTACCTCAACAATACCAGCCTGCTCGCCGAACATCGGCCGGGAAAGCCGGTGCTGCTCGCCCATCGCGGCATCGCCCAACGGTTCGACGAAACCGATCTCAAGAACGACACCTGTACGGCGAGCCGCATGCTGCCGCCGAATCACGATTATCTGGAAAACACCATTCCGTCGATGCAGGCAGGCTTTGCGGCGGGCGCCGATATCGTCGAGATCGACATACATCCGACGACGGACGGGCAGTTTGCGGTTTTTCACGACTGGACGCTCGACTGCCGCACCGACGGGCATGGCGTCACCCGCGAGCATTCGATGGCTGACATGAAGAGGCTCGACATCGGCTATGGCTATACCGCCGATGGCGGCAAGACCTTTCCCTTTCGCGGCCGGGGCATCGGGATGATGCCGACGCTTGCCGAGGTGCTGTCGACCTTTCCGGATCGGCGCTTCCTCATCAACGTCAAGAGCCGCGATCCTTCCGAGGGCGAAAAGCTCGCCGCCGTGCTCAACGGGCTTTCCCCCGCACGACGGGCGGAGATCATCGTCTATGGCGGCGACGAGCCGATCGACGTCGTGCGCCGGATGGCACCCGATATCAAGACTGCCTCGCGCAAGAGCCTGAAGAGCTGCCTCACCGGCTATATCGGCTATGGCTGGACCGGCCTGCTGCCGGACGAATGCAAACATGCGATGATGCTGGTGCCGATCAATATCGCGCCGTGGCTCTGGGGCTGGCCGGATCGTTTTCTCAACCGGATGCAGGATGCCGGGACCGACGTCTTCGTGCTCGGCCCCTATCGCGGCAATGATTTTTCCACCGGCATCGACGACCCCGCGCAACTGGCGCGGCTGCCGCCGAACTATGCGGCGGGCATATGGACGAACGAGATCGAAGCGATTGGCAAACTTATGAAATAAGGTTTGAAAGACCTCACATCGCCCTGATCGATGCGACGTCTTTCAATGTTTCCTTTTGTGCATGTCGTTCTCCCAAAACCGCTGCACACTTTTGGCCGACATGCACTAAAGACTACGCGCCCGCAGCAATGCCGGGATCTCCTCCGGTGAGACCGGTTTGGAGAAGCGGAAGCCTTGCGCCTCCTCGCAGTGGGCCTGGCGCAGGAAATCCATCTGGGCGTCGGTTTCGACGCCTTCGGCGAGAACCGAGAGCTTCAGCGTCTGCGCCAGCGAAATGACCGCCGAGGCGATGGCGACTGCGGTCTTGTCGCCCGGCAGGGCCTCGACCAGCGAGCGGTCCATCTTCAGGCGGTCGAAAGGGAAGGTCTTCAGCGCCGCCAGGCTGGAATAGCCGGAGCCGAAATCGTCGATCGACAGGCGCACGCCCAGCCCCCGCAGCGTTTCCATCATGGCAAGCGCGCGTTCGGCATTCTGCATCACCACGCTTTCGGTGACTTCAAGCTCCAGCCAGCGGGACTGCAGGCGGTGGCGCTCGAGCGCCTCGGCGACATGGGTTGCGAAGTCCGGATCGGCGAACTGTTTGGCCGAGACATTGACGGCGATTGTCAGCGGCGCCAGGCCCATGTCCTGCCATTGGCGCGCCTGGCGGCAGGCCTCGTTCAGTACCCAGAGACCGAGGGGAACGATCAGGCCGGTCTCTTCGGCGAGCGGAATGAAATTGACCGGCGGCACCCTGCCCTTTGCCGGATGGTTCCAGCGCACCAGCGCCTCGAGGCCGGTGATGCGGCCGGTGGCGACATCAACCTGCGGCTGGTATTGGAGGAACAGCTGGTCGCCGGTGATCGCCTGATGCAATTCTTCGTGCTCGCCGAGCGGCATTCCGACCGGCGTGCTGCCGCCTTCGTGATGTTGCAATGTGTTGCGGCCGAGTTCCTTGGCGCGGTACATGGCGCGGTCGGCATTGGCGAGGAGCTCTTCCGAGGTTGCGCCATCGAAGGGGAAGGCGGCAACGCCGATGCTCGAGGTGATGGTGATTTCGCCGTCCGCCCCGCGAATCGGCCGGTTGATCGCCTTCTGCAGCTCGCGAAGGCGGCGCGTGATGCCGGCATCGTGACTTGACTGGTGGACGAGCACGACGAGGAATTCGTCGCCGCCGAGTCGTACCACCATATCAGACGCCCTGACGCTATTGGCCATGCGGGTGGCGATCTCCTTCAGCACCTCGTCGCCGGCAGCGTGGCCGCGGCCGTCATTGATGTCCTTGAAATTGTCGAGATCGATATAGGCGACGGTCACCTTGCGGTTGTTGCGCCGGGCCTGGTCGAGGATGCTCGCCAGCCGTTCCTTGAGGAAGGCGCGGTTCGGCAGGCCCGTCAGATCGTCATGATGGGCCATGAAATGAATGCGGTCGTCGACACGCTTGCGCTCGATGGCGATGCCGGCGATATGGGTGGCGAGCGCCACCAGCGTCATCTCGTGGTCGGTGGGACGGCGGACTTCCCTGGAATAGAGCGCGAAAGTGCCGAGCACGTTGTTCTGTGAGGTGGCGATCGGCGTCGACCAGCAGGAGCGGAAGCCGAACGGGGCGATCAGGGCGCGAAAATCCTCCCAGAGCGGATCACTCATCACGTCGTCGACGATCACGGTCTGACCGCGCCAGGCGGCGGTGCCGCAGGAGCCGACCTTGGGACCGATCGTGACACCATCGATGAGGCGGCTGTAGCCGCCGGGCAGATTGGGAGAGGCGCCGTGATAGAGCCTGGTGCCCTCGCTGTCGAGCAGCAGCACCGATCCGTCGATCCCGGTCAGTTGCGCCTCGATCATCAGCACGAGCGCCTCGAGGATCATCGGCAGCGGCTCGTTGCGGGCGATCATTTCGAGCAGGCTCGCCTGGCCGCGATGCAGATCCTCCTGGCGCTTGCGTTCGGTGATATCACGGGAAACACCGATCAGACCGACGATTTCGCCGCGATCGTTGCGCAGGGGTATCTTCGAGGTCAGCCGGCATATCGGTCTTCTGCTGCCGGGAAAGACGTAGGATTCCTCCATGTCGATGCGGGCTTCGCCGGTCGTCATGATCTGCTGCTCAATATCGAAATGGTGGAGCGCCGTCTCGAAATCGAACAGGTCGAAATCGCGCTTGCCGGTGATCAGCGCAGCGCTCTCCAGGCCAAGGCTGCTGGCGGTGACTGTATTGGCGAAGACGAAGCGGCTGTCACGATCCTTGACGTAGAGAAAATCCGGAAGTTCGTGGACGATTTCCTTGAGGCGCAGGTTCTCGATGCCCTCGGAAAGGTGGTGGGCGGTCGATGCCATCATTGCCTCCGTCGCGGCGACGATACGCCGCGTTTCGGCCGTCAGGGCATCGGTTGATTCCCATCGCCTGGCACCCAATTCGCGCATGACGCCATTCCCCCTGCGGCCGAAGGCCGTATCCCGTACCGTCATCATAGAAATTCCCTTAAAAGTAGTCCTCATTTCCTTCGGCTTGCTTAAATGAAAGGGTGAACAAGACGACAATATAAGCGGCGATATCCTGCCGTCGCGCTCGGTCACAACTGCAATTTCGCCGGCCTTTGCCAAGCTTGTGCCAAAAGAATACATGCGCGCCTGGCACGTTTCCTGCTACGGGCGCGCTATGACAAGTGATCCCCGGATGCCTTCACGCCGCGACATGCTTTTATTCCTCGCTGCCTCGGCCGTTGCGGGAGGGGCATCGCGCGCCCTCGCCTCGCCGCGGACGGCAGCCGGTCAGCCCGATCTGCGCGGGGCGATCGACGCGGTGGAATATCGCGCCATTCCCCAAAGCGGCGACCGCAAGACCGGCAACCTTGAGCAGATGATCGAACGGGCGGCGCGCGAGAACGTGCCGGTGTTCCTGCCGCCCGGCACCTACCGGGTCTCCAACCTCACTTTGCCGGACAATACGCGTATCACTGGCGTGCCCGGCGCCTCGCGGATCGTCTATACCGGCGACGGCCATCTCTTTTCGGCCGAGAACGTGCGGCGCATCGAGCTTTCCAATCTCGTCATCGACGGCGGCAACCGCTGGCTTGGCGATTATGCCGGCGGGCTTTTGCAATTCACCGGCGTCGACGAGGTGCTGATCGACAATTGCGAGATCGGCGGCAGCCGCAAACACGGCCTGCAACTGGAGCGCTGCGGCGGGCGGATCGAGCGCAGCCGGATCTCGGGGGCTGCCCAATCCGGGCTTTACGCAGTGGATTCCAGCGCCCTGTCGGTCACCGGCAACACGGTCTCGGATTGCGGCAATGGCGGCATCCTGGTGCACCGCTGGAAAAAGGCGGAGGACGGCACTATCGTCTCCGGCAACCGCATCTTCAACATCCGCGCCAATGACGGCGGCACCGGGCAAAACGGCAACGGCATCAACATCTTCCGTGCCGACGGGGTGATGGTTGTGAATAACCAGATCTCCGATTGCGCGTTTACGGCGATCCGCGCCAATTCGGCCTCGGACATCCAGATCAGCAGCAACCAGTGCCGGCGATCCGGCGAGACGGCGATCTATGTCGAATTCGCCTTCGAGGGCGCCGTCGTCTCCGCCAACATGATCGACGGGGCGGCAAACGGCATTTCGATCGCCAATTTCGACGAGGGCGGCCGGCTGGCAAGCGTCACCGGCAATGTCGTGCGCAACCTGACGCTGCGCGGCCCATACCAACACGAGGTCGGCTTCGGCATCGGCATTGCGGCCGAGGCCGACACGCTGATTTCAGGCAATGTGATCGAGGGCGCGCCGCGCTGGGGGCTGCAGATCGGCTGGGGTCCGTATCTGCGCAACGTCGTTGTGACAGGCAATGTGGTGCGCAGGGCCCCGGTCGGTTGCGCCGTCTCGGTCGCCGATGGCGCCGGGACCGCCGTCATCACCGACAACATCTTCCAGGAGATCACCGAAGGCGCGGTGTTAGGCTTCCAATGGGAGAAGAAAGTCTCCGGCGAGATGGCGGGCGGCGGCTCGCCCTATGCGCAGCTGACCGTCGAGCGGAACCGTATCTCCTGAAGGCCATCAAAAGCTTTCATCATCCCATCAGCCACAAGGACTTTTCCCACGCCGATCCGGCATTTACGGTCTCCCGGACACATCGAGGGGATATGGACATGCTGACAATCTACGGAGTCTATCGGTCGCGCGCCTCGCGCGTCTATTGGATGGCGGAGGAGCTTGGGGTCGAATTCCGCTCGGTGCCGGTGCTGCAGGCAAGGCGGCTGGCAGATCCGCTATCTGAGGATGCGCCGCTCAACACGCATTCGCCGGAATTCATTGCCGTCAACCCGATGGCGCAGATCCCCAGCATTCGGGATGGCGACCTCGTGATGCACGAGTCGCTGGCGATCAATCTTTACCTCGCGCGTAGACATGGCGGACCGCTTTCCGGCCAAACCGTCGAGGAAGACGGATTGCTGACGATGTGGACGGTCTGGGCGGCTGCGGAGGTCGAGCCACATACGGTGAAGATCGTACTCACCTATGATAACGAGCTCGAAAACAGCGAAGGCGGCCAACAGACGATCGCGGTTGCCTGCCGCTCGCTACGCAGGCCACTGGCGGTTCTCGAAGGCCACCTCGCCGACCGGCAATGGATCGTCGGAGACCGCTTTACCGTCGCCGATCTCAACCTTGCCGAGGTGTTGCGCTACGCCCAGACCGAGGAGGCGCTGTTCGATGCGCATCCGAATATCAAAGCCTGGATCGAGCGCTGCCAGACCCGCCCGGCCTACAAGGCGATGCAGGCGACCCGCGGCAAGGAGCCGATCGAAGTTTGAGGACTACGGGAAAAGGGCGAGCGTGCCGGCCATTTCCTCACGGATCCAGGCCTTGAAATCCTTCACCTTCTTCGGCTCGCGCGTGCCTTCAGCGGTGACGAAGTAATGGCCGAAACCGGTCGGCGCGCGAATGCCGAAAGGGGCGGCGAGCCGGCCTTCGGCGAGCGCAAAGGCGGCAAGGGTCTGCCAGGCGAGCATAACGCCCTGGCCTGCAATCGCCGCATCGAGGCAGAGCGAGGCATCGTTGAAGACGTGGCGAGTCGAAAGCGTGGCACCTGATAGTCCGACCTCGCGCATCCAGACCTCCCAGGTGAACATGGCATGGCCATCGATGATGGCAGGCAGTTGGAGGATATCGGCGGGCTCTTTCAATGTCGCGGCCATATCAGGGGAACAGACGGGAAAGACCTCCTGTGCCAGCAGCAGTTCAGCCTTCACATCCGGCCATTTGCCGTTGCCGACGCGGATGCCGATATCGACATCACAAAGCGCCGGATTGACGAGATTGGTCGTCGCATCCAGCCGCAGCTTGATGTCGGGATGGCGCTCGGCGAATCGATCCAGCCGGTAGACGAGCCAGCGGGCGGCGAAAACCGGCGCCACCGAGATCGTCAGGATCGTATCGTCCTTGCGGCTCGCGATCGACACCGCTGCCGAAAGACGAGCAAAACCCTCGTCGAGCGCCAGGAGCACCGGCCGGCCGGCTTCGGTGGCGATCATGCCCCTGGCGGTGCGCTCGAAGATCACCTGACCAAGCTGGGCTTCGGCCTTGATGACCTGCTGGCTGACGGCGCCAACCGAGACGCCGAGTTCGTCGGCGGCGGCCTGGAGCGAGCCGAGACGACCGACGGCCTCCAGCGCGCGCAGGCCGTTGAGATGGACCATATTCAAGTTCTTCATATAGTTTTTCTATACCGGCTCAGCGTTATTCTCAATTGAAAATCTGCCTGCTGGGGCCGACATTGCAAGCATAGGCAATCCATTCCAACGCAGAGCGTCGGCCAGTTAGGATTACTCGGAGGCGTGAGCCGCTGGGGTGATCACATCCACGCCACGGAAGAAAGCGAGGCATGCCATGTCGTTGCTGAAGTTTTTCTTGAGGCCCGTCCTTCATCTGGGCAGTGCGGAAATTGCAGATTCTCCTGCCTGGAAGGACGATCCGTTGCGGCATCCTGAGGTCGAGCGCATGTCGATGCGCGAAATCGCCGATCTGCCGCTCGGGATGCCGGCCGGCTTTCCCAAAGAGGCCAAGCCGCCGCTGGCGAAATGCGCCTGAAGATATGGTAGGTTCGCCCTGGCAGAAAGGGCGGAACCATGGCCGGCAATGTCGATGCAATCTTCGAACGCCTGAAGCGGCTGGCGGCGGAAGCCGGGCTGCCTGATGTCGAGGAGAGCACCTCCTACGGCAATCCGGCGCTGAAGGTCGGCGGCAAGAGTTTCGTTGCGGTGAAGAATGCCGAGACGATCGTGATCTCGATTTCGCTCGACGACAAGGATCACCTGCTGGAGATGGCGCCTGACGTCTATTTTCAAACCGATCATTATGTCGGCTGGCCGCATCTGCCGGTGCGCGCCGCCGTGATCAGCGACGAGGAATTGCGGTTGCGGCTGATCGGCGCCTGGCTGTTCCGGGCGCCGAAGAAGCTTGCCGACGGTTTTAACGATCAGGCCCGATCGTAGGCCAGCGCCCGCTGGACGGCGGGGCGCTGCAGCATGCGGGCGTGGTGGTCGCTCGCCTTTTCGAAGCGGGCGGGATCGACGCCGTCCGACGGCAGCCAGTCGGTCATGACGAAGAGATAGGGATCGGCGAGCGAATAGGCTTCGCCCATCACCCATGGGCCTTCGAACATCGTCTGCTCGATCAACGTGAAACAATCGACCATATTCTGCGGCACCTTGGCCTTCATCGCCTCGATGGCCGCCGGCTCGTCCGCCCAGCGCGAGCCGCGCGGGCGATGCGCATGGTTCACATGCACGGTCGAGCAGATATAGCTGTTGAAGGACTGCAGCCTGGCAAACTCGAAAGGATCGTCAAGCGGCGCCAGCTTGGCGGCCGGCGCGCTCTGGGCGATATAGGCCAAGATCGCCGGCGTTTCCGTCAGCACGCCATAATCGGTGACCAGTGCCGGCACCCGGCCCTTCGGGTTGATCTTCAGATAATCCGGCGAGCGCTGCTCGCCATCGCGGAGGCTGATCTTCTTGACTTCGAAGGCCAGGCCGGATTCTTCCAGGGCAATAAGGCTTGCGAGCGCGCAGGTTCCCGGAGCGTAGTATAGTGTCAGCATGGTTCTCGACTCCCTTTCGGCAAGGGTTATAGCGTAGGGGTGCGCGGGTCGGAACTGGTGGGATTGGGTTTTGCTTCTCCATCGGGACAAGGGTGGGTGCGTGCGAGTGTGAGAGCATGATCGGTGTGCCGCGCCGCGCCCCTCATCCGGCTGCCGCCACCTTCTCCCCGCTTGCGGGGAGAAGGGACATGCCGCACCGGCTTTCCCCGACCTCGACGCTGCGTTTGCCACGTCCCCTCGCCCCGTTTTTACGGGGAGAGGGTTAGGGTGAGGGGCAGATCTTGCACTAACTCGCCTTGTCAGCCAACGCAGCCGGATACGATAGGTGCCCCTTCTCCCTCCGGAGAGAAAACACGCACCCTCAGCCGCAGCCCGGCACATCCTCCAGCCGGTGCCAGACCGGGATGCCGCGTTCCCGGGCGATGCGGACGTCGTTATCAGCTCCCTTGGAATCGCCCGGCAGGCGCAGCACGCCCTCGCAGAGCTGCAGCAGCCGGCCGGCGACCGGGTGGAAGATCTCTTCGTAGAGTGCATCGCCGACCGACCGGCCGCCGGCGGCGTGCCAGATCGGCAGGGCCACCCATTCGCCGATCATCGGCACATGGCCGGCCTGAAACAGCGCGTGCGAGGGCGCTTCCAGCCGCTTCAGGTTGGCGGCCATCTTTTCCGGGTCGTCGCCCGTTCCGGACCGATAGGGCCCGGCAATCAAAATCAACATGATCCACTCCTTCGCTCCGCTTTATGCGTGAGCATTTTCCCGGCCTCATGCACGGGATTTCGTGAAAATGCACGATATTTCTTGAATGTCGAGTCAATTCGTGCAATATCGGGCTATTATGTTTAATTTCGTGCAGAGAGACGATGCTGACAACCCAACGCAAGGCCCTCATTCTCGACATCCTGCGCCGTGACGGCCAGGTGATCGCTAAACGCGTCGCCGAGGATTTCGCGCTTTCGGAGGACACTATCCGGCGTGACCTCCGGGAAATGGCGGCGGAGGGGCTGTTGAAACGAGTGCATGGCGGGGCGATGCCGCTGGCGCCTGATCTGCCGGATTTTACCGCCCGGCGCAGCGTCTCGTCGCAGATCAAGGCACGGCTGGGGGCGGCGGCGGCGGCGATGGTGAAGCCCGGTCAGATGATCTTCCTCGACGGCGGCACGACGACGGCGGAGATCGCCAGGCACTTGCCGCGCGACATGCCGCTGACGGTTGCGACCCACAGCCCGACGATTGCCGCCGAACTGGAACACCACCCGACAGCCGAGGTGATCCTCGCCGGCGGACGGCTCTACAAACATTCGATGGTGGCGACGGGGGCAGCGGCGATGGCGGCGATCTCGCAGCTTCGCCCCGACCTCTTCTTCCTCGGGGTGACGGCCGCCCATCCGGTGCACGGGCTTTCCACCGGCGATTTCGAGGAAGCGGCGATCAAGCGGCACATCGCCCGCTGCGCGGCTGAAACGCATGTGCTGCTGACCGAGGAGAAGTTCGACCTCGTCTCGCCCTGCCCCGTGCTTGGCATTTCCGAGGTGGCGGGGCTGATCGTGCCGGCGGAGATGACGGCTGAACAGCTGAAACCCTATCGCGATCTCAACGGCGCAATCGCCGCAGCATGATGGCGCTGCGGGAGGGCTGCGGTGCTTCAGCATGCGGCAAGAGGCTTGCGGCAAGGGCCGCGATGAAGGCCGCCAACACGGCATAGGCCGGCGCCATGCTGCCGGTTCCAAAGGTCAGCACCATCTGCAGATATGGCTGCGCCAGCGCGATGACGACGGAAAGTGCCGGCATGTCGAGCAGTGTCCCGGCGATCCGCGACAGTTCCGGCATGAAGGCTGCGCCAGCAAGCGCGCCGTAGAGCGCCGTCAGGCGGAGTGTGAGGCGCAACGGCACCGAGGCTGCAAGCGGCGGCATGTCACCGTCCTCGAGGGCAAACATGAGATAGGCGATGAAGGCCGCCAGAAACAGCAAGGCGACGGGCAGCGCCGCCAGGGTGGCGGGCTGCGTCAGCGCCGCTGCGTCCGCCGCCAGGAAGAGCAGGATCGGCGTGGAGGCGACGAACCAGACAGCGACGATCGGTCCCCAGAACCAGATGAGCGAGAGAGTGTGAAGACGGAGCAGCGTCGCCATGAAGAGCACGCCGATTGCGGTCCAGATGCAGGCGGGTTTGAGCATGCCCGATATCAGCCGGAGGACCGGCTCGCAGGCGCCGGCCATATCGCCGCAGCCGGACAGCTGGATCGTGAGCCAGGTGATATAATCGAGGCTCAGCGCGGCGAACATGAAGATGCCGATCCCCATCAGCATCCACCAGAGATAGCGGCCTGCAAACATGCCCTGCCCTCACGGCTTCCAGGACTGTGCTCACGTCGCCGCGAAAGGGTGCATCCGCGATCGCAGGACGTATCCCTCTTTATATTAGTCAATTCTTATTTTTCTAATAACTTATATATGTAAGCTCGCAGTCATCCGGCCAAGGCGGAGGTGACCCTGATATCGCCGACATGGATGCCGTTCCAATTGCGCATCGGCGTTGCGGCATGAGCCATCAATGCCGCATGCACCTCGCTCTCCGCCTCGAAGAAGCGGGCGAGGGTCGCCGCCACCATGGCTTCGGCAGCGCGGGTCATGCCATCCTCGCATTTGAGCGCGATGGCGATGCCCTTTTCCGGGATCGCCGCGCAGAAGACGCCTTCGGCACCTGTCTTGCAGAAGATGCGGCCGGGGGCGATCTGCATCAGCGCCGTGCAGGCGCGGCCGGAGCCGGCGACATAGAAGGGCTCGGCCATGCAGGCCTCGATCAGCCGGCGGGATGCCTTGGCGCGCAGGGGTTCGAGGCCGGTGCCGGTCGCCATTTTGGCAAAACCGTGGGCAAGGCTGCGCAGCGGCACGGCATAGGTCGGGATCGAGCAGCCGTCGGTGCCGCAGCTGTCCGCGCCAAGCACAGCGCCGGTCAGGCTTTCTATCGCCGCGCGGATCTCGACCTGCAGCGGGTGCTGATAGCCGACATAACCCTTCGGATCGAGGTCCTGATGGCAGCAAGCGCAGATGAAGCCGGCATGTTTTCCCGAGCAATTGTTGTGCAGCGCGTTCGGTGCCTCGAGCGTGCGGGCCTGATGGATCAGGGTTTTCTGATGGAACGACCAATGGGCGCCGCATTCCAGCGTCTCGGCATCGCGACAGGCGCGCGACAGCATGGAAGCGGCCAGCGCCACATGCTCGTCCTCGCCATTATGCGAGGCGCAGGCCAGCGCCAATTCCTTATCGCCGAAGCCATAGGCATCGGCAGCACCACTCTCGATCAGCGGCAGCGCCTGCATCGCCTTGCAGGACGAGCGCGGGAAGACCGCGGCCTCGATATCGCCCAACGAGAAGACAAGCGTGCCATCGCCATCGACCACAGCCACCGCGCCACGATGGCGACTTTCGACGAGCAGGCCGCGGGTGACTTCGACGGTGACGGGATTTGTCATGAGCTCTCATCCGGATGCTGGCGGGGTTGCGCAGTCCATAACGCGTCACGCGGCGAAAGCCAACGGGGTTTAGGCTGCCCCTCACCCTAACCCTCTCCCCGTTCTGACGGGGAGAGGGGACGTGCCATGCGCGAGGTGATCGAGGGACGGAGAGGGTGCGGCATATCCCCTTCGCCCCGCAAGAGGGGGTCCGAAGGACCGGGGCGAGACACGTGGCTCGACCCAGGCAGAGGTGGCGGCAGCCGGATGAGGGGCTTTTGTGGTCTCAGCCCCATCGATATCGCGAACGCCTACCCTCCGGTCTGCGCTTTTCTATTCTCTTTCAACAACGATTTTCCGGAGGACACCGCCACTGTCAGGAACCTGGACTTCGATGGCTTTGCTCTTATTTCCGGGTTTCGCCTTGCCGCAAATTGCAATCGCAGCCCTCATGAGGCCTCTGTCAGTCATGCGCTCTCTGTCAGTCGGTATAACTGGCTTAAAAGTATCTGTGGCTTCTCTCGCCGATTCCCATGTCATCTGGAAACCACATCCCCTCATCACAAGATCCCGAAAGAAGTGTTGAACGAGCGGCCGACCATCAGGGGCAATGCTACTGCAACCTGCAACGGCGAAAGAAAGCACAACAGCGCCAATAAAGCGAAATTTCATTGTCCCCATCCAATTGATCAACCCCGGCGAGCACTAAGGGCAGAAGATTGATAGAGTCAATCGGCTGCGGGCACGGCGAGCATTTACCGGGCGAGCTAGGCGCTCGGCCTCGTTGCGGGCTCGGAGCGCGATCACATCGTCCAAATATTCATCACATAAATTGACCGAGGCGATCGAAAACTATCGTTTCTCTGATGGGTCCGATGCGACTAAGAGTGGTGCATCAGGAACCGTTCCCATGTCATCCACCTTTTCCTTGATCCTTCGCGACAACAGGATCCGCATCCCAACCGTGACCCTCGTCGCGCTCGCCTTCACCTATGCGTCGACCGCGCCCTATCAGTCGATCATCGGGATCAACGAACTCGGCATGAGCAACGGCGCCTATTCGGCACTGGTGTTCTTGTCTTCGATCGTCAACGTCACGACGAGCCTGACGCTCGGCATCTGGTCGGACAGGCTGAAGGAGCGCCGGCCGCTGGTGCTGGGGCTTTGCGTCGCCGGCATGCTCGGCTTCGGGTCGATCGCGCTCATTCATAGCCCCGCGGTCTTCATCTTCTCCACGCTGTTGCTGGTGCCGATGAGCAATTCCACCTATTCGCTGCTGTTTGCCAGCCTGCGCGCCAGGACCAACCAGATGGACCGTGGCCAGGGGGCGGCGATCACCGCAACGGTGCGGGCGCTCTTTTCCGGCTCATGGGCGCTGGCGCCGGGGTTGATCGGCCTCTATCTCGTCAGTTCGCCGTCGATGACGCCGGCCTATGGGATCGCGGCACTGGCAAGCTGCACCTGCTTCTGCCTGTATTTTTTCTTCGCACCCGGAAATGGCTCAGGCGGCACTGCCCCCGATCCAGTCGGCTTTTTTGCTTCGCTGCAACGGATTTTCGTGCCGCATGTGCTGTCGCGCGTCATCGTCATGGCGATGCTGTTCGGGCTGCAGCGGCTGAACGCCATGCTCCTGCCGCTGATCATCACCCGTGCGGCCGGCGGCACCGTGGTCGATGTCGGCTTCATTGCAGGCTTGACGGCGTTGCTCGAGATGCCGTTCATGATGATGTGGGGCTTTGCGCAGCGCCGCTTCCGAAGCGCGCATGTGCTTGCCTTCGGCGCGCTGATCTATTGCGTCTATCTGCTGCTGCTCGGCTTTGCTTCCGCACCCTGGCACGTCTACGCACTCCTCCTCTTCAATGCCTGTGGGGCGGCAGCGATCCTCAGCGTGCCGATCACCTATCTGCAGGACCTGATCGCGGACCGGCCGGGGCTTGGAACCTCGCTGATCTCGCTGAACACGTTCATTGGGGTTGGCATCAGCGCCGGTCTCTTCGCCTTCGGCACCGCGATCACCGATTATTCCGGCACCGCCTTCGTCGGCGCGGCAGCGGGTCTCGCATCGATCGGAGTGCTGCTCTATCTCGAAAGCAGCAGGCGGCAGGCGCGGCAACCGGCGTGAAATGCGGCGCTCCGATCGACAGGCGTCAATGCGGCGTGATGCGATAGGCGCAGCGGCGGGCGCCGGCGAGGATGTGTTCGCTGCGTTCGACCTCGGCGCTGAGGACGGCGCGGAAGGTTTCGAGTTCGGAGCGGCAGAAGCCGGCGCAGGCGGTGGCGGCCGCACAGATCGGGCAGTGGTTTTCGACCAGCATGAAGGAGCCGTCCGCTTGCCTCCAACAATCGGCCATATAGCCCTCGCGGGTGCGGATGCCGGCAAGGGCCTCGACGCGCGCGGCAAGGTCATGCGCCTTGCTGAGTTCCTGCCGATAACGCTGCAGCGTCTCGGCCTCGCGGGCGGCAATGACCGTATCGAGGGCTGCGGGGCCGAGCTGTTCGACGAGCGTACCAAGGAGGTTTGCCGTCAGCTCGGCATGGCCATCCGGGAACTGGCGGTTGCCGCTCGCCGTCAGGTGCCAGAGCTGGCGCGGCCGGCCCCTGCCCGCGGCGGCAACGGTGACCGGTTCCACCAGCCCCTCCTCCGCCATCTTCGACAGCTGCTGGCGGGCGGCCTCGCCCGATATGCCGAGCGCATCGCCGATCGCGGCGGCGAGCTGCGGGCCGTCGGTCTTTATCAGGATCAGGATCCGGTTGGCTGGGGACTGGCGCATATTTTCCAAGTCAAGTCTTGTTTAATTTGAGGCGGCGTGTAATTTTCCAATTTATAACTTGGAAAATAATCCTCCGCCAGCAAAAATCTCGGGGCCATCCCATGTCGAATATCGACCAGACTGCAACCATCCCCAACGCTAGCTCCCTCTTCCGCCTCTTTGCGCCCGAGCACCTGCCGGCAACCTTGATGCTGGCAGGCGGCGTGACGCTTTATGCGGTGGAGACTTACATCATGGCGACGATCGCGCCCTCGATCGTGCGCGATATCGGCGGCCTCGCGTTGTTTTCCTGGGTCACCAGCCTGTTCGTCGCCGCGGCCGTACTCGGCTCGATCTTTGTCGCCATGCGGCCGCGCGGCATCGGGCTTCGATCCGTCTATATGGTCGCGGCGCTGGTCTTCGGCGTCGGCAGCCTGGTTGCCGCAGCCGCACCGTCGATGCCAGTGGTGCTGATCGGACGTGCGGTGCAGGGTCTCGGAACAGGCGCACTTGCCGCGATCGGCTATGCCTTTATCCGCTTCGTTTATCCCGAGCCGCTATGGCCAAAAGCCTCGACGCTCTATGCGGCGATCTGGGGTGTGGCGACAGTCATCGGGCCGACGTTCGGCGGCTTCTTTTCATCCGGCCAAGCCTGGCGCTACGCATTCATCGTGCTCGTGCCGCTCGGCCTGCTGATGGCCTTCCTGGCGCCGCGGCTGTTGCCAGAGGTCGAGGACGACCGCGAGCAGGTAAAGACGCCGATTGCCCAGATCGGGCTGCTGCTTGCCGCCGTCCTGATGGTCAGCACGGCCGGCGCGATCGAGACGACAGCCACGAAGGTCGCGCTGATCGCCGCTTCGGTCATCGCGGTCGCCGGCATGATCTTCATCGAGAGCCGAAGCCCGAACCGCCTGCTGCCCTCTGGCGCCGTCAGCCTTTCCCAGCCGATTTCCCGGGTCTACCTGGCGATGCTCGCCATGACCGTCGTTCTCGTCAGCGACGTCTTCATTCCCTATTTCCTGCAGACCCTGCATGGCGTGGCTCCACTCGCATCGGGTTATCTGGTGGCGCTGGTTGCCCTCGGATGGACGTTTGCGGCCTTCCTCAGCGGCTCGCTGACCGGCAGGCGGGCGTACGCGGCAATCGTCATTGGCGCCCTCATCGAGGCGGCGGCGACCGCTTGCCTCGCCGTCTTCCTCGCCAAGGACAATCCCGAGGGGCATATGCTCCTCATCGTGCCGGCGGCGATCGGCATGTTCATGATGGGCTTCGGCATCGGTCTCGGCTGGGCGCATCTCGTCGCCATGGTTTTGAGGCTCGTCGCCGACAACGAGAAAGACAAGGCTTCTGCCGCGATCCCAACAATGAGTTCGCTCGGTGGGGCGTTCGGGGCCGCCTTTGCCGGCGTCATCGCCAATGGCGCCGGCCTCGTTCATCCCGGCGGCATATCAGGCGCGCTTTCGGCAGCGCACTGGCTCTATCTGCTGATGGCGGTGCCAGGTGTTCTCGCCGTCGCGGTGTCGCTGACATTACCGCGCCGCGCGTCCGATAGGACGCACTAAGAGCGCCCTATCTCTTTGTTTTGGCGCAATTCCCGGCAAAAGCGCTTCGCACTTTGCCTGGCAAAACCGCTGCACACTTTTGCTGGAATTGCTCTTTGGTCTGGCGCAATTCCGGACGCAAAACCGCTGCACACTTTTGCTGGAATTGCTCTTTGGTCTGGCGCAATTCCGGACGCAAAACCGCTGCACACTTTTGCTGGAATTGCTCTAGCCAACGCGCAGCATGACCTTGCCGACATGGCTGCCGTCTTCCAGCAGCCGGTGGGCTTCGACGACCTCGTCGAAGGCAAAGACCTTGTGGATGACGGGCGCGACGGTGCCAGCGGCAAGCAGCGGCCAGACCTCGGAGAGAAGATCATCGCGGATGGCGCGTTTTTCTTCCGCCGTGCGCGGGCGCATGGTGGAGCCGGTGACCGTCAGGCGCTTGACCATGATCGGCGAGAGATTGACCTTTTCGACGATCGCGCCGCCGAGGAAGGCGATGATCGACAGGCAGCCGTCCTTGGCCAGCGAGGCAATGTTGCGCTCGAAATAGGACGCGCCGATCATGTCGAGGATGATATCAACGCCGTGGCCGGTCTCGGCCTTGATCACCTCGGCGAAATCCTCGGTCCGGTAGTTGATCGCGCGTTTGGCGCCAAGCTTTTCGCAGGCCTCGCATTTCTCCTTCGAGCCCGCCGTCGCGTAGACCTCGGCGCCGAAGGCGCGGGCGAGCTGGATTGCCGTCGTGCCGATGCCGCTGGAACCGCCATGGATCAGCACCGTCTCGCCTTCCGTCAGCCCGGCCATCTGGAAGAGATTGGCCCAGACGGTGAAGAAGGTCTCAGGCAAGGCTGCCGCCTTCACCGCGTCATAGCCCTTGGGGAACGGCAGGATCTGGCCTGCTGGCAGCAGGCAATATTCGGCGTAGGCGCCGCCATTGGCAAGGCCGCAGACCTTGTCGCCGACGGCATGGCCGCTGACGCCCGGGCCGACGGCAACGATTTCGCCCGACAATTCCAGGCCGAGGATCGGGCTCGCACCCTTCGGCGCGGGATAGTTGCCCTGGCGCTGGGCAATATCGGGGCGGTTGACGCCGATCGCCTCGGCGCGCACCAGGACCTCTCCGTCTTGAGGCACGGGCAACGGGCGCCTGTCGATCGTCATCACCTCCGGCCCGCCAAAGGACGGCAGATCGACGAAATGCATTTCCTGAGGCAATGGCATGACCCGGCTCCTCCTAGAGCGGTTCAGAACCGCTCTAACCTTAGGTTTTACGCAATCCCGGACGAAAAACCGCTTCGCAGTTTTCCTGGGAATTGCTCTATTCGCTGGCATAGGAAGTAAATCAGCCCCGGAGGCTTGGGAAGGCTGGAAGTGGCAAGGGCGTCAATTCGCCTCGCCCAACCGATGGAAGGCGAGGCCTTCCGGCAGTTCGATGACCCGATCGAAAGCGGATCAGCGGGAACAGGGCTTCCGTGCCGCACGGTCGTAGCCGAGGATGCAGCCGGCGGCGCAGCCCTCGTTCGGAACATGCCGTGGCAGGATCAAGTAAACGAAAGTTTTATGAAACGCGCGGCCCATCGCGACGCGTTCAGCGCCTATTGACTTCCCCAATAGAATCAAACGCTTGTTCAGGCGGAGCGACGGCGCTCCGCCTCGTGATCGGCGAACATGTCGGCGACGCATCTGCCGCCGGATGGAGCGTCGTCGTCAAGAATATCGTCCCGGAACTCGTTGAGCTTGCGGGCGGTATCCCAGAGACGCAGCGCCTCGCGGACGACCTCGCTGCTCGAGGCATAACCGCCATTGTCAACGGCGGCGCGGATGCCCGCTGCCTGTTGCGGAGAGATGGAAACGGTGACCATCGGCATGAACTTCCTCCCTTTTCTGATCAGGCAGAACCCTGCCTCTGGGGGACGCATGACCATTTTCAGCATTCTCGGCGATCTCGCCGGTGCCTTGGTGCATTCGCACATAGGACCGTCCGCGTGCTGGGAGCGGCCCGTAACCCCTTCAGTCTAATCCCCTGTCCTAGTCTTGTCAAAAAAGAACGGGTCTTGTCAAAAAAGAACGGCCGCTCTCCACAATCTCAACTGCGGATGCCGAGGCCGAAGGCGATCATGGTCGAGCCCTGAACGATGAGATCGGCGGCCAGGAACAGGCCGAGGATCCACAGGCTGTTCACCGGCCAGCCGAGCGCGATGACGAAACCCGCAAGGGCGGTGATGACGCCGCTTGCGACGATCCAGCGCCAGCCCTTGACCGGCTTCATGCGCATGCCGACCCAGGTACGGAAGACGCCAGCGACGACGAGCGAGAGCGAGAGAAACAGCGTCAGCGCCGCCGAGGTCAGGATCGGATTGATGAAGGCGCAGATGCCGGCAAGCACATAGAGCAGGCCGCTCAGTATCCAGAACAGCACGTGATCCCAGCCGCGCACCTGGAAGGCATGGACGAGATAGATAACGCCGCCGAACAGCATCAGCATGCCGACATAATAGACCGAGACGACGGTGGCGAGCATCAGATTGCCGAGCGCGATCAGACCGCAGACGAGCAGCAGCACGCCGAGACCGGCAAACCAGATCCATTTCGACTGCAGCGAAGATGTCGGCGCTCCCTCGAAGACATCGGCCATGACTCACCTCCTGACAGATTCGAATATGCTGCAGCAATTCGGCAGGGAAAGATCTGCGTCTGAGCAAATCGCTAAAGATTTTTATTGATTGATCAGTCAATCAAAAATAACCTGTCGCTGATTTCAAGGAGTGGTCTGTTGCCAAAGGTCGGAATGGAGCCGGTGCGCCGCAAGGCGCTTGTCGATGCGGCGCTGCGGGTGATCGGCGATCACGGCTCGCTTGCCGTCACCATGTCCGACATCGCCCGGCAGGCCGGCGTGTCGCCTGCCCTGGCGCATCATTATTTCGGCAGCAAGGAGCAATTGCTGATCGAAACGATCCGCTCGCTTCTCCGACAGTTGCGCAACGATACGGTGGCGGCACTCAGGGCCGCCAGGACGCCGCGCGCCCGGCTTTCGGCCGTCATCCGTGTCAGCTTCCACGCCGATCAGTTCGCGCCGGAGACGATTGCCGCCTGGCTTGCCTTTTACGCCGAAGCACAGCGCTCGGAAGAGACGCGGCGCTTCCTGGTGATCTATGCGCGGCGGCTGCGCTCCAATCTGCTGGCCGATCTGAAAGTGCTGTTGCCAGCTGACGCCGCAGAACGCATCGCCGAAGGCGCTGCGGCGATGATCGACGGGCTCTATATCAGGCAAAGTCTGAAATCCGCGCCGATCGGCATTGAAGCCTCGATTGCGCTGACCGAGGATTATCTGAATGCGCTTTTGGCCACCGCCTCCCCCTCTCCCCGGAGCGAGAAGGGACGACCACATCGAACCACCCAAGGACAAATGACATGAAAGCCCAGCCGAAAGCCTCGCACTTCATCGATGGCGAATATGTCGAGGATACCGACGGCACCGTCATCGAGAGCCTCTATCCCGCCACCGGCGAGGTGATCGCCCGGCTGCATGCCGCAACGCCTGCGATTGTCGAACGGGCGATCGCCGCCGCCAAGCGCGCCCAGCCGGAATGGGCGGCGATGAGCCCGATGGCGCGCGGGCGCATCCTGAAGCGGGCAGCCGACATCATGCGCGAGAGAAACCGGGCGCTCTCCGAACTCGAGACGCTCGATACCGGCAAGCCGATCCAGGAGACTGTTGTCGCCGACCCGACCTCGGGCGCCGATGCCTTCGAATTCTTCGGCGGCATCGCGCCGGCCGGTCTCAACGGCTCGCAGATCCCGCTCGGCCAGGACTTTGCCTATACCAAGCGCGTGGCGCTTGGCGTCTGCGTCGGCATCGGCGCCTGGAACTATCCGCAGCAGATCGCCTGCTGGAAAGCTGCGCCGGCGCTTGTCTGCGGCAATGCCATGGTGTTCAAGCCATCCGAGAACACCCCGCTCGGCGCGCTGAAGATCGCCGAGATCCTGCTTGAGGCGGGACTGCCGAAGGGGCTCTTCAACGTGATCCAGGGCGACCGCGACACCGGACCGCTGCTCGTCAACCATCCCGATGTCGCCAAGGTGTCGCTGACCGGCTCGGTGCCGACGGGGCGCAGGGTCGCGGCGGCTGCCGCCGGCAACCTCAAGCACGTGACGATGGAACTCGGCGGCAAGTCGCCGCTCATCGTCTTCGACGATGCCGATCTCGATTCGGCGGTCGGGGGCGCGATGCTCGGCAATTTCTATTCGACCGGCCAGGTCTGCTCGAACGGCACGCGCGTCTTCGTGCAGAAGACTGTTAAGGCCGAATTCCTGAAGCGGCTGAAGATCCGCACCGAGGCGATGCTGATCGGCGATCCGATGGACGAGGCGACGCAGGTCGGGCCGATGGTCTCCTGGGCGCAGCGCGAGAAGGTGATCTCCTATATCGAGAAGGGCAAGGCCGAGGGCGCAACACTCATTGCCGGCGGCGGCATTCCGAACAACGTCTCCGGCGAAGGCTATTATGTGCAGCCGACGGTGTTTGCCGATGTCACTGACGACATGACAATCGCCCGCGAGGAAATCTTTGGCCCCGTCATGTCAGTGCTCGATTTCGACGCCGAGGACGAGGTGATCGCCCGCGCCAATGCCAGCGAATTCGGCCTTTCCGGCGGCGTCTTCACCGCCGACCTCACCCGCGCCCACCGCGTCGTCGACCGGCTGGAAGCGGGCACGCTGTGGATTAACACCTATAATCTCTGCCCGGTGGAAATCCCCTTCGGCGGCTCGAAACAATCCGGCTACGGCCGCGAGAATTCGCTTGCGGCGTTGGAGCATTATTCCGAACTGAAGACGGTTTATGTGGGCATGGGGCCGGTGGCGGCGCCTTATTGAATTGAAAAACATCTGCCCTTGCTTTTGCCCCTCACCCTAACGGGGTCGAGCCACTCGTCTCGACCCGTCCTCCGGACCCCCGCGCGCGGGGAGAGGGGACGTGCCCCAAAGCAGCGTCGAGGTTAAGGAACGCGGTGCGGCATATCTCCTTCTCCCCGCGAGCGGGGAGAAGGTGCCGGCAGGCGGATGAGGGGCAGGCTCTGGGAAAACAAGAAGCAGCCGGATGATGGCAGCTCGAGGGAACAAGACTATGCAAGCAGATTTCGTCATCATCGGCTCGGGCTCCGCCGGCTCCGCCCTCGCCTACCGCTTGTCGGAAGACGGCAAGAACAGTGTCATCGTCATCGAGGCCGGTGGCAGCGATTTCGGGCCGTTCATCCAGATGCCGGCAGCCCTTGCCTGGCCGATGAGCATGAAGAGATATAATTGGGGTTATCTGTCCGAGCCCGAGGCGAACCTCAACAACCGGCGCATCACCGCGCCGCGCGGCAAGGTGATCGGCGGCTCCTCGTCGATCAACGGCATGGTCTATGTGCGCGGCCATGCCGAGGACTTCAACCGCTGGGAGGAGCTCGGCGCCAGCGGCTGGGCCTATGCCGATGTACTTCCCTATTTCAAGCGGATGGAACATTCGCATGGCGGCGAAGAGGGCTGGCGCGGCACCGATGGGCCGCTGCATGTCCAGCGCGGCGGCTTCACCAATCCGCTCTTCCGCGCCTTCGTCGAGGCCGGCAAACAGGCGGGCTTCGAGACGACGGAGGATTACAACGGCAGCAAGCAGGAAGGCTTCGGTCTGATGGAGCAGACCATCTTCGGCGGCCGCCGCTGGTCTGCCGCCAACGCCTATCTGAGACCGGCGCTGAAGCGTGACAATGTCAGGATCGTCTATGGCTTTGCGCAGAAGATCGTGATCGAGGACGGGCGGGCGACCGGCGTCGAGATTGAACGCAACGGCAGGATCGAGGTGCTGAAGGCGAACCGCGAGGTGATCGTCTCGGCCTCCTCTTTCAATTCGCCGAAGCTCTTGATGCTGTCGGGCATCGGTCCCGGCCAACATCTGCAGGACATGGGCATTACGGTGAAGGCCGACCGGCCGGGCGTCGGCGCCAACTTGCAGGACCATATGGAATTCTACTTCCAGCAGGTGAGCACCAAGCCGGTGTCGCTCTATTCCTGGCTGCCGTGGTTCTGGCAGGGGGTGGCGGGCGCCCAATGGCTGCTCTCGCGCGGCGGGCTCGGCGCCTCCAACCAGTTCGAGGCCTGCGCCTTCCTGCGCTCGGCGCCGGGGCTGAAGCAGCCCGACATCCAGTATCATTTCCTGCCGGTGGCGATCAGCTATGACGGCAAGGCGGCCGCGAAAAGCCACGGCTTCCAGGTTCATGTCGGCTATAACCTGTCGAAATCGCGCGGCAGCGTGAGCTTGCGCTCCGCCGATCCCAAGGCCGACCCGGTGCTGCGCTTCAACTATATGAGCCATGCCGAGGATTGGGAGAAATTCCGCCACTGCGTGCGCCTCACCCGCGAAATCTTCGGGCAGACGGCCTTCAACGACTATCGCGGCCCGGAGATCCAGCCGGGCGAAAGCGTGCAAAGCGACGAAGAGATCGACGCCTTCCTGCGCGAACATCTGGAAAGCGCCTATCACCCCTGCGGCACCTGCCGGATGGGCGCCAAGGACGATCCGATGGCGGTGGTCGATCCGCAAACGCGGGTGATCGGCATCGATGGCCTGCGCGTCGCCGACAGCTCGATCTTCCCGCACGTCACTTATGGCAATTTGAACGGCCCCTCGATCATGACCGGAGAGAAGGCCGCCGACCATATCCTCGGCAAACAACCGCTGGCGCGTTCGAACCAGGAACCCTGGGTCAACCCGCGCGCGGCCGTCAGCGATCGATAAGAAGCGAGCCGTCCGACGTTACTTTGTCCGTCTATGCAGGTACCGAAAGCCTTCACAAACGCCCGTCACGGCCCAACCGTCTGACGCCCATGAATCAGCGGGCCTTGGTTCGTTTTTTAAAGCGAAGAGACAAGGGCCCTCAACGATGTTCGAGAGCCCCGATCGCTCAGGCAGCGCGGTAGGATGCGAGCCAATGTGCGTAGGGGGCAGGCAATGTCCAGGACGGACGCTCGACACCGAGCTTGCGCGCGGCTTGGTAGGGCCAATGCGGATTGGCGAGCATCGCTTTGCCGATCATAACCAGGTCAAGCTGCCCGCTTCGGATGAGTTCGTCCGCTTGCTCCGGCTGAGTGATGTTCCAACTTGCGGCACCGGGGAGGCCAGTGGCCTTGCGGACCTGATCGGCGTAAGGCGCGATGAACCCCGGGCCCCAGGGAATATTGGCGGCTGGGGTTGAGAAGCCGAGGCTGACGTCGATGAAGTCGAGGCCGGCCTTCTTGAATTTTCCGACGAGATCGATCGCGTCCTGCAGGGTTTCCTGGTCGCGACCGTCAAACTCGATGACGCCGAAGCGAGCCGTCAGCGGACGATCCTCGGGCCAGACCTCACGAACGGCCGCCAGCGTCTCGAGGAGGAAGCGTCCACGGTTATCGGCGCTGCCGCCATATTCGTCGTCTCGCTGGTTCGAATGCGGCGAGAAGAAGCTCTGGCCGAGATAGCCGTGAGCAAAATGCAACACGAGCCAGCGGAATCCGATGTCGCGCGCGTGGATCGCTGCAGCGACAAAATCGCCACGAACGCGATCTATGTCGGCCTTCGTCATGGCGCGCGGTACCTTGGCCAAGCCGCCGCCGAACGCGATGGCGGACGGTGCGATGGTTTCCCAGCCGCGCGGATCGCTATCGGCGATATGATCGTCGCCTTCCCAAGGGCGGTTTGCACTGGCCTTGCGGCCGGCGTGACCGATCTGGATCCCTGCGACCGCGCCCGCCTTTTCGATACCGGCGACAATCGGCCCAAAGGCCTCGGCCTGGACATCATTCCAAAGACCGGTGCAGCCCGGCGTGATACGCCCCTCCGGAGAGACAGCCGTGGCTTCGACATTGACAAGGCCAGCGCCACCGCGCGCCAAGCTTGTGAGATGGGCGGCGTGCCAGTCGTTCGGAACGCCATCAGTCGCGGAGTATTGACACATGGGGGATACCGCGATGCGGTTTCGGAGGATGACGCCTTTCAGCGTGAATTGGTCGAACAGGCTGGGCAATAGAATCTCCTTGAAATGAATATCAATCAACCGCACGGATCTGCCGACGCCGCTGGCGTAGGGGTTAATCCGCGCGCTCGATCCTTCGGGGTGTCTAGACGGCGCGGTAACGCGGTGCAGGTTCACCGGTCTGCGTCGCGGCGAACAGTGTGGATCGGGCCTGGTCGAACTTGTCCCAGAGACTGGCGTCGGCAACGGATGGCAGCGTGATATCTTCGCCCTTGTCGAAACCGGCCAGGGCGGCGTCGACCAGGTTTTCGGACGTCATGACGGTCGCCTGGTTGAGCGACGCCAGCGGCACGCCCGACAAATCCCAGAGTTCCGTCGCCGTGGCCGCCGGCATCACGAGCTGCAGGCGGACATTGGTCTCAGCCAGCTCCTGCTGCAGACCCCGGCTGAAGTTCATCACATAGCCCTTGGTGCCGCTGTAGATCGCGCTGATCGGCAGGGCATGAAAGGACAAGACCGAAGCGACGTTGATGATCGCGCCGTGGTTGCGGCTGAGGAATGCAGGCAGAACGGCGTGTGTCAGCCGCGTGAGCGCAGTGACGTTGAGCGCGATCATCGCGGCCGCGTCTTCCTCAGTAGTCTTGGCGACCGGAGCCAAGGTCGAGTTGCCGGCGTTGTTGACGAGGAGCGTGATCGCTGAATTTTCCTTCAGCACCTTTTCGACGCGGTTGACGTCGGCGTCTTTCGTTAGGTCGGCTTCCACGACCTCGACTTTCGTGCCGTGGGCAGCGCCGAGCTTGTCCGAGAGCGCCTTCAGACGATCGGCCCGCCGGGCGACGAGGATGAGGTCATACCCCTTTTCGGCGAGACGCGCGGCGTAGATGGCGCCGATGCCAGCGGAGGCGCCAGTGACGAGGGCGACGGGCTTGAGCGATGATGCAGACATGTCAAAATCCTATTTGGTTGAGTGCTCAAGTTTACGTATGGTCGCGATGTCCTCTTGTCAATGGATGAGCCCTCAACTATTTTAGTGAGATGGGTAAGAAACTTTCGATTGGCAATCTCGGAGAGGAACTGCGTGGGGGCAGGCTGAGTTCGCCCGAACTCCTGTCCGAACTTTTGTGCACCAACACCGCTCTTCGACGCGCGTCACGGCGACTAGGCCAACTCTATGACGATGCGGTAGCGCCAACCGGCCTGAAGGCCACCCAGGTCGGGCTTCTGACCCAGATAGCTGCGTTGCGCGAAGGCGGCCATCAATGGCCCACCCTGCAATCCCTGGCCGAGCGCCTTGCCGTCAGCATCTCTGCTTTGACCCACGCACTTCGCCCGCTGGTCCGGGACGGACTGGTCGGGCTCATGCCGGACGAACACGATGGCCGCACGAAGCATGCGACGCTGACGACGCATGGTGAACACCGTCTGCACGAGGCATTGGCCCTGTGGGCTGATGCCAATCAGCGCGTCGAGGTGGTGCTGGGTCCTTCCGCTTCTGCGCTTCGCGCGCTGGCCGATGACGTCGCCTCTCCGGAATTCCTGGAAGCTTATGAAGCTCGTCGCATGCTGCGAGGCTGACCGTGGGATGGGCGCGGCAGAGGATTCGGGCGATGAATTCGAACAAGCATGTTGAACCCGCAGTGCCTCGGACGGGCGCGCGCCGACAGCTCGCTAATTCCCTAAAGAAACCCGATCCATCGTCCGGCGATCACGGCGGCAATCCAGATGGCGGCAGACAGGGCGGCGGAGAAGCGCAGGCCAGGCCGGACCATGCCTAGGGAAAGCACCATTTTCCACCCTCGCCCGAGATGCACAATCGACAGGTTGAGAATGCCGAGGGCGATCAGCCCGAGCTTGGCAAGGAAGGCGGAATTGCCGGCATATTCGACCGCCCGGACGCTGAAGAGGCAGAAGCCGGTGACAATAGCCGCGGCAAGGCCGACGCCGGCGGCGCGTGACAGAAACGGCGCGACGATCTCAACCGGCACCTTGCGGAAGAAGCCGGCGAGCCTCAGATCGAGCGGCAGGATGGCGCCGAGCAAGAGGCCGATCGCCAGGATATGGGCTGCGTTGACGAACATGTAGAGTGTTCCGGAGCGCCGGAGCGCGACCGCAGGTGTCGTTGCCGACAGCCATTCGAGAATGTCGATCACAGCTCAGTTCGCCCAGAGGTCAGTTCGTCTTGATGCGGTCGGGATAGATATCGTAGCGCTTCTCGCCGATGGTGAGGCGCACCGCCTTCAGCCGCTTTTCTTTTGGATCCTGCGAACGGTTTCCAAGGGCCACCACCTGGTCGCCGGGCTTGGCCACACCTTCGACGAAACCGGAGCGTTCCGTCTGGCGCGGATTGCCGAGTTCGACGAGCCAGACGCCGTCATCGGCGGTGGCGATATCGAGCGTTGGATGCGGTCCGCCCATGGAGATCTTCTCGATGGTGCCGCGCAGTTCGATCTGATCCGCCTCGGCCCAGGACCAGCCGTGATGAGCAATTGCGCCGGTGGCGAAAGCCATCGAAAGCATGGCCGCAGCCACTAGAGTATTTCCGTTTTTCTTCGAACCACGGAAATGCTCTATCTTTTTGTTTTCACGCGATTCCGGACGCAAAACCGCTATGCACTTTTGCTGGAATTGCTCTAGCCGCCGTGCTGAAATTATAGACATGATATCCTCCCTACCACATGGGCAGGCAGGTGGAGCACCAAGTCTGGAAGAAAAGGGATTTCACCAAATCTTGAAGAAAGATGCGGGCGTCAGTTCACCCTGATGCTCAGGCGAGCAGCCGGGTGACTTCGGCGCTGTGCTTTGGGGCGATGGCATCGGCGATGGTGGTGGAGAACAGCACCTTGCGGGTGGCGTCCGCCACTTTGGCGAAGACGTGGCGGATCTGGCAGTTCTGTTCACCATCGCAATCGTCGCACCTTCTGTAGGCGGTGATCGACAGGCATGGAAGCGGAGCGAGCGGGCCGTCGATGATGCGCAGGATCTCGCCGAAGGTGATCGTATGGGCGGGCTTCAGCAGGAGATACCCACCCTGCTTACCGCGGCGGCTGGCGACGACGCCGTGATGTTTCAGGTCGAGCAGGATCTGTTCGAGGAACTTTTTCGGGATCTTTTGCTGCGCCGCGATATCGGAAATCATCACCGGTTCGTCGGCATCGGCATCAGCCAAGACCGTGAGCGCCCGTAGCGCATATTTCGCCTTTTGCGTAATCATTTTTGACCATCGACACACACAGGCAGTGCGAATCTCCGCACTGCTACGGAAGTACTTTCACCTCTATGGCACAACCAGCATGAACGGAATTTGAACGCGCCGGAGAAAGCCTTGAGAGACAAGCGTTTTGGCCTTGTTTTTTGTTCTCGGCCAAGCGCACTTAATCTATGCCAAAACCGCGCCTTCTGCACCATTTTCGGCATCACTTCAGATTTCGGATTGACAGGCTGCGTGTAACTCTACTATTTCTATAGACATTCGAGCTGCCGATGTGGATTTTCATCCGCAGGCGGCTGCTTTTCTGCATCGCGGCAGCTTCGGAGAGATATTTGCTCCTTCGGCCGCAGCTTTCGAAATCCCTTTTTCTGTCCGATCCATGCGTGAACTGCGATACTCCCGTTCAACAAAGGACAGGAATCTCATGACTGCTATCAATCCGATTGTAGAAGGCGGGCCGATTGCGGAAGAAGGGCCGATTGCGGAAGCCGAGGCGCTGAACGACAGACTGGCAGGCCTCGACCTAGCCGGACGTCTGTCGCTGGTCTCCGGCCTTGGCGGCCGCGTGGTGTTCACAACGTCACTCGGCATCGAGGATCAGGTGATCACCGCCGAGATCGGCACGCACCGCCTGCCGATCGATATCGCGACGCTGCAGACCGGCCGGCTGTTTGCCGAGACGCTGTCGCTGATCGAAGAGACCGAAAGCCAGTACGACATCCATATCCATCGCTTCGAGCCCGAGAAGGCCGATATCGACGCCTATGCGGCGCAATACGGCCTCAACGGTTTCTACGAGAGCGTCGAGGCCCGGCATGCCTGTTGCGGCGTGCGCAAGCTGAAGCCGCTTGCGCGTGCCCTCGAAGGTGCCGCTATCTGGATCACCGGCCTGCGCCGCGGCCAATCGGCCAACCGCGCCGAAACGCCCTTTGCCGAGTATGACGCCGAACGCCACCTGCTGAAGGTCAATCCGCTCGCCGACTGGGACCTGGAGGCGATCAAGGCCTTCGTTTCCGCAAACGGCGTGCCGGTCAATCCGCTGCATCAGCGCGGCTATCCCTCGATCGGCTGCGAGCCCTGCACGCGGGCGATCAAGCCTGGCGAGCCGGAACGCGCGGGCCGCTGGTGGTGGGAGCAGGACGAAACGCGCGAATGCGGCCTGCATGTCGCCGAAGAGGCCGCAGCGATCGCCGCACAGTAAATCACCCCACGGCTTTCCCAATCAGGGCGCGGCAACCGCCGCAGCCTTGGGAAAGTCAACATTCCCTGGGAAAGCCAACATTCCCGGGGAAAGCCAACATCAAGGAATTGCTTTGCGGGCACCCGCAAACGACCGATAGCCTGGAGTAAGACATGCCCGATAGCCGTCCGGATACGGAACTCAGCAATCCGCAGAGCGCCAAGGCGCCGCTCGACCCGCATCTGAAAGCGCTGGAAAACGAATCCATCCACATCTTCCGCGAGGTTGCGGCCGAATTCGAGCGTCCCGTCATGCTCTATTCGATCGGCAAGGATTCCTCGGTGCTGCTGCATCTGGCGCGCAAGGCCTTCTATCCCGGCCGCGTGCCTTTCCCGCTTTTGCATGTGAACACCGGCTGGAAATTTTCCGAGATGATCGCCTTCCGCGACGCGACCGCGAAGAAGTACGATCTCGATCTGATCGAGCACATCAATCCACGCGGCAAAGCCGAAAACATCACGCCGTTCACGCATGGATCGGCCGCCTTCACCGACATCATGAAGACCGAAGGGCTCCGCCAGGCGCTCGATGCCGGCCAGTTCGACGCCGCTTTCGGCGGTGCGCGGCGCGACGAGGAAGCCAGCCGCGCCAAGGAGCGCATCTATTCCTTCCGCACGCCCGACCATCGCTGGGATCCGCGCAACCAGCGCCCGGAACTCTGGAACATCTATAACGGCATGATCCGCAAGGGTGAGAGCGTGCGCGCCTTCCCGCTGTCGAACTGGACCGAGGTCGATATCTGGCGCTACATCCAGGCCGAGGACATTCCGCTGGTGCCGCTCTATTACGCCAAGAAGCGGCCGTTCGTGGAACGCGACGGCATGATGATCCTGGCCGAGGATCCGCGCCTGGAACTGCTGCCCGGCGAAGTCCGCCAGGAAGGCATGATCCGCTTCCGCACCCTCGGCGACTTCCCGCTGACCGGCGCCATCCGCTCACAGGCCACCACCCTCGAAGAGGTGATTGCCGAACTCGAAATCGCAACGGTGTCCGAACGCCAGGGCCGCGCCATCGATCGCGACCAGTCCGGCTCTATGGAAAAAAAGAAGCGTGAAGGATATTTCTGAGATGACCGCAGCCCAAACCGCCGTCTCGGCCGCAACCGTCGTCAACCTGCCCGCCGCCGAGCCGCTCAAGGCCGTGCGCGATACCAGGCCGCTGCGCCTGATTACCTGCGGCAGCGTCGATGACGGCAAGTCGACCCTGATCGGCCGCCTGCTCTGGGACACCAAGGCGGTCAAGGAAGACCAGGCCGCCACGTTGCAGCGCGATTCCACCGGCAAGCAGAACGACCTCGGCCTGCCCGACTTCGCCCTGCTGCTCGACGGCCTGCAGGCCGAGCGCGAACAGGGCATCACCATCGATGTCGCCTATCGCTATTTCTCGACCGACAAGCGCTCCTTCATCGTCGCCGACACGCCCGGCCATGAGCAATATACCCGCAACATGGCGACCGGCGCCTCGACCGCCGATCTTGCCATTCTGCTGATCGATGCGCGCTTCGGCATTCTGGAGCAGACCCGCCGTCACGCGACGATCGCCTCGCTGCTCGGCATCAAGCAGTTTGTGCTTGCCATCAACAAGATCGACCTGACGGGCTACGACCGCGCCGGCTTCGACAAGATCAGCCATGACTTCCGGGAATTTGCACTGTCGCTCGGCGTCAAGCAGATCACCGCCATTCCGATGTCGGCGCTGAAGGGCGAAAACGTCGTCTATTCCGGCCAGGCCGCCATGCCCTGGTATAGCGGCCCGACGCTGGTGGAAACGCTGGAGCTTGCCACCGTGCGCTCGTCGCAGACGGTCGGCTTCCGCCTGTCCGTCCAGCGCGTCTCGCGTCCCGGCGAAAGTTTCCGCGGCTATCAGGGCACGGTTGCCGGCGGTTCGGTCAAACCCGGCGACAGCGTCATGATCCTGCCGTCCGGCATGGTCGCCAACGTCTCGAAGATCGTCACCTTCGATCTCGTCCGTAATGCCGCCGTGGCCGGCGATGCGATCACGCTGGTGCTCGACCGCCAGGTGGATGTGGCGCGCGGCGACATGATCGTCTCGATCGACGCACAGCCGCAGGTCGGCCTTGCCTTCGACGCGCAGATCGTCGCGCTGCAGCCTGAGGGCATCGAGCCCGGCAAGCGTTACTGGCTGAAGAGCGGCAGCCGCCGCCAGCGTGTCCAGGTGCAGCCGCTCAGCCAGCTGGAACTGAAGACCGGTGCCTGGAACGCCGCCCAGCGGCTCTACATGAACGCCATCGGCAAAGTCCGGCTCGTCTTCGACGAAGCGGCGATCTTCGACCCCTATGAGCAGAACCGGCTTTCCGGCTCCTTCATCCTGATCGATCCGGAGACCAACAACACGGTCGCCGGCGGCATGGTGACCGGCAAGCGCACGGAACTCGGCGGCCTGCACAATGGCGAAGCCCGCGTCATCCTCTCGCTTCCGGCCGACCTTGCCGAACAGATCATGGCGAGTGAACTCTTCGCCAGCCGCAGCCATGAGGCCGAGGTGCGGCGCATGACGGCAGCAGAAGCCGCCGACCTCTGGTCGAGCGCTGCAAGCGATATCTGATAAGGATAAGGGGCCAGCAAGACTGGCCCCCTCACCGCAGCCGAATCCGCGGGCTGCAGAGCTGCTCAGAACCTGAGACTTTGCGATCAGGGCTCCGCATCCGCTTCCGGCCGATAGTATTGAAAAAGTCGAAAATCCGGGCTTAACGAAAAGTCGGTCAATTGGTGATTTGAGCGAATGTTGCCGCTCGATGCTGTTTCGCTTCCGCTATGCGGCCTCACGCTGCTTGAACGAAATTGGCTGGTCCCCCAGCTCATTTTTTTGAGTCGGCCTCTACGGCCGCCGAAAAAACAGAGTTTGCAGAAAACGGGCTTTTTCAGTTCGCGATTCGCTGTTTTCCGCTTGCCCGCGGGCCAAAGTGGGGCCATTCTTAGATCGGATCCTGGCGGTGCGGTAAAACGAGAGCTCAGGCCTTGCAGCGCTCAATTTCGACCTAGAAGCACTTAACGTGGCGCCTTTTCTCGACTGATCCCCGAGCGAGGAGGTTGTCCATGTCCACGCTCTATGTCGACCATCCGCTACAACCGGGCGACCGGGTCCCGAACGTTGTGTTTGATGCGATCTCACGCGAGGGAAAGATCGCACTTGATGATTTTCGTGGCCGCAGCCCATTGTTGATCGGTTTGTTTCGAGGCCTGCATTGTCCGTTCTGCCGGCGCCATGTCGCGGCCATGGCATATCTCAACCCGGTGCTGCGTGAGAAAGGCGTCCAATCTCTGGCGGTGGTAAACACCCCGGTCGAACGCGCGCGGCTCTATTTCCGTTACCATCCGATGCCCGATCTTCTTGCTGCTTCCGACCCGGTACGGGCTTCGCACCAAGCCTTCGGCTTACGCGAGGTCGGGATCGACACGGCCATGGCGATACGGATCGATCTTCCGGGCGAGTTGCCCGAGCCTATGGGCGTGATGGCAATGGACGAATTTCTCAACAGGAAGGAAGGATATCAAATTACGGAAGCCGATCAGCAGATGATGACTGCCGACCATGGGCAGCTTGTCGGTCAGTTCCTAATCGACCGGGAGGGCATTGTACGCTGGAGCTTCACCGAAGTTCTGGAGGCTGGGCTCCAGACATTCCAGGCACCGAATTCCCAGGAATTGATGTCGGTCGCTTCCCAAGTCGTACATTAACAACGAAAAACTCGCTCGACGACCTACCGGGTGGTGCTCACGAGGGTATCCGATAAAGTCCTGAAAGGCGTCGCCGACGATGCGACGGGGCCGATGAGGGCTCCGCATCCGCTTCCGGCCCGAAGCGGTCAGATGGCTTTCCTCTAGACTTCAGCATTTCCGCGATCTACATTTGAGCCTCTGTAAGCCTGAAATTGTATCAGGTCTCAGCCCCTTCGCATCGCCCACCCTCACCATGTGCGGTTCGGGCCTGCGCTTCCCCCCATTCAACGTAATTTCACCGTGCAAGCGGGAGGAGTTTCCATGGCCAATGCCCAATGCGCCTGCGGCGCTCTGAGACTGATGCTCAGCGAGCCACCACAACTGACAGCTCTCTGCCACTGTTTGGCCTGCCAGCGCAGAACGGGTGCGCCGTTCAGCGCAAATGCTTTCTACTCGATCGGCTGCGTCGAAATATCTGGAACGTCTACAGAATTCATTCGTACTGCCGAGAGCGGTCGCAAGGTCCGAATGCATTTTTGCCCAACATGCGGCTCGACCGTCTATTGGAAGGCCGATGCTGCACCGTCCTGGATCGGGGTGGCGGTCGGTTCCCTTGCCGATCCGGCCTTCGTGTCACCTGCCCTATCAGTCTTCGAACAATCGAAACATAATTGGGTGCAGCTTGACGACGAGGTAGAGCACTTTCAAGGTTCGGTGTCCGGGTGACCGGCCAGACAAGTTCTCATGGCGCATTCCGGCCTCTCTCGGCCATAAGCGGTGCCCGGCGCAGAGGGCGATGTCCAGTGCTATAGGCTTTGGCTTGGCTTAGTCCGCCTTTTCCGAAGCGATCTCATTTCCTTCGTGAAGCGCAGCTCCGACGACCGGTGCGAGCCAAGGTTCACGTCGAATGTTCCACACTTCGACCATCGGGCTGATAGCGTAAGGCGCTTCATCAAGCGTCCCCAGAAACACTTCCACGCCGTCATCGAAGAGAAAGAAGAGCCGAGAACCACAGACAGGGCAGAAGGACCGTTTATCGAAAGTGCTGATTTCGCCGGACATCTGGAATTGCCGACGATGCCAATTTGCCGTTGCGGAGAAAGCGGAGCCCGTGATCTTTCTACACGTCTTGCAGTGGCACAACCCTGACTGATAGGGCTCGCCCCAGACCTCATAACGCACTGCATCGCACAGGCATCCACCCGTTCGTATTGCTTCGACTGGCATGTTCTCCTCCCGCCTGAAGTTGTGACGACCCACTAAAGACAACAGCGGCTGAGATATCAATGACGGCAATGGGCGCAAACCTGAACTCCGCCGGGCTGCGACCAGTTCAATGGCTGCCTTTGCCCCCTGCGGCCCCGGCCAACTGAGCGGACTACTTCACGAGAGCATTCTTCAGCGCATCGACGACGACGCGGATGGAGGGGACGTCTTTGATATCCGAATGGACAACCAGCCAGACCTCTCTTGTCAAAATATGTTCGGTCTCAATGCGCTGGAGACCGCTGGTGTCAAGGACGGCGAAATCGGGGAGCATGACGACGCCGGCGCCCAGCCTTGCGGTTGCAGCCTGAAACTCCAGAACGGATGACCGCACAGCGATCGGCCGGCCGGCGGCGAGTTCGATTAGCCGCAGCTGTTGCGGTGAGGCGTTCATGGTTTCGTCGTAACCGATGAAGGTCCAGTCCGACGGGGAAACCGTTTCGAGATAGCTCTTCGATGCGTAGAGATGGAAGCTGGTCTCGCCGAGCTTGACGATGGCGTAATCGCCGTCCTCGGGACGCGACATGCGCACGGCAATATCCGCCTCCCGCCTGTTCAGGGAGGCGAGGCGCTTTTCTCCGACAAGCGTGATCTCAACACCCGGATGGTCTCGCCTGACGGCCGCGATCGGCTTTGCCAGCAGCACGCTTGAGAGCGCGGGAGGCGCGCTGATCCTGACATGGCCACGCAATTCCGTGGCGCTGCTGCGGCCAAGCTGCTCGATTGCCGCAGTCTGCGCCGCGACAAGAGCGGCGTGCCTGGCAACCTGCTCTCCGTCCGAGGTTAAAATGATGCGCCTTCCGCGGCGGTCGACCAGCTTGCGTCCCAGACTGGCTTCAAGCGATGAAACGCGCCGGCTGATCGTCGCGTGTTCGACGCCGAGCTGCTTTGCTGCGCCAAGCAAGGTTCCGGACTGCGCCAGCGCCAGGAAATGCCGAAGGTCGTCCCAGTCGAGTTTTGTGAATTCTTTCCCAATCATTGTGAAACAATAGGGAATTTTCACACACCACGCCATCGCCTAATTTGTGCCCATGAAGGAGCACGAGAGATGACCGACCAAATCATATGGCTGAACGCCCCCGGTGATACCGCCCAGTTCCATGTTGAGGAGCATCACCAGTGTGAACCTCCCGGTCATGGCGAGATACAAATCCGTCACGAGGCGATCGGAACCAACTTTCTCGACGTCTATCACCGCAAGGGCCTCTATCCCATGCCTTCCTATCCCTCGGTGATCGGCGCCGAGGCGGCGGGCATCGTCGACGATGTCGGTCCCGGCGTCTCCATCTTCGAAAAGGGTGACCGCGTCGCCTATGGAGGGCCTCCGGTTGGCGCCTATCGCTCCACCAGGAATATTGCCGCCGAAAGGGCGATCAAGCTTCCGGATGCCGTTTCAGCGAAAACGGCAGCGAGTTCGCTGCTCAAAGGCATGACCGCCTACATGCTGCTGAAAAAGACCTATGATGTGCGTGCAGGAACCCAGGTTCTGATCCATGCGGCTGCGGGCGGGCTCGGGAGCATCCTCGTTCGCTGGGCCAGATCGCTCGATGCCACGGTGATCGGGACGGTCGGCTCTTCCGAAAAGGCCGCACTCGCCGCATCGTATGGAGCCGATCACCTTATTGTCGGACGAGACGCCGATATCGTCGCGGACGTGAAGCGGCTGACGAACGGGCTTGGTGTCGACGTCGCCTATGACGGGATCGGCGGTGACACGCTTCTCAAAAGCATACGCTCTGTCCGCCCATTCGGCATGGCTGTCACCATCGGCCAGGCCGCCGGTGCCATTCCACCGGTGCCTGTCGAGGAACTTCGCCCGGGCAAGGCGCTCTGCCATCCGAGCATCATGGCCTGGTGCGCTGACATCGGACAGTATCGCGAGGCTGCTCTGGCTGCCGTCGGGGCGATGGAAACCGGGATCGTTTCGCAGATCGGTGCCGAATATCGTTTGGCCGATGTTGCCAAGGCGCATGAAGAGATGGAAACCGGACGCTCGGCGGGCAGTATCCTGCTGATCCCTTGAAGAGCCAGAGAAACAGCGCCGGCAGAGTCCATGGATCGCTGTCGGCGCCTTTCAGTCCTCGGTGCGGGTTTCGACGCGCTTGGCCGGCACCATTTATCCATAAAATGGCATTATGTTATGTATTTCAGATATCTACAGCCATAGAACCTGTTGAGATAGGGTCCGCCATTGCGGTGGGCACTCGGCACAGGCCGACCGCTCTCCCGCAAAATGACGCCCGGCACCGCAGTCGGCGTCAATGACAGGGAAAGGTTCAAAGCTCTATGTCTGCCCATGAAAAACCACTGATCGCGATTGTCGGCGCAACGAGCAAACAGGGGCGCAGCGTTGCCACGACGCTCCTTGACAGCCAACGTTTCCGGGTGCGCGCTTTCACCCGGAAAAAGGATTCCCCTGAAGCTTTACGTCTGGAGAAACGCGGCGCTGAAATCGTCACCGTCCCTCTCGAACTTGGCCGTCAAAAGGACCTCGTTGCCGCCTTCAAAGGCGCGGATGGCGCATTTCTGATGACGCCGCCGATCGCCCCGCCGGAGACCATCGAGACCCCTCTCGGCCGACAACTGGCGGATGCCGCCGCTGAGGCCGGCGTCGGGCATATAGTTTTCAGCACGCTGGAGAATGTCGACAAGATCACCAGTGGCACGAAGTATGCGCCGCATTTTACCGACAAGGCACGCGTAGCAGACCACATTCGCGGCTTGCCGATCTCTCATTCCTTCGTCATGCTGGCATTCTTTTATACGAATCTGCTCGAATATTATGTGCCGCGCATGGAGGGCGATACGCTGCTCCTGCCGGTTTATCTTCCCGAAGATTTCCGAGCGCCTTTTGTCGATCCGCTGACCGCGACCGGGCCTGCCGTCCTCGAGATTTTCTCAAATCCCGAGCGTTACAACGGCAAAACCCTGCCGATCGTTGGCGACATCATTTCTCCGAGCGAGATGATCGAAACCTTTCAGCGCGTGACCGGCCTCAAGGCCGCGTATCGAAACGCTTTCACCCGGGATGGCCTGCTGCACTATTTTCCAGAATTTGCTGCCAACGAACTTCTCGTTCGAGAGCTTCTGGGGATGGTCGAATACGCTGTCGACTATGGCTATTTCGGCAAGGAGCACGACCTTGAATGGAGCCGTCGCCTGAACCCCGACACGCTCAACTGGGAACAATATCTCAAGACGACGGGGTGGCGTGGCGATAAGCGGTCTTTCGGACGTTGAAGCATGTCGCGCAAATGTGTGCAGCGGTTTTGCAATAACGATATGCTTGAAAACAAAGACTTACGATGGCCGGATTCCCGGCAATTTGGAAACCTCGGCGACAAGAAAGTCGACGAGAAGCCGAACGCGGGCAATGGCTGCACGCTCTGGAACGATCAGCAAGCTCACCGGAACCGGTAAGGGACGATAATCGCCAAGCACGACCTCGAGTTGACCGTCGTCCAGAAGATCGTGGACCAACCAGAGGTGTGCAGGACCAATGCCGCGACCGGCGGCAAAGGCTTCGCGCGCCGCAAGCCCGTGATCGACGCGCAGCTTGCCGCTGACGGGGATCATCAGGCTTCCGCCATCGGGAGAGGAAAGAACGAGCTGGTCGCTGCCGGCCACATTCGACATCACGACGGTTTCGTAGCGTGACAGATCGGCTGGGTGCTGCGGCCGTCCATGGACGGACAAATAGGTCGGAGCGCCCACCAGCAGCCGATGGCTTTCTCCGAGCGCATGAAGTTTCATCGCGCTGTCGGCGAGAGGCCCAAGACGGAGTGCGACATCGACGCCTTCGCGAACCAGGTCGATCCGCTCGTCCGTCAGGTTGAGGTCGACCCGAATGTCCGGATGCCTGTCCTGGAAATCGAAGATCAGGCGCGTGATGTGCATCACGCCGAGCGCTGCCGTACACGAAAGCCGAACAGCACCGGCAGGGGCCCGACGGGCATCTCGCGCTTCTTCGGCAGCCTGTTCGACCAGGCGCAATATCTGCAGGCAGTTGCTATAATAGCGGCTACCCTCGTCCGTGAGAGTCACGCGACGCGTGGTTCGGCTGAGAAGCGGTACGCCGACAGCCTCCTCAAGTTCATTGAGGTGCCGCGTCACGGTGGATTGACCGACACCCAGCTCTCTTGCGACCATCGACAGATTGCCGCGTTCGGCGACGCGAACGAAGGTGCGCATTCTGTCGAGAGACAGTCCCGTATTATCCATTCTTCAGCACATTGACTGTCATTCAGCCAATATAGGGAATAATCTGGACTGCGCCTAGTTCAGTGGCATTTCATTCGGCAGATCGTCTCGGCTTACCGCGTCGAGCCGCGCTAGCGCGTCGAGCCGCGCGGGATGATGGAGAAGCCGCAATCGACCTTGTCTTGGCCGGGCGGCTCGTCGCGGATGGCGCGTAGCAGCATGTCGGCGACGCGGTAGCCGATATCGTAGCGTGCAATTTGCACCGTCGTCAGCGTCGGCTGGGTGAAGGCCGAAAATTCCAGATCGTTGAAGCCGCAGATGCCGACATCCTCCGGCACGCGGATGCCGCGCACGGCGCATTCGATGAGCACGCCGAGCGCCAGATCGTCGCTTTGGGCAAAGACGGCATCGATATCCGGCACGCGCTGCAACAGGCGGGCAAACAATTCCCTGCCGAGGCCGGTGCTGCTTCCCTCATCTCCGCCAATGGCGAGATCGGGATCGAAACGGCTGGCTTCCCGCATCGCGGCCTCATAGCCTTCCTTCCGGCGACGCGAGCGAATATCCGTGCCGCGGCCGATGAAGCCGATCCTCTCATAGCCCCGCGACAGCAGGAAGCGGGTGGGTTCGGCGCCTGCCGCATGATGATCAAGGCCGACGACCAGCCGTGCCGGCTCCTGGCTGAGATCGGTGATATGGGCGATCGGACAGGTGGCGTTCTCGATCAGCGGCAGGAGATCACGATAGGATTCGGCGCCGGCAATGATGACGCCGGCCGGCTTCTGCGTCAGGAAGGATCTGAGCTCGCCGGCCTCGCCGTCGGCATGGTGGAGCGTATTGGAATATTGCACGCGGAATTCGGTGGCGCGCAAGCAATCCTCGATGCCGATCATCAGGCCGGCGAAGCCGTGCTGGTGCAAAGCGGGGGTGATGACGCCGATGATGCCGTTATGGCGACCGGCCAGCGCCCGGGCGGCAAGATTGGGGGTGTACCCCATCTCGTCTACCGTGCGCAGGATGGTCTGGCGCAGATCCTCCGAGACGATTTCAGGATTGCGAAGCGCACGCGAAATCGTGATGGGGCTGACCCCCACCTTCTTTGCCACATCGCTCAACTTCACATGCGCGCCGCGCCTGGCTTTCCGCCCCCGCTCCACTGATGCCCTCATCGCCCCTTATACGTCGCCCGCGAGACTCGCTTGCCCTCGAATCGCGGCCTTTACTTTCTGAAGAAGAAATAATTTAGAGTCTACTAACATTTTATATTCGCAACAGGATCCGGGAATATAACGTCCGGAAAGAGCAACAAGTTCGTCTGTCGGCAAATTACGGACGAATGCGGCGAACGGATCACCGCCTCCGGGAACACGTCCATTTATTTTCGAATGAAAACATCGCGGGGGACGCCAAGCGAGGCAAAATCAGGCCGGAATTTTTGAGACGCTCAAACGCTGGGTGAGCGAAGATTAGATTCCGGTCATATCTTACAAATCGGCAATATAAACATGATCAAACTTTAATTTGTAAATCCGCTTGCCGGGATCATATGAATCCCGAGCGCCAATTCTTCTCTTCCCCCCGGTCGTCGCCCCCCGCCGACTGCGCGTTCCCAAGAGGAATTGGCGCCAAACGCCACCCGACGCCAGGTCCCAGGACATGGAACCACGACGCCATCTAAGCCAACGCTCTCGCAATGGACCACCGTCCAAGGGATCACCACCCATGTCACACATCCTCCGCAACCATCGCACCGCAGCCCTTGTCGGGGCCGCCATCATCGCCGGCGCAGCCTGCCTGCCCCTCGCCCTCAACGCCTCCAATGCCGTTGCTGCGCCTTCGGATAACGGCGGCATTCTCGCCCCCAACGGCTCCTTCGCTTCCATCGTCGAAGCCGACAAGCCTGCGGTCGTCACCATCACCACGACGATGAAGGCGACCGATGTCAGCGCCGACCAGGAATCGCCGATGGACGAGCAGTTCCGCCAGTTCTTCGAGGATCAGGGCATCCCGCTGCCGCGCCAGGCACCGCAAAAGCGGCCTTCGCAGCAGGCGATGGCGCTCGGTTCCGGCTTCATCATCAGCCGCGACGGGGTGATCGTCACCAACAACCATGTCATCGACAATGCCGTCGATATCAAGGTGACGCTGGATGACGGCACGGAACTGCCGGCCAAGCTGATCGGCACCGATCCGAAATCCGATGTCGCCGTGCTGAAGATAGAGGCGGGCAAGCCGCTGCAGACTATCGCCTGGGGCGATTCCGACAGGCTGAAGCTCGGCGACCAGATTCTGGCGATCGGCAACCCCTTCGGCATCGGCACCACGGTGACGGCAGGCATCGTCTCGGCGCGCGGCCGCGACCTGCACAGCGGGCCTTATGACGATTTCATCCAGATCGACGCGCCGATCAACCATGGCAATTCCGGAGGACCGCTGGTCGACCGCAGCGGCAATGTCGTCGGCATCAACACCGCCATCTATTCGCCGAACGGCGGCAGCGTCGGCGTCGGTTTCGCCATTCCCTCCGACGAGGCCAAGGCGATCGTCGCCAAGCTGCAGAAGGACGGCTCGATCGATCACGGCTATCTCGGCGTGCAGATCCAGCCGGTCACCAAGGATGTCGCCGATGCCGTCGGCCTCGATAAGACCGGCGGCGCGCTGGTTGCCGCCGTCACCGCCGATACGCCGGCCGCCCATGCCGGCCTGAAGCCCGGCGATATCGTCACGTCAGTCGGCGGCGAGAGCGTCAAGACGCCGAAAGACCTGTCGCGCCTGGTCGCCGACCTTTCGCCGGGCGCGAAAAAATCCCTCAGCGTCTGGCGCGACGGCAAGACGATCGATCTCAACGTCACCGTCGGCACCAATGAGGAAGGCCAGAAACAGGCGGCGGCCGAAAGCCCCGACGCTCAAGATCAGAGCTCCGGCCAGCCGAGCCTCGGCATCGGCCTCGCCGATCTGACGCCCGATGTGCGCCAGCAGCTCAACCTGCCGCGCTCGATCAACGGTGCGGTGGTCGCCAAGGTCGCCCCGGACAAGTCAGCGGCTGCCGCCGGCATCCAGTCCGGCGATGTCATCGTCTCGGTGAATGACAGACCTGTTCATAACGCCCGCGACGTCAAGACCGCAATTGCCGATGCCGGCAAGGCCGGCCGCAAGTCGGTGCTGCTGCTCGTCGAACGCGATGGCAACAAGACCTTTGTCGCCGTGCCGTTTGGGGCGGCGTGACGGTCGCCCGAGCTTTGCTGCAAACAGGAAAGCCTGCCTGACGCGGGCTTTTCGACCGATCTGGCGGAAAGGCCTTGAAGGCAAGCACCGCCACTCGGCAAAATCAATAGGGCGCTGTCCGTCCCTCTATTTCCTGCTCAGGGAGATTTCAGCTTCGTTGTCTTTGCGCGCAGGCGGGATTTGCCTTTTTGGTGGTTTGCCTCTTGCTGCTCTACCGCATGGGAGTGGTTGCGTTGCGCGGCCTCCAATTGCTGCCGCGTCGGGAGATCATGGTCGTAGGTGGAAGCGCTGAATGCCGTCGCATTATCGAATGGACCTTTGTGTGGACGCGCCAGACCATAGGCTTGGTTATCGGCGCTATCGATCCCCTCCTCCGCTGACGATGACCGCGCTTGACGAGCCTGCGTTATCAGATCGTCCGCAGTTGGGCTTAAGGTTGCGATTTTCCGCAAGAAGGCGATGATTTTGCTCTTCCCGGCCCTGTCCTTTCGATTGGCATGGATCGCGGACATGTCTTCTTCCTTGTTCGTCATGTTATCGGGACGATCGATCCGGGGGCGCTGGCGACATCGCAGCAGGCCTGTTCACGGGATCTCGAGCAATCGTTCAGGCAGCCTGGTTTTGGGAAAGCGGTAAGCTGGCGGCCGCAGCGATGCGTCCGCACGCCCGGACGCCGTATACCGCGCGATCCGATAGGCTTTCACCGGGGCGCCGCCGTCATCCTGCCATCGGGCAAAGGAGCCGTCCTCCGTCGCCTGCGGAAGCGGGCCGGAACTCAACTGAGTCGCGAGATACATTTTCAGCGCCGATTTTAACGCGGCCTCATCGACGATCCCCATTTGGAAACAATGAATGAGGAAACTTGTGGCGGTGATCTCACCCTCATCGGCCGCATGGGTTTCGCCGCCGCGAAATCCGACCTTTCGCAGAATACGATCCAGCATTCTCAAATTGTCGATATCGAAAAACTGATCTGATGTGGAAGACATGGCGTCCTCCTTCGTTGGGGCTAGGGTTCACTGGCGCCAGATTACTGTCGCGCCCCAAGCAGCGGTGCCCGTATCGTGCCCGCCGATAAATTAGCTTGCGCTTATTGCCAGCTGACCGCAACCTCATTCGGCGGTAGCCATTGATAATGGCGGGGCGGAACCCATTTTAGAGAGAGGAGGATACGCATCATGCAGTTCAACGGTGAAGCGACCCTCACAAAGCCGTCGGCACTGGCGGTTTCGGAACGGCGTGCGCTCATAGATCACCTCAGAGAGGTGATCGCAGGCCTGGCTCACGGGCTGGCCGCCGACGGATTGCTGGACCTTGTGCCGCCTCTGCTTGAGATAAACAAAGTCCTCCGCGATATGACGGACGAAATTTCGCGTGCGGATCCGGTCTATTCCGACGGGATCATCACTGGTACGGTGCGCTTGATCAAGACGTCGCAGGCTTTGCTTGATGACCGGGTCATCGTGCAGACGATCCATTAAGACCTGCCGACAGTCGGGTATGGCGGCAGGCTGAATGCCAACCATTGGCATCAAGATGCCCGTTCCGGCCAGCCGTGCATCGACAATCATCGCCGGGTCCGAAGTCCGCACAGCGGCTCCCGCCCACTTCCAAGGATCAACCGCAATGGCACTTATCTTTCCCAACAGAAGCCGCAGCTTCGATGAAGCGCGAAAAGGTGTCCGCTTCACCGGCTATGACGGCATGTTCGAAGTCAGGTTTCTGGTCGAAGAGGCAGCGCTTGGCAGCGCGATCACCCAGAACTCCTCCGAGGCCGCCTATCTCAATGCCTTTGATGCGGCGCGCTCTGCCATTCAGGAGGCCGCATCGAGAGCCTATCAGCATCGACGCGGAAACAACTTCACGCTCACGGCCGCAGATTTTCGCTGATCGCGAGAAGGAGCGTGCGGCCGGTGAACTGAAACGGCCACCATCCTGCTACTGCCGGATGAGACAGGGGAAGCAAAGCATATGGTTTCCACACGATACCGCCCGAAAGACCTGAAGTTGGCGCGTCGCCATATCGTGAAGGCGGCGCATCGCGTTGCCGATCAGGAAATGCTGATCAAGAAACTATTGCGCAAAGGTAGACCCTCCGGATCGGCCTATGCGCTGCTCAGCAGGCTCTACGACGATCAACGGCGGAAGCTCGATCGGCTGAAACTGATCGAAGCGATGGTTGAGGTAGAAGGGCAATTGTGTGTGGACGTGCCCAGCAATCCTGGCCCCTCCGCGCCCCCCTTTGCGATCGTGCACAGCAGCGGGATCTCTCTACCGGACCGGCAACCCGCCACGCCTTGTAGCGCAGATGTTTGGCGCCCATATGTGGTGTAGTGGCAGCTTGTGAACGGGCGCTGCTTCCCGGGGTTATTACCCGGCCCCAACCAAAGGAGGGCATGATGTCTTCCACGGTAAACATCCATTCGTGGAAACGCCTGGCTCAGCATATCGGCAGGCTCCGGTACATCGACTTTCTCGTGAAATCGACACCAGCAATCTGTCTGGTCTTTATCGTCTATATCATCTTCAAGGATGTCTTCTGGTAGGCGCTGCAAGACTGTTGCGGCGAGCCAAGACGCTATGCTGCCGATCAAATGAAGGGCTGAAACGCTGACGGAATTGGATAACGCGATGCAACTGCGAGAAATGGGTCAACAAGACTGCCTCGCCTTTCTGGCAGGCCACACCCGTGGCCACCTGGCATGCCTGGGCGAAAAATATCCCTATATCGTTCCCATTCAGTATGCCTATGAAAAAGACCGACTTTTCATATTTTCCATGCCGGGCCTGAAGATTGATCTATTGCGGGCCCATTCACCGGCCTGCGTTCAGGTTGAAGAATTCGGCGAAAACCGAACGTGGAAGAGCGTGCTTGTTCAGGGCACCTATGATGAGCTGACCGATACGCCGGCCCGGCATGACGAACGCCTCCACGCCTGGTCTCTCCTGCAGAAGCAACCATTCTGGTGGGAACCCGGATCGCTTGCCTTAAACTCGGAAAGCGAAGACGGCCCTGCTCCATCCATATTCTTCGGTATTTCGATTGAGATGGTATCGGGGAGGCAAGTAGTTTAACATGCGGGCGTTCAGACTCGCCGCGCCTTAATCCTTGATTGGCAAGGGTGCGCTGCTGCATGATATATGGAACTCCAGACAGACACCTCCAGCTAAACGCTGTCCGATACCAGCCTTTCCCATAGGGGCGCGGATTGCTTGATGCATCCTACCAAACGTGGCGAGCTGAAACGCAGCACTGCGTTCAATGCCACGCGACCACTCATAGGGAAAACGATGACAGACGCACCTGAGAATGAAGCGCTTTTCAATATCACCGGACACTATGTGCAGGAATTGAAGGCCGTTCTTCAAAGCGAGAGCATTGTCGAAGGCACCGACTACGAAAACAGCGCCTTTAACGAAAAACGACGGAACGAAGGACTGCACCTGCTGCGATTCCACAAGACCGGCACGGCAGCGCAGGCAACGCAGATCTGGGAAAAACATATGACGGCCCGAGCGCATCGATAAAACGGCACGAAGCCAATTCTTCGACCGATGCCGGCTTGGCTCGTTCCGGAGCCGATAGAGTATGATGCCGAAAAGTGTGAGCGGCTTTCGGACGACACCATGCTCTCGCTCTTTAATTGAGACCAGGATTCAGATTTTAGGCCGACCCGGCCTAAATTATCCTGTTCCAGTGCTGACGCGCGGCGACATGAACTGATGTCCGGCGCAACATTGCCTTGAAAGGAAAAATCATGACCAACGACACAACCAAAAAGGCCCAGCCCGCCAAAGCGGCCGTGGCTGACGGCCCCTACGACGTCATCTATTTCGCGAAGAAACACCGCATTTCCAACGAGGATGCCAAGGACATCATCGAAAAGCACGGCGCCAATCGCAAAGAGGCGGACAAGGCGGGCCGGCGTATCAGCGTCTAATGCGTGTCGCGCAAAAGTGTACAGCGGTTTTGCGACAACGGCATGCGTAAAAACAAAGACTTAGGGCCAAGAGCGAATCTGAAAGATCGCGACGCGCTTTAGGGCAGAAAATAGCCTCGCAGGCGTTCAAATCCTGAAGTCTTTATTTGATGCATGTCCTTGCCCCAAAACCGCTGTACGGTTTTGGGCGAGATGCAGCAGCCTCTATAGCCTTTGCATCTGCTAGCGATGCCACGATGCAACAGCAACGGACGAATTAACCCTACTGGCTTACCTTAATATCAGCATGCGCTTGAATACGTCGGCTCCTATGCCATCGTAGCGTCACGATAAGACTTCTGGTTCGTGAAGCAGCTCGCCGGAACCGTGGCCCGCCTTTCCGGGGAGAGGCCGGCTTTCCTTTACAGGGGCCGAGCTCAATCAAATGGAGGGTGTGCCATGAACAACGTCTTGGAATTTCGTCCAAAATGCCCGCATGCCGAAAACCTGTCCGACTGCCGGGAAGCCCTTGAACCTGCCGTGATGAAGATCGTCAGCGACGCCATCGGCAGGGGATACACGGCAGCGGAAGCCGCCATGGTGGTTGCCGACATCGCCGATGACTACATCCTCATGCTCTCGCGGCAACCACGCTATTGATAGGTGTTTCGGGCGCGCGGCTGTACCTTCTTGAGCCATCGCAGGTGCTGGGCTCGGCACGGATCGCTGCGTCTTTGCAGGTTTGGATCTTTCAACAGGCCGGGTGACGGCCGACAAAAATGCCTTCGCCCGCTGCCGAGAGCCGGGAGCAAAGCCCTTCCGTGAGACGCTTGCATCAAGTGGACCGCGCAGCAACTGCAGGGGTAGCAGTGGTACAGGAGACGAGACCTGCCGCGCGATCCGCCGGCAAAACCCCTGATGTTGCCGGAAGTTCCCCGGCAGAAATGTGACGCCACGATCCCGGAAATTCCGCCTGGGGATCATCGACAACCTGCCCGGGCACGTTGCGACCGTCACACCGATAAGCTCCCGCCGGGCGAAAACCGACAGGCACATCACAACGCCAACGAAAAACCCCGCCGGAGCGGGGCTTTCAGCAGGTCCAAGTGGAGCAAGCCGAACATTCGGCCGACGTTTTAAACAAAATCGATCATTTCAAAATCCGGCAAAAGCACCTCTTTCGCGAGCGTTCACGGCGCTGCTCTGTTCCGCTCAATCTTTGAATCATTGTCGTAATGTGGCGTGTAATGGCCACTTGCGACGTGCCCCCTCCCCGCCTAACGCCACCTTGGCTGGCGCGGCGGAGCATTGGCCTGGATTTCATGGAGCGGCGCCCGCGACCCGAGAAGTTTCTTCAGCTTCTTCTCCTCGGCAGAGCCGATGCCAAACTTGCGGCAATGCTCCGCAACATCGTGCTCTCGCGGGCCGGGAATGCGAACTTGGCGGTTGTCCATACTCTTCATGTCTGTTTCCTCCTGAGAGGAAAACCAGCAAGGTGCGGATTTGTTCGTTAGCGAAGTCTAAAATTTAGGGTTTTGTTTTGCGTCGGTTTGCAGCGAGTGAGAAACGCCGGTCTGCTGGCGCCAGGCGCTCGCAACGAGATCAATGGGTTTCTGCCTTCCTAAACGTAGCCCTGAAGAGCGCCTGTCTTCCTCTCCAAGGATTACAGATCGAGCCGATCAATTGATCTTCAACCAATGCCGAAGTGCCGCCACCGCGCCATCGCTCGCATAGGCAATGGTGCCGCCGATCGTCAGTCCGGCAAAGGCAATCAACCCGGATATCCCGTAGCCGATCGTCTTCATCCGTTTCCACTCTTCAAGCGCCGGCCCCACCGCCTCCTGGTTCTTCTCGACGGTCTCCTTGAGGGTTCTGATTTCCTCGCGGATCAGCGCATCCGCGCCGCCGCTGATTGCCACCCGGGTATCGAGATGGGCGATCTGCCTGGCCTGCTCGTCGAGCCGCTTGTGGATCACGGCGCGGCTATCATGGGCGTTGGTCTTTTCGTCGCTGACCTCATTGCGTAGAAGTGCCACGTTTTCCTCGATGCCGGTCAGCCTGCCCTCGACGCGCCCGAGGGCGCGCAGGATATCGTCATTGGATGTCATCTCTTTCGGTGCTCTGTCGTGGGATGGAACGTTTTCAGCCTGGGGATGTTGAGTCTTCGGGTTCGCGAAGAGGCGTATGCATGCAGCAAAACAGCTCTATAGATCTGACGCGAGGCGCCCATGAGAATGCTATTGATGATCATCATCGGGGTAATGGTCGCCTCGATCCTGAGCATCCTGGTGATCAAGCCGTTCGATCAAGGCGGCAAGAGCGAAACGCCGCCGCCGGTCATCCAGCAGCCGGAGCCGAAGTGACGATGTCGAAGGGCTCTTCGTTGGCTCCGCCTATGGATTGAATTTCACCTTCTCGGATTGGGGAATGCCGGTGGCGACGCGGTCGATCACGGCGCCGTAGGGATGAACGCCATCCGGCGTGACGCTCGGGCGGACGATGGAGCCGACCGGCAGCACCGTGGAGCGCGGGATCGAAATGGTGATCGTATTGCCGGAGATGCTGCCGATCGACGTGATCGACAGGCGGGCAAGGCCATCCGGCCCGGCATAGGTGCTGATCTCCTGCTCCGGCCCGAAAATGCTGGCATCCGCCACTTCGATCGTCGTGTAGGTCGCAACCCCGTCCGTGCCCGACTGCACGGTCACCACCGTGCTCGACAGCTCCAGCATACCGGGCCAGACGCCATCCCTTTCACCGGAGACCCAGGCCGCATAGGTATCGATAGCATCGTCGCAGCAGGCGGAGGTCTTCGCCAGGATCGGCGCGCAGCCGCCATTTGCCCGAAGCATCCGTACCGTCCGCCGGCCAGGTGTTGTTGGCGGAAAAGCTCTGATACGAGGCCCTGAGATAGAGGTCGTTGGCGGTGATCGTGCCGGTCGCGGGCGATGTCGCCGATCCGGCGAAATTATAGGTGAAGCTGTTCGGCCCGGTGACCGTGATCACCACATTGCCGTTATACTCCGTCTGCGTAGCGCCGGAGATCGACACCGTCTGGCCGGTCGTAAGCCCATTGATGCCCGAGGCGATCGTTGCCGTGACGACGGTGCCGACCGATGTCAGGGTGACCGTGCGGGTGGATACGGTGCGGCCGAGCGGCGGCAAGGCGACGATTTTAACGCCGGGGTAGCGCGCCCGAAGCCTGGTGATCAAGCTTCTGTAGTTGGTGTTGAAGAACTGCGTGTAGGTGGCGGCCGTATCGTTCTGCCCCATCTGGTTGGCGATGACGGTGAACGGCTTCTTGTTGTTGTTGAAGGCGGTGATTTCGTCGAGAACGGCCCAGCGCCGGGTCGCGATCGCAGCCCCGGTGCCGGTGAGCTCGCGCACCGAACCGTTTCCCGGCATGCCAATCATCAGATGCGGAATGCGGCCGATGCCGCCATCCCTGTCGAGCCAGCGGCGAAACCAGCCGAGATTGCCGCGCGCATCGGCAGCCGGGGAAAACTGCTGGCGCGCTTCACCCAGGCTGTCGACGACAGCAAGTGCGACCGGCCTTCCATCCCAATCGCCCTTGGCGACCATGAAGTCAGGCCCATAATATTGTGGCTGGGTGACGGTCGCGTAGTTGGAGTCGAGTGCGGCCGTGCTGTCGGCAAGCGGGGTGTCCTTGAAGGCGAGCAGCGTGGCGAGATCGCCGGCACCCCAGACGCGCTCGCCGCGGTGCTTCTGGATGCGATAGACCGGCCAGATCTTCTCGCCGACGGTGGTATGATAAAACAGCCAGATTTCGATTTCGCTTTCCGAGGCGACATCGGGAATGGTCAGTTCGTCCGTCCAGGCGCCATTCGTCTGATCCGCGACCGTCACCGTGTTCAAGCCGGCGAAGGTGCATTGGTAGAAGACGCCGGCCGCCCTGATGAACATCGCATCGGCAACGACGGAATTGCCCGGCGTGCCGATCGTGCCGGTAACGACCGTTTCCTGCGGCGCGTTTCCACCTTCCGTCGAGGCAAAGCCCGAGAGGTGAAAGCGGAAGGTCCTGGTCCTGTACTGCGGCGTGTTGACGACGACCTTGGTGCAGACATAATTCGTGCCGGATGCAGCGGTGACGATACTGCCTGATGGCATGCGGTTGCGGGTCGCGAAGAATATGTAGCGGTCAGGGTCTCCGCCGGCTCCGCCTCCACCGCTCAGCATCGGGCTCGTCAGGGCAAGCGAAATGGCGTTCATCATTGGCGTGTTCCATATCTGCTGGTGAGGTCGTCGTAGAATTGAATGGTGCGCCCCTGGCGGGCGTTGGCGCGGTTGAGCGCCTGGCGCTCGCGGGCGAGGATGGCGATGACAGGCTCGCCTTCGACAACAGGCGCATGCGCTTCCTGGCGGCGGAGATCGTCCGGCAACGGCGGCAGAGCGATGCCGGCCGCCGCCTGCCCCTTCGTCACCGCCGCCTTGTTCAGCCGCTCAGTGGCGGAGCAGCCACTGACGATCAGCAGCAGTGACAGCGCAAGCGCGGTTCTTTTCCGAAAGCTGAAGCTCATAGGATTGGATCTCGATTTCGAGTGTGTCTTTGGCGGCCTGCTCGGCGGCCTCGGCGGCCGCAAGGCGCTTGCGGTGCTCTTCGCCGGCCTTATTCAAAGCGCCGGTGCGGACTTCCCTCGCCTTGTCAGGATATTTCGCGCAAAGCTTTCCATATTCGGAGATGTGGAGATATTGCAGCGTTCCCGAGCGCAGCGAGGTGCCGACACGAATGCTCGAATTATTGCCAAGCAGCAGTTCGGTCTGGTTGGCTCTGACGACAGGCACGGCGTTGCGGATACCATCCGGCAGATTGTCATAAGGGTATTTAATCTTGTCCCGGAAGATCGCCTGCACGTCGCCCAGCGTATGGGCGATGGTGCCGGCGCGGATATCCCGGTTGAAGACGCAGGCATCGAGCATGAAGATCTGAATGAAGGTCGTGAGACCCAGCTGGCGGGCTTTCAGCAGCACATTCAGATAATGCATCTGCTCGAAAAAGGTCATCTGCGTCCAGTTCATCTCGAACCTGACGCGTTTGCCTGCCTTGTCGGTGATCCAATAAAGATTATTCAGACGCCAGCGCCAGTCGGAAAACTGGTCAATTGCCGTTTGGAAGTCCGCGCGTCTTGCCATTGATATCTTCCAGCAACTGCGAAACCTCGCCGGTCACGGCGCCACGGTCGGGCTCGACCTTGGAACCGTATTTCTTCGGCTTCAGCTTCGCGGCGACCCATTGACGAGTGGCGATGCGGAGCTGCGAACGCCTTATGGCCTCGCCATTCTCCTGCCAGCCGGTGGTCTCGCCGCTCGCGTTCTTCTTTTCGATCCAGTCGTCTGCGCGGTCATCGGCAATCTCGACCATCTCGTCGACAAAACCATCCGCCTGAATCTCGCGCGCTAGGGCGTATTTGGCCCGAAAACCGGCCTTGTCGTCATCGGCGAGCCAGGAGAGCACGCTCGACATCGCCGGCATCCCCTCATCCCGGCAGATCGACCGGAGGCTTTCCCTGTCGGCGATACGCTCGCAAATCCTGTCGGCAAGCGCCTGGGTGAACTTGATGGGTCTGCCCATGAGGCGCTGCTTCTGGAGGGTTCTAGAACAGCGCGACGATGTTGGATGCCGTAGTCCCGGTCAGCGCCACGATGGCGGCATGAACCGGCAGGATCGTCCCGGCCGGCACGCTCTTGAAGATGACAGGATCCATGTCCCGGCGCGGCGCAATGGCAACGTCACCCGTCGTGCCGATATAGAGAGCGCGGGCACCGACAATGGCGGTATCGTTCGGCGTCACCACTGCGGCCCGCGAGGCCGGAGCAATCGAAGGGTCCATTGCAGTTCTCCTTGGAAGAGGCGAGCGATACCCGGCCCGATCCCGATGTGATCGAAGATGAGCGGTCAGGCGGCAGAGGATGGGGGATCAACGACGATCCGAGGAAGCTGTCCGGACGTCTGAGATGACCGGTTCTCAAGCCTTGGCGAGTGACGCAAACGATTGAAGGGCGACGTCGATTTGGTCGACATCACCTCTGGACTCAAATCTCGCAGCTTGGATTTGCGGTAGTCATAAATGATCCGCCGGGGGGTGATCAAGGGCTTCTAACCGCAGCATGCGATTAATTGAAATCTGCCCAACCCGGTCCAACCGGCGGCAGAACGCCTCACCGCTTTGCGAGCCTTCAGGTCCGGCGTACAATGAGTGGGCTGTTGATCAAACGGTGGAGAAGTTCAGTGAAAACCACGAGACTTTTTCTTTGCCTCATCGCTTTTCTCAGCGTCACGCTCGCTGGAAACCCGGCTGATGCCGACGAGCTGGTTCACTTCGAAAGCGCGCCCGTCAAGCTCAGCCCATTTCGGATAAGCAAGGCGAGAGAACAGGGAGAAATTCTTTCTCAACCGCAAGGTACGCCCCTGCTGGGATATCTATCCCGCCCCCAGGGTGATGGCCCTTTCCCGGCAGTCGTCGTTCTGCATGGATGCGAGGGCATGCGTTTGAGCGTCAAGGAGCTTTGGCCGAAACGGCTGGCCGCATGGGGCTACGTCGTGCTGGTCGTCGATAGCTTCACCTCCCGCAACATCAAGGACACCTGTCAAAACCGTCTCCCCGATCGGGTCTTCGACGCCTATGGCGCTTTGAATTTTTTATCGAAGCAAAGCTTCGTCGATGCCAGGCGCGTTGCCCTGATGGGCTTTTCAACCGGCGGCACGGCGACGCTGGAGGGAACAAAAATCGAAGGCAACGAACAGCTGATGGACAGCAAGTTCAGGGCGGCGGTTGCCTACTATCCCCTCTGCGCGGCAACTCAGGGCGATGCGACGGTGCCGATCTTGATTTTAACTGGCGAACGAGACAATTGGAGCCCGGCTGACCGATGCCGGAAGAGGCTTGCCAAGCTGAGTGACGATAGCCCGCCCATCGAGCTCAATATCTACAAGGGCACTTACCACGATTTTGACGCCCCGGAATTTAAGGTGGGACGGAGGGTGTTGGGCCACATCGAAAAATACAATCCGGACGCCGCACGAAAGTCCATCCGCAGCGTTCGCACATTCCTTCGAAACTACATCTTGAACTAAAACCTCGGCTCGAAGTTCGCAGGAAACGCCCCACTCTCCGTCATTCCAGGCCTTGGCCCTGGAATCCATGCCAGCCGCGGAGGCACACTACCGCGAGAGCATCGCCTTCAGTCGCTTTTGCGAGACAAGAGGTTCGCTGGACATTCGAACCAGACCGAGCGCATGGCGCATGGCCGGTGTGAAGGGCAGCCAATGTTGCAGACGATCCAGCAACTTCTCCGACATCATGTCCTCGAGCGGGCCGGCGCCCAATTGGCCGAGCGCTTTTTCGTGGCCAGGCAATTGGGCTTGATCGATAATGGCGAGCACTCGTTTCAAGACGACCTCGCTCGGATCGTGCAGTAAAATCGTCGTCCAATACCATTCGCCGGGATCTGCGAGATAGGCCTCTACATAGGCATCAGCGGTAAGCGGTGGCTTTCCAACAGCCGTCAAATCCGGCATCCACGTCAGATCCGATGCGAGCGCGCTCCGGGTGAACGCGTCGACCGCTGGGGCGTCGGCGGTGTGTTTTCCCGAGCGCGGTTTGCTACGGTTTTTGCCGGTCACTTTTGCGCCTTCCATGTCCACGGCGTATTCTAGGGTTTTTTGAGGACTGACGTCTCGACCCAGACATTCAACAGGTCTTTACCAACGACGACGACTGTCATCCACGTATTCTCACCCTCGATCAAATAGGCCACGCCGCTTTGCTTGCGGTCTTTCGTGACTGAACCCAACGAGGCTGCCGCGAGCCCAGCTTCGAAGGCTTCGAGCTCAGCGTTCGAACAACGCAGATCCTCCGAACGATCCGTCGCCAGAACGCCAAAATAATCGAGCGTACAGGTAGCAGAAAAGAGCTTTCGGTATTCCTGATAATACGTGGCGAACCGCAATCCGCTCGGCATCGTGTACTGCTCGCTGCCGGTTCGAGGCTCAGAGGTAGTGTTGGCGGGAGAAGAAGGCGCTTCAACGGTCCAATCGCCTCGATCAACGCCGTTGTGCAGGGCAGCCAGGCTTCGACCATTCAACACGCACAGCTTCAACGTATCATTGAGAGGGCACGCAACCGCCCCCTCCCCACTCAACAGGATCGCAATCACCAAAGCTGCAAAGAAACGCACGCGACCGTCCCCAAATCATCGCCATCAAACCCATCGTCACCGTAGTTCGGATGCCGGAGAAAACAAGGCGGTGGCGCCATAGCATGACACCGAAAAGCAGGCGCGGTGTTCGGGCGACGGCAGGCTCTAACCGTGCGCTTCGTCCAATGCGCCACATCGCAGGCTATGCCCGGAGAGGTCAATTTCCCGCAAGACGCTCGATCGGCTCGGCGAGGTCGAGCCAATGCGGGCGATTGTCCCACCAATGAACATGATCCGGAACAGGAAAGGACGGATCGGCGAATGTGCCGCCGGCGATGACGACAGTGCCGGGAAAGTATGTTCCGGATTTCGAAAACCCGCCCCCGCCACAGACCCGGCAAAAGGCTTTCATCACCTCAGGTGTGGTCTCGCCTTGCGGAAACCAGACGGAATATTCCCCGGAGATAATCCGGACATTTTCCTCACGGAACCACACATTGTGTGAAAGCGCACTGCCGGATGCACGCTGACAGCGCGTGCACGTACAGACGTGGTTGTGCACAGGATCGCCATCGACCTCCAGGGCAAGGGCGCCACAGGTACACTGCGCATGAAAGATGGGCATGGGGGCTCATTCCGTATTTTTCTCACGGTTGTCGATTTTACGACGCCGGAATCGACACGGTCTATCGAAATTTACCATGGCCCTCGCATGCGGCAAAGCATGGCCGGATGGAACTCCACCTTCTTTGCTGCGACGATGCATCGGCGTTTTCGAGAGGTCCGGCTGGAAGCGTTGCATGACGGCGATCAAGGGAAGATGCCCGCCATTTTGAGTTTGCTGCAGAATGCCGATATGGCGTTCGCGACGCCCTCGCCGCAAGGAAACTTGAACGGTCGCGTGGCTTCCTCGGTCAGAACTGGCTCGCCTGTTGCGGCGTCGCGGCCGGTGACATGCTTCGTCAGCAGGATGCCGCAGGCCTCGCCGGCAGCCTCGTCGATCGCCATCTGGACATCGCCAAGATAGGTATCGCTGGGGATGTCGATGATGAAGGCCGTGAAAAATCTCACGCCGCGGCTCCCCGCCACGGCCTTGACCAGGCTTGCATGCGCCTCGGAGACCTCAATCTCCTTCTCCGGCGGCCACATCACATCACTTGCAGGCCACGCATCATCTTCCACGGCTTCGCCGATCGGCTGCTCACGCATATCCGCTCTCCACATCTTCGGTTTTCAGATGGCGGCCGCCGCGCCGATGTTCTTATTATGTTCTGATAGCGAAGAGAGTCAAGACGGATGTTTTGATGTGAGCTGCCTTCAGTGAACCGCCAGAGAACTGGTGCAGCCGCTCGGGACGGACGCCGGCCACCGGCCTCCTCGAGCGCTCCAAGGGCTGTGGCACTCACGCCGAGATGTCCGCGTTCCAGCGGCGTTGCATCTCCTCAGGCGTGACCTGCTCGATGGTTTGCGACAACATCCAGCGGTGACCGAAGGGATCAAGCACCTGCGCCACCCGCTCGCCAAAACTCTGGTCGGTCGCCGGACGCAACATCGTCGCCCCGGCCGACAGCGCCTGCGCCAGTGCTGCGTCGGTCGACATCGTGTCCATATGGAAGGTCACCGGCGAGCCTCCGATGGTATCGGGAGACAGGGCGCCGAAGTCCGGATATTCGTCTGCCAACATCATCATCGTCTCTCCGAAACGCAGCTCGGCATGGCCGATCCGCCCGTCCGAAGGATCGGTCATGCGGAAGACTTCCGTGGCGCCGAAAGCCTCCTTGTAGAAGTCGATGGCCCGCGCCGCATCCTTGACGATGAAGTAGGCGCTCACTTTTCGGGCAAAACTCGGCATGGATGATCCTCCTTGACTGGGTTCTTCATTAACGTTACGTATCGTAAAGATATGAGTCAAGAGAGTAATGCAACACCGAAGAAACGAGGGCGGCCGCCAAGCGCTGCCGCGCAGAGGCGTGCCTTGGAGGCCGCCCATGAAATCCTGATGGCCGAAGGTTTTGGCCGCATGACGATCGAAGCCGTGGCGGCGCGGTCCGGTGTCGGCAAGCCGACGATCTACCGTTCCTGGGCCAACGCGCAGGAACTGGCGATGGCCGCTCTTCTGGTCAACCGGCTACCGGAAGCGGAATTTGGAGGGGGCACGGCGCAGGCGGCTCTCGGGGCGCAGATGAGCGGACTGGTGACTGCCTTTGCGAGCACGCGCGGACGGCAGATCACCATGGCACTTGCGGCCGCCGACCCGGAAAGCGAATTCACCAAGGCCTTCCGCAACCAGGTGATCCTGTCGAGCCGCAACGCGGGTCGTGTCATCCTGGAGGAGGCTCTGGCTCGGGGAGAGATCGTTCCGCCGCCTGATATGGAGGCGCTGCTCGACATGATCTACGGACCGGTCTTCTTCCGGCTGCTGGTCGGCCATCGCCCGGTCTCGCCGGAGTTCGGCGATGCGATCGTTAGGACCGCGCTGCGGGCCGTTGCACCGTCGGGCGTGTGAGACATGCTTTAGCCGTGATCGTCACCCAGTTCGCCAAGATGGCGCTGGACCCACTTGATCTCCTCCGATGCCGTGCGCCCGAAATGCCGTTTGAAGTCGCGGCTGAACTGCGCCGGGCTGGCGTAGCCGACCGAAGCCGCGACATCAGCGATCGTTCTCGTCTGGCGCGCGATCATCAATCTCGCTTCGTGAAGCCGCATGGCCTTGACGTATTGCATCGGACTGTTGCCGGTCAGACCCTTGAAATGGACATGGTAGGAGGGAACGCTCATGCCCACCTCCCTTGCCAGATCGGTGACCGCGATCTCCAGGCCATAGTTTTCCCGCAGCCAGGCCAGACTCTGAATGATTTTCCCGGATCTGCCCTTCTGCTGGAGGGCGGCGATCATCGCACCGCCTTGCGGACCGACCAGGACGCGGTAGTGCAGTTCGCGCAGAATGCCGGCGCCAAGCACATCCGTCTCGACGCTGCTGCCAAGTGCCGTCAGCAGGCGCAGCAGGACATCCTCGATATCACCGGACATCCTGCTCGACACGAGACTTCTCGGCTCGTCGCCTGGCAGTTCGGCATGCTTTTCCACCTGCAATGCGATCTCGGCCGCCATCTGCATATCGAACTCGACATAGACCGCAAGCAATGGCCGCTCGGGACTTGCCGTCGACGTCATCCGGAATGGAACGGGCAGCGACACCGCCAGATAGTGCTCCTCGTCATAGAGGAAGACCTCGCCTTCGAGGATGCCCTGCTTGCTGCCCTGCAGGACGAAAACCGCGCCCGGTCTATAGAGCACCGGGATGTCGTGGAGCACGGCTTCCGTGCGCAATATGCGGACGGGAGCGAGCGCGGTCGGATTATATCCGTGACGGGGGGCGAGACGTCCGGCCAAGGCGACCATCTCCCCTCGCCTGGATAGGCGGCGATCACCCTTCATAGGATTTGGCAACATTTTGAGAGAACCCGCAATCGATGCGCCGGCTTCTCCACACTATTTGTCAAATCGCATCCTCAATCAAGGAATATCGCTGATGTCACGAAAGACCTTCTTCATCACCGGATCGAATTCCGGCTTCGGGCTCGCCATTGCATCTGCGGCCCTTCAGGCGGGCCACATGGTGATCGGCACTGTGCGCTCGCAGGCGTCGCGCACGGCGCTCGCCAAAACCCTGCCTGGCCTGCGGCCGGTCGTCTGCGACGTCACCGAGTTCGACCGCATCGATGATGTCGTCGCCGACGCGGAAGACGAGCATGGGCCGGTCGACGTGCTGATCAACAATGCGGGTTACGGCCACGAGGGCGTGCTCGAGGAGTCGCCGATCGAAGAGATGCGGCGGCAGTTCGACGTCAACGTCTTCGGCGCCGTCGCCGTCGCCAAGGCATTTCTGCCGCGGTTTCGCGCGCGACGCCGCGGCTTCATCGTCAACGTCACCTCGATGGGCGGCATGATCACCATGCCCGGCATCGCCTATTACTGCGGCAGCAAATTTGCGCTCCAGGGCATATCGGAAGTGATGCGTTCGGAAATGGCTCCGTTCGGGGTGCATGTGACGACCCTTTGCCCCGGCTCCTTCCGGACGGACTGGGCCGGTCGATCGATGGTCCGCACCGAGCGGTCGATCGCCGATTATGATGCCCTCTTCAATCCGATCCGCGAGGCGCGGCAGGCCGTCAGCGGCAAGCAGCGCGGAGAACCCGCCAAACTGGCCGCGGCGGTTTTAGAGCTCATCGAATCCGACAATCCGCCGCCGCAGCTTCTGCTCGGCAGCGACGCGTTCAAGCACGTGTCAGACAGGATCGTTCGCCTCCAGCAGGAGATCGAGGCGTGGAAGCCTGTCACCCTCTCGACCGACGGCTGACGCGGAACATCAATCAGCCAGCCCTCATTGGATGATTTTCCCACCCTCGACCGCCTCCAGCTTCCGCCTGAGCGCCTGTTCCTGTTCGTATGATTTATGCGGGAAATGCTCAAAGCACCACCAGCGCGTTGGCACGGCCGGGGATGGGCTGTGGCCCCAGCCTCCCCATTCCTTGCAGCGTGTGCCGTCGGCAAGCCGGTGCTCGCAATAATGTTCAACGATCACATTGGCGCCCGGCGCGTTCGAATGGCCTTCGATGCTCATGGGTGCGCCGTCCTTGGTTTCCCGCCTTTGATGCTCTCGTAGATCATTTCCAGCCGCCTTGAGGCGACATAGGCACTGTCCTCGTATCCGGCTGACGGCCAATCCAATCGATTGCTGCCGTCAGCCGCCACGATCCAGAACCATCGATTATCGATCCCTTCTCCTGCCTGTGACCGGAATATCCTTCCGATCTGGGTATCGCCGTCGAAAGCGACGTAGTCATCACCGGGTTTCTCCTTCCAGGCGTGCCGCCATTTGTATTTGATTTCCCGGCCGCTGACATGTTCCCACGATTTCCATGTGATTTGTTCTGGCATGCGTCGTCCTGTCCTCTCGCGAGGTTCTCTTTGACCGCATGGTTGATGGATGGCTCCCGCCCGAGCCGGTGAATTCAGATCAGCGTCGGTTCCGGATCGGGGTCGATCGGATCGATAATGTCAGCCGTGTCATTCTTGGGCGAACCCACATTGCGGCCGATCGGCCACATGGTCATCAGTTCCGCCGGGAATGGCTTCATCAGGTCGTTCGGATCGGGTTCCGGCGATAGCCAGCGTTCATAATCCTCACGATGCAGGATGACCGGCATCCGATCATGGATCTGCGCCATCATCTCATTCGGCTCACAGGTGACAATTGCGAAGCTCCGAGTCTCTATGTCATTGTCGCGCCGCGTCTCCCAGATGCCGGCGAGCGCAAAGGGTGAGCCGTCAGCCATGGCGATCGCATAGGGCTGCTTGTTCTTGCCGGTGCCGAAGATATCCTTCCACTCGAAGAAGCCGTTGATCGGCACCAGGCAGCGGCGCGACCTGTAGGCGGAACGGAACAGACCGTTAGTACTGATGCCCTCGCAGCGGGCATTGATCGGCGGCGGCCGGCCACCCGGCTTCATCCATGCCGGCATCAGACCCCAGCGCGCCGAGGCGAACACCGGCCCCATGACATCAGGCTCGCGGACCATGTCGCGAATGATGATCGGATAATCCAGCGTCGGCGCGCCGTTATAGCGCGGAAATCGGTTCCCGAGCGCATCGATCGCGCCTCGCTCTGCAAAGGCGAAATTGCGCACCAGCTCTTCAAGCGATGTCTTGATATAGACGCGGCCGCACATCCAGAACTCCATTCCGCATATTAGATGTTCTGATTATGTTCTGGGTATTCGAGGCGAGTCAAGGCCGGTCGCTACAACCGATGCGGCCATCACTTTCGCCAGAATCAAGGTGAAGCCTGTCACCGTCTCCACCACCGCTGACGGTAGAAAATCTGCTTTGCGCTTGACAGCCTTCCTACTGGAAGGTAGATAGAGCCCATGAGCAATCTTTTGACGACCTCCGACGAAATTCTGGCCTCCGCGCGAGCGCTGATCATGACCGGAGGCTATAACGGCTTCAGCTATGCCGATATCGCTGCCGTCGTCGGCATCCGCAAGGCCAGCATCCATCACCACTTTCCGAGCAAGACCGATCTGGTGCGCACGCTTGTGGTGCGATATCGCGAAGATGCCGAGGCGGGTATCGCAGGCCTGGAGCAGCAGGTGCGGGATCCCCTGGCGCTCCTCCAAACCTATGCGGGCCACTGGGCCCAGTGCATCGAGGATGCAAGCAGGCCGTTTTGCGTCTGCGCCCTGCTTGCGAGCGAACTGCCGGCGCTGCCGCCGGAGGTCGCGGGCGAGGTCAAGGCCTTCTTCCGCTTTGCTTCGGCATGGCTGACCTCGGTGATGGAACGGGGCGCTCAGGGCGGGAGTTTGAAACTGTCGAGCGCACCGCGCGTCGAGGCTGAAGCCTTCATGGCCTCCGTCCATGGCGCTATGCTGTCGGCCCGGGCTTACGGAACCCCGGAGGTCTTCGCCACCATTCTGGCCCCCACCTTGCAGCGGCTCACTCCGACCGCCGCTCGATAAAGTTCCGGGCGGAATATAGCCCGGAGCGATAACCACGTTCAGCGAAACTACCAACTAGTAGGAAGAACGGCATGATCAATAACATTCTCCCCGCCCTCGTGCTGGGGCTCACCACTATCGCGTCGACGGCCCTTCCAGCGGCGCCGGTCCATGCCGAAGACCAGAAACCCGAGCAGGTCCATGTCAGGGGCAGCATCGTTACCTACAGCGGCTCCGCTCTCAAGGTGAAGACCCGCGAAGGACAGACCGTCGATGTCACCCTCGCCGACGGCTGGAAACTGGCGAGCGTTGCAAATGCTGCGGTCACCGACATCAAGCCGGGCGACTTCGTCGGCATCGCATCGCTGCCCAACGCAGGCGGCGGCGACGGCGCGCTTGAAGTGCTGATCTTCCCGCCAGCGATGAAAGGTGCCGGTGAAGGCAGCTATGGTTGGGACCTCAAGCCCAACAGCAGCATGACCAATGCGACAGTGGCCGACGCCGTCAAGGGCGTCGACGGCCGCACCGTCACCGTCTCCTATCACGGCAAGGAAAAGAAGATCGCGATTCCGGACGGCACGCCCGTCGTGACCATCGCTCCGGCCACCAACGACGATCTCGTTCCCGGCGCCGCCGTCTTCATCCCCGCCGAGAAAGCCGCCTCAGGCCCCCTCGCCCATCAGGTGCTTGTCGGGAAAAATGGCGTGGTCCCGCCCATGTGACCACGTCGTCGCCGGTCGGCCGGGCCGCCCCCGGTTCGACCGGCGATTTACCAGGGAATGCCGCCTGACCGGCAGCCGATGGACCCGAACGACGGAGAACACCGTCTCGACAGCCGCCCGGCAATGCTCGGGCAGTTCCGGCAAGCCCAGGAAACCAGTCTCGATGACGGACGCCGCCGCTCATGACGGTGAGCCGCCCCCATCAGACCAACACCATCACATTCAGGAAAGAGATCATGATGACCGATTATTCAACCACCGTCGCGTCTGGCGACAGGGAACAGTGGCTGACCCGCTATTACTTCACCCGCGCAGCCTTTTCCGCAATCTGGGTCGCAGCCGCCTTGACGGCCGGCCAGCAGTCGCTTGCCGTCGCGGCCGCCTTGCTGATCCTCTACCCGGCCTGGGATGCCGCCGCCAACCTGGTCGACGCATCGCGGAATGGCGGCCTGGCAAACAACCGCAGCCAGGCAATCAACGTCGCCGTCAGCGCGGTGACGACCGCTGCCGTGATCGTCGCCCTGACGATGAGCATGAACTGGGTTCTCGGCGTCTTTGGCCTCTGGGCGATCTTTTCCGGCCTGCTGCAGCTTGGAACCGCTGTCCGGCGCTGGAAGACCAATGGCGGCCAGTGGGCGATGATCCTCAGCGGCGGCCAATCCGCGGTGGCAGGCGCGTTCTTCATCGCCCAGGCGCAAATGCCGGAACCACCCTCCATTGCCAACATCGCCGGATATGCCGGCCTCGGCGCCTTCTATTTCCTGGTTTCGGCCGTCTGGCGGAGCGTCACGCAGATGCGGCGGAAGCGGGCCTGAGCCGACATGCGCCAATCGCGATGTGACACCGTCGATCAGCGGGGAGCAACTGCCCCGTCGGGGAATTTGTGATAGTTGCAGGCGTTCATTGAAAACAACGCCACATCATCACCGATTTCGCGGCGCGAAAGCTCCCATTCGAAGGTGTCATGGCCATCGAAACCGTAAGATAACGCCATCGTGGTCAGTTCCCCGAAAGGCCCTGGGGGATACACGGCACCGTACACCGTCGCCTCCTTTCCCGGGAATTTGCCTTTGATAACTCTCTTGATCTCCAGATCTGCCCTTATCCACCGCGTCGGAGAGTCTTTTGTCCCTATGAAACCGGATTCGCCGATCGACAGCGATTTCACGCGCGCCTCAACCACGATCTCCGCTTTCGCCAGCAATTCATCCTGAGCAGGACATTTCGGCGTTCCGGCGGCTGGCCTTAGACCAATAGCCAATAGAGCAAGAACTGCTGTGAAGCACCGTCGCATATGCGGGTTCAGGATCACTCTCGGCATCCTTATCGGCCTCGTCCTCCGTCTTCCCGGCGGCATCGGGCCTGTGGTTGTCATTGGCGGCGGCGAGCGCCGCAAAGTCCTCTCGCGCCATGCGGCGACCGATGATCCGGGCCAGCGTCAGCGCTGCGCGGTCGATGCGTTGCCATGTCTCCGCCTCCGGCTCGCCGTCCGCACCGTCATTGCCGTTGGCCGGGACGGTCTCGTCCGGCTTCTCGTCGTCATCGCCTTCCATGTCGCCGCCTGTTTCTCGGTTCGAGTCAAACAGACATCAAGCGGCGGCAAGAGTAGAACCGAAAGCCAAATCGCAGGCCGTGCGGTCATGGCGAAGAAACGGCGGCAAATCGGTGGGATCGCTCCGCGCTATGCCGCCTTCGCCAAGGGCTTGGCACGATCGACCCGCGCCCGCTCCTCGGGCGAATTCATGACGCTCCACAGATCGCTGCGACGCTGCGTGTTCAGCCAGAAGTCCGGGCTGTTGCCGAACACGCGCGCCAGAATGAGCGCGGTCGCCGCCGTCACGTTGCGCCGGTCGTTGCAGAGTTCGTTCACATGCTTGCGCTGCACGCCCATCGCCTCGGCAAGCACCGCCTGCGTCAGGCCGAGCGGCTGCATGAACTCTTCCGTCAGGATTTCGCCGACCGTGGCCGGTTTGCGTGTGGTCATCAACATGGCGTCACCTCATCGATAGCTGTGGTCGTCGAGATAAACATCCGACGCTTCGCCGCGACCGCCGTCCCATCGGAAGATCAGCCGCCACTGCTTGTTGACGCGGATCGAATGCAGGCCGTCGAGCGTGCCGCGCAGCTTCTCGAAATGATTGCTGGGTGGCACACGCAAATCCTGATCGGTCATCGCGTCGTCGATCATCTGGAGCTTGCGGAACAACCGGCTTTCGAGATCGGACGGAATGTTGCGGGAGTGGATATCCTCCACGAAAAAGGCCCGCAGCCATTCGTCCTGAAACCCGACGATCATTCCACGCCTCCAATGCTTAGTTGATGTACCACTCTATGGGTCATTCGGCAACCGCTTTTTTCTTCGGAACTGGAGGCGCCCGCAAATGCTTAAAGCCATCTATCGACGATGGCGCGCAAAGCGGATGGGCCACAACATGAAAGATCAATACCAACCGATCTACACATGGCGCGAGACCTGGCCTGGAGAAGGACATCAGGATTTTAGCGGCTTCGACGGCGACCAGTCTTTCGGCCGCGTCGAGCTTGAGAACGCGGCTGACCTGAAACCCGGCCTGTGGAAGTGGAACGCTACCCACCTTCCATGGGTGCGAAAGGAGATCATGCCTCGCAGCGGCTCGGAGCAAACCTCGCGAGAGGCATGCCGCCGGGTCGAGGAGCATTATGAGAAGCTGAAGGCGCTTCACCGGCGGTAGGCCGCATCAATTGATAGGGCCTCAGTCTCGCGTCGCTGGCTCTCTGCCATTGAACCTACCCTCCGTCATCCCAGGCCTTGAGCCTGGGATCCATGCCCGTTGCCAATGGAGGCCGGTGTGGATCCTCGGGTCAAGCCCGAGGAAGACGGAGCGCGGAGTGGCGGCTGGAGCAAGGACAGGACGCATGCGGGCATGATCGGCGACAGTTCATACGGTCGGCGACTTTGTTCTACCGAAACGCGCAGCGGCGGTGTGACCGCACTCACCGCCTTGTGTAAGTTTTCAAAAAGCGGTTAGCTGCCATCGTTGACTATGCCTCGTGCGCTGAGACGTGTCCGCATTTCGGGGGAAATCTCGTGCACTGGTCCAAACCCCTAAGACTGCATCTCGGCGTCCTGGTCGTCGCATCGCTGCTTTGCACGTCGACGCCGATCATCTGGCTGGCGTTCAGGCAAGGAAGCGATGCTGCGGTCAGTGCGGGCGTGCAGCAGATGCGCGAGATGAGCCTGCGGCTGATCGAGGGGTACCGCAATACGCTGCAGGGCGGCACCGAGGCGGTGGCACTGGCATCGACCCTGCCGCTGCTCGCCTCCCCGCCGCCCCAGGATATCACGGCCAAACAGCAATTCTTTCTGGAGGTTCTCAGAAACGTCCCCAACGCGACGAGCGTCTACACCGGCTATCCTGACGGCTCGTATCTGCAGGTCATCAACACGCAAAGGCAGGATGTCCGCCGGATCCTTGCAGCACCCGATGGCACGGCTTTTGCGATCCGCACGATTGCACGCAGACAGGGCCCCGACGTCATATCGACGTTTCGCTTCCTAGACCTCCAGGCAAGGCCGATCGCCGAGCGTGACGTCGACTATGCATCGTTCGATCCGCGGCAACGCCCCTGGTACCAATCCGTCATCCAGCACGGCGAGGAAGTATCCGTCGGACCCTATGTCGCGGGAACGCTGCAGCTTCCAACGCTGACGATCGCAGCACCGATGAGAGACGACGATCAGGTTGTCGTCGGCATCAACATCCACCTGATGACTGTCAGCCGGCTGCTGGATGCGCAGGAAATTTCGCCGCGGGCGCGCGCTTATATCATCGATGATGCCGATGATCTGATCGCCCATTCCGACCCGGCAATCATGAACAGGCTTCTCGGCATATGGTCGAAAAATGCCGATGGCGCCGTTGCCGTCGACACGACGACAGACAGTTACGACACGAGCCTCGAAACGGTGGCGAGGCTCAGGCGGGATCCGGCCTTTGCAAGCGGCGGCGTGGTGCGGATCGATCTCGATGGCGAACGCCAGATCCTGCAGATCGCCCCCGTCGGTGTGTCCGGTCTGTTCAAGGGAAGCGTCGCCGCAATCGTCGTGCCCCTGGAAGATCTGGTGGCTGAGGCCAATCGGCTGCTCATGCACAATCTCCTGATTGCCGCCGCCTTCGTGATCGCGGGCGTCGCTGCCTCGGTGATGCTCTCGCGCATGGTCAGCCGCTCCCTCTATCGCCTCGCCGACGAGGCGCGCAGGATCGGCGATCTCGACGTCGGCGAGAAAGGCGTCTCCCACTCGTGGATATCGGAGATCAACACGCTGGCGAGCGCGCTGGCGGCCAGCCGCCATGCCATCAGCCAGTTTGCCCTCTACGTTCCGCGCGAAGTCGTCAGACGGATCGTCAATCCCGAAGGGCGAGCGGCCGCCAAGGCGCAGCGGCAGGATGTGACCGTGCTCTTCACCGACATCCGCGACTTCACCACCATATCCGAGCAGCATTCGCCCGAGGACGTCGTCGATACGCTGTCGGCCTATTTCGAACTGTTGAACACCATTGCCGAGCGCAATGGCGGGACTGTCGTGCAATATCTCGGCGATTCCATTTTCGTCATGTGGAACGCCCCTGTTCCAGATGCCAGACATGCCGAAAACGGCTGTCGATGTGCGCTTGCCATGAAAGCGGCGGTCGACGACTTGAACGAAGCCAACCGTCAGAATGGCCGCCCCGCGCTCATCACCCGATTTGGATTGCACACCGGCCCGGCGGTGGTCGGCAGTTTTGGCGCGATTTCGCGGCAGCAGTACACGGCCATGGGCGATACGATCAATGTCGCCTCACGGCTGGAAGGATTGAACAAGGAATTCAACACCTCGATCCTGGTGAGCGCCGCCATCCACGAGGCTGTCGGCACCCACTTCGCCCTTCGCCCGCTGGGCCTGGTGCAGCTCAAGGGGCGGGCCGAGAAGGTCGATTTATGGGAACTTGTCGGGGAAAGCCTGAGGACGCAGGAATGAACGAGGCGTTCGGGTTGCTACCAACGGCAGCTTTGCGCCCGCCGCCAGCGGCCTTGTGGCGTCGTAAACTTTCTCTATTTCTTTCGTCATTAATCATGACCTCCAAGGGTATCGCCAATGGGATGGGAAGCACTCGGGCAATGGGGTGAAGACGCGGTTCGCATCGAACGGCTCACCGGTGGCGTTGCCAACGACGTGTGGAGCGTTCGCGTCCACGGGCAGATCGCGGTCGCTCGTCTCGGCTGCAGGAGCGACGCTGATCTTGCATGGGAAGCCGAGCTGCTCCAACACCTCGACCGCGAAGGCATGACCGTTCCGGTGCCGATTCCGACGACTGACGGCCGACTATTCGCCAACGGTGTGGTGGTGATGAAATACATGGAGGGCGGACCGCCCGAGACGGGGTCCGACTGGCGTCGCGTCGCCGACACGCTCCGCGAGCTGCATCGGCTGACGCAGGGCTGGCCACAGCGCCCGGGCTGGCGATCGTCGAGCGACCTCCTGCATACTGAGACCGGAACGAGGATCAACCTTGCCGCGATGCCGCCTGAGGGCGTTATTCGATGTCGAGCAGCGTGGGCGCGGCTCATCGGGCGTCAGACATGCGTTGTCCACGGCAATCCCAACAGCCCTGGCAACGTCCGCATCACCGCGGATCGGGTCGCGTTGATCGACTGGGATGAGTCACATGTCGATGTCCCCGACCTTGACCTGGTGCTCCCCGACAACGCTGCCGGCCTCGACGACGGCGCCCATGACATCGCCGCGCAAGCCTCGGCCGCATGGGAAGCCGCCGTCTGCTGGCAGGACGAATACGCAATCAAGCGGCTTGCCGAGGTTCGGGCGGTCTGAGCAGTTTCGCCGGATCGACTGGCCGCATCCACCAGTCAAGAGGCATGGCCGATTGAGTCGAGCTATCACACGCTCGCGCTGAGCGTGATGAGAAGTTCATCCAACTGCGCGAACTGCTCCGGCAACACGTCTTCCATGCCGACGAAAGACTGGTCGAGCGCTTCCTTCGAGGGATAGAGTTCCCGCAGTACCAGCAGCGTCCTGCCGTCCTCTTCCTCGAAGGTCACCGTGGTGACGGCGCCCTCCTCCCCGCCTTCGTCATTGGTCCAGACGAGGCGCGATGGCGGCGACACGTCGAGATACTTGCCGAAGAAGGCCATGGCGTCCGAAGCGTCGTGTCCGAACGTGATGCGATAGCTGCCCCCGGTGCGAACATCCATCTCGCAGGAAAGAATGGGCACGCCCATCGACTTCGGCGCCCACCACAGCTTGAACAATTCGGGCTTGGTCCACGCGTCGAATACGAGGCGAACCGGGCCGTTGAAGGTGCGCGTCACCACGAGTTCAAGCTCGGATCTCCGTTCGACCGCCGTGCGGCCGTTACTCGCTCTGTCCCCCATCGACTTTCTCCTTCCGTTTCAGGGCCTCAATGACGTCATCAAGCGCGTCGAAGCGTGCGTTCCAGATCTGGCTGCGCGCTTCGATCCAGGCCGCCTCTTCCTCGAGCCCGCGTGAGCCCAGCCTGCAGGTCCGCACACGCCCGACCTTCTCCGTCGTCACCAGCCCCGCCTGCTCCAACACGCCGATGTGCTTCTTCATGCCCGTGAGGGTCATGTGGAACGTCCCAGCAAGCTCCGTGATCGAAGCATCAGCACTGCCGAGCTGCTCCAGAACGCCGCGTCGCGTGGCGTCTGAGAGCGCGGCAAAAGAGGCGTCAAGGCGATCTGTCGAATACTGAACCATATAGTTCAGTGTTTAGCACGCAGATCGGCGTCATGCAAGCGGCCGAGATCGGCCCCAGGCGATCGGCGCAGATATCTCGGCGTGGAAGTCGACGCCCCACCCTCCCTCATTCCTGTGCCTGTCACAAGAATCCAGTGCGCCCAAGTCCTTGGGCGCGATAGACTTTCTTGTTTGGGAGAGTCATTCACGGCACGGACGCGCCGTGGCTGGATTCCTGTGACAAGCACAGGAATGAAGGAGGAGAAATAGGCGCCAGCCAGTTCTCGCAGTGCGGCGGCCACCGGCCAAGCCTTCAGACCTGATCTGACGACCCGGTTTGATGAACCCCTGCATCGATGATCGCCTGGACAACAAGCGCGATGCGTCTGTCACGCATGCCGGGCCTGATGCGGCCTGCACGTTCGAGCTCGGCAAGTCCATGAAGGGCTGCCCAGAAGGTCTCGGTCACGATCTCCGCATCGGCACAGAAGGGAGACACGGCAGCAGCGATGGCAGCGAAACCGGCCCGAAGTTCCGGTCTCGTTTCAGCCTCGGCGAACTGCAACTGGGTCGGCAGGATAAACATCGCCTCGTAGAGTGCCGGGCGGCTGAAGGCGAAGGCAAAATAGGCCATGGCGACATCCATGAGGGGCTCTCGTCGTCCCTTCGCCTCGCCCGCCGCATCCTGGAGAACGGTTGCAAGCTCCTTGAAGCCCTCGACTGCGACCGCTGCAACGATGGCGTCCCTGTTGGCGAAATGCGAATAGAGGACTGGCTGGCTGTATTCGATTTCCGTGGCCAGGCGGCGGATCGTCACCGCATCCCATCCTTCGCTCTCGGCGACGGCACGGGCCGCCGCGACAATGCGATCTTCGCGCTCGGCCCTTTCCCGAGTTTTTCGCTCTACGGTACCCATTTCCAAAATCTCCACGGCCGGCAGATCAGTAGCGAGGATTATATCCACGCTTGACAAACTAGCAATGCTAGCGCATTTATCTAGCAACGCTATTTTATATAGCATAGACAGAAGGAGTGCATAATGCAGTGGCTGTTAAATGGCACAGGGTTGCTGCTTGCCCTCGCGATTATCGCGATCGGCACCAGCTATATTGCCAGCCCGACGACGACGATGCGCGGCTTCGGCCTGCCGCTGCCTGAAGATGGCCCAAACGTCGCCTGGTGGCTTCGCCTCAAAGGGGTGCGCGATATCGTCGCCGGATTGCTCGTGCTGGCGTTCATGGTGTGGGGCGTTGAGCGCGAGGTCGGCATCGTGCTTTTGATCGAAGCGATGATCCCCGCAGGCGACATGCTGCTCATTCTCGCAGCGAAAGGCTCCACCAAAAGCGCCTTCGGCATTCACGGCCTGACGGCAATGATCATGGTCCTGGTTGCAGTCCCCATGATGATCGGGGCCGACTAAGATGGTTCACGTTCTTTCAATCTGGTTCCTGGTCGCCGCCTTCTCCGGCGCAGGCCTCGTCAACGCCATCGGCACGTCCGGGACGCGAAGCGATTTCGCCCGGTTGGGCTATCCGCGCTGGTGGGGTATTGTGACCGGTGCACTGGAAATTTTGAGCGCCGTCCTGATTGCGCTTCCCGTCAGCCGCATTGTCGGAGTGGCGCTCGGCGCAGTCATCATCGCGGCTGCGGTTTTCACTTTTCTCCGCCACCGCGACCATGCACACTTGGCGCCGCTCAGCGTGTTTGTCACCTTGATTGCTGTTGCCGCGATCTCATCTTGAGCACGACCGCTTTCACCGACAGGCGTGTGCAACCCGCCCCCTACCCTCCGTCATCCCAGGCCCTGAGCCTGGGATCCATGCCCGCTGCTGATCGAGGAGGCCAGAGTGGATCCTCGGGTCAAGCCCGAGGAGGACGGAGCGCGGGGTGGCGTCTGCAGCAGGAACAGCGACGTATCCCGACATGATCGGGAGCCATCTACACCGATTTTTGTCCCGTGATTTCGCCCATGCAAAACCGTTGACATTACGCTGCGTAGAATATATCCATACGGTTATATAGCTAGATGGTGATATATGGACGACAAGCTCGATGCGATTTTCTCCGCACTCGCCGATCCAACAAGGCGAGCAATTCTTGGGCGGCTTGCGAACGGCAAGGCGACGGTGGCTGAACTCGCCGATCCCTTCGAGTTGTCTCAGCCTGCCATATCCAAGCATCTCAAGGTCCTGGAACAGGCCGGATTGATCCGCTCCGGCCGTGAAGCGAATTCGCGTCCCCGCGTCCTCGAGCCGGCCGCGTTGAAGACGGTTGCTGATTGGGTCGCCGATTACAGACGCTTCTGGGATCAAAGCTTTGATCGTCTCGATGACTATCTGTCCAAGGTACAAGGATACGACAATGACTAATCCAGAGACCGATACCGACAATACCCGCGACCTGGTTCTTGTCCGAAGGTTTGATGCTCCATGCGATCTGGTTTTCAGGGCATGGACCGACCCGAAAGCGTTGGTGCAATGGTGCGGTCCTCACGGTTTCAAGGCGGTGGGCGACCGACTTGAAGCCTGGCCAGGCGGCAGACACCGCGCCTGTCTGATCGCGCCAGATGGAGAAGAGCATTGGGTCGGCGGAAAATATCTGGAGGTCGAGCCGCCGCACAGGCTTGTCTTCACACATGCCTGGGAGCTCGCAAGCGGCGAAAACAGCCCGGAAACGGTCGTCACCATCACGTTCAGGGACAGCGACGGAGGCACGGAAATGACGTTTCGGCAGAGTGGATTTGATAGCGCATCGTCACTAAAGGGTCACGAAGACGGCTGGTCGCAAAGTCTCGAGCGGTTGAGCTTCTTTCTCGGGACTAGACCCGAAGGGCCGGATCATGCCTAAGGCGGCGATGAAGCTCTATTACTGCGAGACGCTCAATCCCCGGAAGGCCTGCGCCGCCGCTCGTTTTCTCAAAGCCGACGTCGAGTTCGTCAGGGTTGACCTGGCAAGCGGAGAACAGCGCACCGCAGAATTCCTGGCGCTTAACCCGAACGGGAAAGTCCCGGTGCTGCAGGATGATGCCGGAACTTTATGGGAGGCGAACGCCATCATGTGCAGGCTGTCTGACAGCATCGAATCGGATTTTTGGCCGCATGACCACCGGCAGATCGACGTGCTGCGCTGGTTGAGTTGGGATGCCAGTCACTTCACCCAGCACGGGGCAACGCTGTGGTTTGAAGCCTTGATCAAGCCGTTGTTCGGCGGGGAGCCTGACGTCGCCGTGATCGAAGATGCGAAGACCAGTTTTCGGCTCCATGCTCGCGTGCTCGACGATCACTTGGCCAAGAACAGCGTCGCGGTCGGGGAAACACTGACTGTGGCAGATTTCGCATTGGCCGCTGCACTTCCTTTTGCAACCGCCGCCGGGATTCCACTCGCCGAGTTTCGGCATATCCAAGCGTGGTACGGGCGGCTTGAAGAACTGGATGCGTGGCGAAACCCTTTCCCGGCCTAAGAGGGCACGGCCGAAGGACCCTTTGCCAGGGTGAAAGGCGTTGGCAAAGGCACGTGAATTTATCGAGATCGGCTACTGATCTATTGGCTACCTTACTGGAGATGAAGCATGTTCACCCACGTGATGATTGGAAGCAACGACTTGGAGCGGGCCAGAAACTTCTACGACGCCACGTTCGCTGCCTTGGGAGGCAAGCCCGGCGAGATGGATGCAAGAGGTAGACTGATCTATGCCCACGAGGGAGGTCGGCTGATGATCACGAAACCAATTGATGGCAAGCCGGCGACCGTAGCCAACGGCGGGACTATCGGTATCGCCGCCGCGAGCCCCGACCATGCTCTAGCGTGGCATGCCGCCGGTACTGCGCATGGTGGCACAGCGATCGAGAGCCCGCCAAGGGAACGTCCGAACGGGTCATTCGTCGCCTATCTTCGCGATCCTGACGGAAATAAACTGACCGTACGATCGCAGCCGACGAAATGAGATAGCCTTCAGCAGCGCCTACTGGACAGCGTGGTCGAGAGCGACCCATGTGCCATCAGGAGGCCAGAGTGGATCCTCGGATCAAGCCCGAGGAGGACGGAGCGCGGGGTGGCGTCCGCAGCCGGAACAGCGACGTATGCCGACATGATAGGGTGCCATCAACACCAGTTTGGCCCGCAATTTCGCCCATGAAGGCATCGCCGAGGCCCCAAACACCCGTTTCAATTTCCAGCCATCGCTTCTGCCACCGCGGCGTCGGAGACTTCCTTTGCCACCTCTGATATCAATGATCTGAGCCACCGATGGGCGGGGTCGTTTCGGTAGCGGACATGCCATGCCAGCTCGACCGGGAAGCGGCCGAGATCGACCGGTGCGGGCAGGACTTTGAGACGTGGGTCGCGGGCAAGGCGATGGCAGATCAGCCGGGGCAGTGTGGCGCAGTAGTCGGTGACGGCCACCATTTCCGGGACGGCCAGGAAATGGGTGACGGAGACCGAAACGTCGCGCCTGAGACCGGCCTGCTGCAGCATCTGGAACAGGCCGACGCGCATCCGGCCGGGCGGAAGCACGTTGACATGCCGCATCCGCTGATACTGTTCCTCGGAGATGCTTTCGGCGATCTCGGGATGATCTTTGCGCACGACACAGGCCAGCCCATCATCCATGAGATGCTGCACGACCATGTTATCAGGCGGCTCGACGATCCTGCCGAGCACCATTTCCGTCGCCCCTGACATCGCGCCGGTCTCGGCCAGATCATTGCCGAAGGGCGTCAGGCGCAGCCTGATCCCGGGCGCGCATTCGCGCAGCCGCGCCACGATCACCGGCATCAGCACAAACTCGACGTAACTATTGGGGGCGATGGTGAACTGCCGTGTCGCCCGCGCCGGATCGAACGCCTGCTGACCGAGAATGACGTCATCGAGGCTCGCCAATGCCCCGCGGATCACCGGAGCAAGTGCCTCTGCCATCTCAGTCGGCTTCATGCCATAGCGCTCGCGGATGAACAGCGGATCGCGCAACGTCTCGCGAAGGCGGTTCAAGGCGTTGGAGACGGCCGGTTGCGTCATGCCCAGTTGTTCGGCTGCGCGCGTGACATTGCGCTCTTCCATGAGCGCCACGAAGACAGGCAGGAGGTTGAGGTCATACTTCATCCAGATATATTGCCGAACGCATAACTGAAATCAAAGAAATAAATTTCAGGAATGAGAGCGGCCGAGGCATGATCCCCTCATCGACAGCAACCGATCACATCTGTCTCGAAAGGATCTCCAGATGAAAATCCTCATGGTTCTCACCTCGCACGACCAACTGGGCAATACCGGCCGGAAGACCGGCTTCTGGCTCGAAGAATTTGCCGCTCCCTATTATGCCTTCCTCGAAGCCGGCGCCGATATCACCGTCGCATCGCCGAAGGGCGGACAGCCGCCTCTCGACCCGAAGAGCGACGAACCCGGCTTCCAGACCGACCAGACCCTTCGCTTCCATGGCGACCCGGATGCCCAGGCCGTGCTCGCCTCGACCGTAAAGCTCGCTTCGGTCTCCCATGACGATTGCGACGCGGTGTTTTATCCGGGCGGCCATGGCCCGCTTTGGGATCTGGCGGAAGACAGGAATTCGATCGCCCTCATCCAATCGCTCTATCAGGCCGGCAAGCCCGTCGCCTTTGTCTGCCACGCCCCGGGTGTGCTGCGCCACGTCAAGGCTGCCGACGGCACGCCGCTGGTTCAGGGCAGACACGTCACCGGCTTCAAGAACTCCGAAGAAGACGGCGTCGGCCTCACCCAGGTGGTGCCGTTCCTGGTCGAGGACATGTTGAAGGAGAACGGCGGCATCTATTCCAGCGGCGACGACTGGTCGTCCTATGCTGTGAAGGACGGCCTGCTCATCACCGGGCAGAACCCCGGCTCATCGGTGGAGACCGCCGGCATTCTGCTCGCCGCCGTGACGGCGGCAAAGGCCGCCTGACACAGAGCGGCTGGTCGCGGATAAACCCAGGACCAGCCGCCCTGTTGCTTGTGTTGCGGCGATGATCAGAGCTTTCCCTCTGCCAGCAGTTCGCGGGTCCGCTTCAGCGTCGACAGCAGTGCGGCCTTGTAGCCCGTTTCGCCATCGAATTGCGCCTGCTCGGCCTGCTCTTCCGGGCCGTTCGGCTGTTTGCCGCGCAGGCCGAGATAGCAGTAGAAGCGCAGCTGCAGCTGACCTTCTTCATCCTCGAAAAGCTCGTTGATGATCGCTCCCTCGCGTGGCCCCGTTGCCTGAAAGAAGGTGACCTTGCTTTGCCGGTCGAGGGTGATGATCTCGCGCAGATCCTGCCCGGCAATCGTCGCCTCGCGCACGAAATGGGTCGGGCTTTCCTCGACGACATCGCAACGGGTGCAGAGACCGGCGGGAAGAAAGAGCCGGGCGTCGCGTGCCTTGCGTTCGAGACCTTGCCAGGCCTCGGCGCGCGTCAAAGGGGTTTCGCCTTCCGGGTTCACCGGAACTGTGGCGGTCGAATAGATCATGGTGATCGTCCTTTTGAGATCGCTGTTGCTGCCTCAGGCGGAGGCAGTGGTTTCCGCGGCGAAGGCGCGATAGGAGCGCAGCGGGCGTCCGAGCAACTTTGTCAGGCGCTCGACGTCGCCCGCCTCAGGCAGCATCCCGTCGGTCAGGAAGCGTTCGCCCATCAGGCGCATGTCGTAGGCCATCCAGGCGGGCATGAACTGCTTGAGATTCTGCTCGAAGCCCTCGGTATTGTCGCCGCCATAATGGATCGGACGGGCAAGTACGTCGGACCAGATAGCGGCGATATCGGCTCCGGTGAGTGTCTGCGGACCGACGAGGTTGATCCGGTCGAGCGCCAGCGGCGCTGCAGCCTGTTCGCGGCGCAGCAGTTCAAGGGCGGCGATCTCGGCGATATCACGCACGTCGATCATGGCGAGACCCTTTGGCCCGATCGGCATCGGGTAGGCGCCGTAGCCGGTGATGACGTCTTTGACCGTCAGATCGTTCTGGATGAAGTAGGCCGGGCGCAGGATCGTCGCCTTGAAACCCATCTCTTCGATCATCCGCTCGACGCCGAACTTGCCGGCGAAATGCGGCACGTTGACGTAGACGTCGGCGTGGATCACCGACAGATAGACGATCCGCTCGATGCCGGCCGACCGGGCGACGTTCAGCGCGATCAAAGCCTGGGTGAATTCGTCCGGCACCACGGCGTTGAGCAGGAACAGGGTCGACACGCCTGATATGGCGTTGCGCAGCGAGTCGACGTCCAGGAAGTCGCCCTGCACGACGCTGACGCCAGCCGGGAATTCGGCTTTCGATGGGTCGCGGACAAGAGCGCGGACATCGGCGCCGCGCTTGACGAGGTGTTCGACGACTTGGCGGCCAACATTGCCTGTGGCGCCGGTGACGAGAATGGTCATGGTCTTTCTCCGTGTTGGGTTGCTTGACACCTCGAATATGTGTGGTTCACTGGTAGTCCGATAGACAGAAATTTTAGACGCACAGTCTCGCTGGTGGAACACTCATGGATCTTCTTGCGCTTGCCGATTTCAATCTCGTTGCCCGCCATGGTGGCTTCGGCAAAGCGGCAAGGGCCACCGGCCGGCCGAAGGCAACCCTGTCGCGGCGTGTCGCCGAGCTGGAAAGCGGACTTGATCTACGGCTGTTTGAACGGGGTGCGCGGAACCTGAAGCTCACCGAAGAAGGACGGGCGCTGTTCGAGCGGACGGGGGCACTGCTTGCCGAGCTGGACGAGACGGCGTCAGCGATTGCCTCAGGCGGTCAAAAACCCAAGGGCAGATTGCGGATCAGCGCACCTTTGCATTTTTCCCAGACCGCTATGGGCAGGATCGCCGCCGGCTTTACCCTCCAATATCCGGAGGTCAGGCTCGAGGTAACGAGTGAGGATCGGTCTGTCGATATGATCGAGGAAGGCTATGATCTGGTCATCCGGGTCAATCCGGATCCCGACGAAAGCCTGGTCGGACGGGTGTTTCTGCGCGACCGGCTGGTGGTGGTGGCAAGCCCCGATCTTCCCCGCCCGACCGGCGGACGTGCCGCTCCCGGCGTTGCGCGCGGCGCCGGCGAAGCCCAAACATGGCAGGTGAAGACACCAGGCGGCCGGTCGGCGATCAGGATCGAGACTGTGCTGAGCTTGGCGACGCTGATCATGGTCCGCGATGCGGTGCGCGCCGGCGTCGGTGCAGGACGTCTTCCCATTTCGCTGGTGAGCCATGACCTAGCGGACGGCACATTGGTCAATTGGGGGGATATGGACGCCCCCGAGATCGCCCTCTGGACGCTCTACCCCTCACGGCGGCTGCTCAGCGCGCGCGTATCGGCGTTCCTGGACTTTCTCAAACAGGCCTTCCCCAATGGGACGGCTGACGAACTGGCCGCCTATATTGGCAGGTGATGACTGAACCCGCTTTCGGGCGTAGAGAGTCTGGCCCATAACCGACGAGATCGACATCCGAAGGAGAGCAGTGTGTTTCGTTATCTCTTTGGCGCAATATTAGCGTCCGTGCCGCTCGCTGCCGCCAATGCACAACCGCCAAATTTTTGCAGAACCAGTTTCAAGCCTAACGAACCGTTCGAGTCGCGTTTCGTAGGAATTGACTACGCGCTGACCATGCATGTGCTTGCGGAGAGATATTGCGAGGCGGAGCCGAAGCCGATGGGCCCGCGATTTTTACAATACGTCGAGAAACAAGGTTGTGGTCCTGGAACAGAGATCTATTCCGATGTCGAGGCGGCGATTGCAAAGCTTGAGGGGGCGAGCCTGAAGCTTCTCGCTCAGAATGGAGACCCCGGTCTGGCGATCTCCGAACCGCAGGTGCAGGAGTGGGCGTTGGCCACGACGAAAGAGCTTGGAGGATGCGACGCATTGAAAGCTGCGCATGATGCCGAGCTTCAGCAGTAGGTGGCAAATAAGAGAACTTATTCCTGCAAAGATCCCAATTCATGTCAAAGGCCAGCGGCGTTGGTATCTATGGCAACGGTGCGCCATGAGCGGGCGTTGCAGCTGCCGTAAAAGCCACTAGTCTCTGTGCAGAGGGATGGGCAAAGGGAGTGCCGGTTTTGGATGAAGAAGTTTCAGATCGCATCGTTGAACAACGGTGGCGAAATCGGATCATCGACGCCATCGAAGTTCTCGCTCAGGGAAACGAAGGTCTCATTGAAGTGAATTACAATGAGTTCTTCGAAGGTTTTTACGACTATTGGCGTGACGGGCAATTGGTTGTGAGGCCAAATAGCGCGATCACGACCGATGAAGAGCGGACCGTCGATGCGCTGGGGCGAATGCTGGAGGATATCAGCATGGAAACCCGGCACTTCCAAAGCGAGGCAGAATACATTCAGTCGGGGTGCGCTGAACGGATCAAGCCGGTGGCGCAGGAGGCTCTGAAGTTGTTTCTGTCGCGCGGTCGATTTCGTGAGGATTGCGAAGAACTATCTCCAACTCTGGACACATACCAAACGTAGACCGAAACGTCCGGCGTGGCGCAAATCGGCCAGCGCATAAGGAACAGGCGCATTGGTCAGCACCGCAGTAGAGTTGGGCAGCAGCGGATCAACGAGCGCTCCTAGCTATGATCTCAATCACGCTTTCTCTGTACCCGTCCGTCCGGTAGATTCCCTGCACCCGGCAGCCACGCATGACTTCATAGCCTTCGCCATTATCCGGATCCGATCGCTTGAGAGCAACAATCACGTCGTTCAGCCCCGTCCACTGGTCCGCAAGCCCGCTTCGTGTCCAACTGAATGACAATGGGCCTTGTTGAACGCTCCCCTTCAGGGCCTCCAGTACTTCGAGGGTCACCCTCGCCTCACCAGGCTTTAAAACTTCGTAGTCCCGGAAAGTCCCCCGGACAATGACGTCAGCGTCGAACAAATCCGACAAAAATCCTCGAGGTGCTGCGCATGCGTGGGCGCTCGCCGCAGCGGTGAGAACGAATATCAGCGCGTAGATTGTCCGAAGCAATAAATTCATCCCAAACCATTCGGGCTAGCTGGTCAGTGACACTAGCATGATAAAGCTGAGCGAAATTCAGTCGCGCGCACCTTTTCTCAAACAGGCCTTCCCCGATGGTACGGCTGACGAATTAGCCGCCTATATCGGCAGGTGATGACCGCGCTTTGCCGGCCTCATGGATGAGCCCTGCGTTGCATGATTCATGGAGCGCGCAGCGGCTCATATGAGATGATGGAAGGCGGTCGCGTGCTTTCGCGGGAACCCGCCGTCGACGAAAAGCTTTCCTGCATAATTCCTCGAATCAAAGTCGATTTTAGGATAAAATTAACCAGCGCATTTAAAGGGCCGAAACGTCCTTGCGCGCCGCATGCGTCGCGCAGCGCTTACGAAGGAAAGATGAGCCAATGAAAAGGTTAGCAATCGTTATCCTGTCGCTGGTGACGGCGCTGACGAGCGTCCCGCCGGCCATGGCGTTTCCCACCGTTGCCGTGCCCAAGATCGAAGCCGCGGAGGCGCAGCCGGTCCAGTACAGAAACTATCGCGGCGGCTACCGCGGTGGATACCGAGGCGGCTATCGAGGCTACCGCGGGGGTGGCTACCGCAACGACAATTGGGCTTGGGGTCTCGGCGGGCTCGCGACCGGCGCAATCATCGGCGGAATGCTGGCGCAGCCGTATTATGGCCGAAGCTATTACGGTCGGGGCTACTACGATCAGGGCTACTACGACCGGGGCTACTACGGATCGCCCTATTACGGTCCGCCGCGCTACTACGGCTCGACCATTTACCGTCCGCGCTACTACGCGCCGCGCTCGTACCGCCAAGTCTATAGTGGCGGCAACGGACATACGAGCTGGTGCTACTCGCGCTACCGGTCTTACAGGGCTTACGACAACACGTTCCAGCCCTATTACGGTCCGCGACGGGCGTGCGTCTCGCCCTACTAAAGCATGCCGCGCAAAAGTGTGCAGCGGTTTTGCGATAACGACATTGCGTAAAAACAAAGACCTAAAGCGCGACAAGCGAATCTGAAAGTTCGCGATGCGCTTCGCCGCCGGTGGAGGCGAGAGTGTGGATCCTCGGGTCAAGCCCGAGGAGGACGGAGCGTGGGGTGAGTTTGGAGCAAGGACAGCGACGCATCCGGACATGATCGGCGACCAGGCAACCGTGGAAAACATAACAACGACCCGGGCTATGAGCGCATGCCACATTGAACAGCCTCCATGTCTCAATGCAGAAGATTTGACATCAGCGGAGACGACCAGCGTAGCGGGGGTTTCGTCGATCTTTGGAACAATGAGCCATCTCCGCGGGCAGGATTACGGCCTGTCGTCGAGAGTTTAATTGGGCGCTTTGTGCTGATCACGGAGACAATAATCTCCGCGTCCAGCCCCATTGTTCGCAAGCCGGCGTCTCAGCCGGCAGCGAACTTCTGGACGGCTGTAACGTCGAAATAGTCCCGCCACTCGACAATCTTGTCACCGTCGATCTCGAAAATGCCCATGATCATCACGCGTCCGATTTCGCTGCCGTCGGCACGCTCGAACCGGTCGAGCCTTTCGGTGAGAACGCGAGATCCGTCGGCGGCAATCGCGAGCATGTCGATATGGACCGTCGAGATGCCCATCGACGTTTCCAGCCCGTCGATCATGGCGATAGCCTCTTCGGCGCCCGTCGTAACTGAAACACCTTCGTTGACCCAGCGCGTGTTGGGTGTGAACCAGCGACGGACGGCTGGCCTTCCGCCGTCTTCAACGAACGTGGCGCAAAAAGCCGATACAGTTTCGATTGGGTTGGGCATGGCAGTTCCTCATAGGTGATTTAGAAGCCTCATGGCCTCGGTGTTGAGCCTGAAGATAGGCTTTGAACCGCGACGTCACGATGCCAGATCTTCCGCTATCATTGCCTGATTTTCCGGAAAGTTTGATAATTCTGGGCAATCGAATTAAGATGCCATGATGAGCGAACTCGACAAAATCCGCGCCATGGCGATGCGCCACGCTGGCCGTCAGAGTCCTCAACTGCCGAGACTGTTCGCTTACACCCTCGACCATACAACCGAGATCGACCCGCTGATCTACGATCCTGCGGCGTCCCTGGTGATCCAGGGAACTCAGCGCATGTTTATCGGCGACAAGATGTTTGAGTACGGTCCTGGCCAAAGCATGATTGTCGCGGCTGAGATCGCTGCATTGGGTCAGATCTGTGAGGCGTCAGAGGATCAACCGTTTCTCGCAGTCGGTCTATTTTTGGACCCCGCCCTGCTGTCGGATCTCGTACTTGAAATGGCAGCGATACCAGAGTTGCCGATTGAATCGGGATACGGCGTTAGCACCGCGAGCGCGTCGCTTCTGGGCGCTTGGGGAAGACTACTGGAACTACTCGATCGCCCAACCGAAATCCCGGTCATGGCTCAGTCTCTGGAGCACGAGCTCATGTTTCGGCTGCTGATGGGACCGCACGGCGGCCTGCTCCGTCAGATTGTCGGATCTGACTCGCGCCTGATGCACATCCGAAAGGCCATGGCTTGGATCCGCGACCACTACACCGAGCGCCTCAATTTCAAGGCGGTCGCTGCGCTCGCGGGCATGAGCGTATCCGTGTTTTACGACCGCTTTAAAGCCGTTGCCGCCGTCAGCCCGCTTCAGTATCAGAAATATATCCGGCTCCACGAGGCCCGCCGTCGCATGATCGCGAACCAGGTGAGTGCAGCCGAGGTGGGGTTTGCGGTCGGCTATGAAAGCGCCTCGCAGTTCAGCCGTGAGTACAAGCGTCTCTTCGGAGCGCCGCCGGGTCAAGACACCGAGAGAGCGAAAGCGGGCTTGGGGGGAATCAATCGGCCAAGATCGCTTGTTGCTCGGCCAGATGTTGCTTGAAGCGGCGACCGTAGTTCCGCCCCACGGCCGCGACGACGCTCTCTCGTAATGCCAAAGCCTCACGCCATATGGATACGCGTGGGAGCCCCTGAAATATCATCTTCGTCACGGTCGGGTTGATGAGGTCGAAATACCGGAACAGAGGCGCGAACACCGCATCGACCATGCTGAACGTCGATCCAGAGAAGTAGGGCCCCCGGTCACGCACATCTTCGAGCCTCTCTAGCCGGTTTCGGAACGCTGCCCGCTTGGCGTCTGCGGTCGCACGATCCTTGGCGTTAAGGAATTGCCAGGCTTCGGCGAGGGTCGCCGTGCCATATTCGATCCACGCGCGCTGTTGAGCGCGCGACAGCGCGTCCTCAGAGTAGAGCCTTGCGCCGCCCTGCGTCTCTTCGAGATATTCGCAGATCACCATGCTTTCGAACAGAGTTGCGTCCCTGTCATCCGCCCGCTCCACCTTCAGCAAGGGCACCTTGCCTGTCGGAGAAAGCGCCAGGAACCAGTCCGGTTTGTCAGCGAGATCGACGTCGATCCTGTCGAACGACACGCCCTTCTCCAAAAGGACGATCGCCGCACGCTGAACGAACGGGCATAGCGGATGGCTGATGAGCGTGAGCTTGCTGGTTGTCATGATGGCCTCTCGATAACCGACAATCTGGGGAGCACTTGCCTGGTCTAAAGCAATTGTCCTCCCGAGATGTCGAACGTGGTGCCATTGGCCCAAGCCATGTCGTTGGACAGGATCGCGGCGACGGCGCCGCCCACATCGTCCGGCAGGCCGACGCGGCCCAGCGCGATGCCCTGCGCCACGTATGCGTTCACGCCCTCATTGTCGCGCACTGCGCCGCCACCAAAATCGGTTGCGATGGCGCCCGGCGCGATGGCGTTGACGCGAATCCTGCGTTCACCCAACTCCACAGCCAGATAACGTGAAAGCACCTCGACCGCCGCCTTCATGGCTGCGTAGAGGCTGTACCCCGGCAAGGTGAAGCGCACGAAGCCGGACGAGACGTTCAGTATGCGCCCGCCGTCCGCGATCAGCGGCAGAAGCTTCTGGGTCAGGAAAATCGGCCCCTGGAGATGGGTAGAAACCAGGGAAGCAAACTGCTCCTCGGTCGCATCGACAAAATTCGAGAACAGGCCGTTGCCGGCGTTATTGACGAGATAGTCGAAACGATCTCGGTGGAAGTCCGACCTGAGCGTCTCGGTGACGGCGCCAACGAATGCCGGGAAGCTCGCCGTGTCGGTTACATCAAGCGCCAGCATCGACGCCTTGCCGCCCAGCGCTTCTATTTCCTGACGCAAGGCGTTGGCCTCGGTCATGCCATTACGGTAGGTGCCGATGATATGGACCCCCCGCTTGGCCAGGTGAAGCGCCATGTTGCGGCCAAGGCCGCGGCTTGCGCCGGTGATAAGTGCGATAGGGTGGGTCATGGCTGCCTTTCTCGGATGTCGCGCCCTCAGGCGCTTTTGTTGGATCCAAGATAGGCAAACGCCGGGTTGGGAACACGCCCGATCGGCTCAACCTCTTGCCTGATTGTCTCAAAACCTTTGCTTTTTCGCGGGGCCGTGGCACACTGGAGAAATGACAGACGATCTCGCGCCGCATCTGGACATTGTGTTGCGTCATGCCGCGACGGGCTCGACGGACACACTGATCCCCCGCCTCGACATGTTCGTAGGACAAGACACCATGGGCAAGGTGCCTTGCCTTTATCGCTCGATGATCTGCTTCATTCTGCAAGGGTCTAAGCGCGTTGCAATCGGCGACACCCTTCTGAGTTACGACAGCGCGCAGTATTTCATCAGTGCTCTCGACCTACCGCTGACTGGGCAAATTCTGGATGCCGGCAAGGGTCGCCCCTATGTCGCGGTCTCACTCGTCCTGGAGCCGGGGCTGTTGGCAGAGCTGGCAGCGACCATGCCCTCCGTACGAGAGAGCGATCAGAAAGGCATGGGCGTCGCGGTCAATCCAATGATCGCTCCGCTTCGCGATACATTGCTCCGGTTGCTGTCGTTGCTCGATAACCCGGCGGATATTCCCATTCTCAGCCCGATGATCGAGCGCGAGCTACTCTACCGGTTGCTGCAGGGCCCACAGGGGCGATTGCTGCGTCAGATCGCACGGCCTGAAGGTGCCTTGGCCCGCGTCCGGCGCGCCATCGCGTGGATCAGGGACCACCCCGACGCGCAGCTTCGCATCGAGGCCCTTTGCGATGCCAGCGGGATGAGCCGCGCAAGCTTGCATCGCCATTTCCTGGCGATCACTGGCTTCAGTCCTCTTCAGTATCAAAAGCAGCTGAGATTGCAGGAAGCCCGCCAACTGTTGCTAGCGGGCGGCCATAGCGCGTCGGATGCGGCGTTCGCGGTCGGATACGAGAGCGCCTCGCAATTCAGCCGCGAGTATCTTCGGCAATTTGGCGCGCCGCCGGCGCGGCATGTCCAGGAGATGCGTCAAGCGATTGAACACCCGACGGTGGCGTAGACGTCTGCGGCGGGCCAATCTCCAAGACGCCGAGCTGCCAGCCCGCATTGCGGCTTGGCGCAGGCACACCATCGCCACAGCTAGAGCATGTCGCGCAAAAGTGTGCAGCGGTTTTGCGCGACATGCGCAAAACCAAAGACCTGAAGCGCGGGCCAAGCGAATCTGAAAGATCGCGACGCGCTTTAGCGGAAACCGCCGCTGGCGGCCAATCGTTCGCCGCTCAGCCAGCGGGCATCGTCGGAAGCGAGGAAGACGGCGACACCGGCGATATCGTCCGGCTGGCCGATGCGGCCGAGCGGCGTCTGGGCGACGATGGTCTGTTCAAAATCCGAGCCGATAACGCCGGCCGTGTGCGTGCCCTCGGTTTCGACCATCCCTGGCAGGATGGCGTTGACGCGGATCTTGCGCGGGCCGAGTTCCTTGGCAAGCACGCTGTTGATGCCCTCGACGGCTCCCTTCGTGCCGGTATAGACGGCGGAGTCTGGCGGCGCCAGGCTGGTGACCACCGAGGAGATGTTGATGATGCTGCCGCCCTCGCCGAGATGCTTGACCGCTGCCTGGGTGGTCAGGAGAACACCGAGAACATTCACGTCGAAGATGCGGCGATATTGCTCCTCGGTCACCTCACCGATCGGCGCGAATTCATACACGCCTGAGTTGTTGACCAGCACGTCGAGCTTGCCGAACTCCTTGACCGCAGCATCGACCAGCCCCTGTGCCTCACCGGCCTTCGAAACATCGCCCTGCACCGCGATGGCTTTGCCACCGGCCGCGCTGATCGCCTCAACCACGGCGTCCGCTCCCGCCTTGCTCGAAGCGTAGTTGACCACCACTTTTGCACCTTCAGCTGCGAACGCCTTGGCAATCGCAGCGCCAATGCCTTTGGAGGCGCCCGTTACGACAGCGACCTTTCCTGTGAGCTTAGCCATTTCTCGTTCCTTCAGATCTGGATAGCCGCCGGGATTGGCAGGCTTGTTCCATAGTTCAGAAATTCGGAACTGTTGATCTCGATGTCAAGGGACGCTATATAAAATTCATGAGACCGCTCTTTCACCCAGCCCTGGAGGACATCAAGCCCGAGGCGATCCTCTATGCGCTGTCCGATCCGGAGCGCGTTGCCATTTATGCAAAGCTTGCCGGCGCCGGCGGTGGCGGGACGTGCTCTGCGCTTGCCGATCTCGGCGACCGTGTCATTCCAAAGTCGTCGCTGTCCAACCATTTCAAGGTGCTGCGCGAGTCCGGGCTGATCATGAGCGAGCGCCAGGGTGTGGAGATGCGCAATCAAACGCGCTGCACCGAGTTGGACGAACGTTTCCCAGGCCTGATCAGGGCCATCCTGACGGCTTACGGCCAGCTTCCCGGGCAGCCGAAGGCGGACTGATAGCCACTAGAGCATAATCCCCAATTGTGAATGACGGCGCAGGTCGAAGCTGATTCAAGATCCACTTTGGAGAGGTGGATGATGGCACGAGTCTTGACCGATGATCTTCGATTGCGGGTGTTGAAACATGGGCTTCAGTGGTAGCGATGGCGAAGCTGGACTCAACAAGACTTCAATTTTAGCGGGGAATGCATTGCGATATACGATCATTATTCTGAGCGTTGTAACGGCTCTAGCGTCGTGTGCTACTTCACCCTATGACACCCCAGAGATACGCCGCGTCGGGTCAGCCGGGAGTGCATTGGGCAAGTGCTTGGAGCGGACCACAAAATCGTATCTTGTTTCAAACAAAGATCCGCAAAAAGTCGCTTCAATGCTTGATAACTCATGCATGGCGGAACGAAAGGCAATGTCGGATGCTAAGCTCGCGGCTGGTCTGCCGGTGGATTATTTCGACTACGGAAAAGGTCGACACGAAGTTTCATTATGGTGGGTGCACTTTTTACAGTAGACCCAGAATAAGCGCTCCCCACCGGCCTCGAAGGCGAAGCGCGCGTGCCGACACCGGTTGAATGCAAGGAGCACCGCTGCGGCGGTTGCGCTTGTTCGGTTTACGGGCTCAGACTTTCCGCAAAGAGGCCCAGGCTGGTGCCTCGGCCGGTGACGACAGCAGGCTTACCCGGCAACAGGCTCATCCTGACATCGTCTCGGACACGGCAATTGTGTCGAAGAGAAAGGGTAGGCCTTCGAGCTCAACTGGTGTTGGGCATTTGGAGTCGCCCCATCGATCGGGGTGTGCCACGGTAAAAGGGAGCTCGACCTGATGGCCCGCGACCATGGCGAGCGTCATCGGCAAGGCAACAGCGAAAAGGTTCTTTCCCAATAAGTAAGCAAAGATGGGGGCTGAAAACATGGCAATAGCCGCCTTCCCATCGCCGACCGGAGTAACGTCCATGGCTTTCCAGGCGACCCATGACAGAAACGCCGCCGGGAGCAGACCGGCCGCAATCGAAAGATTATTCGTTTTGGATGTCCATTCGATGGACGGCAGGAAGTTAAAGCCAGCCATCCTCACGAAAACGGCAAGCATTCCCGGCAACAGCCACACCAGCAGCAAAATGATGACTAGTTTCCTGTTGAGACGCTTCACCCTAGTTCTTGATCACATTGATGTTGACGGTGACGTCCTTGATGGTCCCCTCCCCGTAGGACACCCTCACCTTGTACATGTCACCTCCAGAATAGCCGCTGTTGGAAGTATAGTATTCCGACACGCCGAGAGATTTCTTGGAATTGCATTTAATGCGGATGCCATCCTTGTAATTTGAATAAATATTCTCTTTGACGAATTCAACCGAGCCATGCGCCGGGGCTTCTACCAATTTTATATTGGCGATTGTTGCAGCCGTGCAATCTTCATTCAAATTGTAGGACTGGCCCATCTTTGTCCGCTCTCCACTCAGAGCCCGACTGTGATCCGCTGAAATAGCAACACCGTTTTGCGTAGTGATACATCCCGACAGAGCTAAAATGATGGAAAGCACAGAAATCGAAATAGAGTTTTCTTTCAAAAATCGCGAGGCCAGCATTTTGTTTTTCATCTCTTGGTTTTATTAATAGCGCCATTCAGCTTATCCAATCAGCAGCCTATTGCAATCGCACGTGCCTGCGGCCGCCACCGCCTTCTTGGTCTTTTTCACCGCGGAAGCAGCCTGCCAGCAAAGCCCGATGGTACAGCGCCCATGCTCGACTTCAATCCGCTCTATTCGACCCCGCAGGTTGCGGCCATCGAACAGTTCATCGATCAGCATTATCCGCTTGCCGGGCCGGTTTCCTGCCGGTTGCTTCAACGCGGCCTGAATGATGTGTATCTTGCCGTCGCAAGCAACGGCGAGCGGTATGTATTCCGGCTTTCTCATCGCCGCGCCCGTGGCCCGGCCGACGTCAGGACCGAAACAGCGTTCTTGGCGCACCTTGCGCAATCGGACGTCCCCGTCGCTGCAGCCATCCCGACACGCGAGGGCAGCTTGTTCGTTGAGGGACAGGCGCCGGAGGGCGTGCGCCAGGCCGTGCTCTTCCGGGCGATCGAGGGCCGCAAGCCGGATACGACGGATGCCGGCGATGCGCGGGCCAACGGCAAGACCCTTGCTTTGATGCACGACGCTGCCGAGACATTCCAGCCGGACGGAGCGCTCTATCGGCTCGACCTCGAACACCTGCTGCATCGGCCCCTCGCCCGCATATGCGATAGCGGCGTCGTGGAAGACGCCGACGTCCGCGGCGATCTTGAAGCCATCGTTGCGCGGACCGCAAAGGCGATCGAGGCCGTCGGCGATTTGACGTGGACTTATTGCCATGGTGACTGTCACGGCTTCAATGCGCGGATCAACGACGCCGGCGAAGCCGTCTTTTTCGACTTCGATGACGGCGGTCCGGGATACCTGGCCTACGACCTGTCGGTATTCTTGTGGGCGCAAACATCCTTCGGCCGGAGCTCAACCGAAATGTGGGACGCCTTCGTCGATGGCTATCGGGCCATCCGGCCGATCACGCCTGCCGACTTCGAAGCCGCCCATCGGTTTGTGATCGTCCGCCACATCTGGCTGATGGGAGAATATGCAAGCCGGGCCCAGGAATGGGGAAGCGAGACGGTCGGCTGGATTGCCCGGGAAGCGAATTTCCTCAGGCGGTGGGAGACCGAGCGATGTGTCGAGCGTCTGTTTTGAACTCCGCGCCGGCCAGCATCGCGGAGGAAGAAGCACACGGATAAATCTCAGAGCTGCCACTCATCCGAAGTCAAAGAGTGGCAATAGGGGACGCCGCTGTGCAGACTTCTTGAAATGGGTTTCAGCGGCCATCTGCTTCTTGCGAAGTGAGAGAGACTCTAACAATTCTGGCAACACTCTTTTGGGATGTTTCTGTTTGAATCTGACGAAACCATAAATTGTAGCTATGGGTGTGGATTTGAAAGCAATTCATTCGAGGCTCTCGCGATGAGCGGCAAATCGTTTGGGCAACGCCAAGCTAGTCCGGTGCTCGGCTGGTGGTCTGTTCGCGAAGCAGAGGAACGTCTCGTTCGCAGCGATGGAGCATTCGTCCGCTTTCTCGGTTTCGTCAGTCGGGATGATGAACGCGGCAGAGAGAGTTCTAACGACAGGCGCTGGATGCGGTTCGAAGCGTCAGGTGCCAATCGTTCAATAGAACTGTTCGTGCAGCAGCGTGATGTTTTTAACCCTTCCGGTTCCCGCCTCTTAATCTGGCGTCTTGATTACGCCTTTTCCTTGCAGCAATTCGGCATTGGCGCATTGGACTATGAAGAATGGATCGAGATTGATCGATTGATTTGCGATGCCTTGGTGTGCTGGCCAAAATGGGAGGCCACGGGTCTCCGGCCCGCCTTGATCGCAGTCAACGGTGGTTGGCACAAAGGACAATGGCGCAAGGAATGCTACCGAACTTTTAGCATGGCCTATCTCGATGCTTTGGGCCGCAACGCTGTTCTACGACCGCCGGTCTTTTCGGAAGAGCCGACCCGCCAGTGGTGTTTTCTCCCGCCAGCTCGGCAGGCGACGGTTGATGAGGAGATAACGACGCGCGAAAGGTTCGCTGCGGCAAAGCCAGAAGAGGTTGAAAATCTGGTTTTCGGTCTCCTGCCGCATCGCCCGCATCTACAGTCCGGTGATCGCGTTTTCGTTCCTCTGTCGCAGATCCGCGGACGGACAGTTTGGCTTTACATGGATGACGACATCATCACCGACCGAATTTCTGTCTATGCTCAAGAAGACGGTTGGACGTTCCGGATCGACAACGAAGTGCTTGTCGGAACTATCGATCGAAGAAGTGGAACAGCATTGAAATTCGAACGTCCTTGGGAAGGCGTAAAAGGCAGTCTGAAGAGGGAATTCGGAAACTTTCCACTGGTCTTTCTGGACCGATTCCGCGACCTCTGCGACAACGCCGTCTGGCAATGGAAGGAAGCTCGATTTTACCTTTGTGATCGCAGTTCCATAAAGGACCCCGCCAAAGAAATCTGCATTCAACCTCCGAAGCGGGTTCGGGCTGACAAGATGGTTTCCGCTGCCGGGACTGCTGTCAGAGTCGATCTCGTTACCGCAGAAGAAGCGCAGAAAGGGAGGAGCTACTTTCGTGATGAGATATCGTATATTTTCAACGACGATCCGCCTTTTCTAAACCGGTCGATTTGGGAGCAATTCGAATATCAGACCGAGGCGTCTTCTCTGACGGATCGAACCACCGGCCAGAAAATTGAGTTGCGCGAGATCGTTTCAGGAAGCGGAAAAGTTACCGACGAGTGCCAGGGTGTTTTTTGCTATCGCGATGGCGATGGCGAATATCTTCTTGTGGTCACGAGGGAAAGCCGGAAAACAAGCTCTGCAGCTGGCCAGTGGGTGCTGGATCACGAGGCCTCGCGATCCAAAAACCGACAATCTAGTCGTCAGTCGATACCGGACGTCCGCTGGCATGAGATAGCGAATTTTTCGAGGGACGCTTTGCTCGCATGGCCGGAGACGGAGATTTTCGGTGCGTCCCCGTCAACGCTCTTAGAAACTGGAGGTTGCTTTCAGGGACGATGGGAGCCCCAATTGCGCCGGCGGCAATACGCCCACTTGAGAACTGTGCAGAGCGACCCGTCCGCCGGCAGAGATCGTGTCGAGGCTATCGCGCTTCAGCCATGGCATGCAATCGACCCTGACGTGGATACCGAATCTAGCAGTAGCAGGGTTCAGGCTGCACTTAGGAAACTGTCGGCCCGACGCGCCGAGACCGCGAAGATCAATCAAACCAGACGGGCTGGTTGGGTAAGGGCTGATGGAAGAGCAATCTTCTATCTTCAGGATTGGCAGACCTTGCGTGCGCCGCCAGACGGTGATCCCTATCAGGCCCCGATTTTCGAATATCTTGACGACGATATAACGCTACGGCTCTATCCCAAGCGATTTGATGAGTACGAAATGGAATCTCTCGCGCTGATGGAGGTGAATCCAGCGTCAGTCTTCTATGGTGAGGTCGAACCCCTTCCGGCGTTTTCACCTATTTGGCACTCACAACCACGATGGCGGCCAACCCGGGAAATATGGTGCCGCCTTGTCACTGCCATGGAGGCGCAGATCGAACGAACTTCTGAACAGGTGCGAATCAAAGGGCTCTACACAGCTCACGGTTACGACAGCGCCGCAGCAAGAACTGTCTGGCTTGAGCGATCCTAAAGCGCGTCGCGATCTTTCAGAGCGCGCTTCGGCGGCGGAATTTTCCGACAGTCGAATGACCGGTTTGGGCTGGTCTAAAAGTCAAATGGTTCCGCTTCATGAAGGGGTATCTTAGGAGCAGGCCGTCAGCTCTGCACCTGTAACCGCAGCCAGTCCTGAAGCTTTTCGACCGCTTCGGACTTCCGATATCGCGGCTTCACCAGATAGAAGTGCGACCGTGCTCTGAGGGCGCCGTCGAAGACTTGTCTCAGCCTGCCCGCCTCGATGTCGGTCGAGACGAAAGCGCGGGTTGCCGTGGCGATGCCCTGCCCGGCGATGGCAGCTTCGATCGCGTGCGATGTCTGTGAGAAGCTGATGCCCCGAAACAGCGTGGGATCGCCGCCGCCGAGGAAGCGATCGATATATTCGGGCCAGGAGTTGTGGGCATCGTGAAGCAGCGTGTAGCGCGAGAGTTCTTCTGCGTTGTGGGGCTCGGCTCCCTCGGCGACGAGATTTGGATTGCAGATGGCGATGATCTCCTGCTCGAACAGCAGTTCGGCGGCGAGGCCGGGACCGAAGGGAGGGCTGCCATATCGGACGGCGAGATCGACGCCGTCGAGCTGGAAGCTGGAAATGCGGTCCGTCGCCAGGATGTGGAGATCGAGATCGGGATGTCTCGAGGTGAAATCCGGAAGACGCGGGATCAGCCATCTCGAGGCGAAGGTCGGTGTGGTGCTGACCACCAGTTTGACCGGCTGAGGCTTCAGGTTCGCCGTCGCGTTTGCGAGCAGTTCGAAGGCGCGCCTGACGTCGGCGATATAGCTTCGCCCCTCGCCCGTCAGCGCCAATGATTTCGGCAGACGCTCGAACAAGGTCACCCCGAGTTCCGCCTCCAGCCCCCGCACATGCTGGGCGACGGCTCCCTGGGTGACGCCGAGCTCTTCGGCCGCGAGCCGGAAGTTCAGATGACGCGCCGCCACGTCGAAGGCCTTGAGGCCGTTGAGGGAGGGAAGATTGCCGACGGACATGGACATTCGATAGTTTTTCTACTGGGACATTTCACGAAAACTGGTTCGATCTCGCTTGGAGCCCATGATATTCCAAGGATCAACGCCCGGCAACGGGTGCAAATCGAGTAGGGAGAGCGACGATGGCAGTAGAAAAGGTAGCGATCATTACGGCTGGCGGCAGCGGCATGGGTGCGGAAGCCGCGAAGCGGCTGGCGGCCGATGGTTTCAAGATCGCCATCCTGTCCTCGTCAGGCAAGGGCGAGGCGCTTGCCACCGAACTCGGCGGCATTGGCGTCACCGGTTCGAACCAGTCGAACGACGACCTCAAGCGCCTGGTCGATGCCACGATGGAGAAATGGGGCCGTGTCGACGTGCTCGTCAACAGCGCCGGCCACGGCCCCCGTGCGCCGATCACCGAGATCACCGACGAACAGTGGCACGCGGGCATGGACATTTATTTCATGAATGTGGTCCGTCCCGTGCGGCTCGTCACCCCGATCATGCAGGCTCAGAAGTCCGGCTCGATCGTCAACATCTCCACCGCCTGGGTGTCCGAACCGTCGGCGATGTTCCCGACCTCGGCCGTCTTCCGCGCCGGGCTCGCCGCCTACACCAAGATTTATGCCGATACCTATGCGGGCGACGGCATCCGCATCAACAACGTGCTGCCGGGCTGGATCGACAGCCTGCCGCCGACGGAGGAGCGCCGCGACAGCGTGCCGATGAAGCGCTACGGCACCAGCGCCGAAGTGGCCGCAACGATTTCCTTCCTGGTTTCCGAAGGGGCGGGTTATATCACCGGCCAGAGCCTCAAGATCGACGGCGGCCTTACCCGGTCCGTCTGACAGGATCGCTTTCAACGCCAAGGAGAACAGCGATGGGCTTCAACTGGAACGTCAAGGCCGGCGAGATGAAGAAGGCTGAGGCGGAGGCGACACGGTGAACCTCGCCGAGGTCGATGCATCGGCCTGGGCCGAGCTGGAAGGTGCTGCCGCCGATCCGCAGTCGGCCTTCCGTTACCTGAACCTCTGTTCGGTCGACGCCGGCGGCCGGCCGCAAGCCCGCATGGTGGTGCTGCGGCGCGTGGATGTGGGGCGGCGCCTCCTGGAAATCCATACGGATGTCAGAAGCCCGAAATGGCAGGAAATATCGGCCAATCCTTTGGTCACCATCCTCGGCTATGGCCCGCAGCCGAAAGTGCAGCTTCGCCTGCAGGGATCGGCCGAACTCAATGGACCGGCAAGCGAGCGCGCGACTGAAGCCTGGAGCCTGCTGCCGCGATCGACGCGCAGCACCTATATGGGCGGGCCGCCGGGCGACGACATCGGCGAGCGGCCGGCAAGCGAGGGTAGCATCGCAGACGCCGATGGACAGGCCTTCTTCGGGGTGCTGATATTCCGGGCCGAGACGCTGGACTGGTTCCAACTGCGCCACGCCGACAACCGACGCGCAGTCTTTGCCTACGACCATCTGGGCGCGCTGACCTCCTGCCGCTGGGTCAATCCCTGAACACCAGACGACGTCGAAGCCGCCCATCACTTTGTGATCGTCCGCCAGATCCGGTTGACGGCGAATACGCATGTCGGACGAAAGAGGCTAAACCTTGCCCAGATGCTTCGGCCAGAAGTCCTGATGGACTTCGGCGGCTTCGTCTTCGAGCTTCGGGTCGGGGCCGACCACCGTGACGATGCGTGCGCCGGTTTGCAGCACCGCCCGGCTCGGCACGTTCAATCCGATCCCGGCGATCTCGCCAAGCCGCGTTTCGGAGCATGCAAACACCATGCGCCCGATGCCCGACCAGTAAATCGCCCCGGAGCACATCGCGCAGGGTTCCGTGCTGGTGTAGAGCGTGCAGCCGGCGAGAAAAGCAGTGTCGTAATGCTGCGCCGCCAGTTTAACCAGGTTCATCTCGGCGTGGTTGGTCATATCGTGGCCGGTGAAGACGCTGTTTTCGGCGCGCAGGATGACTTCGCCGTCCTTCACCAGCACCGAGCCAAACGGTTCGTCGCCGTTTGCCATTGCGGATTTCGAGAGCGCAATCGCCTCGCGCAAAAACGGCTCGTGGTTTTCCATCAGGATTTCCCCTAGACACCAAAGCGCGTCGCGATCTTTCAGATTCGCTCCTCGCGCTTTAGGTCCTTGTTTTTACGCATGTCGTTCTCGCAAAACCGCTGCACAGTTTTGCGCGACATGCTTTAGGTCGGGATGATCTTGCCTTGAATCGAAGGGCTTTCCAAGGGCTGCAGATCGGATTCAAGATGCTGGCTGGGAAGGAGCCCCATGAGAGCGATATACAGAGGAGGAACTGTGACGAAGACAATATTCCGATACAGTCCCGAGGGTGAGCATCATGGCAAACTTACCGCCGTCGCCCGCAGCGATGAACTGCCTTAGGAGTACCGCAACGTGTCATCATCTGACAGGGACAACGACGAAAATCTCTTTGCCTCTCTCGCTGGCGGACAAGCCGTCATAGACTGGTTCGGCTTCTGCCCGCGATTCCATGATGCATCCCTGGAGCGCCTGGAAATTGTAAATGGCAATGTCTTCCTGGCCATCCGGGCGTTCAGGATGACGGACAAACTTGATGCGCAACGCCGATTCATTTGCGACCGCCATGCCCTTGTCACACTACGGATGAGCGCAGTATCCGGCATGAGGCTGCATGGAAGTGCCGTCTCAATCATCTTCGATCTTAGAATCCGCCGACTTACTGCCGACGAGGCAGCATCAGATTGGGAAACCTGTGACGCGCCTGTTAAAGGCGACATCGAGGTTACATTTGATACGTCGATTGGACTCTATGGTTCGATATACTCGAAGGACTTGGCGTTTGAACTCCAGCCAATGCCTATATAGAGCCCCACCGAAATGTTGGCGTGTCTTCCATTGATCGAGCGCACACAAGGTGTGAGCGGAAATCGGGCGACTTCAGACGGTCCACTGTTTGCGGCATTCGACTTCAAGTAATGGATGATTCTGGCAAGGTGGGAGCGGAACACCGGTACCCTTAGCAGATCACAAACGCTCCACAAGCAGACCTGCCGCCAAGGCCTGAAAAGCCTAGACCGCCTTCAGCCCGCGCCGGGCAGCTAGTAAAGTGTCTTTCGGTAGGCTTGTTCCAGGTCTTCGTCCATCTTCCGCATTTCATCCCCGTCCTTCGGCGCCCCTGTCGTCTCATCCAGAATTATCTTTATCAGCGAGGGCATCTCGGTGCGGTCCTGGAAATGTTCCGGGCTCCACAGGTGGGACCGTCTGAACGCCTTGGCGCAATGCATGAAAACTTCGCTGACGTTGACGATGATCGCGAGTTTCGGCAGACGATCGGCAACGCTCATGCTCGTCAACAGGTGAGGATCATTGGTCAGACTTGCCCGCCCGTTGACGCGCAATGTGTCGTCGAAACCGGGGACAAGAAACAAGAGTCCGACATTCGGATTGGCGATGATGTTGCTTAGGGTATCAAGACGATTGTTGCCGGGTCGATCCGGGATCGCCAGGGTGCGCTCGTCAAGAACCTTGACGAACCCGGGCGGGTCGCCGCGCGGACTGACATCGGCCTTTCCCTCCGAACTCTGCGTGCCGATGCAGAAGAATGGCGAGCGCCTGATGAATTCCTGCGCGTGCTCGCCAAGGGAATTCTGACACTTCACGATTGCCAGAGCGTGGGTCGGCTCGAACAGCGCCCGAAGCGACTGTTCATCCGCGATGGCAAAATCTGGATTGAGTTGCAAACCCGTCATGATCCCCTCCCGAAATCCCATTCACTCCCTGGCCGAACTGTAGGTCCGGAAACCCTGGCCTCGCAACGCTCGTCTCCGCCCGTCAGGCATGGGAATGATGCACGTACCTCAAGAGCTATACGTCGGTTGATATCCGAAATCAATCAGGGATCGAACCATGCGCGGCAGGCGTGATCGGGCTGGAGACCGAGCTGCGGTCCGAGACGAAGACGCCGGCGATAAATCGTGACAAGAAGCCGAAGCTGAGGCTGGTCCATTTCGGTGCCAGTCGCCGACCCCATCCGATCCGCCGTGAAGCAGAGCTGCCACGCGCTTCTGACTCACGATTCCTGTCTCTGATTCCGGATCGCGATCCGCCCCTCCAAAGCTTTGCGGTGGCGCCGCTCGAGCGAGTGTACGGTTGACCGAAACTTCTGAAGCAGATCCGCGTTAATCAGCACCTGTGAAGGAGGTGTACCTTGCTGACGCTGTATTTTCATATCACGCACATGGATGGCTCAGTATTGGAAACCGAGGGCCAGGAGTACCCGGATCTTTATGTCGCAACTGCAGAAGCCATGGAGAGCCTTCAAGAACTGGTCGCAACGGCTCTTTTGTCCAGAAGGCAAAAAATTCCGCTCGGCATCGCAATCTGCAGCGAGGAGGGAACGATCCTCCGCGAGGTTTCCCTCCTTGCTGCAGATCACGATGCTGCCACCCCCGAGATGGCCCAAAGCCACCAAGCGAGTGTTTCCACTTTGCTGGGTATATGCGTCGGCTCGGGAACCAATGCGGTCGGCGAGAGTAACGGGCCGGGCCGGCCGGGGGCAAGTTTGACACCGCGACCCTTCGATGCCGTCGTGCGGCCCACTCCTTCTGTCGAAAATTAACTGCCCCGTCACTCGTGACGGGGCTTTCTTTTTGGAGGTTGATTGGACGCATGTTAGAACACCCGAAGAAAAGGGGCGGTCGCGGTGGCAAGTTCATCCGGAACGCCCACTGCGGCCACCATATCTTCCCTTCCTTCCGCGCGAGGGCAGTTGCATTGGACGAAAGTTCATTTCGGGTCGCCCGAAGTTGGAATAGTGCCTGGCTGAATCGCCAATCATCAGAACGAAGAGAATTATTGCTGGCCGAATGAGGGATCTGGAATGCTTTTCTCTTCAGACACGGATCGGAGGGACGTTCGTCATTTCAACGGGCCGCTGGTTTCGGTGGTCATCCCGGCCTTCAATGCTTCCCGTTATATCGAACGCACACTTCGATCCGCCGGGCGCCAAACCTACCGGAACCTGGAGATCATCGTCGTCAATGACGGCTCTACCGATGATACGGCAAGGGTGGTCGAGCAAGTGGCGCTGGCAGATTCGCGGATCCGCCTGCTGTCCACGCCAAACCGCGGCGTTGCCGCAGCAAGGAACACCGGCATCCGGGAAGCAGCAGGTCGGTTTGTGGCATTTCTTGACGCGGACGATCTCTGGCATCACACGAAAATCGAAAAGCAGGTGAATGCGCTCAATCGCTTAACCCCACAGTGGGCTGCGGTTTATGTGCTGCATTACATCATCAATAGTGACGACGAGATCCTTCGCTCCTGCCGGCCCGATGTCGCCAGAGGATATATCTTCGCCCGGCATCTGACTTTCAAATATGTCGGCAACGGAAGCGCGCTTCTTGTCCGTCGGGATGTCGCGCTCGAGATTGGCGGATTTGACAGCTCATATGCAGCTGCAGGAATTGGCGGCTGCGAAGATCTCGACTTCGAACTCAAGCTGGCCGCGCGCTATCAAATCGAAGTCATCCCCGAACGGCTGGTTGGATACCGGCAGTATCCCGGCAACATGTCGTCCAATCACCTGCCAATGGGCCGAGGCGCACTGGAAGTTATCAGGCGTTCGCTGGCGGCAAACCCTCAACTCCCCCAATACGCAACGCGGAGCGCAATCAACGCCACCCAGAAATACGCATTTTGGGAGTTCCGCCAAGCCAGGAACACGTATCTGTCACTTGCGACGATCTGGTCGATCTTAAAAAGCGAACCATCTTTCGTGGTTCGGCTTGCACTCGAGAAGTGCCTGCGCCTGAGACAACATTGTCTTCGCCTCGTGACCGCAACAGCAACCGGTCGTGATCCACCGCGAGTGAACAGGTCGAAATTCGACCAGCAAATCGTCCCTTCGTCTGTCGAACGCCCGGACGAGACCGCGCAATCTCGACGTCACCTGATGCAACTGACGGAGGTGGATGCCGAGCTGCATTCAACCCTTGAGCCCGTGGCGGACCGGCTCGGCCAGATGGCAAAATCACAAACCCGGTCTTCGTAGCGGAGGCGAAATCAGACATTTGGGTCGACATCAGGATGGCGCCAGAGCGCCCAGCCTTTGCCGCTTGTCACAAGCATCAGAGGAGCAAAGTCCTCGCTTTCGCGCGCTTCCCTATGACCGACCGCCTGCATTCCTATTCATCGCCTCCTTGCCGAGCTCGGACGCTCGACACTGGTCGATAAATTCAAGCGTCATCAGGGAGGTTCTGACTGGAGTCGGCAACATTGCTAGAACCTCCCTGACGTCCTTTCAGCAAGGATCAGGAGAATTTAATGCGGATCGTGCCGAGGGAAAGCCGGACTTAAGTCCGGCTGGTGATGTCAGGGCACGCCGCTCATATCCAGTGCGAGGTAATGTGTACGTCCGTGGAGGGGCGGAACAGGAGGAGAAAATGAAGTTCGGCCCCGATAACTACAATCACGAAGAGCGCTGCTCGCAAGGCCACAGTTCGGCGTCGACAATCGCCACAATCGAAGCAGCCCTCTCCGCTGATCCTGAGATCGACAGCAGTGCCATCGAGATCAGGATGCTCGGTCCTGTCGTCCTGCTTGAAGGCTTTATAACCAAGGCAGTGGACCGCGACAAAGCCATCTCGCTTGCCGCGATGATCGTCGGCTGGGAGAACGTCCACGACCGAATGCTCAGCCGTTTTCCCACGCAGTAGGCGGGCGAATCCTACGCTAGGACCAAGGTCGGACCGGCCCCGGCATGAAGTCCGACGTCTGGAACACTTCCTCGATCTTTCGGTTTGTCTCCGCAGCGGAACCATCCGCATCCAAGGAGGAAAACAGATGAATATCAAAGCACTAGGAATCGCCGCAGGCATCTTGTTGGCATCGACCTCTGCCTTTGCGCAGTCTTCGACGGTGACAGGAGCAGTAGGCGGTGCTGCAACGGGTGCGATTGTCGGCGGCCCGGTCGGTGCTGCTGTCGGCGGCATCGTCGGCGGCGTGGCGGGTAGCGTCATCGATCCGCCGCCGCAGCAGGTGTTGACCTATGTTCAGCAGGCTCCCGCCCCGACCACGCGCGTCGTGGTGAAGGAGAAGGTCGTCGTCGGGCAGCCCCTGCCTGAGGCCGTGGTCGTCACCCCAATTCCCGACGATCCGAAATATGCATACGCGATCGTCAACGATCAGCGTGTGATCGTCGAACCCTCCTCCCGGAAGGTCATCCAGGTCATTCAGTGACCACGTGCGGCTGACGCCGCCCCCTATCAACAGTCAGGGCACGCATCCGACGCATGAGAATGCGTGGCGGCATCGCGTGCCCGAAACCTCGGAGATCGATCATGAAAAGCAACCATCTCGCCATGCTCGTAGCAGCGTTGTCACTCAGCGTATCGCCGCTTGCCACACTGCCCGCGGCGGCACAGCAGGACACCAAGAGCGGCGGCCAGGCCCAATCCGGTTCGCAGACGGGCACGGACGCCGGTTCGCAGCCCGGCTCCAGCGCCACCGGCACCGGCGCCGACTGCACCCCCGACGCTTCGGGAGCCTGCCCGCAAGGCAAGGGCCAGTCATCGCAGCAAAAATCGGGTCAGGGTTCGGACATGAAAAAGAGCGCCGAACAGCCTTCGAACGATAATTCTTCGACAAAGGGAAGTGCCTCCGGCAAGGCTTCGACAGAAGCCAAACCCGGATCCCAAGACGCCGGCGGCGCCGCCACGACCGAACAGAAGCCCGCCGCCAAATCCGGCAGCAGCGATACAAGCGGCTCGGCCACCTCAGGCACGAAGAGCAGCACGCAAAATGCCAAGCCTGCAGAGGGCTCGGGCAACGCCGCCACCACGCAAAGCGGCGATGCGTCGAAACAGTCGACCGATCAGAACTCTTCGACGACGAGCAAAAGCTCTTCCGAAACCAACGTCAACAACAACACCACGACGAACAATCAGACGTCCAACACCAAGACCAACGTCAACATTTCCGTCGAGCAGCAGACCGAAATTCGCACAGTGGTGAAGGAGGTCCATGTTGCGCCGGTGAAGGAAGTGAATTTCACGGTCTCCGTCGGAACGACGATCCCGAAGAAGGTTCGTCTCGAACCGCTGCCGCCACGCATCGTGAAGATCGTTCCGCAGTACGAAAGCTACCGCTTCTTCATCCTTGCTGATGGTCGGATCGTCATCGTCGATCCCGATGCGCTGACGATCGTCTACATCATCGAGGTCTGACAGGCATGTCCCGGCGGCGTTTTGCGCCGCCGGAATCCCGGGAGCAATCAAGCGGGGTAACCCGAAACGTGATGAAGGCGGCCGGTTTGCGGGGCCGCCTTCTGTTTGATCAGGCCGTCCGCCTGACCATTCTGGCAATGGCGATGAGGATGCAGGCTCCGATGAAGCCCGCGATCAAATAACCCAGCCATCCGCCAAGCACGACACCGAAGAGCGAGAGGATGAAGTTGGCGACGATGGCGCCGACAATACCGAGAACGATGTTCATCAGCACGCCCATGTTGCTCTTCATCAGCATTTCGGCGAGCCAGCCGGCAATGCCGCCGATGATGATTGCGGCGATCCAGCCGATACCTGCACTTTCCATAGCAATTCCCCCTTGTGAATGATGAGCGGCCGGCGCGGGCTGTCACGTCTCGCAGATCAAGCTAAACCGATCGCCAAAACTATAACCTTCCGCGGTGCCAGTTGGTTCCATAAGCCCCGCCCCAACAGGCCGCGTGCCCCTCCCCGATCGGCTTCAGGTCACTTGTCGGCCGCCGGCCAATCGTTCGCAGGCTCTTCTATCACAACAGCGTCGTCCTCCGCAGGGTCAGGATCGCGCTCAAGGGCCGCGCGCAGATTGCCGATCTCCTTGATGATCGTATCGAAAACGTCCTGCTGCCTCGCGCCGGCCACAACGCAGTCGTCGACGAGATGCTCGAGCTTCGCGCGAAGCCCGACCTGCCAATTACTTTTACTCATGACCTCTCCTCCTCTGATCGATCCACACGGAGCATGGTCGCTCGCCTGTTCCACCGCCTTTGATGGGCGGGCGGCGGTTTCCGCACTCAGGAGACAGTGACCGATGTGTGGCCCTGGTTGACGGTTCGATCCTCGCGAAATCCTGTTGTCCGGGATGAGATCGCGGCGAACGGGTAAGGTGCTCGCCTGGCGCTTCGTTGCCCGCACCGAGAAATCGGAAAAACCGGTGCGTTCACCATCTCCGTCACGTCCGATTGGCACGCCGCGACCTCGGCGGATTAACCGATAGCCGCAGCAACGGTTCCGCCCTGTCTGGACTCTTTGCGTCCATAAAACTGTCTATAGGCTGGCCGTGTCTTCCCGAACCGTTAGAATACGGTCGATAAGACCCCATTCCAATGCTTCTTCCGCCGTCATGAAGCGGTCGCGATCCATCCCGCGCTCAAAGTCTTCATAGGAGCGTCCGCAATGCTCCGCGTAGAGCCGCGTCATGCGCTGCTTGGTCTTCAGAATTTCTTCGGCATGAATCATCATGTCGGAAGCCTGCCCCTGGAAGCCACCGGATGGCTGGTGAATGAGGATACTGGCATTGGGCAAAGCAGCTCTTCCGCCGGCCTCGCCTGCCATCAGCAGGAACGATCCCATGGAACGGGCTGTCCCCATGCAAAGCGTATGAACCGGCGCGCGGATAAAGCGCATGGTGTCGTACATGGCGAGGCCGCTGGTCACGACACCGCCCGGAGAATTGATGTAAAGATTGATCGGCTTCTTTGGATTCTCGGCCTCGAGGAACAGTAACTGCGCGCAGACCAGAGCGGAAACGGTATCGTTGACCTCGCCGTTGAGGAAGATAATGCGTTCGCGCAGAAGGCGGGAGTAAATGTCAAAAGACCGCTCCCCTCTGCTGGATTGTTCTATGACCATAGGGACGAGTTGCATCGCTTCGCGCATCGGCGAACTCCAATCTTGCAGACATCAAAGGGGAGAGCTTACCGCGTCAGGCGGCGAGCATGAGGGGCGGACCGTTGCTGTTCGCGGGCGTTTTCGCCATCCGGTCAAGCCTCTCGTCGGTCAGCTCGTGGATAATGCGCAGGCGGGTGCCGCCGGTCGCGTTCGGGACGATCGTGAACGTCACCGTGCTTTCAAGGAAAGGCGGAGCGTCGTCGCGCAGGCTGTAACGGACCTCCTCGCCAGGTGTGATCGTGGCCGGGGTGGGATCGGCTAAAGCGTCTTTCGGCAACCAGTTTTCCCGAAATTCCGGAATGCTGATTGCACGCCAGACCTTTTGCGGCGGTTCATCCAGATCGAATTCCAGGTCGATGCCGTCTTTCTGCTCCTTGGCCTTTCCATCGTTCATTGGTCCATATCCTTCAGCAAGACCTTGAGAGCTTCGATGCGGGCAGGCCAGTAGGCGCGATATTTCGCCAACCATTGTGCGATGAGAGCCAGCCCGTCCGGATCGACTTCGTAATTCACGAAACGCCCCTGCCGTTCTTCCCTCACGAGCTTTGCGCTCCGCAAAACCGAGAGGTGTTGCGACATTGCCGGCTGGCTGATCTCCATGCCCTCCCGCAGGGCACTGGCGTTCATGCCGCCCGCCGCCAGCTTCTCGAAGATCGCGCGGCGGGTGGGGTCAGCCAAGGCTCGGAAGATGTCACTCTCGATCATGCGAACACATAAGCACACACTTATGCGATTCGCAAGTCCATTTCGCGATGGCAAAACTCTTCGAGCCCGAGACTATGCCAAGGCAATTCCCTAAAGTCCGCGATCGGCATATTTCCCGCTGTGCGCGCGGCGGATTTGCGTCAACAGCAGACATTGCCGGCATCGCAAAACCGTCTGTTCTGCGACGTCGCAAAATTCAGGAAAACAAGCGTCGCTTTAATCGGGACTTTCGCGACAGGCACCCGATTGACAATTTTTGAAAATTTGCCCTTCTTGTCGTGTCTCAATCCTCGATCGGAGAGAGACCACAATGCGCAAAACCTTCTATGCCTCCCAAAGTATTTATTCGGAACCCGGCCCGTATCGTGAAGCCTTGATGCTCGGGGGCGACGCGCCGGAGTTGATTGCCCGGTGGATTGGCTCGTTCATGCAGCATCCTCGCGGTGCCGTGTCGAAGGAACGAGGCTTTACCACTAAACAGGTCATCGATCTGGAGCTTCGTTCCGTAACCGAGATTCTGGCAGTTGCTGCCGAGCGCAACTTGCTTGAAGGCGATCCTACGCAGATCAAGGTTGGTGGCCTCTGCCGGGATTTCGCAATTCTGGCAGCGAGCGCTTTTCGCGCCAAGGGTATCCCGGCACGTCTTCGCGTCGGTTTTGCCGACTACATCGTTCCCGACTTTTGGGAAGATCACTGGCTTTGCGAATGGCATGATGGCCAGCACTGGAAACGGCTCGATGTGGAATTTGCGGCAGCCGGTGGAGCTTCCTTCAACACATTAGACGTACCGCGCGAGCGGTTTCTCACCGCAAACGAGGCATGGTTTCGGATTAAAGACGAACCGGGCATCGCCTCGCGATTTGGCGTGTCGAGCCTCAACCTTGGGGGCGAGTGGTTCGTCGCGGGAAGCCTGCTTCGAGAAATCGCAGCCCTGCGTAAGCTGGAACTGAAGCCCTGGGATTACTGGGGTCTATCAAAGGACCTTTCCCCCGCTTCAACCGAGTTGTCGCAACAGGCGAGCACAACGCTAGACCAGCTCGCTTCGCGACTGAGGAGCGCCGATGTTGACGGGGACGGCGAGCCGGAAACTACAGCGGACTGGCCTTTACCAAGGGAGGTTATCAGCTTCCCACAAGGCGAGCCTGTGGTTGTCGCGTTGCAAAACTACTGACTTTTGCGACACGGCCGGCGGAAAGAGTTGTCTGGCTGCAGCCGACGCTGATCGCAGAGATTGAATATAAGGCGTCGACGGAGGACGCGAAGCTTCGGCATGCGTCATATAAGGGGCTGCGGGAGCGAGGACAACGCGGCGGTTTATGACCTAGAATAACGTTCAAGAGCTTCGGCCTGCAACCGACGCAAGGCTAAATAATTCCCGTCAAACCTAAAACTATGAAAGTCAACATAACAGAGGTAATTACCACGAAAGAAGGCCAGAAGATCAGGAACTTCTCTTTCGGCTTCATCAACACGCATTCATCATCACCTCCCCGATCGGACCAGTACGCCTCGGGTCCGAAATCTTCGCGGAAATCGAAGCCGTTTCTACTGTAGAAGATGATCGACCTGATGAGCCAATACCAATGGTAAGCGCAAAAGGCGCCCACCACGCAGAACATGATCCAACTTACAATTAAATCGCCATCAACCACTACGATGCTCCCAACGTCCGAAGCCTAGCAGCGGTGGCGCAGTTGGATCAAGCAGTGCCATCCACTTCGCCATCTCCATCTAGAGCGTGCACCGGCAGCAGGATTGGTTCCGCCATGCCGAAACTCTTTGGGTCCGTAAAAGTATCTCGCCGTCTTTGGCTCTTGGGAGATCACAAAGGCTGCACAAGCAGACCTGCCGCCAAGGCATGAAAAGCCTCGACCGCCTTTGGCATCACGCTCTGCGGATCTTCGCTGGCGGCGATCCAGAGAGCCGCATTGAGAGCGGCGCCGCTTAGCAATCGGGCGGCCGCCTCTGGGTCAAGCGGCTTGAGGATGCCTTGGGCGATCAGGCGCTCCACCGTGCTCTTGGTCACCTGCAGGCAATTGTTCTGGCTCGGCCACTGCGAGGGATCACCCAAGACCGCCGGTCCGTCGAGCAGGACGATGCGCTGGACTTCCGGATTGAGCGCCATCTCGATATAGGCCGCACCCTCGGCGAGCAGGCCCTGCCAATCATTGCCTGCGCCCGCGCCAATCTCTTGAGCGCGCACCGCCATTTCCGTGTCGATCTGATCGACGACCGCCGCCAGGAGCCCGCGCTTGTCTCCGAAGTTGTGGTAGAGCGCGCCCCGCGTCAGACCGACGTCAGCCGTCAACTCATCCATTGATGCTGCCGAATACCCCTTTTCCGCAAAGGTCTTGCGCGCCGCCGCGATCAGCTTGACGCGGTTTTCCTGCATCGTTTCGCTGCGTTTCCTCGCCATTCGACCCCTCAATTTCAGATACGAAGCGTATATGGACTTGACATACGATGCGTATCTCATACATTTCACATACGAACCGTATATAAAATTGGGCGCAAGATGTGAAGCGATACGTCGCGCTCAACGGTCGTTGTCAACAATGAAGAGAGACCAGAATGACAAAACGCGAAGCAATCTTTCCGGCCAACAGGCACGCTCTTTACGAGAAGCACGGCTATTCCGCCGCGATCCGCTCCGGTGACCTGCTGTTTGTATCAGGACAGGTCGGCAGCCGTCCGGACGGAACGCCGGAACCGGATTTCGAAAGCCAGGTGCGGCTCGCCTTTGAAAACCTGAAGGCGACGCTGAGTGCCGCCGGCGCAACGCTGGATGATATTGTCGACGTCACCAGCTTCCACACCGACCCCGAAAACCAGTTCGGAACGATCATGGCCGTCAAGCAGGAGATGTTCAGCACGCCGCCCTACCCGAACTGGACCGCCATCGGCGTCAACTGGCTCGCCGGCTTCGACTTCGAGATCAAGGTCATCGCCCGTATTCCGTGAAGTCACTGAACATTGCCGGGGCTGCATCCGTCACCCGCACGAAGTGCCGGCAGGAGAGCGGCCCCGCGCTGCCAGCCCTGGGACATTTGACAGCAGCACAACTTTAGGAGTTAGAGGACCGACCTCACTCCGAGAGGTTTCCTCAAGGCGCCCGTGGATCGTCGGCTACCCTCCCTCGTTACTGTCTGCTTACATTGCCCTGGCACCGTAGAGAATGACCCCGCAGCCCGCCGCGTTGCCTTATATTTAGAAAAATCAATTGCATAATCTTCGGGAACAAAGAACTCCCTTGCGTGTTTTCAGCGCATGGATCGTCATCTGATCCGCAAAATGAGAGGAAACACATATGAAGAAGATCGTCTTTGCGGCGACAATTCTCTGCGCGTCTGCCGTTGCAGCCCTTGCCCAGACAACGCCGGCTCCATCTGCTGATGGAAATACACCTGCGGTTGCAACCCCGGACACCAAAAATCCGACTGCACCCGTTGAGGGCGCCAACAGCTTCACCGAAGCCCAGGCTAAGGATCGCATTACGGAAGCGGGTTACACCGACGTCAAGGATCTCAAGCTCGATGACAAGGGGATCTGGATGGCCGCCGGCATGAAGGACGGGAAAGCCGTCTCCATTGCCCTCGATTATCAAGGCAACATCGTCGCCAAGTAACCCCCAGGGAGAAACATCATGAGAACTGTAACCGGACTTTTCGACGACTATTCGGACGCTCGCTCCGCCGTCAGCAAATTGGAAGCGGCAGGCATTCCCTCAAACGACATCAGCATCGTCTCCAACAAGGCTGGCCGCATCGATCGCGACTCTGACGTTGGCGAGGATGCCGCGACGGGCGCCGGCATTGGCGCTGCCGTCGGCGGCGCTGGCGGCCTGTTGACCGGACTTGGCCTGATGGCCATTCCCGGTGTCGGGCCGGTGGTTGCCGCAGGCTGGCTTGCCGCGACTGCAGCTGGTGCCGTCGCCGGCGCCGTCGCCGGTGGTGCTGCCGGTGGCCTGATCGGCGCCCTCACCGACTCCGGCGTCCCGGAAGATGATGCTCACCTCTATGCCGAAGGTGTCCGCCGCGGCGGCAGCCTGGTCACCGCCAAGGTCGACGACGCCCGCGCCTCCGAGGCGCAGGCTATTCTCCAGGGTTCAAACTGGGTCGACCCGATCGAACGCCGGCGTGCCTATAACGACCAGGGCTGGACGCGGTTCGACGACACGCTCGATCCATATGCGCCTGAGCAGATCGCGCAGGAGCGTGACCGCTATCGGCGGACGATCTAACCGGCCTTGAGCTCAACCCTCCTTGCACGTCGCAGGGAGGGTTGAAGCGTTAATTAAAGCGCAGCCACGCTGGCCTGGATCCCTTGCCTCCACCCACTGGCCGCCCTTCGCCCCACTCCCACCAATGACGCCGTAGCCGATTTCCTCCTGCCAATTGAACAATCACGGCGCAGCCGCATTAGGGTGTGCGCAGGAGGAGGACAAGAAGTGGTTGAAATAACAACTCTGTCGGAGGTCACTATCGACGGCAAACTGTCGCTGGGGGCGACGGCTTCCAGCAAGGGTCTGTTCGATTTCTATGGCGACGATCTTCGCGCGTGGTTCCATGGCCAGAGAGCGGCACACGATGCCATCATGGTCGGTGCCGGCACCGTCCTTTCGGACGATCCAGAACTCACCGTGCGTCACGCACCAGGGCCAAATCCGTTGCGGATCGTACCCTCGTCCATGGGCAGGCTGCCCCTCGACGCAAAGCTTTTGAACGACGGCCATCCGACGGTCGTCGTCGTCTCCCGCTCCGCGAAGGAAGCCGATATCGAAGCGCTCAAAAGCAAGCCCAATGTCGAAGTGGTGCGATGTGGCGAACGCCGGGTCGACCTCCCCGGCTTGATGAACATTCTCGATGCTCGCGGGATCAAAAGCATGATCGTCGAAGGCGGAAGTCGCCTGCTGCACAGCCTGCACGAGGCGCGGTTGGTCCACCGGATCGTCATAAAACATATACCCGTTATCACTGGATCGGCGGACGCCCCGAGCTATATGCGCCCTGACGAATACAGTCGGCCGTTCGAATTGTCGAAATGGCGATTGGTCGAGTGCTTCACAAAGAGTGGGATTGCCGTGACGATCTACGAGCCTGGAACGGCGCGCACATGACCTTCATCGGAAAGCAAGATCTGCTGGATTCGGCGAACGCCTCGCGGCGCGAGCAGGCGGAATTCCACCTTCGGTATATGATATTCGCATCGACGCTGAAGCTCTCCGCGGCAATGAAGATCCCAGCCTTCGGCGATTTGTCCAACATCAGGCGCTGATGCGCAGTTATCAGGGTCGTTATGTCCTGCTGCCAAGCGCAGCGCCTGCAGGCTCGATCCTGTCGCGGCTACAGAAGCACTACGATCCCCGCGAAATGCTGCGTCTCGACGAAATGCGCGCCAACCTTGAAGACGAGCTTGTTGGCCCGCTGGTTGCCGAGGCACGCAGCCTTAGCGATAGACAAGATTGCGCCGGGTATGTGGCAAACCTTATACCCAATCTCAAAGCGAACAGGCCGAGCGGCTTCCTTGAGTTTTTGGATAGCTCGAGCAACCGGGATCATTACTACCGGAACTTTCTGCTTCAGTCCTCTGTCGATTTGCTGGCTGAAGCCTCCGCCTCCGCGCTCGGCGTCATCGGCGAATATGGGGAGCCTCAGTCTGCACTCTTCCGCATTCTCATCGATGAATTCGGATACGGGGTCCACAACAAGAAACACAGCGTGCTCTACCGATCAACACTGAGGGGGTTCGGACTCAGCGAAGAATACAATGCCTATTGGTTATTGTTCGATACTCCGACTCTGGAGTTGCACAATGTCATCCACTTCATGTTCCAGAGCCCTCGCAATTTGTTTCTTCAGATTGGCTTCCTCCTCTTCGCCGAAGCAAGCTACCAGCGATCCACGGAGGAGCACTTCCGGTATCTCCAGCGCTTCCATCCCGGCGTAGACGCGCATTACTTTGGCGAACATGCACACATCGACATCCACCATTCCGCAATGGTTGCCGACGAAGTGGTCGCGCCCTTGGTGTCCAAGTACGGTCCCGAGGTCGGCTCCGAGATCGTCGCCGGCGCCGAACTGACGAGACTGGCCTTCGAGCGGTCGGGAGATCATCTGCTGGCCGTGACCTTGGCATTCGAGGCCGCGGTGAAGGCAGGACACGCCGAGTTTGGCATGCCGACAAATTTGGCCTCGCCTGGTCGCTGCGCGGTGCCCGCGACGAACTGGAATACGGGTTCGGCTCTGCAGATCGGCGGCATTGGATTTTTGACCGACCCGTCCGCCTTCAAGGTTTTTCCACCGCTGTCGGTCGGACGCGAGGTTATGCCATGAGTGAGGCGGCAAGCTGGATCGGTCAGGACCTTCCCCCGATTGTCAGGGACGGAATAGAGTATTTTCTACTTTCCTACCAAAGCGAGCTTTACCTGATCCCGAATAGGTGCCCTCACCGTGGAGGGCCGTTCAAATTTGGTTTCATCAATGAGCGTAATCGGATTGTCTGCCCGATGCATCACAACGCCTATTCTATTGAGAAGCTGATTGCACGCGATACGACCCTCAAACTGACCGCGGAGCCAGTATGAGCGTCGTCCATGGTTTGGGTTTGGGAAGATGGTCCAATCAAGCTCGCCAACGTGGTGACGCTCAGTCGTGGCCTGTTGATAGCCCCTATATTGCTGCTTCTGAGCTATGGGTATGCTGGGCCGGCGCTTGTCCTCTACTTGATTGCATCCATGACCGACCTCGTCGATGGATGGCTCGCCCGACGGACGAAGCGAGCTTCCGAATACGGTGCCCGCCTTGACGCCATCGTCGACAACATCTTCTCCGTCGCCATTCTGTTTTTTCTACTCTCGTCATACCCCGGCCTCGCGTCCCGCCACGGAGTTGCGTTGACAGTCCTGTTCGGCGGCCCGGTGATCTATCTGCTCGTTTCGTGGCTGCTGACTCGACGCCTGCTGATGTTCCATTTTTGGTCCGCGAAGGCCGGCGCGCTTTTGCTATTCGCGTTGTGGCCGTTGCTTTATATCACGGGATGGGAGGCCTTCATTCCACTGGCTGCGACCGTCGTCGGGCTCAGTAGACTCGAACAGGTGATTTTCATTCTGCGCGGAGGTGTCGATCAGGATGCGCCACACATGTTCGCCTCGGTGGAACGGTCCCATGAGTAGCGTCTTACCCGCTCCTGCTGACGAACGCTCGCATCTGCTGTTGGTGGGACGGCGCTTTCCGGAAAGGCTTCGGCTTCCTGCTCGATGGCCTCTCTCCGAGACGATGGATATTCGTCATCGTCGGCTTATCGCGTCGACACGGCAGCCGCGATATTTAGTATGAAGGGATTACCTCTCAGGCGTGTTACGGTCTCTTTGTCGGGCTGAGCCCTTTGGCCGGTTGGCATTGTTGCCGAGTGATGACTTGCTTCGCGAGTCTCCGGCCCTTGAGGGCCTCTCCATGCAAAAGACACCCCCAGCGCATTTCGAAGCGGCGAGCACTCTTGACGTGGTGGTATCGTCCAATGAACCGCTGCTGTTCCTCTCCGACGACCAGAAGGTCATCGCAGCGAGCGCATCCTTCTGCCGGGTCTTCGACATCGATCCCAAGACAGTTTGCGGCCGACGCCTCAGCGAAATTGGAAACGGCGAATGGGCAATGCCCCAGCTTGCGTCACTGCTGACGGCGACCGCCTTGGGCAGCGCCAACATCGAAGCCTACGAAATCGACTTTCGACGGCCAAACCAGAAAACACGGCACCTGGTCGTCAACGCGCGGACGCTCGATGATGGCGACATCGATCATATTCGCCTGCTTCTGGCCATCACCGATGTGACCGATGTGCGCGCCGAAGCTCGGCTGAAAGATGATCTCGTTCGCGACAATGCGATCCTGCTGCAGGAAGTCCAGCACAGGGTCGCAAACAGCCTTCAGATCATTGCCAGCGTTCTCATGCAGAGCGCCCGGCGGGTCCAGTCGGAGGAAGCGCGCGGGCATCTCCACAATGCCCATCACCGGGTCATGTCGATTGCGGCCCTGCAACGCCAACTCTCCATGTCCAACAGCGGCAAGGTTGAACTCCGTACCTATTTCACTCAGCTTTGCCAAAGCCTCGGCGCGTCGATGATTGCTGACCCCGACAGGCTTTCGATTCAGGTGATGGTCGATGACAGCGCCGTGGAGGCGGACGTTTCCGTACGCCTGGGGCTTGTCGTGACTGAGCTTGCCATCAACGCCCTCAAGCACGCCTTTCCCGTGGAACGACCAGGCGCAATCGTCATCGCCTATCGATCATCCGGCAAGGATTGGACTCTCTCCGTTACCGACAACGGCATCGGCATGCCTGCAGGTCGCGACGCACCAAAGGCGGGACCGGGGACCGGCATTGTGGAGGCGCTGGCAAAGAGCCTGCATGGTGACATTCAGTTAAGCGATGCGGGTCCCGGCACGGCCGTCACAATCCGCCACCGGGAAAGCGCCGGTTTGCGAACCGACCTTTCTACGGCGGCTTCGGAACCGAATGGCTTGCGAAACGCTATCCCTGCGGAGCCCATGCGGCTCGCACCTCCAATCTGACCGAGTGAGCAATGAATTATGGCAAAGCGGTCGTCCTGGTCGTCGAAGACAGCACGATTATTCGGATGAGTGCCGTCGATCTGGTCTTCTCTGCGGGTTACGAAGCGCTTGAGGCGTGCGATGCGGACGAGGCAATTCGTATCCTTGTGTCGCGAAACGACATCGATCTGGTTTTCACCGATGTTCAGATGCCCGGCACGATGGACGGCATCAAGCTATCCCATTACATCCGAAATCGGTGGCCGCCTGTCAGGCTGATCGTTGCCTCCGGCGCGGCAATCCTCGAAGAGAGCGATCTCCCCATGGGAAGCAGGGCCTTCTCGAAACCCTACGACAACCACGCAATTACCGATGCAATGGCTCATCTGCTGTCGATCGGGAACACGCCTGAGCTGGTAAGTTAAGTACACCCTCGGGTCGAGCTGCGGGTGAGACGATCCGCCATCCGCTGCGCCGAAGGGGAGTTTGGCGGAAAGCGCCTCCCCACCCTCCGTCCTCCCAGGCCTCGAGCCTGGGATCCAGGTCCACTGCTGATGGAAGACCGGCGTGGGTCCTCGGGTCAGCCCGAGGACGACGGAGGGTGGGTAAAAATATGCAGATGAAGCGAACCATCTTTGTCTCCAGCCGGCTTGATGCGAGGCTGATCCGGGCGTAATCCAGAACACAGCCACCCTCTCCTTCGACACCAATCTGAAACGACCCCATGGCGCACTCCCTCAATACAGCCCCCTCGCCCGCCGGCGGCCCCAACCAGCCGAAACTCGATACGGACGACATCTGGCAGGCCCGCGTCGATCTTGCCGCCTGCTTCCGGATGGCGGCAAGGCTCGGCATGGAGGAAGGGATCTGCAACCACTTCTCGGCCGTCGTCCCTGGATATGACGACCTGTTCCTCGTCAACCCTTATGGCTACGCTTTTGCCGAACTGACGGCATCGATGCTGTTGATCTGCGATTTTCACGGCAACGTCGTGTCGGGCAGCGGGCAGCCCGAGGCCACCGCCTTTTACATCCACGCCAGGATTCACAAGAACATTCCCCGCGCCAAGGCGGCGTTCCACACCCATATGCCTTATGCCACCGCCCTTTCGATGACGGAGGGCGATCCCCTGATCTTTGCCGGGCAGACCGCCTTGAAATTCTATGGACGCACGGCCGTCGACCAGAACTACAACGGCCTGGCGCTCGATGCGCGCGAGGGCGATCGCATCGCCGCCGCAATCGGCGATGCCGACATCGTCTTCATGAAGCACCACGGCGTCATGGTCTGCGCACCTAACATCGCCGAGGCCTGGGACGATCTCTACTACCTCGAGCGCGCCTGCGAAGTGCAGACGCTCGCCCTGTCGACCGGACGCGAAGTCCTTGCCGTCGCGCCTGAGATTGCGGAAGCGGCGTACCGGCAAATGCGCGAAGGCGACCCGGAGTCGGCCCGGCTCCATCTGGAGTCCGTGAAGCGCGCGCTTGATCGCAGCGAGCCCGAATACAAGCGCTGAGCCGCAGCTCGCGGTCTAGGGCGTGAACTCATAAAAGCGCAGCCATAGTCGGATGGAGGCGACGGGGGTCCGCTCGCCAATGGTTGCATCTCCTGATAAGATCAGCATCACAAGCCCCGATCTGGAGGCCTCGCATGCCCTGCAGCAGCGCGCTCGCTCCGTTCGTCATTGCCGCTCTCGTGGCTCTCGGTCCGCTGCCGGCTGGAGCGCAGAACAATGCTGCGCCACCGCCGGCGGCAATCTCCCACAAGGCCAAGCTTTGCCAGATGTGTCACGGTAGGAAAGGTCTGCCGACTGTTAAGAACACGCCGATCATCGCCGGCCAGCACGAGTCCTCTTTGCTGATAGCTTTGCAGGAATATCGCAATGGAGCGCGCACCGACGACCTCATGGGCCGGATCGCGAAGAATCTTTCCGACGACGACATGAAGGCGCTTGCGGCCTACTTCTCCGCGCTGCCTTGGCCCGCCTACCGCGAGCCGGCCGACGCAGCGAGCATGACCCGCTTCCAAGCGCTCGACGTCGAGAAGAAGTGCACCTCGTGCCACCGGGAGGGTTTCGTCGGATACGCCAACACTCCGCGCGTCGCAAATCAGAAGCTGGACTACCTGATCAAAACCCTCTCCGACTTTCACGATAATAAGCGCCCGAACATGCCCAGCATGACGGCCTTGGTGCGCAATTTGTCGGCCGACGACATCGCTGCCATGGCTCACTATCTTGCCGGCCTCTGACGATCAGTTCGGGGTCGGCGATCGACCGAATAGGGCCGCAGCACGGCGCTCTAGGCGTGTGCCGGCCGCCAATGCGGATGGGTGACATAGGCGGTGAGCGCGCCCTCCTCGTGCGAGTGGATGGTCACCGTTTCACCCTTGGGCATGTAGACGATCTCGCCAGGCCCGGCGGTGACCGTTCCCCCGTCGGTCGAGACCGAAAGCCGGCCTTCCAGAACGATCATCACGTCGTCGACCGCCATCGTCTCGGTCAGGCTCTGGCCGGGTGCGTAACGTCCATAACCGATAGTGATCGGCCCTCCGTGCCGCTCGTCGACCAGATTGCCGACGGAGATGTCTGCCTCCTGTCCGGGGGAACGCTCCAACGACGCATCGGCGATCGTAAACTTCCGCATCTTCATCGTCTTCCTCCTTTGCCGTGTGCAGAGGTAGCGCGGAAATTTTACACGCCAAGACGGATGGGAGACGCACGAGGAGGAGGTTTCCGGTCTTGTGGTCCCCTCGCCAGCGAGAAAGGTGGGGCGAGGCATGGCGACACGCTTCCCCTCACCCTCCGTCATCCCAGGCCTTGAGCCTGGGATCCATTGCCCGCTGCTGATGAATGCCGGCGTGGATCCTCGGGTCAAGCCCGAGGAAGACGGAGGGTGGGGTGAGCTCTGCGGCAAGTACACCGGCAACAACCGTGAAAATCGACATATCTTTCGGACTGGCTTCGCAGCCAACCGGAGCGAGAGGCGGCAGGCCAGCCCCGTCCTTCGAGGCCCCTTCGGGGCACTTCAGGATGAGGCTGGAGAGAGGTTGCAGCCTGGTTCAATGGAAGCGCGGCGGCAAGACGCGCCGGTAGCCCATGCAAGCACCACGGTTAGCCCTCATCCTGAGGTGCGCAGGCCAAAGGCCGGAGTCTCGAAGGACGAGGGCGGGTGGCGCTTGGTTGCGTCTGAAGCCACTCCCCACCCATCACCTTACAAATCCGTAAGTTGCGGCCAAGCCGTCCTCTCGGCTAGATCTCGCCCCCAGGCATGCCGGGAATGATCGGGCTGATGCGAATCCTGCTTATTGAGGACGACCGGAAAACATCCGATTATATCGCCAAGGGCTTCTCCGAGGCCGGGCATGTCTGTGACGTGGTTGGCGACGGCCGCGATGGGCTGTTTCAGGCGCAGCGCGAGGCCTATGACGTCATCGTCGTCGATCGCATGCTGCCGGGTCTCGATGGCCTGGCGATCGTGCGTTCACTGAGGGCTGCCAAGGTCGGCACATCGGCGCTGTTCCTGACGTCGATCGGCGGTGTCGACGATCGGGTCGAGGGGCTGGAGGCGGGCGGCGACGATTATCTGGTCAAGCCCTTTGCCTTCTCCGAGCTGATGGCGCGCGTCAATGCGCTTGGCCGGCGGCCGCCGGTGCAGGAGCAGCGGACGGTGCTGAAGGTTGCCGATCTCGAGCTCGATCTGATCCGGCGGGAGGCCCGCCGCGCCGGCCAGGTGATCGAGCTGCAGCCGCGCGAATTTACCCTGCTCGAGGTGCTGATGCGCGGCGAAGGCCGGGTCATCACCAAGACGATGCTGCTGGAGCGGGTCTGGGATTTCCACTTCGATCCGAAGACCAGCGTCGTCGAGACCCATATCAGCCGGCTGAGAGCCAAGGTCGACAAGCCGTTCCAGGTCCAGCTTCTGCATACGGTCCGCAACACCGGATACAGCCTGCATGCGCCTCGCTAGAACAGGATGATTTCAGGGCCTATCGGCCTGAAAATCTCAAAACCTGTTCGCAATTTAAAGAGTAAGAGCATGATCTCGTCCGAAAACCGCGCACACTTTTCGGCATCATGCTCGAGCCTGCGCAGGAGCACGCCGTTCCGGCTTGCCGTCACCTTCGGCGTGCTCTTCGTCGTCACCTTCATCCTGAGCGGTGCGATCATCTACCACATGCTGCGCCTCGGCCTTGAGCGTGATCTCGAACAGTCGCTCCACGAGATGAATTCGCTCATCGTCTCGACCTACAATCCCGGTGACACCGAGGATCTGATCAACACGCTGAACAATTATGCGAGCTTCCAATCGACCTCCGACGGGCTCTATTCGCTGACGGATGCAGGCGGGCGCAAACTCGCCGGCAATTTCGCCGCACCCCGCATCCCGAACGGCGTCTATACCGTCACCTCCAGGGATGTCGGGCTGAAGGCGCATGAACGCTACCGGATGCAGGTCTCGACCATCGGTCCCTACAGCCTGGTGGTGGCGGAAAACTTCAACGATGTCGACGAGATGCTGCGGATCGTGCTGGTCAGCTTCGAATGGGCCGCCGCGATCGTCGTCGCGACCGCGATCGGCGGCGGCGTCTTTCTCGCCGTTCGCGCCCAGGCGCGGCTGGACCGGGTCGCCCTCACCATGAACGACGTCTCCCACGGCGCGCTCGACGCTCGCATTGCCATCACCGGCAACGGCGACGATCTCGATACGGTGGCGATCCAGATCAACGCGGCGCTGGAGCGGCTGCAGAGATTGGTCGAGAGCATGCGGCAGGTGAGCGCCGATATCGCCCACGATCTGAAGACGCCTCTGAACAGGCTGCGCCTGACGCTGGATGCCGCGGTGGCCGGCAACGACCAGCAGGCGGATGTTTCGGCTCTGCTTGACGAAGCCAGACACGAGAGCGACCGGATCAACGCCACCTTCGAGGCGCTGCTGCGCATTTCCCAGATCGAGGCCGGCGCCCGCAAGGAGCGTTTCCAGGCAACCGATATCGACGCCGTGCTTGCTGTCATTTCCGAAGTCTATGTCGATGTCGCCGAAGACGCACTGATGGCGCTTGATATCACGGAGCGCTGTCCGGCGCTCATCCGGGGCGACCGTGATCTGTTGACGCAGATGATCGCCAACCTGGTGGAGAACGCGATCAACCACTGCCCTGATGGAACCGACATCACCGTTTCGCTCCGCTGCCAGGGCGGCCGCGCTATCGTCTCGGTCGCCGATACCGGCCCCGGCATTCCCGCCGGCGAAAGGGACAAGGTCTTCCGGCGTCTCTACCGGCTCGACAAGAGCCGCGCGACGCCGGGAAGCGGGCTCGGGCTCAGCCTCGTCAAGGCGATCGCCGACCTGCATTCGGCTAAGATCACCATGGCGGACAATCATCCCGGCCTCATCGTTTCGATCGGCTTCCCGCTGATCTCGGCGGCAGGTGCTAATTTCGCATCCGCCATGCCGCGAGCCGGCTGAAGCGGGCGGCAAAGCGGCGCAGCTCGGCGGCAGCGCGATACGGCAGCACGCTCCACGGCCGGCGGCGGCCCAGCCGGTAGGTCGAAAGCCCTGCCTGGATCTGCGAGCAGGGATCGGCCCTTTGGCTGACCGGCAACGGATCGACGAAGCAGGCGCTCAGCCCATCATCGAACTCCAGATCGAAGGCGAGATCATAGGGCAGGCGCATGGGGACAAGCACATCGGCAATCCAGCCCGCCGCCTTGCGATTGATCAGATAGGCGCCGGAGCCCTTCTCGCGGGTCAGCGCGATGGCGAGCGAGCGCGATGCGGTCAGCGGCTCCACCTTGTGCTTTCGCCCGGTATTGACGGTCGACAGCCGCAGGATGTCCCAGCGCGCCTGGTGCTCGAGAGCGGCGTCGAGCAGCTCGGCCAGATCGTCATCGAAATCGAGATCGTCTTCCAGAATGAGCGCGAACTCGGCATGGCTGCCGAGGAACCGCTTGGCGCATTCGACGTGGCTCAGATAACAGCCGATCTCGAAAGGGTTCGGCCGGCGGCCGTGCCGGCGGAGATAGGATGCTTCGTCGAAGCCCGGATGCGGCAGGCTCAGCCCTGCGCCATCGACCGCCGCCACACGCTCGAAGGCAAGGCCGAAGCTTGCCAGCAGGCGCTCCATTCGAAACCTGCGCAATGGCGCACGGTCGAGATTGATCAGGTAGGTGTTCACCCGCAGGCTGACCGGATGAAGGGCCGGCATAAGGGCGGCAGGTGCGGTGCGCATGTTCATGAAAGAGCTGACCTTCAACTTGGCAATGATGGCGCCAAGCCTGCGCTCCAGACCTCACGGGGACCTCGCTGGAACTATACATTTTGGTAAAGTGCGGCGGTCGAACGGCCGGGGCTGCATTCTTACGGATTGGTATGATCCCGGCAAAGTGCGCGCAACAATGCCGCGCTACCAGCTCTCCTGCGGCACGCAGTGGACGCCTCCCTTCCCGCGATCGAAACGACAACCCCGCGCCTTCGATGACGACAGCGACCACTGCGTGCCGCGCCGGATGATCCCTTGGCTTGAGCAATCGGCTCAGCACCCCCACCCACTCAGAGATCGCCGCCCGCCCCTCATCCGGCTGCCGCCACCTTTGTAACGCTCGCTGGTGAGGACACCTCGCCTTCTTCCCCGGGGGCCGGAGCACGGGACGGTGGCGGAGCTGTTCCTGCCGTTGAGTGGTTCATCTTCGAAAGTGGACGAAATGTTCCAATCCATTGTCACCCATTGACGTGAACAGGTTTCACCCCAATACGGTCAGGCCAGCCAGACGACAACAGGAGTGCAATCGTGAGCGAACCAACCGTAGCAGATGCAACAAACCGCATTTATGAGTCGCTCCAGGCGGACAACGCCGACATCGACGTGCATATCGCGGCCCTCAAGGCAGCGTTGACGCGGGCGGGTGTGAAAGAGGCCGTATTCGACCCGGCTAGGCTCGTGCAGAATAACCGTTCTGGCAGGAAGCGGATGGAGGCCTACTTTCGCCAGCGCGGTGTCATGGTGAAATTCTCAGCCTCGTGAAGCCTTGCTATGAAGGCAGGCGGCTGTAGTCACCCTCAGTGGGGCCTGACACCACGGTTGCTGGTCTTGCGGGCGCGGTCGGCGAAGGTTTCGGTGACCTCGCCTTCATGGCCTTTGACTGAGAACAGCGATTGCGCCCTCGGGCTCGGGGCCGGGACTGCAGCCCTCGGGATGGCGGAGGCTAAGCGACGGGCACCACCCCGTCACTCCTCTTCCTCCCAATATCTTTGCCAAAGGTCGAGCCTTGGCTTCAGCGGATCTGCTCCGAACGTCACGCCGTGATTGGTGAAGTCGATGACCCTGTGGACGAAGGGGTCGTGGTGAGGCCATTTTGGCCGTGAGCCTCCATTGGGGTCACCGCTCGTTGCAAAATCGACCCAGTAAGCACTCGCCAATGTGGCCATGGCCCAGTCGGCAGGCGTAACCTTGTCTTTCACCAGCGCGTCTGGAATGTTGAGCGTATACGGAATTTCGAAGCCGTGCGGAGTGCCTTTCCATGCCGGATCGTTGCGGAGAGCCTCGGCGACATAGGAGAAACGATACCACCACGTCGGCTGACCAGCGCGGATCATCTCGTCAGCGAGGTGGCGAGACGGTTCAACAAGCGTTTTGTCGGCCAGAACCTGCTGCTTCAGCTCATCGAGCGTTTGTTGGCCGGTCGGATCGTAGAGGGTGCGGGCCTCAGCTGCATGCTTCCCGAACAGCGCGAAGAGATCGTCTTTCGTCGCTGCCTGACCGATACCGAGATCTCGATTATTTGCCCCGACGATGACGGGAACCGGCGCCTGCCGGCCTGCCGCAAAAGCCGCTTCCGGCGTTTCGAGCAAAAACCGTCCGTCAATCATCGCGCCTGAGATGCCGATGACGGGCTTGCCTGTCGACATTCCCGCCAGCACCTCTTCTACCGATGCACCCTCGGTCAGCTTTTCCGCAGGCAGCGCCCGAAGCGCCGTGAGAGCCTCGGCATCGCTGCCGTTGATCCCCAGAGAAGCCGCATAGTCCAACGCGGCTTTCTCCGCTTCTTTCAGAGGTGACAAAGGCGTGCTCTCAGCACGCGCGGTAGGCAGAGCCGGTGACTGTAGAATGGCGCCGCGGAAAAGCCCCCGCGACAACGGCGATATCATGTGCGCCATCACCGAGCCGCCACCGGCCGACTCTCCGAATATCGTCACTTTCTTCGGATCACCGCCGAAGGCTTCAATATTTTGCTGGACCCATTCCAAGGCTGCAAGCTGGTCCATGTAACCATAATTGCCGACGGGCTCGTCAGGGGATTCCTTGATCAGTGCAGGATGGGCAAAATAACCCAGTCGTCCCATGCGGTAGTTCATACTGACGAACACGACTCTGCGGGCGGCCAGCTGGCCACCGGGATACTGAGGGGTGTTTCCCTGGGCAAGAGCGCCGCCATAAATCCAAACCATCACCGGCAGCGGTGTCCTGGAACGCTTGGCGGGTGTCCAGACATTGAGAGTCAAACAATCCTCTGACTTCGGCAGGTCATCGGTCTGCATGCAGGACGGGCCGAAATTGCGGGCATCCCTGGTCCCGTTCCATCTCTCCGTTGGTCTTGGATTGCGCCATCTCAGATCACCAACCGGCGGCGCCGCGTAGGGTATGCCTTTGAAGCTGACGACCGTGCCCGACCTCTCACCCTTCAGCATTCCGCTGTCGATCGTAACGGTGTCGTCTGCCGCACCCAATCGTGGCGCGAACGTCAGTTGACACGATGCGACGGCCAAAAAGAGCAGGAACTTGCGACTGCCGTCCACAAACACTGCACTCTCCAACGCCAAGTTGAGACACTTTGAGAGCAAAATACTCCCATAGAGCGGCAACGAAAAGGGACCGTCCGACGTCGATCAAAGTCGCCATGTCGGCATCGGCCTCTTGCTCGCGCTCATTTATCTGGGCGCCAGGACAAAGTTCTTTGAACGGCGGTGGGCCGAGTAGCTCGGGGGCGGTCAACCGGTCTTAGACCCGCGGCGTTTTGGACGCGAGCAGCGGATCCCATGTCATGCGGCAATCCCGCACATAGATCGCAGCCTGCCCCTCATCCGGCTGCCGCCACCGACCGGCGTCCGAGCCACGGGTCTCGCCCCGTCCTTCGGACCCCCGCGCGCGGGGAGAAGGGACATGCCGCACCGGCTTCCTCAATCTTGACGCTGCGTTTGGCACGTCCCCTCGCCCCGTTTTTACGGGGAGAGGGTTAGGGTGAGGGGCAGTTCCCGGCATGAACCGGATAGAGCGGGAGTCCGGGCTTTCGCGGCTATTGCTTGCTGCGATCATCGATGACGTCGGTTCGACGCTCCTCGCCTTTGCAGGCACCTTCTCCGTTGACCCGTCAGTTCGCCCTCGCCTAAGCTAGGGTATGGACGAGCCAGAAAATCCTCTTATCGGCGGCAAGGATTCGAATGTCGTGCGCATCGGCGAAACGGTGCGGCGCGGCGGACGTGCGTGGTCTCCCGCCGTTCTCGACCTGCTGCGGCACGTCGAGCGCCAGGGATATGATGGCTGCCCGCGTGCGCTCGGCCTCGATGACCAAGGACGGGAAGTCCTTACCTATATCGAAGGTGATGTCGGCAACGGCGAAGGCTTCCTTCCCGATAAAGGCGGTCGCTTCGATCTCCGTCTCCCGGATTATGTCTGGCGCGATAACGTCCTCGAGCGCCTGGGACAATTGCTGCGATCCTACCACGATGCTGCAGCCAGCTTCTCATGGCGGGATCGCGAATGGCGTCTTGACGCCCGCCACCCTGTTGAAACGGTCTGCCACAATGACCTGACGCCGTGGAATACGGTGTTTCAAGCAGGGCTCCCCGTGGCTTTCATCGATTGGGACGCGGCAGCGCCGGGACCGCGCGCCTGGGACCTCGGCTTTGTTGCCTGGCGCTGGGTGCCGTTCTGGCGTGACGAGAAATGCGAGGCGCATGGCTTGCAAACGGGCGTCCGCGAGAAAGCCCGGCGCTTTCAATTGTTACTCGATGCCTACGGGATAGAGCCGGAGATCGGCATCATGCAGGCCGGAATCGAACGGGTTCGGCAAATGCAGCAACATATGCGCGACCTTGCCGCAGCGGGCTCCGCATGGGAGATGGAATTGGCCAGCCGCGGTGTGCTTGACGAGGGGATGCTTGAGGTCGCCTGGATGGAAGACCATGCGACAGACCTGATCCAGCGCCCACGCGGATGAGCGTCGGGCCGAGCAGCTCCGGCGTCGACCGGCCCGCCCCGCCGCAAGCCCCCTGCTCGCCCACGAGAACAGCGGCGGCGGCATCTGGTGCGGGCGCGCTTTCGCTCTCCCAAGCCACTGAGATCTGACCTAAGCGATTTTGCCGACGGTGATGAAGAGCCGTCTGTGAAGCGCCCCATTCCGGCCGTTCGGGCAGCGTTGGCGATATCCTAGAGCATGATGCCGAAAAGTGTGGTCGGTTTTCGGACGACATCATGCTCCAACTATTTAATTTAGAACAGGATTCAGATTTTAGGCCGACCGGGCCTAAAATCATCCTGTTCTAGGAGCTGCCGTTCTTCATCGCTTCCGCGGATGACCAGCTCGGGTGGAATTCCGACTGGCGGCAAGCGGGGATCGGTGGTGTCTTACTTTACTGCCGAAAAGGCGGTCGGTGACAACAGCTGGCTAGAGATATTGGCGAGGATTTGCCCGTCGCGCTCTGACTCGTCGCGGGCCTCAAGCCATGCAGGATCAGTGGTGAAAGCATTCCATTTCACCTCGCGATCAGCTAGCGATTCCCAGGCGATGAGATAGGTGAGACGCTGGCTGCTTTCGCCCACGATTGTGGTGAAGAAACCCGCCTGCTTGATGCCGTGCTTGTCCCATATTGCCAGCGTATGTTCAGCAAAGCGGTTGAGCAGCGCGGGCAATCGGCCGGGCAGGCAGTCGTAAATTCTGAGCTCGTAGATCACAGTCTTGCTTCCTTATGTCCCTTGAGAACGACATGTGTTTGGCAATTGCTCCCCCGCGCCCACAATGTCCTCAAAACTTGCAGCAACGTCAATTTCACGGTGGATCCGTCAATATCCCTATTAGAACAGGCCCTGCAGGTATGTGCGAACCGCTAATCTTCTGTCAATCCGATCGCCTGTGTTTAGGCGTGGCAATTTTGCCCCCCTGGTGATGTAGATCAGCGCTTGGCCTGCCCGGCGCTGGCCGGGGTTGCAGAGGGCGCAACGGCAGGGCACACCGACCAGCCCTCATCCTGAGGTGCGCAGGCCAAAGGCCGGAGCCTCGAAGGACGAGGGCTGGTGGCTGGACGCCAATGGCAGCATTGGTATATCGAGGCAGGCGGGAGGCCAGCCCCGTCCTTCGAGGCCCCTGCGGGGCGCCTCAGGATGAGGCTGGAGAGAGGTCGCAGCCCCGGACTCCCGAGAGGAGCCTTACCCCCCATCACCCATCCCTCGCCCCCCGCAACGCCGTCAATCCCCTCCGCAGCCACAGCAATTGCTGCGGCGGCATCTGCCGCAAGTGTTCATAGTCCATCACCGTGACGTTATAGACCATGCTGCGCACCTGCGGCCCATCAGGGCAGCGCAGCAGGATGCCCTGCAGCGCCATCATGCGGTTGCTGGCTTTGCGGGCGCGGTCGGCGAAGGTTTCGGTCACCTCGCCTTCATGGCCTTTGACGGTAAAGAGCGATTGCGCTCTCGGGCTCGGGGCCGGGATGCCTGTCGTCTTGTGGTAGCGGGCGATGGCCTCGGCATAGTCGTCGCCGGCCTGGCGCTGCTCGGCGGTGATCAGGCCGTCGAGGAACATGCGGCCGAGGGTGTAGCCGGCAAAGGGGCTTTTGACCGTCTCGTCATCAACCGTCCGGCCGAAGCCGTGGATGCGGCGGCGGGCTGATATCGCCACGCTGATATTCTCCTTCTCGGTTTCGAAGGGCTTGATCTTGCCGCAGGGAAAACGCTCGACATTCTCCTTGCGCGGACGGCCGGCGCCCTTGTTTGCCCGCCCTGTCTTCACCTTGGTGGCTTTGCCGCCCATGCTGATCGTCCCTCTATCGAATGATGCCGTTTCTGAGTGCCGCGGCGACCAGCGCCGTATCCTTGAAGACGCCGAGCCTCGCCTTAGCGTTGGCAATGTGCGTGTTCACGGTGATGTGGGAGATGCCGAGAATGGTGCCGATCTCGGCGGCCGTCTTGCCCGCCGCCATCCAGCGGATCACTTCGGTTTCGCGTGGGGTGACGGTGCTCATGGCTCTGCATACCCATCGATGCAGGGCACGCGCGGCATCGTCACATGCGCGCCCGACATGGTCACGCGCGTGACGCGGTCGGGGTGGCGGATCGGCTGGACGGGCGGGCCCGCCTTTGGCTGCGGATGCCAGGTGTCCTGCCTGGAGGGGAACCTGTCGCGGTTGCGATGCGCCATGTTGATGACGGTGTTCTTCTTCGAGCCGAACAGGTTGGCGATCTCTCTCGCCGATAGCCCTTCCTTCCAAAGCTTTTCCGCCTTGACGATCTTGTCTTCCGTCCAAAAGGTGATGGTCATCTCAGTGCCTCCTCGTATCGTGCGGCCCTTGCAATGATCGGGTTGTCGGGAAACATCCTGGCGAGCTCCCGCTTGGCGCTGCGGCTTCCATTGGCTGCGTCCCGCAGCAGCTGCATCTTGTAGGCCGGCACTTTCGGCTGCGGGCTCTCGGGCTCTGCCTCCATGCGCGGCCGGCTTTCCGCCTCGATCGCCGCCTGCTGATTGCGGCATTGCTCGGCGAAACTGGCTGAGCTCGGGGCGAAGGCGCGGTTATGATCCCTCACCTTTCCTGATATGAAGAGTTTGGCGGCCTGCCAGACCGCCTCCAGCGGGATGCCCTCGATCGCGACGAGATAGGCGCGGATCTGCATGTCGGGATCAGTGCCTGCGGATGCCGGGAAACCCGAAAGCATCCCAGCTATGATCTTCACCGGAGAGGAAATCTCTTGCGGCATCGACTGTCGTCCTTCTCGTGCTGCTGTTGATCGACCCGGCCTCCCTCGCTTTCTCCTTGAGGTACCAGTCGCATTTGATCGCCTGCCAGCCGCGGAAGATCTGCATCTCGGCGGCGCCGACCGGGTCACCGGTCATGAGATATTCCCTCGCCTGCATCCTGGCGGCATAAGCCGTCAGCGGCTTCTTCAGCGTGCGCTTGCGATGCTCGATGATCGCTGCCGCCAGCTCCTCCCCCAGCACCGGGCGGAGGATTTCCATGATCTCCTGGCTCACTGTGTCCTTGCCCATGCGATGTCCCTTTCCCGATTGAGATGGCCTCTTCAAATCCGCAGCCGCCGTCGCCCGCCGGCAAAATTGACCGGGGCACCGGGCCTGGCGGTGCGGCGGGGAAACCGCCTGATCTCTGCGCCGGCATGGTCCTCGTGGGCGGTGTCGCCCTTTTCCGCGCTTCGAAGCCGGTGGATCTCGGTTTCCACCGACGGCACCGACCTCCCGAGGAGGGCCGCGATCTCGATGTAGTCCCGGCCGCTGCGGAAGAGCTCGAGCGCGTTCATGTGCGTGCTTTGCTGCGCTGGCGTGGCCTCGGCCTGGATGCTCATCGCTTGATCCTTCCTTCCGATTTCAAGCGCGGCTCGCCGTTCCCGCCGGAGCGGGTGCTGCCAACGTCTTTGATTTTTCACGGATGACGACCGGAGCCCCGGCTCTGGGAGCAAAGGCTCCGGTCGTCTGCCAGGCCGCCGCCTGGGTCGGGCACGACATTGTCGCGCCCGAGATGCTGGCGTCGCCGAGGGAGGGCGACGACGCCAGCCACCGATAGCCGTCAGGGAGGGGCTGGGCTATCGGGGTTGGTGATCGGCAGAGCGCCGGGCGGGATCATCGTCTCGCTGATCTCTTCCGGGCGCGTCGGCCGATCGCAATTTTCGCAGTGGCGCTCGATCACCTCGGCAATCGACAGCGCCTTTGCGCAGATCGGGCAGCCGGTGTAGCGGGCGCCGCGGCGCTGGAACTCGCCGGCGGGTGTTGCGGCGGAGATGGTCATATCGACTCCACCTCCCGGTTGGCGTTCAGCACCTGCTGCAGGGCCTTGGCCAGGAAGGGGATATCCTCGTTGCGAATGGGGATCACCGACATGCGCCCTCCCCTTGGGCCTTGCGGCCGGTGAATGACGACGCCGGTCGGAATGACGTCCATGGCAAGCCGCTCTTCGCTTGAGATGGTGAACCTCATGGTGCCGTCTCCTCCAGTCCGAAAGGCTGGCCGTTGTTGATGATGTCGCTGTGTGTCATGGCGAATAGGGTACAATTAATACCCTAGATGTCAAGCACATTAGGGCATGACATGTACCTTAATTTAGGGTATTTTTTATATCATGTTGAATGATCAGGAACAATTTGAACGCGAAGAACGCGCAAAGCGCCTCGTCATGGCCAGGAAGAATGCTGGCTTTGCCGGGCCGAAGGCGATCGTCGATCGGTTCGGCTGGAATGCCAATGTCTTCAAGGCGCATGAATCCGGCCGCAACGGCTTCGGCATTGCCGATGCGAAGAAGTATGCCCGCGCTTTCAAGGTCAATCTCAACTGGTTGCAGTTCGGCACCGGCAACGCGCTCGATCCGGATGAGCTGCCGGCCTCAGTCGCCGATGTGCCAAAAATCTCCTGGGTCAGCGCCGGCCAGCTGAGCGAGCAGGCGCCGATCACCGATTTTTCGGAATTCCCGACGGTCGCCGCCCTCGACCTGCCCGATGGCGAATGGATCGCGCTCGAGGTCGAAGGCAATTCGATGAACAAGATCTCGCCGCCCGGCTCGATCATCTTCGTCAATCTGCGCGACAAGCGCCTGGCGCCGAACGCGCTTTATGTCGTCGCCGACGAAACGGGTGCTGCAACCTACAAGCGCTATCGCCCGAACGACGACCCGCCCTTCCAGCCGGCTTCCTACGAAGACGTGCCGCCACCGGAATTCCAGGGCGCCGTCACCATCGTCGGCCGCGTCCGCCGATCGATCATCGAGATGTGAGGCTGACTGCCAAAGCTCGGAAATAACGCCGCGAATCAATCATATTTCAATAGGGAAAACAGGATGATACGCCCTTCCTCACGCTCCGGCCGAATCTGGTTCTATATCGTCACGATAGCGGTGTTGCTCCTGGCGTACAGTGCCGCGCGCGAGATGTACGGCCTGTAGGATTTCGCTCCGGAGCTCGCCGAGCCCTAGCCGGGATCACGATGTATATCGGGACGATTCATCCTCTGAAACCAAAAATTGCGGAAGCTTCGGATGCCCTTCGCGCACCACTCGTCACCGCCACCAGGATGGAACGGATGGCCGCGGGGAATGTCCTTCGGCAGCTTCTCATCCCATGGATCGTAAATTCGGTGATCCCAGACCCGCCTCGATCACCTAGTCGGTGATTTCGATTTCGTTGCGCATGGCCGGCCTCCTTTTTTCTCGTAGCTTTCATACTCCAACTTCAGTTCTCACTCCTCTCTCTTCAGCTTAGGAGGAGAAGGTTCCTGAAGGCTGGTGAGGGAGGGTTCCGGCCAAAGCTTCCCCCTACCCCATGAGCAAAGCCCATGAAGCCGGGAGAGCATTGGCCAGGTCTTGAAGGCCGGAGCCGGGATGGGACACGTGCCAGAGGGGCCATTCGCTTCGCCCTCGTCCTGATTTTCTGACAGCGCACTTAAGGACTTTCGCTTCCCGCGCCGCTGGGCTTCGTCATCTCGGGAGTTGCACCCGGTCGCCCAATCACTGGCGACAGACATAGACCTACGATTCGTACCTCGTCAATCGCAGAGGTATTTTTTATACCTTTTGCGATTGACGTAATCGGGTATTATATATACCTTTCCCTCACAGGCCGACCAGAGGCGCGAGAGGACAGGCGATGCAGCACATCCGCAATATCGAGACCGAGGAAAGCAGGCGGGACACCCGCTGGAATGCGGCGCGCACGATGGGCGACTGCCGCGCCTATATGGCCAATGAAGCCCAGCGCATGGGCGCCCTCGGCTTTACGTTCCTGCGCCGACCCGAACATTCGATCCGCGGCCCGTCCTGGCTGCGCGGTGCTGCGGCCAGCGTCGAGGAGCACTACCGCTATGCCCGCGAGATCATGGGCATTACCGATATCGATCAGCTTTACGCCTGAGGAGAAGGGAGATGTCTGCCGCCAATCCCGCACCAGAGCCATCGACCGAGAGCCCTTCCCTTCCTGCCGCCCGACGGGCCGGAGCAAACGAAAAGACCCGCGCCCGCTTCACCGCCGGGGCACCCGATCTCCTGAAGGCACTGGTGGAGGCCGAACGTTTCTTCGATGGCAGCGACGATCACGGCTGCCCCCTTCACCAGAAGATCCTCGCCGCCATCGACACGGTGAAAGGCGGTGCAGCATGAGCGATTGCCTGATCAAGGCCTTTACCGGCTGCGCCTGCCCGCCCGGTGAATGCGCGAAAAAGCCCACCGTCCCGGCACCGGTCACCTTCGTCTCGTGGCGGACCCAGGCCATCGCCTGCCTCACCTTCGGCTTCCTCGCGGCGATCGTCTCGGCCGCCTGGATGGAGACGCAGTTCAAAACCCGGGATCTGCGATACCAGGAGCATGTGTCATGGAAGTGAGCCAGGGCTTTCGCCGACACCGCCGCTCAGGAGCTGAACTTGATGTCGCTCGCCTTCGCCGCGGTAATGAATGCCCGCCGCACCTGCTCGGGCCCGGCGGCATCGTTGAACACGTCGAGCACAAGCCGCTCGGCCACCTTGGCCGCCGGCGTCTGCTCGGGCCAGTCATTCAACAAAGTGTTGCCGGCCTGAACGACATTATAGACCGTCCTGACCTTGCCATTGATGGTGATCTTCACCGGCTTGAACCTTCGTCGCCTGCTCATGATGCATCCCCCTCACGCTGGAAATACGCGACTCAACGAATCACCGCGGGACTCGTTCCGGTTGAGATGATTCTTTGTTCGCCAGCCGGGCGCCGAGCCCGATGTCCTCCGCCTGCATGACAGAGCGGGGCTCGGATGCGTGCGAGAATGCGGCAGATGAAGCCCGAACCGGGAGGCAACACAATGGACCTTCAGAGTCTCGTCGCCGCGCATATGCCAAACCGCCGCCGCCCGACGCAGATGGGCGCCGCGGCCGAGGATCGATACTACCGAAATCAGATCACCCTGCCGCGCCTGAAGCTTCGGCTAATCGGGCTGACTGCCGCGACCGCCGGCCTGACGCTGTTTCTGGCCGGCATCATCCACACATGAGGTGCCGCCATGATCCGACAGACCGATCATGCTATGCTGCGATCCGTTGTGGGGGACCGCGCGATGGACGACAGCGAGGCTGACCGGGCGGCGATCATGGCAGTGATCCGCGCCGAAACCGAGGCTTGGCTGCAGCGAGACTTCGAGGCGCTGGCAAGCCACTGGGTGCAGTCGCCGCAGACCCGGCGGATGGAATACTTCGCCTCGCTCGGCGTCCGGGTGGACGAAGGCTGGGATCCGATCGCCGCGCGGATCAAGAAGATCGTCGAGCGATTCCCGGAGAAACACGCCTTTTCGGAGCGCGTCCGCTGGGAAAAGGTCAACATCGTCGTCGACGGCAACATGGCCTGGATGACCTTCGATCAGATCGGCAGCGACACCGGCGAGGATCGCAAGCGCCAGCTCCGGATCCTCCACCGGATCGACGGCGCCTGGAAGATCGGCTGCATGGTGATGATGGAGAGCAGCGTCGAGGAGGCGAACTGCCCGCTGATCGAGGTCGACGCGGATGCAAGGATCCTCTGGACGAACCGGCTGGCGCGGGAGCGGATGCATGACCATCCCGGGCTCGTCGCCGCTGCCGGCCGCCTGCGTGCCCGGCAGCGCGAACGCGACCCTGCGCTGCGCGAGGCGGTGCGTCTGGCGTTCCGCGAGCTGCAGAGCCAGAGGCCGCTGAACATCGCGCCGAAGCAGGCCTGGGCGGTGGCGCTCGGCGAGGACGCGGCGGGGATTCCGCTCCACTGCTGGGTCCTGCTCGAGGACGGCAAGACGCTGGTCTCCTTCGACGACGCCGAGACGCTGGTGCGCCGGATCGCCGGCGCGCGGGAGGTCTTCGGCCTCTCGCCGGCGCAGACCCGGCTTGCTCGCCTGATCATCGATGGCCACGACCTCGCCGCCGCCGCCGATCTGCTCGGGGTCAGTGTCAACACGTTGCGCACCCAGCTACAGCGCATTTTCGACAAAACCGGCGTCCGCAGCCAGGCGGCATTGGTGCGGGCGCTGTTGAGCGCCGGGGCTCCGAGTCAATAGGCTCGACCGCCGGCGTCTGGCCGGGCCAATCCCGCCGCACCTGCTCGGGCTCGGCGGCATCGTTGAAGACAGCAGCTTGGCAGCTTTGACCGCGGCCCCTGCTCCCGGCACAGCACCTCACGCACCGATCTGAACCTGATCTAAACCCGACCTTCCAAAGAGATCGTGATATGGTTGGCGTCCAATTTGGAGAAGGGGCTATGCTGAAAAATCCCATCGTTGGACTGGCGGTTGGCGCGCTTATGGTTTTTGTGCCCCACGCAGCAGCGACTGCCGATCCGCTCCCCAAAGGTTTTGAGCGCCACAAGTTCAACGGATCGGTCAGACCGGAGGTCAAGGACGGCGTGACCCGGTTTGAGATATTCGACCGTCAGTGTTCCCATGTCGACTATGGAGATGGACGCGGCGAAAATGATTGTCGCAATGGCAACGTCCGCTCAACGATTCGCTATACGCGAGACATGAAGGTTGGCGAAAGCGTCGAATACAAGTTCGATTTCCGGCTCGATCCGACTTTTGCCTACAAAGGCTGGCAGAACAACTCCGCAAACGGCTTTTATCCCGATGGCTGGGACAGCCATTTGCGCCTCGCGTCCTGGGAAGGACCGGCAATCCACAATTTCATCTACATGCTGAAAGCCGACACGCGCAACGGCGTGAACTTTCTGGCCCGCCAGTGCCAAAAACCGCAAGACTTCGGCAAATGGGCGACATTCTCGCTGAAAATCCGATGGGCAAACGATGAGAGCGGATGGGTTACGGCAAGCTGCGACAACAAGGTGATCTACGCCGCCGAAGGCGAAGCAACCAACCAGGCTCCGCATTGCTGGGAATCGAACGAGTGCGAGCCGCAATCAAACCGCGACCCAAAATCATTCAACTTCATTCTCGGCCCGGTGATGATGGGTTGGGGCAATGAATGGAAGACCTATGACCATCATACGTCCCAGTTTGACGTGGTGCAGCCGGATGGTATCGGCATCGATGTCCGCAATGTCAGTGTGACCCGCGGTGTCAGCGACTATTCCGCCAAACAAGCAGTTTTGCTCAAGACGTTGCAGCAGCAACTGGCTCATTTGGGCTGCAAGCCAGGGAATGTCGAGGGCAAGCCTGACAAGGCAACACGGCAAGCCGCGCTCTCCTGCCGCAAGTTCGAGAGCGGTTCGCTTCCCCAAGCGCTCAACCTCACGACACTGCAAGCCTTCGCTGACGCCTATGCCAAGCCGGAGACCGCCAGTCTGCCTTCGGGCAACGCCGCGGTTGGTACCGAAGACGTTTCGTCAAAACCGAGGACCTATATCAAGCTGGGCGAAATGCTCGCCCTGACGACAGGCAAAGACACCAAGGTGAATTCCGACTTCTTTGGCAAGATCAAAGGCGCCAAGAAGGGGCAGAACGAGCTGGACTTCATCATACTGGGTCAGTTCGACTACACCGACAACAGTTTCAGCCAGCTGTCGTTTGTTCTGCAAGACAAGCTCTCCAAGCCCGAAGTGAATGCGGCGGCCAAGTGCGGCTATGGGACGATCAGATTTCCAGACGGCACAGATCATTTGGAGATCCGCATGGAAGGTTCAGGAAACACGTTCTCGTCGCCGCCAAGAACTGACTGCCTGATCCAAGCGCTCGGCAAACGATCGGCATCGCAGGTTCCCTACCTCACCAAGGGGTTTGCCGATCTGGCTAAATCAATGGTTTCCGACGGCAGTTGGAAGAAACTCCGGCATGAAGGTTTGAAGATATTTGTCAAACGTGTTGCGGATGGTGAAATCACAGTCGGCGGCTGAGATCGCAGCACAGCGCCGCACTTGCCATCGGCCTCTAGAGTCACGCCAGACCGATATCACTAGTGATGAGACGTGGACGTCGGCGCGTTGACATCAAGTGAGTGAAGGCTATCAAACTTCATGATCAGCAGCGTGCCCAGCTCCTCGCGCGTCCTGTGTCCTTGATTATAGAGGTCGATCGCCGCGCTGCAAAGCAGCTGTGTCGATTGTTCCGTTGGCGTGGCGTGATTATGCCGGTACCAAGTCCGAACAGCATCCGAAAGCATGTTCACGTCTTCTATCTGGAGTGAGAGATTGAAGTCCGTCATATCTTCCTCATTGAGCGTCGCAACAGCTCACCCGGATCGCGATAAGACAACCGTAGTGCATCAACCTCTGAAGGCCAACCATCAGTGCGGTTGCGCACAATTGCCGGCGATGACATGGGACAGTGGCGAATGCGTTATCGATGCCGTTGCCTTGAGCGCGACGGAGAGAGGCAAAACGAACCAGGCGATATCCTGCTCGTGTTGCCTTTTTTGGAAGCGGTTAAGCGAGTGGACTAATCTACCTGGCGCGGAGCGGAAGACCCAGCACCTTTTCGTATTCGCGCTCCGGCACTCCATAGCAGCCGCCGGCAATTTCGATCAATTTTTCCCTGTCCACTATTCGGACGTTTCCGCGGGTCGATCGGATGGCGTGGACGCCCTCAAGCACGTGTAGTTCATTGGTGACGCCCGAACGCCGGACACCAAGCATCAATGCCAGAAATTCATGGGTAATTGCCAGGTTGTTGCCTTCAAGGCGATCGTGACACATCAGGATCCATCGAGCCAACCGTTCATGCATATTGAAGCGGGCGCTCGCAAGCGCCGAATGGGCGAGCTGCAGCACGGTTGTGTGAACATAGCGAAGGAAGAAATCCTTCATCTCAGGATCATCGGCCAGCGCGCGCTGAAACGTCTCCATCGGCACCATAATTCCCGACCCTGCGACTTGCATGAACGTGCGCGTGGGGGTGGTCTCTACCGCCAGGACGACGTGCATGCCGGATGCGCCTTCGGGCCCGATGTGGCCAATCTCCACCGCTTCTTCGTCGGTGCTGCCGACAACCATAGATCCCAAGCCCCTTTCCAAGAAGCAGACATGCGTGGATGGGACATCGCTAGCAACAAGAACGTGCCGCAATGGAAGGTCGACGCGCTCCATCTCTCCCGAGAGGCGTGCGAAGCCGTCTACGCTCAACAATTTCAGTAGAGTGTTCTCGACCGTCGATTGGTCGAAGTGGGGCATAGCAGCTCCGCGTGGGGAGCTTGGATGTCAAACCAAACGCCTGTGGGTGTGGTGAAAGCTACGGGACGGCCAAAGATTTGGCTATCGGTCCCGCGAAAGGGTGCGTTTATGACAAACCGCACATAAGCCACTGACATTGTGGATGATCAGCGACGATAGACCGGCAACGCTGTTCGATACCGACCAAGAGAGCTTAGCACATTTTGCCTCGGCATGCGCGCTGATTGCGAAAGGACGAGCGATTGACAATATAAATATCTGCCGTTTGTGGATCGTTGATGGATGTCGCAATCAATCTCGCCAGCCAAGCCGGCGGCAATGCGCTTCGGCGGCAAAAACGCCCGCCTTTCGGTCAGCATAGGGACCTGGCAGATAGACCGTGACTCCGCGGAAACTGACGATCACCGCCTTTGTCACGCTATCGAAGACGATAGCCATATCAGGCTCATAGGCCATTTGTTTTCCTGACGGCGCTTACTCCATCGAGATGTGCTCTTATTCGAATGAAAAAGGTGCCGACAGCCATGCTTCCGACTATCAATGGGTTAGGTCGCAAGGATCGCGCAGGTGCCCCGTCGTGACGGGGCCGTACGCCACCCCTTGCAGTGCGATCCGCCCCTACCCGAATTACCCCGTTTCGGCGGGGCTCCTTTTTGATCCACAGTGCGCAAACGCGCAGGACGGTCAGGACGCGGCAGGGTTTGGCGATGATGTCACACGCACGTTCTGCGCCACACGGAGCCGATGCACCGCTCCCGTTCAGCCGCGCCTCAGTTATAACTTTCCTGTAGAAAAATTATAACCAGAGGAAGGATGGGCTTTCGGCCGGTCGAACGCGGTGTTATAATCTTTTTACAGGAAAGTTATAACCGGAGAAAATCCGTGCCCATCCGCGAGATCGATTTGATGTACCAGACCATGCTGGCGGAGCTCGGCCAGCGTTCGCTGGACGGAAGTTTTGTCGCCGAGTTCCCGCTGGAGGGTCGGTTCGTCTCCGTCCCCGTGAAGGGCAAGGAATACTGGTATTTCGATCATCCGGGCCAAGACGGAGTCAAACGGTCTTATGTCGGGCCAAAGAATGACGAGGAGCTTACGAAAAGAGTGACCGACTTCGGCGCGATCAAGGATGATCTCCGAAACCGCCGGCGAATGGTGGCCACTCTTACGAGAGAAGGCGGCATGAACGCACCGCCCAGGTTTACGGGCGACATCATCGAGGCGCTTGCCAATGCAGGGCTCTTCCGTCTGCGCGCGGTTCTCGTCGGAACCGTGGCATTCCAGACCTATTCCGGCATTCTCGGCGTTCGACTGCCGGCGTCGCTTATGCAGACGAGCGATGCCGACTTCGCCCAGTTCCATTCGATCTCGACGGCGGTCAACGACAGCATCCCTCCCATAGGCGAGGTTCTTGAAAAGCTGGACCCGACATTCCGGGAGGTCCCACATCTCAACCATCCCACGCGCTCGACCCAGTTCGTGAACGCGAAGAACTACAAGGTCGAATTCCTGACGCCGAATACGGGCAGCGACGACAATCAGCAGAAGCCCGCTGATATGCCCGCCCTTGGGGGAATTTCTGCCGAACCGCTCAGATTCCTCGATTACCTCATCTACAACCCGATCAGGACCGTGATCCTTCACAAGAGCGGCATTACGGTCAATGTTCCCGCTGCGGAGCGCTACGCAGTTCACAAGCTGATCGTCGCCTCGCGGCGGCAGAACGACGACAATGGCGTGCTCAAGCGCGAAAAGGACGTGCAGCAGGCTTCCCATCTTTTCGAAGCGATGGGCGCGACACGCCGCCATTCTGATCTTGCGCTGGCCTATTGCGAGGCGTGGGAACGCGGTCAGTCATGGCGTGACGCAATTGCACGCGGATTGTCGTTCATGCGACCGGACCGCCGTCTACAGCTCATGTCCGTTCTCGCCGAAGGCATGGCGGAAATTGGCGAAGATCCCGCCCGTTACGGAGTTGAAACTGGCCCCGACGGAGCCGGGGGAACTTCAACACCTGCGCCAAAGTCCCGCCGTTAGGAAACTTGATCGGTGGGGAGGAGACTAAGGCTGAGATCAGCACAAAAGAAAAAAGCCCGGGTTACCGGGCTTTTCGGCTGGTCGGAGTGGAGTGATTCGAACACTCGACCCCCACGTCCCGAACGTGGTGCGCTACCAGACTGCGCTACACTCCGTGACCAGCGGCGCTTCTATAGAACAGCCTATCTGGTTGCACAAGCACCAAATTCCAAAAAGCCGGCGGAAATTTTGACGGGGTTGTGACAGGTTTGGGCGGCTACAGCTGCAGCAAAAAGCCACACCTCTCGCAAATCGAACGGAAGTCTCAAAGGAGCAATTTTCTTTTGCCAGGTTCCGCGCTAAAGGGCAGACGGGACAGGCGAAACCGCTGCGACGGCGGCTTCGCAGCCAATGCGCTTGAGATCAGGGACGACACGATGAATTTCCGCACCATGACCGCGGCCGGGCTTGCAATTGCGCTTGCCGGATGCACGACCATACCTTCCGCCGGCAACCCGATCGAGGCCCGCTGGGTCGGCAAATCGGCCGGCATCTTCTTTGCCGCCTACGGGCCGCCGATCAGCGACAGCGAGCAAGGCTCGACCACCGTCTATACCTGGCGCGGCGGCTACAAGACCGTGCGCATTCCGGCGAAATATGCCGAAGGCGCCGATGGCAAGCGCGGCAAGCAGATCGCGTCCGCCCGCACCGCCTATCTGCGCTGCCAGGCCGAAATCACCACCAGCTCCGACTACACGATCCGCGACATCCGCACCGTCGCCGATATCCCGGGCGTCGACGGCCCGTCCTATTGCGCAGAGTTTTTGGCGCCGGAACAGAAGTAACGGACGGTTTGTTTGAGATGCGGGGCCGATGCTGTCCGGTTTGTGCCGGGCGCTGCCCCTCATCCGGCTGCCGCCACCTTTGCCGGGGTCGAGCCACTGGTCTCGACCCGTCCTTCGGACCCCCGCAAACGGGGCGAAGGGGACACGCCGCACCCTCTCCGTTCCCTCACAGCCTCTCGCAGGGCACGTCCCCTCGCCCCGTTTTTACGGGGAGAGGGTTAGGGTGAGGGGCAGTTCGCGATCTGATAGGCCGCCGACGCTCACGCCGCCTGCTCCCCCTGCACCGCAGCTTCCGCCAGCTTCCGCGCCGCGACGAAATCCACCTTGCCGGAGCCGAGCACCGGCACCTTGCCGATATTGACCTCGGCCGGCACCATCATGTCCATGGCGCCCTTGGATTTGGCGAAGGCGAGGAATTCGGCGCGGGTGGCGGTGGGGGCGTCGGTCAGGAGCACCAGGCGCTCGCCCTTCTTGGCGTCGGGCAGCGAGGAGACGACCGACAGCGCGCCCGGCCAGAGCTCGGCGGCCAGCGTCTCGACGGCGGCGAGGGAGATCATCTCGCCGCCGATCTTGGCGAAACGTTTGGCGCGGCCGCGGATCTTGACGAAACCGTCCTCGTCGATGGTGACGATATCGCCGGTGTCGTGCCAGCCGTCGACGAGCGGCTCAAGCACGCCGGGCTTTTCGGCACGCAGGTAGCCGGCCATGACATTGGCGCCGCGCACATGCAGCCGGCCGCCCTCATCGATGCCGGGCACCGGTTCGAGCTTCCATTCCATGCCGGGCAGGATTTTGCCGACCGTGCCCGACTTGTTGTACATCGGCGTGTTGATCGAAATGACAGGCGCGGTCTCGGTGACGCCGTAACCTTCGAGAATGCGCAGGCCGAATTTTTCCATATAGGTCTGGCGGGTCGAGGCCTTCACCGGCTCGGCGCCGGAGAAGATGTAGCGGATCGAGCGGAAGTCGTAGGGATGCGCCGTCCTCGAATAGCCGTTGAGGAAGGTATCGGTGCCGAAGATGATCGTGGCGTTGGAGGCATAGATCAGTTCCGGCACGATGCGGTAATGCAGCGGCGACGGATAGAAATAAACAGGCACGCCCGAAATCAGCGGCAGCACCGTGCCGGCCGTCAACCCGAAGGAATGGAACACGGGTAAGATGTTGAACACCTTGTCGCCGCTGTGGAAATCGATGCGGGCGGCAGCCTGGGCGGCGTTCGACAGGATGTTGCGGTGGGTCAGCACCACGCCCTTCGGCGTGCCTTCGGAGCCCGAGGTGAAGAGGATGACGGCCGGATCATCCGGCTGGCGTTTGACCAGCGGCCGCGCCTTCCTGAGATAACCCAGGATCTTGTCCTTGAGTGAGATTTCGGCCCTGAGATCATCGAGCCAGACGATCGTCACCTGCTTTTCCATCTCGGCGATCACTGGCCCGAGTTTCGCCTGGGTGACGAAGGCGCGCGAGGTCAGCACATGCCTGACCTCGGCGGCCTTGCAGGCGGAGAGGATATTGGCGGCACCCGCGGTGAAGTTCAGCATCGCCGGCACCTTGCCCGCGCTCATCACCCCGAGAAGCGTGGCGGCGGCGCCATTGGCATTCGGCAGCATGACGCCGAGGTTTTGTTCCGGAAACAGCGTGCGGAATTTGGCGCCGAGCACGGCAGCCCCGGTGAGCAGCTTGCCATAGGTCAGCCGGCCGGTGACCGGATCTTCGACGGCAAGTTTCTTCATGCCGAATTCATGGCCGGCCTGAATGACGCGATCGAGCACGGTGGACGAGGTATCGGCGGTCTGGAACAGCAGGTTCGACATCACCTGATAAAGGGCAGCACCGGCCGCCGTGCGGCGTTTGCGGCCTTTCAGCTCCGGCGGCACTTCCAGCTTCACCGGCTCGAGAATGGTGACCTTGACCTTGGGGAACAGCCGGCGGCGGATCTTGCCGTTGTCGAGATAGGAGAGATAGCTCTTCTCCAGCCCATCGATCTTGACCGGCACGACCATCGAACCGGTCTTGTCGGCGACCATGGCGGCACCATCATAGACCTTCATCAGCGTACCGGTCACCGTCAGCCGGCCCTCGGGGAAGATGCCGATCGGGTTGCCGTCCTGCACCACCTTGATCAGCGAACGTGTCGCCATCGGCTTTGTCGGGTCGAGCGGCAGGAATTTGCACATCTTCAGGAAGGGCCGCACCCACCAGGCCTGGGCGATCTTGTAATCGACGGCAAAGGTCGGCTCTTCCTCGGTGATGGCAAGCGCCAGGGCGCCATCGAGCAGGCTGACATGGTTGAGCGCGATGATCGGCGCGCGGCCGGCCTTCTTGATATTCTCCAGCCCCTCGACCTCGAGGCGCATGAAGGCGCGGAACATGATCGAGATGAAATCGCGGAAAGGATTGGTCGGCAGCGTCTTCAGCATCAGCCAGGCGACGGCAAAATTGATGATGCCGAGGCCGATCAGAATCTGAGGAATGGAAGCGCCAAGCGCCTGGACGGCGGCAACGAGGCCGAGGCCGACGGTGATGAACAGCGCCGAGAGCACATTGGCGGCACCGATGACACGGGCGCGGCGGTCCTCATGCGCCCAGGTCTGCAGGGCGGCGAAGGTCGGCACGGCGATGAAGGCGCCGGCTATCGCCATGCCGGCGAGATCGATGGCGACGCGGATGGTATTCTCACCGGCAAAGAAGGTGGCGATCGTCGTCGCGTGGCTGGTGGATTGCAGACCCCAGAGGTTCCAGGCGAGATCGAGGCTGAAGAGGCCAAGCAGCGCCGTGCCGACGGGGGCCGGCAGCAGCACGATGCGGCCCGACGACATCCAGGCGGCAATGGCAGAACCGACGGCGACGGCGATGGCAAAGACGGTGAGGTAGGCCGGCACGACGAGCTCGGAGCCGCCGAGCAGCTCGGTGACCATGGTCGGCAGAATTGACAGTACGAAGGCGCCGACCAGCCAGAACCAGCAGTTCATCAGCGCCGAACGCCACAGGCGTTTGTCCTGACGGATTTCCATGACGAGGGTGTAGCTGGAGCGGATGACATTGCGGTCGATTTCCAGATCCGGCGCCTTGGAGCCGGTGGGCGGGATCATCCGGCTGGCCAGCCAGCAGAGCACCGAAAGCCCCATCATCATCGTGCCGAAGATCAGCACATTGTCGCCGCCGGAGAAGGCGAAGGCGGCGATGATCGTGCCGGCGAGGATGGCGATGAAGGTGCCGCCCTCGATCCAGGCATTGGCCTTCGGCAGGTCGCGGCGTTCGAGATGATCGGGCAGGATGCCGTATTTGATCGGCCCGAACAGCGCCGAGACGATGCCGAAGCCGAACAGCGCCGCCATCAGCACAAAGATGGAGGAGAAGGCCAAACCGATAACGGCAAGGGCCGCGACCGCGATCTCGCAGCGTTTCAACAGCTCGGCGATTTTCGCCTTGTCGTGCTTGTCGGCAAGCTCGCCGCCGAGCGCCGAGAGCAGCAGGAAGGGCACGATCAGGATGACGCCGGCGAGCGTCACCAGGGCGGCACCTTCACTCGCCGACATCTTGAAGAGAATGAGGAACACCAGGGTGTTCTTGAGGAAATTGTCGTTGAAGGCGGTCAGGAACTGGGTCCAGAACAGCGGCGCGAATTTCCTGGAGGTCATCAGATTGTGTTGCACGGCGGGTCCCTCTTTCGACTGGCAGAGAAGGCCACAGAGTTGTTACGCAAAAGTTGAATGCGGTAACAACTCTGCGCTGTGGTTAACCAAGATCAATCTTCATCGTTACGATTGAACTTGACCAGGAGTTTCTCGGTGCGGGCATCCTCGACCTTGCGGATCAGCTTCTCGGATTCGGCATTGTCGCGCAGCGTCTTGGTGATATTCACCGTGGTCTGCACCAGCATCAGAATGCCCATGGCGAGATAGCCTTTGCCCCAGAGATCGAGCGGCATCATGTAGAGGCCAAGCGCCAGCATGAAGGCGGCCGAGCCGAAGGAGATGTAGGAGAAGCTGACCCAGCTGGAAGAATGTTTCTGGAAACTGTCGTTCATTGTCATAGTCCTTGATGTTCGATGGATGGATGGTTGGATGGATGCAATTTCAGGCAGCCGGCGTGATGCGGCTCTTCAGCCGCGCCAGCACATCATCGGCGGATGAGCGCAGCGGCGCGCCGAAGCCGGCATTGGCAAGCTTTTCGATGATGCCGGCCGGGCGGATGGCGCCTTCCATGTCCTTCAGGGCGGCGGCCGTCAGCTCATTCTGGCTCTGGCGCAGGCGGAGGCGCGCCAGCGTCTCTTCGGCATCGTCGAGCGTCGCAAAGCCCGGGCCGGCGACGACAACATCAAGCTTCTGGGCCTCCTGCGTCGCGCGGGCCAGCCGCTCGCCGCGCTGCAGTTCCTGCAGCCTTGCCTCCGAAGCACGGACGATGGCCTTCAGCTTGTCGATTGCGCTGGTGAACTGGCTCTGCGCCTTCTCGGACGCATCGCGCTCGGCTTCGAGATAGGCGATCGCCTCGGCCGCCTCGCTGGCCAGACCCTCATTGCCCTTCGCCAATGCGGCGGAGGCGCGGACCTCGAGATCGGCGATGCGGGCAACGATCGTCGCGTGCTGCCCCTTCTCCTGTTCGTTCTGGGCGATGGCGACCGCCACACTGCGGCGGGCCGACTGGATCGATTGGGCGGCATCGCGGATCTGCTGGGAAAGCAGCGGCACGGCGTGGCAGTCGGCGAAAGCCTGTTCGGCATCATGCGCCCTGCCCCGCAACAAAATGGAAATCAGTTTGAACATTTGCTTCCTCCGGTTTATGAACGTTGTTCACGAGAGGTGTTATGGCAGAATCATGAACGTCGTTCAAGATAAATTTTGAACGACGTTCAAAAAATCGAAGTGGAATGGTGAATGGCCGGTAGGCGAGAAGAAAAACGCGAAGACCTGAAGGCGCGGCTGATCGAGGCGGCACGCGAGCGGATCGCCAAAGACGGGCTAGCGAACCTCCGGGCCCGCGACATCACCCAGGATGCCGGCTGCGCGCTCGGCGGCCTCTACACGGTCTTTTCAGACCTCGCCGAGCTCGTCATCCACGTCAACTCCGCCACGCTGAAGGCGCTGGAGGCGAGGCTCACCCTGCCCGAGGCCAAGGACCGGCCGCCGACCGACCGGCTGCGCAACCTGGCGCAGGGATATCTGAGCTTCGCCGTCGAACACCGGAACCTCTGGAAGGCGCTGTTCGAACACTTCCCGCCGGAAAGCAGCCCGACGCCGCAATGGCATCTTAACGAGCACCTCTTCCTGATGGATGTGATCGCCGAACCGCTGGCCGAACTGCAACCCGACATGCCCCCCGAAGACCGCGCCATCCGCGCCCGCACCCTCTTCGGCGCGGTGCACGGCGTCGTCAGCATCAGCCTCGAAGGCCGCTTCGTCGGCCTGCCGCTGGAGCGGCTGGCGCGGGAGGTGGATGAGCTGGTGCAGACGATTGCGGCGGGGGCGGAGCGGCGGAGGGGGTGATGGGGGTGATTTCGTTGGTTTAGTGGTGGGACGCCACCCCACCCTCCGTCATCCTCGGCCTTGAGCCGAGGATCCATGCCCGCTGCTGATGGATGCGACGTGGATCCTCGCGTCAAGCCTCTGAAATCGCGACCCAAATGCCCCTCATCCGGCTGCCGCCACCTCTGCCTGGGTCGAGCCACGTGTCTCGCCCCGTCCTTCGGACACCCGCTCGCGGGGCAGAGACCCCGCCCCAAACCCCTCCCCACAAGGGGGAGGGGCTTAACCTGCCGCTCCGCAACTCCCAAAACTCCAGATCGGCAAACAACGAGATGATCTCGGGCAAAGCGGTGATGCTGGGCTAGCCCCTCCCCCTTGTGGGGAGGGGTTGGGGAGGGGTCTTAGATCGGTCCGAACCGGCTACATATCGGCCAAACACCGGGAACCCACACCCCAACTCCCGCATTGAGCAACCAGCCAAAAGCTGCTTGACTGCCCTACCCCACCGCCGCGAAGGGAAACCCCATGAGCCGCATTTTCATCACCGGTTCCACCGATGGCCTCGGCCTTGCCGCCGCCCGCACCCTGATGAAGGAGGGCCATGACGTCGTGCTCCATGCCCGCTCCCGGGAGCGCGCCGCCGCTATCTCAGAGATTTCGGCTGCAGCCCTCGGCCTCGTCATCGGCGATCTCGCCAGCGCCACGGCAACGCGATCGATCGCCGAGCAGGTCAACGCCATCGGCCGCATGGACGCCGTCATCCACAATGCCGGCATCTACCTCGAGCGGAGCCGGGGCGAAACGCCTGATGGTCACGCCAAGACGCTGGCGGTGAATGTGCTTGCCCCCTATCTGCTCACCGCCTGGATCGCGCGTCCCGATCGCCTGGTCTATCTCAGCAGCGGCATGCACCGCAGCGGCAGCAGCGCCCTTGACGATATCGACTGGAAGAAGCGGCCGTGGAACGCCAGCCAGGCCTACTCGGAAAGCAAGCTCTACATCGCCACCCTCGCCGCCGCTATCGCCCGCCATTGGCCGGATATTTTCAGCAACGCGGTGGATCCCGGCTGGGTGCCAACGAAGATGGGCGGCGCCGGCGCGCCCGATGACCTTGAGATGGGGCACCTCACCCAGACATGGCTTGCGGCAAGCGATGCGGAGGCTGCGAAGGTCAGCGGTGGTTATTGGTATCATCGGCAGCGGCGGGAGGCGGCAGCGGAGGTTGGGGATCTTGGGTTTCAGGAGGTGCTGCTGGAGAAGCTTGCCGAACTCACAGGTGTTCGTTTGTTCGCGGAGGGACGGTAAGGCGCAGGAGCGGCCGGTTATCTGCGCCCGCGTACCCCTCTTCGACGCCGTCCAGGACGTCGTCAGCATCAGCTTGAAGGCCGCTTCGTTGCCGCTGGAGCGGCTGACACAGGAGGTCATGAGCTGGTGTTGACGATTGCGGCGGGGGCTGCCGGCGGGGGCACAAATCGCGTCGCCGCACTCTTCGACAAGATACAGCGGCGGCCAATTTCAAGACACCAGGTTCAGGCAGTCGCCCAACAATCGGACTATATGAGGCGAATACGCCGGAACGGCGGAGCGCGAGATATTCTAGCCCCCCAAAGGCATCGCAGTCCTTTGGTGTTCAAAAGACCGGAAGCTGATCGACATGCTAAAACTTGGACCCGTCACCCCTGAAGAGTTCATCTCGGTGACGCCTGCCGATGCGGATGAAGACGCCCTTCTTAGAGACGCTGGACACATAGACTGAGCATCCCCGACGCCGTAGCTGTATCTTGAGAACATATCCTCCTGATGGATTTATGCCGAACCGCTAGCAGCGCGACCTCTCCCGACGACCGCAATGCGCGCCCACACCCTTTCGCCGCCCATACCATGTTCAATCGAGGGTTTTGGCGACTTTGTAAAATGAGAATCTCTGATAAACCTGTCCGCATTGACGTGGTTCGCAGGGTTCTGTGGCAGTCAGTCGACCGGAGGGCTCATGGAAGCGGTACAGAAACTCACGACTTTGATGCGCAGCTATCGCAACCGCCAATGTGTGTTGTTTGCAGGTGCAGGCTTTTCGCTAACAGCGAAAAGCGTTGACCTCGAAGGAAATGAAATCGATGTGCCTTCTGGCCGAAAACTCACAGAATACTTTAAGAGTGACCTCGGTGAAGATAGCGACGATCTCTCGTCTTTGGCTGATCTGTACGAAGATGAACATGGAGAACACGGCCTCTATAAGCTTTTGAAGGCGTTCTATGTGGTTAACACTGTATCGCCATCACAAGAGTCCGTTTGCCAGTTTAAATGGAAGGAAATTTATACAACAAACTACGACAACGTCATCGAAACATGTTTAGGGAAATCGGGACAACCGCATGCAGTTTACACCCCCTAAAAAAGCCATCCGACGTCGATTACCGAACACTTCCTGTCATACATATTAACGGGTATATTCAATCTGCTAGCTTTAACGAATTCAAACAGGAAATAAAACTTACAGATTCCCAGTATTTTTCGGACGACTTTTCCCGCTCAGCGTGGGGTGAGCGATTCAGGAACGACATAATTACATCCCCCTGCATCGTTTTTGTGGGTTATTCTCTTTTTGACCTCGATGTAGCTCGAGTACTTAATACCTTTGAAGGAATGAAGGAACGAATATTTTTTATTATCAAAAATAAACCGTCTCGCTCTCTTCAAAAAAAACTTGAGCAGTTCGGATCGATTATTGAAGTTGGCGTCGAGGGGCTAGCCGATATAGTTGAGAGTATACGCCCCGATAATGCAGCCCCGAAAATCGATTACCTTTCAGCTTGGGAAAAGATTGCAATTCCAAGCACGCCGGCGCGGTCTCTTCGAGACATTGATGTTATCGATTTCATGATGGCGGGTAGTTTCGACTACGATTTATTCGCGGCTGATATAATACAAAAGACATTCGCGTACGCTATAAAGTAACCGCCCGATTGCTACCGCGGCGATTTTGCTTTGATGCGAGCGACGAGCAGCTCGTCGTCAACAAAGCTGTCGAGGAAGTCGTTCCATTCTTGGGGTGAGCGGCGGGCATCTTTGAGCATCTGCTCCAATTCGTCCATGCCGTCGTCCGTCAGTGCGGTCACCGATTCGTCGTCTCCGGTGTACACGGAGATGATGCTGCCGTAGCTCAGATTATCATCGTTGGAGACAATTGCCTGAAGAAGCTCCGGGTCCTCTTCGAGGATTTCGGCAACAAATTTGATCGTACGGACGTAGGTGACTGTCGCCATCAGGCTGCCTTCGCGTCGATTGTGGTGATCGCCGACCAGTTCCACGGAAGCAATTCGTCTAACCGATTGATCTTGTGATCGTGGATGCGATCGAGCACGTCTGCCAGATAGGCCTGCGGATCAAGACCATTCATCTTTGCCGTCTCGATGATCGTCATGGCGCGTGCCAAGGTCTCCGCTCCCGTATCGGCTCCCGCGAAGAGCCAGTTTCGTCTTCCCACGCCTATCGGACGCAGTGCCCGCTCGGCGGCATTGTTGTCGATCGCAACGCGACCGTCTTCGAGGAACAGACAGAGCGAAGACCATCGGCTCAATCCGTAGCGGAAAGCTGTCGCCAGATCGCTTTTGCCCGGAATGCGCGTGAGTTGAGCTTCAGCCCAGTGGCGGAATGCATCGGCCTTAGGCTTGCTCTGCTTTTGACGCGCAGCAAGACGGATCTCAGGAGGCTGCCCATTGATGCCACGCTCGATGTCGTAAAGCGCTCCGATGCGATGAAGAGCCTCTCGCGCGATCTCGGACTTGTTTGATGTCCAGATATCGTGGAAGTCTCGTCGCCAATGAGCCCAGCAGGCGGCTTCCTTGAAGCGAGATTCTCCCTTTTCTCCAGGCGAGTATAGCTTGCCATATCCTTTGTAGCCGTCAGCCTGAAGGATGCCGCTTGATTGCTTGAGGTGGCGGTGGACGTGCTCTTCTTTCCAGTCAGGAGCAAAATAGTAGACTGCACCGGGCGGGGAACTGCCTGCCCATGGACGCTGATCGCGGACATACGTCCAGATCCTGCCCTTCTTCACACCCTTGCCCAACCCCTTGTCTCGCAGCGAGCGATCCAGCACCCTGATCGGGGTGTCGTCCGCATGAAGCAGGTCACTTGCCATGACCGCCGTTTCGATCCGCTCGATGAGAGGCTGCAGAACCTGCATGGCGCGACCACACCAATCAACCATCGTGCTGTCGGGAATGTCGGCGCCCATGCGGGCGAAGATCTCGTTCAGACGGTACAGTGGCAAATGGTCGTCGAACTTCGAGACCAGAATGTACGCCAAGAGGCCAGCGCCGGCCATGCTGCCCGGTATCGGGCGGCTGGGTGCTGCCACCTGCACCATTTTCTCGCAGCAGCGGCAGGACTTCTTCAGTCGAGCAACTTCGATGACTTTCATCTGCGCGGCGATCATGTCGAGGATTTCGCTGACGTCCTCACCGACAAGACGCAATTCACCTCCGCATTCCGGGCAGCAGGAGCCAGGATCGAGCTCTCGGCGCTCGCGAACCGCCTTGTCCGAGACGCGTGGGCGCCGGCGCATGATCTTTTCAGACGTATCCGCCAAGGGAACAACAGACGCCGCCTCATCAGGTTCATCGATTGGCGCCGTACTGCCTTCAGCGGCGGCGATCAACAGATCCTCAAGCGCCAGTTCCAACTGCTCGATTTCACGCTCAATCTTTTCAGACGACTTGCCGAAGACCTGTTTCTTCAGCTTGGCAATGCGCAGCCGCAGCGTTTGGATTAACTGATCATGCGCCTGCAATGTGGCCGACATCTTCGCGTTTTCCGCCTGCAAAGCGGCAATCATTGCCTTGAGAAAGGCTGGATCGTCCGGAAGATTTGTCGTCGCGCTAGACATGATCCTGACTACCACGAGACAGGATAAATTTCCATAAAAACCAGTGGTTTCAGTGGGATAAAATCACCCGACACGGGCCGGTGGCGCACCCCAATCAGGACGACGCCAATCGATCCCTTCCCACAACATCGCCAGTTGGGCCGACGTCAGCCGGGCAGTCCCGTCGGATGCCGAAGGCCAAGGAAACCGCCCCTTCTGCAAGATCTTGTAATACAGGCAGAAGCCCTGGCCATCAAAATACAGCAGCTTCAAACGATCGCCACGCTTGCCGCGAAAGGCGAAGACCGCGCCGCCAGTCGGCTTCTGACGCAAAACATCCTGCGCAAGCGCGGCAAGGCCTTCTACTCCCTTGCGCATATCCGTGATCCCGCACGCAAGATACACCCGAACGCCGGTCCCAGGCCCAATCATGCTGCTTCCACTGCCCGGATAATCTGCGTCAGGACATCGGGAGCCATAGAACTCTCGAAACGAAGCGTGCGGCCGCAGATCAATCGTAGCTCAATCATCCCGGAGCAGCTCTCCCTCAATTTAGGGGCATCGTTCTGCACGGCATTCAGATCGACGGGAATGAACAATGCATTCGAAGACACCGGGAGCAGCCCCTTCTTCTTGAGCTCGCTACGCCAGGCGTATATCTGCTGCCGCGTTACATCATGACGATGAGCAATCTCTGTGATCGTGGCTCCAGAAACCCCAACCGACATGACAATCGCAAGCTTGTCTTCTTCGCGCCACCGCCGTCGACGTTCCTGCCCAAGAATTTCAACGCGCATCGCAATCCTCGCCTAAGACACGTCGCTAACGACGTCGTTAAACACGTGTCTTAGGCCATCAGGGCGCTAGGCGGCAGGCGGTTCCAATCGGGCGGTTACGCTATAAACCGCGACGACTCTGACTATGTTGCCGACAATATCGCTTCATCCCGACTGGATCACGCTTTGATCTACTCAAACACAGGGAATGGGAAGACGACTTTCCTTGATTCTGTGGGCTATAAATTAGCTGCTCGTAATTTTCAGGTATATAGAGCGACTTCGAATTCATCGATTATTCTTAAAGAGATACCAATAATAAGAAATATCCCTGGCGATATAGTTCTCCTTATCGATGATGCGTTCTCCCATATAGATGCAATAAAATCGATAATCGCGCTCGGCCGGAAAGACATACACATTGTTGCAAGCGCAAGAACTTCTCAAACGGAGCTACAAGAGGGCGAAATAACAAATGCCTTTAATAACGCAGTTGAGCTGTTTAGCTTGGACCGTTTGAACGAAAAGGAAATATCTGCGTGCATAGGTTTCCTCGATAAATATGCGCTATGGGGTTCCCGACAGGCGCTGCCGTTCGAACAGAAAAAGAGGTTCATCGAGAAAGATTGTTCCAGTGAGTTGCTCTTTGTCATACTGGAGGCGCTCGACTCACCAAATATAGGTCGCGCATTCAGGAGATTCTGAATTTCCAGGCCCCCCCCGAAGCGCGAGATAGGGTTCGTACAGTCTTAATAGTCTCTCAACTTCTCAACCTTGCGCAAGTCCGTTCCGACTTGTCGCTTATCAGCGAATTGGTTCAATTTGATGCACGCAAGGCAATAGGCGAACATGCAGCCAAGCTGCGCGACTTTTCGCTTATCCGAGGCGGCCAGATTTCTATTAGATCGTCGGTCTTTTCAGACTACGTAATAAAGAAACTGATAGAAACGTCATTCGTGATTGACGTGATGACTAAGACGATGAGACACCTCGATGTTGTTCACGACAATGATCAGCAATACGCGTACATATACAAAAATTTTTCGCGATTTCGTTTCGTGGAAAGTGCGATATCCTCCGATAAACGCCTTATCCACATGGTGAAATACTTTGAAGATATAAAAGATCTACGACACTCCAGATCACATCCGCTGTTTTGGCTACAATATGCAATGTGTAGGATATCGCTCAGTCAATTTAAGGAGGTGGAACGGCTATTTGACGTCGCATACGCGTTTTCAAAACAGTCGGGATTTAGAGAAAATCGGCACCTCAACAATCAGTTCGCGCGATTTCTACTGGAAAGTAGGACAAAATCGAATGAATACACCGATTATATGGCCGCATTCAACAAGGCACATGCTATCTGTGTTAAGCAGATGATTGATGAGCCTCAAAGCAATAATCCCTATCGCGTTGCTCAAAATTATTTTCCGTTTCTGGAACGTCGGATCAGCGACCTGGAAATTGGCGATCTAGTGGGAATTATCCGGTCATGCTCGGAAATCCTAAAGCAATATCGTTCGCGCTCCGGCAGCGTTAGCCAAAACTCAATAGTAGAGAACTGCGCAGTGGCGATGAAAAAAACATCAGAGGCAGCAACTGCGTCATTGGCTACGCGGGGCATTCAACTGTAGTGCGATCACCTAGACAATCGAGGATGGGGGCCATAGGGCCTGGATTATAACGCAAGCTTTTGATGAACTATTATGTTTTGACGGTGTCGACCCTTGGATCGTCGAGCCATGGAGAACCCGTAAGAAATATGGCTGGGGCGCCTGGATTCGAACCAGGGATGACGGTACCAAAAACCGTTGCCTTACCGCTTGGCGACGCCCCACCAGAGCTTGAGCGGAAACCGCCTGCTCAAATCGACGCCTGATTAGCAAAGCTCTTCGCCTGTCACAATGACTAAGTTTAACCCGGCGCAGATTTATGCGCTGCGCAGCACCCGCCGTCGTGCTAGGAAGTGGCGACGTCATCGGCCCGAGATCATTCCTTCATGGACAGTCCCGCATTCGACCTCGCTTTCGAGCCGGCCTATGGGCAGGCCGTGCCGGTTGTTTCAGGGGTCGAGCGGGTTACAGTGAACAATCCCGGGCCTTTCACCTTTTTCGGCACCAACAGCTATATCGTCGGCTCGTCCTCCGTCGCGGTCATCGATCCCGGCCCGGAGGATGAGGCGCATTTTCAGGCGCTGATGGCAGCGCTTGCCGGCCGCGCGGTGACGCATATCTTCGTCAGCCACACGCATCGCGACCACTCGCCGCTGGCCAGGCGCCTGCAGGCGGCAACGGGGGCGGTGACGGTGGGCCAAGGGCCGCACCGGCCGGCGCGGCCGCTCAGGGATGGCGAGATCAATCCCTTTTCCGAAAGCTCGGATCTATCCTTCGTGCCCGATATAACGCTCAGTGACGGCGAGCGCCTATCGGGCGATGGCTGGGCGCTGAGCGCGGTGCTGACGCCGGGGCACACGGCCAATCATGCCGCCTTTGCGCTTGAAGGCCGCGACATCCTGTTCTCCGGCGATCACGTCATGGTCTGGTCGACCTCGATCATCGCGCCGCCGGATGGCTCGATGGCGGATTACATGGAATCACTCGACCGGCTGATTGCGCGCGACGACCGGTTGTTGCTGCCCGGCCATGGCGGGCCGGTGACGGAACCCTCGACCTTCCTCAACGCGCTGAAGGCGCATCGCCTCAGGCGCGAGCAGGCCGTGCTGGCGCGCGTCCAGGCAGGCGACCAGCGGATTGCCGAGATGGTGAAGGTGATCTATCGCGACACCGATCCGAAGCTGCATGGGGCGGCCGCCCTTTCGGTGCTCGCCCATATCGAGGATCTTCTGGAGCGTGGCGAGATCGCGGCGGATGGGCCGCCTTCGCTTGCCGCCCTCTACCGGCCGGCGGCATGAATATGAGGGTGGGGTCATGAGGATGGGGAGATGATGATGCGGGCTCAAGCCGATTACAGCTATCGCAACGATGCCGATGTGCCCGCCTTTGCCGATGACCGGCCGTTGATCGTCTTCGATGGCGAATGCGTGTTCTGCTCCGGCTGGGTGAAATTCGCGCTGAAACATGACAAGCAGCAGCGATACCGCTTCCTGGCGGCGCAGACGCCGCTCGGCGCCGCGCTCTACCGGCATTACGGGCTTCATGCGCGCGACTACGAGACCAATATCCTGATCGAAAATGGCCGCGCCTTCTTCAAATCCGACGGCTCGATCCGCATGGTGGCGGGGCTCGGCTTTCCCTATTTGCTGGTCAAGATCTTCCGGCTGCTGCCGCGGCGGGCGGCCGATGCGCTCTATGAATACATCGCCCGCAACCGGCTGAAGATTGCCGGCCGGCAAAGCTGCATGGTGCCGACGCCGCAGCAGCGCGGCCGCTTCATCACATGAGCGAGGACCGGTTTTCGCTGCTCATCATCGGCGGTTACGGCACGTTTGGCGGGCGGCTTGCCCGGCTGCTTGGCGATGAACCGCGGCTCAGGCTGCTGGTTGGGGGGCGGTCGCTGGAAAAGGCTGACGATTTCGTTGCCGATCTCCGGACGCCGAAAGATGGCGCCGAGGGCCTGGGAAGCCACAATCTCGGCGCGATGGTGCAGGCCGTCAGCTTCGACCGAGACGGCGACCTCATCGAACAGCTGACGCGGCTGAGGCCTCATCTCGTCGTCGATGCCTCGGGGCCGTTCCAGAGCTTCGGGAAGGATGCTTATAAGGTGGTCGAGGCCTGCATCGATCTCGGCATCGATTATGCCGATATCGCCGACAGCACCGGTTTCGTCGCCGGCATCAGTGGGCTGGATGCGGCGGCCAAGGCCCAGGGCACCTTCGCGCTGTCGGGGCTGAGCAGCCTGCCTGCGCTTTCCTTTGCGGCACTGGAGGCGATGGCGCCGCATTTCTCCCGGGTCGACACTGTCGCGGCGGGCATTGCCCCGTCGGCGCATGTCAAGATCGGGCTCAATGTCGTGAGAGCGATCGCGAGCTATGCCGGCAAGAAGGTTCCGGTGCTGCGCCATGGGCAGCCGGCCTCCGGGCGCGGGCTGATCGATGCGATGCGGGTGACGGTGGCGCCGCCGGGGGTTAAGCCGCTGCGCAGCCGGAAATTCCTGCTGGTGGATGCGCCGGATCTCAAGCTGCTGCCGGCACGCTTTGCCGGCCTGCAATCGACTTTCACCGGGGTCGGCACGGAGCCGCAGCCGCTGCAGCGCTTGCTCAGCCTTGCGGCAAGGCTCGTCCGCCTCCGGCTCCTGCCGTCGCTGTTGCCGTTTTCGCGGCTGCTGCAGCGCGCCAGCCACGCTTTCGCGGTGGGCGAACATCGCGGCGGCATGTTCGTGCGCGTCGGCGGTGTCGATCACGCCGGACGGCGGCTGTCCTGCGGCTGGCATCTGATTGCCGAAGGTGATGACGGGCCGTTCATTCCTGTTATCGGCGTGGACGCGCTGGTGCGCCGGCTGCTGAGCGGCGTGCGGCCGGAGAATGGTGCGCGGCCGGCGGCGGGGGAATTGCAGCTTGCGGATTTCGAAGCGGCCTTCCAGCGTTTTGCGATCACATCCGGCATCACGATGGAACACGAGGAGGCACGCCAGCCGCTCTACCAGAGAATCCTCGGCAGCGCCTGGGAGCGGCTGCCGCCGGCCCTCGCCGCGCTGCATGCCGGCGGCGCGCGCGTCGCCTCCGGCCGGGCGCGGATCGAGCGCGGCGGCGGGCTGCTGGCGAGGATCGTCGCGCGCCTCATCGGCTTTCCCCCAGCGGGTGAGGATGTGCCGGTCACGGTGCGTTTCGTTGCCGATGGCGACAAGGAGATCTGGACACGCGATTTCGGCGGCACGGTGTTCCGCAGCTGGCAGGTCGAGGCAAAGGGCCGTGACCGGGATCTGCTCGCCGAGGTGTTCGGGCCATTCCGGGTGCTGATGGCGCTGGTGCCGGATGGGGAAAAGCTGCGGCTCGTGGTGCGCGGCTGGCGGTTTTGCGGGATTCCGCTGCCGATGTTTCTGGCGCCTGGCGGGGAGACGTATGAGGAGGAGCGGGATGGGCGGTTCCACTTCCACGTGGAGATCGGCGGGCGGCTGACGGGGTTGGTGGTGCGGTATACCGGGTGGTTGGTGGTGGAGGAGTGAGTGGGTCTCTGCCTTCGCGCGGATGGCTGCCCCTCACCCTAACCTTACCGGGCTCGAGCCACTCGTCTCGACCCGTCCTCCGGACCCCGGCTCGCGGGGCGAGGAGACGTGCCCTGCGAGAGGTCGGCGAGGAACGGAGAGGTTGCCGCAAATCTCTTCTCCCCTCGGGGAGAAGGTGCCGGCAGGCGGATGAGGGGGCCACACGGCACGCCCTCTCATCGTAATTATCCCGCCATGCCGACGCGAGCGCGGTCGAATCCCGCATAGGCGTTGTAAGGAAAGACCGGCTTCGGCGGCCCCCTTCCTTACGGTCTTGCGGGACCGACCAGCCCACCAGCCACATGGCACACCGATCAGCCCTCATCCTGAGGCGCGCAGGCCAGAGGCCGGAGCCTCGAAGGACGGGGGCGGGTGATGCGCGCTGCGGCCGCATCCATTGCCGGAGGAGATACCAGTGGCCGGCCTCGTCCTTCGAGGCCCCTGCGGGGCGCCTCAGGATGAGGTCGGAGAGAGGTCGCGGCCCGAAGGGCGTCGAATCTGCCGCACCCTATCCCGGCCCTTCGCTTGGGTTCAGGGCGTTCGCAACTGCAATCGATTCGCCGGATCGATTGCTGGCGCCTTGCGCCACCGTTGCTCACCCACCCGCAATCCCCAGCAGCTCGGCATCCAGCGCCTTCAAATAATCGCCGGCGATTTCGGCGCTGAAGCCGAGGTCGTGTTGGCCGTAGCGGGAGGCGACGCGGATGTCGACGAAGGTGGTTTCGGCCTCTTCGCGGAGCCGAATGATGATATCGAAGCGCAGGCCGAGGATCAGCGTGCGGGTGGTGCCCTGCAGCGTCACGCCGTTGACGCCGCGGATCAGCTTGGCGACATCGTCGTCATAGGGGCGCGGCGTCGGCACGGGGATGGTATTGGGCGCATCGGCCACCGCATCGTCGCCCGGCTGCGGCGGCTTCACCGGCTTGTCCTCGGCATCACGGTCGGGCTCGGTGTCGCCACTGCTTTTCGTGATGGTCATGCCGCTCATCTTGGCGACCTTGCGCACCGCTTCGAGCACGCGGTCGAGCGCGCCCTCATAGCGCCGGCCGGTGAGTTCGGGATATGCGGCGAGCTGCTTTTCGCGGTCCTCCGGCGTCACCTGCACATTGCGCTTCAGCCAGATCTGGTCGGAGTGCGGCGGCGAAAGCCAGTCAGGCACCGAGACCGGATCGGTGGAGACGTCGTAGATATCGGGCCGCGTCATGTAGCGCTCGGTGGCATAGGCGCCGAGGCCGAGCGGAAAGGCGGCATAAATCAGCGCCGCCAGCGCCGCCAGCCCGCCCTCGGCCCCCGTCATCCAGAGGCTACGCAGCCCGACTGCGGCAAGCATGGCGGAAAGCAGCGCGCCGCCGGCGGCGGCAATCAGCAGCAGTACCAGATAGGGTGTGGCGAGGCCGCCGAAGCGATGGGCAATCATCACAGCCAGCGCCAGCACCAGGGAAAACGCCGCGAGCAGCCGCGAAAAGCGGGCGGCGTTGGAAACGGGGCGGTCGAAGCGGATGGCCATCAAACTTACCGGTTGCTCGTCAGCGCCCGCGCGTTCGACCACGCAAATCGCCTCCACCCTGTTTAGAGCATGATGCCGAAAAGTGTGAAGCGGTTTTCGGACGACATCATGCTCTATTCATTGAATTAGATCCGGATTCAGATTTTAGGCCGGCCCGGCCTAACATCATCCGGATCTGGGGCAAGATTCGGCTAAATTGAAACTATTGTCTGAGGCATTGCGTTGGAATCCTCGGCGAAGGCCATGACGAACCGGCGGCGGCTTCATAAGCCCTTGCTGATATGTCAAAAAAAGGTCATTCTGCCGGGGTTTTATCTCCAGATGTAGAGGAGAGACGGGATGATTTCACCCGAGATTGCAGCAAGGCCGCAGGCGTCAGTGCTTGGCGGGATCGACCATCAGTCCGAGCCGATGCTGCCGATGGAGCTGCTTGAGCTCGAACTTTCGCTCGAAGGTTATGCCGGCGGCGATGCCGGCTTCTGCGAGGCGGTGCGCCAGGCAGCGGCACGCTCCGGCGGCGAATTGCTGTTCGACCTGCCGGCCGGCGGCCTCATCGATGATTGCCGGCGCATTGCCGTGCTGCGTATCCCAGGTGACGGCCAGGAGATGCGCGTCGTGCTGGCGCTGCTCGACGGCAACGGCACCGAGATCCGCATGCAGGCGCCCGATGAAGAGACCGCGCCGCTGGTGCGTTTCGCCGATGCCTTCATCGAACTGCTGGAGCGGATCTGAATTCTAGATCAAGATGTTAGCGGCGCTCGGCCGCGGCTTCCGCAACGCTGCGGAAGGGGAACTTGCGACCGCATTCGCACTTGATGACGAAATTTTCCTGATGATTGGAAGGCCGCTGCACGCCAAAACCGCGCGGCAGCTGATCGACCTTGAAATCCGGGTGCTTGCGCTTGGGATCATCAACTTCCGAGGCCTCGGCAAAGCCCTCATTGCCGCATTGCGGACAGCTCAGTTTTTTCGAAAATCGATCGCGAAGGGCCATGCTCGTTCCAAGTTTGCAAGCTTTCCTCATACATAGGAATGGCCCTCATGCATAGAAAGGTTGGCAAGCGAAAGTGGAACCAAGTGCCAAGCCTGCCGTTCCTTTTTCGAAAAGGAGGCACTCATGCCCAACAAAGACCCGATCCCGACACCCAATGCCGACACACCGCGCGGCCCGACGCCGACCCCCGGCATTCCCGACCCCATCCAGCAAAAGCCGCCGCTGACGCCGGCACAGGATCCTGCTGATACGAAGAACCCGCAGGATCCGCCGCTCAATCCGGCGCTGCTGCCGATCGGGGATCCGGCTGGGGCGGCTTGAAGTCAGGTGAGAGCGTCACCCCAATCTCCCTCATTCCTGTGCTCGTCACAGGAATCCAGTGCGCCCAAGTCCTTGGGCGCAGGAGACCGGCTTCGCCTATGAGCGTCATTCACCGCGCCGACGCGCGGTGGCTGGATTCCTGTGACGAGCACAGGAATGAGGGAGGAGAGGTGGAGTGAGACGCAACGGCAGACCGGCTTCGCCGGCCCCCTCATTCGCCTTACCGGGCACCTTCTCCCCGAGGGGAGAAGAGGGAAGCGAGAGGTTGCGGCAAATCCCCTTCGCCCCAGCGGGGAGAAGGTGGCCCGAAGGGTCGGATGAGGGGGCTGCACGGCAGACGGTTCGCGTCATCATCTAAGCCTCAGCGATCTCCGGGATCGAGGCAATAGCTTGACGCCGGCATTCGAATGGCCTTTCCTCGGAGAAAAGCATTCCAAGGACCAAACCAATGCGCATTCGTCTTCTCATCACCGTCATGGCCACCATCGTCGCCGGGCTCTCGGCCTGCCAGACGATGACGCCGGAGGAGCGGCGGGCAGCGGATGAGCAGCGGTGCCAGAGCTATGGCTTCCGCCGCGGCACGGATGGTTTTGCCACCTGCTTGCAGCGCATCGATCTCGACCGGCGCGCCGAATCGCGGGCGCAAAGCGCTGAGATGATGAACAACATGGCCTGGGAGCTGAACGGGCCGTATATCTACCGCGATCGTTGGCGGCATCGTCACTGACTGCCACGGGCGCCCTGCCCCACGCTGCAGCGACTATCCTACACGGTTGCCCGCAGGTCTTTCGGACCGCGCCTGATCTCCAGATTGCCTGCAATCACCGCCTGCGCCGCCGCTAACCTCGCGATCGGCACGCGGAAGGGCGAGCAGGACACGTAATCGAGGCCGATCGTCTCGCAGAAGCGGATCGAGGCCGGGTCGCCGCCATGTTCGCCGCAGATGCCGAGCTTCATGTCGTTGCGGGTGCGCCTGCCGCGTTCGGCGGCGATGCTGATCAATTCGCCGACACCGTCGAAATCGAGCGAGATGAAGGGATCGTGCTCGATGATGCCCTTGCGCTGATAGGTGGGGATGAAGGCCGAGGCGTCGTCGCGCGAGATGCCGAAGGTGGTCTGCGTCAGGTCGTTGGTGCCGAAGGAGAAGAATTCGGCGGCTTCGGCAATCACATGGGCGCGAAGCGCCGCGCGCGGCAGCTCGATCATCGTGCCGACGAGATAATCGATCTTCATTCCGGCTTCGTTCATGACGTCGCCGGCGACGGCATCGATGTGCGCCTTGACGTAATCGAGCTCGGTGCGGAGGCCAACGAGCGGCACCATGATCTCCGGTACGACGGCAGCCCCGGTCTCCTTAGCTGCGGCGACCGCCGCCTCGAAGATGGCGCGGGCCTGCATCTCGACGATTTCGGGATAGGAGATCGCCAGCCGGCAGCCACGATGGCCGAGCATCGGATTGAACTCGTGCAGCGCATCGACGCGCTGGCGAAGCACGGATGCCTCCATGCCCATGGCGAAGGCGACCTCGGCGACTTCGTCATCGGTCTTCGGCAGGAATTCGTGCAGCGGCGGATCAAGCAGGCGGATCGTTACCGGCAGGCCGTGCATGACGGTGAAGAGGCCGGTGAAATCCAGCCGCTGCATCGGCAGCAGCTTGTCGAGCGCCAGCCGCCTGCCCTTCTCATCGACGGCCAGGATCATCTCGCGCATCACGTGGATGCGCTCGCCCTCGAAGAACATGTGTTCGGTGCGGCAAAGGCCAATGCCTTCGGCGCCGAAGGAGCGGGCGGCGAGCGCATCGGCCGGCGTATCGGCATTGGTGCGCACCGTCATGCGCCGGGCGCGGTCGGCCCAGCCCATGATGCGTCCGAAATCGCCCGACAGCGCCGGCTGGATCATCGGCACCTCGCCTTTCAGCACCTGGCCAGCCGAGCCGTCGATGGTGATGATATCGCCCTTCTTCAGCGTCACGCCGACGCCGAGCAGCCGCTCGTTGCGCACGTCGATGCGCATGGTGCCGGCGCCGACGACGCAGGGGATGCCCATGCCGCGGGCAACGACCGCCGCATGGCTGGTCATGCCGCCGCGGGTCGTCAGAATGCCTTCGGCGGCATGCATGCCGTGAATATCCTCGGGGCTGGTCTCGACCCTCAGCAGGATGACCTTTCGGCCTTCGGCTTCCGCCTCGACCGCCTCTTCAGCGGTAAAGACGATGGCGCCGGTGGCAGCCCCCGGCGAAGCCGGCAGCCCGGTGCCGATTACCTGGCGGGTGACGCGCGGATCGATCGTCGGATGCAGCAGCTGGTCGAGGCTGGAGGGCTCGATGCGCAGCACCGCCTCGTCCTCGGTGATCACGCCCTCATCGACCATGTCGACGGCGATCTTCATCGCCGCCCGGGTCGAGCGCTTGCCCGAACGGGTCTGCAGCATCCAGAGCTTGCCGCGCTCGATGGTGAATTCGATATCCTGCATGTCGCGGTAGTGGATCTCGAGCTCGGTGCAGATGCGGCAGAGCTCGCGAAACGCCTCCGGCATCAGCTTTTCCATCGAGGGTTTTTCGGAGCCGGAGGAAATCCGCCCCTCCTCGGTGATGCTTTGCGGCGTGCGAATGCCGGCCACGACATCCTCGCCCTGGGCATTGACCAGGAATTCGCCGTAAAGCGCGCTCTCGCCGGTCGAAGGGTTGCGGGTGAAGGCAACGCCGGTGGCCGACGCATTGCCGAGATTGCCGAAGACCATCGCCTGGATGTTGATCGCCGTGCCCCAGCCTTCCGGAATATTGTGGAGCTGGCGGTAGGTGACGGCGCGCGCGCTCATCCAGCTGGAAAAGACGGCGCCGACCGCGCCCCAGAGCTGAACTTCGGGATCCTGCGGGAATTCCTGCTCCAGTTCCTCCTCGATCAGCTTCTTGTAGAGCGAGACGATATGCTGCCATTCCGAGGCGCTGAGCTCGGTATCGAACTCATGGCCGAGCTTGGCCTTCTCGTCTTCCAGGATCTCCTCGAAGGCGTCGTTGCCGAGGCCCATGACGACATCGGCATACATCTGGATGAAACGGCGGTAGCTGTCCCAGGCAAAACGCGCGTCGCCGGCATCATGGCTGAGCGCCTGTACGGTCTCGTCGTTGAGGCCGAGATTGAGCACGGTGTCCATCATGCCCGGCATGGAAACGCGAGCGCCGGAGCGCACCGAGAGCAGCAGCGGCTGGCTGACGGAGCCGAAGTGACGGCCGGTGACCGCCTCGATCGCCGATATGCCGGCGCGGACCTCCGCCTTCACCGCATCCTCGATATGGCGGCCGTTCTTGTAATAGGTGTTGCAGGCGTCGCTGACGATCGTCAGCCCCGGCGGCACCGGCAGTCCGAGCGCGCACATTTCCGCCAGATTGGCGCCCTTGCCGCCCAGAATCTCGTGATCGCGCGCCCGGCCCTCAGCCTGCCCGTCGCCGAACCTATAGACCCACTTGGTCATCTTCCCCCCAACACCAAATCGAGATTAGCTTAATCCGTTGGTGTTGAAATGAAAATCGACAAATGCGGCAGAATGTTGCGCTGCACAATAAATCTTGGCTGTGGCCGACGTCGAAACGGTTGAAAGGTGCTCAAACAGAAAAAAGGGCACAAAAAAAGCTTTGCGGGACTGCAACAATGTCCCGCAAAGCCTTGTTTCCGTCCGGCCAGGAAAACCGGACGGGGGGTCCCTCAACCCGAAAACGATTCAGCTTTTTCTCAAAACAGAACCGTCCTGATCTCGTTTTACGCAATTCCTGGGAAAATAGATCACCACTTCCCAAGATTTGCTCTCGGTTTCCGGTTCTTGCCCTCGCCCGGAAAACCGCACGCAAATTCGACAATGCGCAACCTCTGGTCGCCCGCTTTCCAGCAGAGTAATTAGGTTGCGTTGAAACAACTTCTAATGCAAGTCAGCGAAAAGAGCATCACCCAAATGGGGTACAAGCGACAAGAGAGCCGACCTTTTTTGGTGTTTATTGCTCAGTCCTTGATTTTACGCAATTTCTGGGCGCAAAACCGCGCCGCACCTTTGCTGAAATTGCGTCGCCAGCGCTCGGCGTCCAAATGGATGCTCGGTTGGCGCTGATGGTTGCCCCTCACCCTGTAAGAAACGGGCAGAGGGGGCCTGCCCTGCGAAAGGTCGGAGGGAAACGCAGAGGGCGCGGCAATGTCCCTTCGCCCCGCAAGTGGGGGTCCGAAGGACGGGTCGAGACCCGTGGCTCGACCCCGGCTGGTGCCGGCAGGCGGATGAGGGGCTGGATCTCAAACACTGCGGAACATCCGAAATCGGATGCTACCTCAGGCAATCTCGCGCAGGCGCTCGGCCATTTGCAGGTCGACAGAGACGAGTTGGGAGACTCCCTGCTCGGCCATGGTGACGCCAAAGAGGCGGTTCATGCGGGCCATGGTGATCGGATTGTGGGTGATGATGACGAAGCGGGTTTCGGTGGAGGCCGCCATCTCGTCCATCAGATTGCAGTAGCGCTCGACATTGTGGTCGTCGAGCGGCGCGTCGACTTCGTCGAGCACGCAGATCGGCGCCGGATTGGTGAGGAAGACGGCAAAGATCAGTGCCATTGCCGTCAGCGCCTGTTCGCCGCCGGAGAGCAGCGTCATGGTCTGCGGCTTCTTGCCGGGCGGACGGGCGAGGATTTCGAGGCCGGCTTCCAGCGGATCGTCGGATTCGATCAGCTGCAGCTCGGCGGTGCCGCCGCCGAAAAGATGGGTGAACAGCCGCTGGAACTGGGCGTTGACGATGTCGAAGGCGGCGATCAGCCGCTCGCGGCCCTCGCGGTTGAGGCTCTGGATGGCGCCGCGCAGCTTGCGGATCGCATCGATGACGTCGTCGCGTTCCTTGATCAGCGCTTCGAGCTTTTCGCTCAGCTCCTTCTGCTCCTCGTCGGCGCGCAGGTTGACGGCGCCGAGCCGCTCGCGCTCGATCCTCAGGCGTTCCAGCTCGCGCTCGACTTCGCGCGGATCGGGAAGCGCCTGCATGGTCGGGCGGCCGGTCAGCTGCAGCGCCTCGTGCGGGGCGACGTTCAGGACCTCGCGAATGCGGCCTTCGCTTTCCTGCCGCTTCTCGCGGGCCGAAACCAGGCGCTCCTCGGCGCGGCCGCGGCGTTCCCGGCATTCGGCAAGTTCCGACAGTGCCGTCGTCGCCTTCTGGTCGGCCTCGCGCTGGATGCGTTCGGCCTCGGCCAGGAGATCGCTGGCCTGGCGGCGCGCCTCCTCGGCCTTCTGCAATTCGCTGAGCAGAGCGCGGCGCTTGTCGTCGAATTCGTCCGGCGCCAGTTCGAGCTCGGCTGCCTCGTCCCGCGCCTCTTCCTCGCGTTCGCGCAGCGTCGCGACATGGTCTTCGGCGCTTGCCGCCCGCTGGCGCCAGGTGTCCCGCTCCTGGCCGATCGCCATGATGCGGCGCTGGCGGGCTTCGTTTTCCCTCGCCAGGCTTTCATGGCGGGCGCGGCTTTCGGCCAGCGCGCCGCGATCGGTCGCAACTTCCGCCTGCTGGAACCGCAGCCGCTCGTCGATCGCAGTCAGATCAGGCGCGTCTTCCAGCTCGATGCGGGCATTCTCTTCCTGGATGGCGATCTCCTCCAGCTGCGTGCGCAACTGGCTGGCGGCCTCGCTGACGACATCGCGGCGGCGGATGAGATCGCCGGAGGCACGCTCGGCGGCAACAAGCGCATCGCGCGCTTCCGCGAGATGACGTGCAGACAGACGGCTCATGTCGCGCGCTTCGGCAAGCCGGCGCTCCTCGACGCGGATCGCTTCGGCAGCCGCAGCCTGCCGCTCTTCGGCTTCGGCAAGCACGTCGCGGGCAAGGGCTGCTTCGCTTTCGAGTTCGGCCAGGCGGTTCTTCTGGGCAAGGCGGAGCGCCGCAGCACTTGGGGCATCGGCACCGGTGACGTGGCCGTCCCAGCGATAGACCGCGCCCTCTTTGGTCACCAGCCGCTGGCCGGGCTTCAGCGCCGCCATCAGCGACTGCGCCTCCCCTTCCGCGACCAGGCCGATCTGGCGCAGGCGGCGGGTCAGTGCTGCCGGCGCGCGGACATGGGCAACAAGCGGCGCAACACCGGATGGAAGCGCGGGATCGCTGGCGCCATCGCCATTGTCCGACCAATGGGCCGGCGCCTCGGCATCGAGCGGCGATTCCAGATCGTCGCCGAGGGCAGCACCGAGTGCGGTCTCAAAACCGCGATCGACCTTCAGCTCGTCGGCAACCGGCGGAAATTTGCCGGCCGCAGCACCAGCGGCGAGCATGCGGGAAATGGTGCGGGCCTCGGTTTCCAGCGCATTCAGGCTGGAGCGGGCCTGATCGACCGGCGCGCGCGACAGCGCCTCGATCTGGCGAGCGCCGGCCAGCGCCTGGTCGACCACCTGGACTGCGGCTTCCGCGTCGGCGACGGCGATCTCGCCGGCTTCGACGATGGCGCGTTTTTCGTCGGGATCGGGCAGGCCTGATATCTTCTCGCCGACGGCTGACAGTTCCTGGTTTGCCTCATCCATCTGCCGTTCGAGGCGCATCCGCCGGTCCGTCAGATCGCGGATGGCGCGTTCCAGCTGGTTGCGGCCGGCAGCCGCCTCGGCGCGCTCGGCGGTCAGCTGGGTGAAGATGCGCTCGCTATCGGAAAGTTTTGCCGCCGCCTCCTCGAAGGCCTCGCGGGTTTCCTCGGCATAACGGCCGGAATCGGCGAGGATTTCTGAAATCTCCGCCTCTTCGGCATCGAGCCTCGCCAGGATGACGGCATTGTCGGCCACCAGCCGCTGCTCGCGGCTTATATCCTCGGCAAGCTGGGCGAGACGGCGGGTCAGCTCGTCACGGCGGCGCAGGATGCGGCCGGCATCCTCCTCCAGCTGGCTTCTGGCGATCTGCAGGCGCTGCAGAGCGGCAGCCGCGCGTGCCTCGCCCTCGCGCAGTTCCGGCAGTTTCAGGCTGGCGATAGCCTGGTTCTTTACCGCCTCCATCTGCATCTGCGCCTTTTCGGCGACGACGGAGGTCGCCTGGTTCAGCGCGCTGTCGGCCTCGGCCTCGGCTTCCTTGGCCTGCACCCAGCGGATATGCAGCAGCATCGCCTCGCGGGCGCGGATATCGGCAGACAGCGTCTTGAAGCGGTTTGCCTGGCGGGCCTGGCGCTTCAGGCTCTCGATCTGGCTTTCCAGCTGCGAGGTGACGTCGTCGAGGCGCTCGAGATTGCCTTCGGCGGCACGCAGCCGCAATTCGGCCTCGTGGCGGCGGGAATGCAGGCCGGATATGCCGGCCGCCTCTTCCAGCAGCTGGCGGCGGGCCTGCGGCTTTGCCTGGATCAGCTCGCCGATACGCCCCTGCCCGACCATCGAGGGCGAACGCGCGCCTGTCGAGGCGTCGGCAAACAGCAGTTGCACGTCCTTGGCGCGGCTTTCCTTGCCGTTGATGCGATAGAGCGAGCCCTGTTCACGCTCGATGCGGCGGGTGACCTGGATCTCGTCGCTGTCGTTGAAAGCGGCGGGCGCGGTGCGATCGGCGTTGTCGAGATAGAGCGCCACTTCGGCGGTGTTGCGCGCCGGGCGGTTTCCCGAGCCCGAAAAGATCACGTCGTCCATGCCGGAGGCGCGCATGTTCTTGTAGGAATTTTCGCCCATCACCCAGCGAAGCGCCTCGACAAGGTTCGACTTGCCGCAGCCGTTCGGGCCGACAACGCCGGTCAGTCCCCGCTCGATGATGAATTCCGTCGGCTCGACGAAGGATTTGAAGCCGACCAGGCGCAGCTTGTTGAACTTCATGCGGAAATATCCACGGCAGGAAGCCCCCTCATCCGCCCTACGGGCACCTTCTCCCCGCTGGGGAGAAGAGGGAATCGAGACGCTGCGGCAAATCCCCTTCGCCCCAGCGGGGAGAAGGTGCCGGCAGGCGGATGAGGGGGCCACACCTGCAAACTGCGCTGAAAACGAAAAACGGGCGCACGGCTTTCGCCATCGCCCGTTCTATCGAAACGATCCGGTTCAGAGCAGGCTGTCGATGAGCTTCGACAAAGTGTCAACCGGCATGTCTCCAGAGTAGCGCTTGCCATTGATCAGGAAAGTCGGGGTGGCGTTGACGCCGAAATCCTTGGAACCTCTTTCCCGCGTGGCGTTCACTTCATCCAGAAGCTTCTGGTTCGTCAAGCATTTCGTGAAGCTATCCTCAGTAAATCCGGCAAGCTTCGACATCTGCAGCAGTGCGGCGCGGCCATCATCGGCGGCGGCCCAGATCTGCTGCTGCTTGAACAGCATCGAAACCATCGGGAAATACTGTTCCGGCGTGCTCAACTGCTCCGGATTGGAAGCGCTGCAGCGGGCGAGCATGAAGGCTGCGGCGGCGCGCGGGTCGAAGGGGAATTCGCGGATAATGAACTGCACCTTGCCGCTGTCGACATATTTCTGCTTGATCGTGTCGAAGGTGGTGTTGTGGAAATGAGCGCAATGCGGGCAGGTCATCGACATGTATTCGACGATCTTGACCGGGGCGTCGGCCTTGCCGAGCGCCATTTCCGGCAGCACGCCGGGCTTCAGCACTTCGGCCATGTCGACATCGCCGTCGGACTCCGGCATTTCGGTCGCCGAGGTAGCTGCCGTCTGCATGGTGTCGACATTGGTGCCATCAGCCATGGTCTTGCCGGAGGACGAAGCATCGGCAGCGTCCTTGCTGTCGTTGCAGGCGACAAGCGCTACGGCAGCGGCGGCGATGGCGATACCGCTGAGCAGGCGGCGTTTCGTCAGTTGCATTTCGGACATCTGCATGGATTCCCCATAACTAATGAGATTGACGGCATGACTGTGCGATATAACGGCTGGCGGCCGCTCACAAGGCACGCTTCGCCAACTTCCTTCAAAGAATTGTGACCGTGATGGGACCGAAAGCGGACGTTGCGCCCGAAATGAGCGATTCTCAGCTTCCACGGAAGGACGAGAGCCTATTCTCCGGATCATCTTTTCGGTGATTTATGAATCACCCGCTGATAGCCTGGACTCACCTGAAGCCTCCGGACAGTACCGATTGCGAGAAGCTGAATGTCATTTCCAGAAGAACTGGTTTGGGACAAAATCAATGACGGCTGGACACGAATGTCCCGCAAGCAGCGCTGCCTGTGGGAGGCGATCAAGCGCATGCCGGAAGAATGGGAATTGCGAGGCTATGACCGGTGCTGGGTGGTGGCACTCATCGGGCCGACCGTAATTTACTACAATCATTTTGAAAACGGCTTCGAACTCTCGCCTTGGCATCAATACGGATACGTCGAGCAATATCAGGCTTTGCAATATGAGCTTGAACAGGCCGTACAGCGGCAGCTCGCCATTATTGATACGGGGCACGATACCGGCCCCTGGGGAAGCCCGCCAATGCCGGGCGAATACCGGAAGTCATAACCTCGGTTCGCCGAAAAGGCCAAGCGCCGGCGTCCTTGGCCTTCATCGTCGGCATGCAGACGTTCGAGCCGCTCGAAGACGATATCGGCGGCAAAGTCCGGCGCTTCTGTTGTGGCGCCGGACTTCGAAGTCTATCGGATTACTTGCATTCAGGGTCGTCGCCGAAGCCCTTGCAGAAGAACTCGGCAGCGTTCTCCTTGGTGATCATCTTCGACGCAATCTCGATTTCCATCGAGCCGTCGTCCTTCTTGGTCAAGGTTCCGAGCTTTTCCAGCGCTGCGGTGTCGTTGGTGGCAAGCGCATGCGCGGCAATAACGCCTTCAGGCGCGACGGTGGAATATGTGAAGGTCGCGGTCAGGTCGCCCTTGGCAACGGCGCGGATGGCGGCGTTCTCGCCGTCGATGCCGATGATAAGAATGCCTTCCTTGTCACGGCCGGCGGCCTGGATCGCCCGCAGCGCGCCAAACGCCATGTTGTCGTTATGGGCGTAAACGGCTTGAATCTGCCCGGCCGGGAAACGCTGAAGCGTGTCTTCCATGAACTTCAACGCCTTTTCCTGGTCCCAGTCGGCGTGGGTTTCGGCGATCACCTTGATCTCGGTGCCAGCGATGGCTTCGGCAAAGCCCTCATGGCGCTCCACCGCGGGAGCGACAGCCGGATCGCCCTTGATCTCGACGACATTGCCCTTGCCTTTCAACGCCTCGGCTATGTACTTGCCGGCAAGCGTGCCGATCGGTTTGTTGTGCGGGCCGACGTGCAGCGTAACGGGAATATCGAGGCTGCGCTCGAGCGTGATGACCGGAATGCCGGCAGCCAGGACCTGCTTGATGGTCGGAGCGATGGCGGCACTATCCTGCGCCGAAATCATCAGAACCTTCATGCCCTGGACCATCAGGCTTTCGACATCCGAAATCTGCTTTGCGGATTTGCCTTCCGCGTTGGTGACGATCAGATCGACATCCTTGAAGTGTTCCGCTGCATAGGCCTGGTTGCGCTTGGTCATCGTGTTGCGGTGGGCGGAGTTCGAGCTCGCCTGCGAGAAGCCGATGACGATCTTGTCCGCGCTGAAGGCGGGTGCGGCGGTCAAGACGGTGGCGAGCCCGGCGGAGATAATGAGCATGCGTCTGGTGATGTTGAGCATTTTAAGTCCTCCCTCTGGTTAACACGCTACTTGCGTGGTTTTCTTCCGGCTTCGAGCAGCACGGCAAGAACGATGATCGCGCCCTTCACCACCTGTTGTGAGAATGGTGAAACGCCTGCGAGATTGAGAATGTTTGCGATGATGGCCAGCACCATGGCGCCGCCGATCGTACCGAGAACGGTGCCTTCGCCGCCAAACAGCGACGTGCCGCCGATCACCGCGATCGTGATCGCTTCCAGTTCGAGGCCGAGGCCGGAATTCGGGTCGCCGACGGACAGGCGGGACAGGAAAATCAGGCCGGAAAGTGCCGCCAGCACACCACAAATGATGTAGACGCTGAAGATGACGAGCGGCACGTTGATGCCGGAGAGCCTCGCCGCCTCCTCATTGCTGCCGACCGCATAGATGGCCCGGCCGAACTGCGTGAAGCTGAGCACGACGGCGGCTATGATGCAGACTGCCGCAAAGACGTAGATCGGTGTCGGCACGCCCAGCATGTAGCCGCCGCCGAGCACGAAGAAACTGTCGGCGAGCTTTCCGGGATTAACGGTCCCGCCATCGGCGATCATCAGGGCGAAGCCGCGCACCATGACCATGCAGCCGAGCGTCATGATGAAGGCCGGAATGCGGAAATAGGAAATGCCGAGGCCGTTGACGCAGCCGACGAGGGCGCCGATGGAGAGACAGATCAGCACCATCAGCGGGATGGGCACCCCCTGCTCCATCAGGACCGCGCCGGTGACGCCGACCAGTGCGACGATCGACCCCACCGAAAGATCGATCCCCTTGGTGAGGATCACGAATGTCATGCCGATGCCGAGGATCCCGTAGAGCGCAACCTGCCTCAGGACATTCAGGATGTTGATGGGGTTGAGAAAATGAGGAGAGATCAGCGAGGCGGCGATGATCAGTACGATCAGTGCACCGGCAAGACCCGTTCCGCGCGGAAGATATTTCATGGTAGTCCCCTCATTAATGTAGTGCCGCGAAGTGCATGACGTCTTCTTCAGTCGCGGTGCGCGCGTCGAGTTCAGCCGTCACCTCGCCCTCTCTCAGGACATAGAGCCGGTCGCACAAACCAAGGATTTCAGGCAGTTCGGAAGAAGCGATGACGATTGCCAGCCCGCGGGCTTCCGCCAGTTCGACCAGCAGGTCGTAGATCTCGCGCTTGGCCCCGACATCGACGCCACGTGTGGGCTCGTCGGCCAGCAGGATCTCGCATCCGGCGCTGACCAGCCTCGCCAGCACGCATTTCTGCTGATTGCCACCCGAAAGGTTCTGCGTCGCTGCTGCGGCATTCGGCGTCCTGATCCGCAGCCGTTCGATCAGACCGTTCACGATTTTGCGCTCGCGGCGCAGAGAAAGAAGCCCGAAACGGACGATCTGCGCGAGGCTCGCCGACATGATGTTGAAGCCGACGCTCTGTATCAGGAAGAGGCCCTCCGTCTTGCGGTCTTCCGGCACCAGACCGAGCCCCTTGCTGATGCCGGCGCGCGGTGAACCGATGCTGGCCATCGCGCCGTTGATCCTGACTTCGCCGGCACCACGCGGATCCGCGCCGTAGATGGCGCGCAAAAGCTCGGTGCGGCCAGCACCCGCCAGCCCGAAAAGACCGACGATCTCGCCCTTTCGAACATGGATGCTGACATTTTTGAGCAGCGCTGGCGTCGAAATGCCCCGAGCGGACAACGCCTCCTCGCCGATCCGGGGCGTGCGGGTGGGGAAGACGTCGCCCACTTCCCGGCCCACCATGCTGCGAATGAGGTCGTCCGTCGTCAGACCATTGGAAGGTCCGTTGTGGATGACTGTGCCGTCGCGCAAAACGGTGACCGTGTCGCTCAGTTCGAAAACCTCGCGCAGGCGATGCGAAATATAAACGAAGGCAACGCCGCTCTCACGAGCCAGTTGCCGGACAACCCGAAACAGCTGATCGATTTCTGCCTGCGCCAACACCGCCGACGGCTCGTCGAGAACGATGATCTTGGCATTGCGCGCCAGGGCCTTGGCGATCTCCACCATCTGTCGCTTGGCAACGGAGAGCGTCCCGATCCGAGCGGTCGGATCGACATCGAAACCGAGCCGGTCAATGACCTCGATGGTCCGGCGCTTTGCCTCGCCCCAGTCGATCAGGGCGCCCTTGCACGGCAGCCGCCCCATCAGAACATTTTCGGCGACGGTCAGGTGCGGCGCCTGAGCCAGTTCCTGATAGATAACCGCGACGCCGCGCGCGATCATCCCGGCTGGGGTCGGGTCGAGCACCGCTTCGCCAAAAAGCTCGATGCGCCCCTCGTCGGCCGAATAGGCGCCGGAAAGGATCTTCATCAGCGTCGATTTTCCGGCCCCGTTCTCCCCCACCAACGCCCTGATTTCTCCGGGCTGCAGAGAAAACGACACGCCTTTCAGGGCCCGCACGCCCGGAAAGGATTTGGTGATCCCAGCAAGAGCCAATGCCGACGTCATTTCAATGCCCTCCGCAGCCGCAGGAGCGGCGAATTACCAGTTTTGCCGGCAGGCGAACCTGCCGCACGTCTTCCGTGCTCGATTTGATCCGCCTGGACAGCATTTCCGCAGCCTGCATGCCGATCATCTCGCTCGGCTGCGCCATGACGGTCAGCCGCGGCTCGAAGCAGTCGGCCCAATCGAAATCGTCAAAGCCGATCAGCGCCAGATCCTCGGAGATGCGCAAGCCAAGATCCCGCACAGCGCGCATGACGCCGATTGTGGCCAGATTGTTGCCCGAGGCGATCGCCGTCGGTCGGTCCACCCGGCTTAAGATCTCAAGCGCTGATTGGCGGGCATCCGCGCTGTTGGCATTGCCTTCGCTCATCAGGCTGCGATCGATTTCCAGCCCGTGCTTGCGCATGGCGCCGACATATCCACGCACGCGTTCGATCGTGGAAAGCAGCCCGGGCTCGCCGGCGATGAGGCCGATGCGGCGGTGGCCGTGGCCCACCAGGTGGTCGATCAGCGTCTCCATCGCCGCCTCGTTGTCCAGGCAAACCCCGTCCGCATCGGCAACCGTCAGACGGTCGACAAGCACGAAGGGCATGCGAGACGATTTGAGATAGTCGATGGCGCGGTTTTCCGGATCGCCGGACGGAGCCAGAATCACCCCATCCACCCGCCGCTGGACGAGTTCGCGGACCAGCCGCAGCTCGGTCTCCGGATCGTTCTGCGTGTCGCAGAGAAAGACGAGCTGGCCGATGGCGGCGCAGGCTCGTTCGATAGAAGACACGATATCGTTGAAATAGTAGTTGGTGCTGATCGAGATCGCGATACCCACGGCATCCGTCGATGATCGCACCAGTGACCGGGCCACGGCGTTCGGCACGAATCCGAGGCTTTCGATCGCGTTCTTGACGAGCGCCGCCGTCGCTTCGTTCACATGCCGGGTGCCGTTGACGACGTGCGACACGGTCGAGACCGAGACGCCCGCGGCGCGTGCAACGTCAGTGATTGTCGCCATGATTGCAGACCTCCCCCATCACGCCTGACGCGCAGCTTCAGACCGCCGCCGCGTCACCTCCAGAACAAAAAGTCGGAAATATTGCCGCCCGCGAACAAGCCTCCCAGCTCGGCGGTCACCCGGTCTATTTCATCCTCCAATGAAATGCTGGAAATCGATATATGGCCATCGAAACGTTTGCGCAAGCGTTTTCGTTAGCTATTATGGCGATACTGGAGTCCGTTGGGAGGAGCGAACATGGCACTGAAAAACATTCCGGGAATTCTTTGCCCGGATCTTTTGTGGATACTGAGCGCGATGGGCCACGGAGACGAGCTCGCCATCGTCGACAAGAATTTTTCGGCGTGCCGCGTGTCGAAGAAGACCGTGACCGGCAAACTCGTGTCGATGAACGCGGCGAGCGCCACAGACGCCATAGCGGCGATCCTGGCAGTCATGCCGCTCGATCACTTCGTCGAACAGCCGCTCATGCATATGGAGGATCCGGATCAGGCCGGCACGATGCTACCGGTTCATGCGGATGTGGAATTGCTCTGCTCGACGGTCGAAATGCGCAGCATCAAGAGCAGGTCGATCGAGCGCTTCGCCTATTATCCGTTGGCTGAATCCTGCTTTGCGGTGGTTCACACAGGTGAAACACGGCCCTATGGCAACTTCATCCTGAAGAAGGGTGTGGTTTAGCGATGGTCTGAGACGTCTCCAGGTCGCGGGAACGCTTGAAGGTGTCATCGGCTCCGATCGAGCACGCGCCACATTTATCGTCCGCGCTTGCCCATCACCGCGGTGCCCAGGCGCTGGATTGCCTGGCGCAGCTTGTCGTTCTCGATGCCCTCCATCATGCTGTCGAGCTTTCGGGCGGCTTCGCCCTTCAGCGGCGGCGGGGTGCGGGAGCGGCGGATGGCTTGTGAGACCGGCTTCTGGACGATGCGGATCTGGTGGACGGCGGCAAAGCCGAAGAAGCTGTTGATGCGCTGGATGAGTTCGCCCTGCGCATGGGTAAGGAACAACGCGCGCGCGCCTTCGCAGGCAATCGTCAGCACGCCGGGGCGGAAACCGCCGGTCTCATTGCCGCCGCGGGCCCAGGCGATCTTTTCCGGCCGGGTGCAATCGGCGAAATCCTCGCCGGCGATTTCGCTCCACGAACCGAGCAGAGCCGTGTTGATACCGGCGCGCCTCGCGAGCACGGGATCGATCAGCCCGTTCGCCAGCTCGGAGATCTGCTTTGCACCTTTGCGTGGATAACTCATCGAAACCCTTCAGCGACGCCGCCAATTCGCATGCCAATTCGCACAGGCGACTTGATCGCGCGGCATTGCTTCGCCAAGTATAGGCACTTCCCCCCATCGCGGCAAATCATGACGATCACCACACTCGACACGCCCTTAGCCAAGCCCCTGCTCGACTGGTACGATCGCCATCACCGCGAGTTGCCCTGGCGCGTTTCGCCCGGCATGGCGGCCCGCGGCGTCAAGGCCGATCCCTATCGCGTCTGGTTGTCCGAAGTGATGCTGCAGCAGACGACGGTGCAGGCGGTCAAACCCTATTTCGAGCGGTTTCTGCAGCGCTGGCCCGAAGTGACCGATCTTGCCGCAGCCGAAAACGACGCGGTGATGGCCGCTTGGGCGGGGCTTGGTTATTATGCGCGCGCCCGCAACCTGAAGAAATGCGCCGAAGCGGTGGCGAACGAGCATGGCGGCGTCTTTCCCGATACCGAGGAAGACCTCAAGTCGCTCCCCGGCATCGGCGACTATACGGCAGCCGCCGTCGCGGCCATCGCCTTCAACCGGCAGGCCGCTGTCATGGACGGCAATGTCGAGCGGGTGATCTCCAGGCTCTATGCGATCGCCACGCCGCTTCCAGCCGCCAAGCCGGCGATGAGAGAGAAGGTGGCGCTGTTGACGCCTGCCGATCGGCCCGGCGATTTCGCCCAGGCGATGATGGATTTGGGTGCCACGATCTGCACGCCGAAGCGGCCGGCCTGTTCGCTCTGTCCGTTCCGGGGTGCCTGCGAGGCGCTCAAACTTTCCGATCCCGAGCTCTTTCCGGTCAAGGCGGCAAAGAAGGAGAAGCCGGTCAGATATGGCGCGGCCTTCATCGCGGTAACAGGTGATGGCGAGATCCTGCTGCGGCGGCGCATCGACAGCGGCCTGCTCGGCGGCATGACTGAGGTGCCGACGACCGCCTGGACGGCGCGCATCGACGGCGAGACCTCGGCTGCCGCCGCGCCCTTCGAAGCGGCATGGCAGGCCTCTGGCACCGTCATCCATGTCTTCACCCATTTCGAGCTCAGGCTTTCGATCTGGCGTGCGGCAATCGCTGCCAAGGTCGCCATGGATGACGGCCCGAATGACGGATGGTGGGAGCCGGTTACAAATCTTGAAGCCCAGGCCTTACCAACAATCATGAAAAAAGCGATCGCAGCGGCTATTCCTCTCGCGTTTAAAACATCCAAGGGATGACCATGACCACCGACATAAGACATATCGTTTTCGATATCGGCAAAGTCCTTATTCATTACGATCCGCATCTTCCCTTCAGCCGGCTCATTCCCGATGAGACCGAGCGCAACTGGTTCTTCACCAATATCTGCACCCATGACTGGAACATCGAGCAGGACCGCGGCCGCACCTGGGCGGAGGCCGAAGCGCTGCTGATAAAACAGCACCCGGCGCGCGAAGAGCATATCCGCGCCTTCCGCAAATATTGGCACGAGATGGTGCCGCACGCCTATGATGACAGCGTCGCGATCATGGAAGGGCTGATCGCCGAAGGGCGTGACGTGACGATGCTGACAAACTTCGCCTCCGACACCTTCCGCGAGGCGCAGGCGCGCTTCCCCTTTCTGACCAAACCACGTGGCGTCACCGTTTCCGGCGATGTCGGCCTGATCAAGCCGGATATCGCGATCTACGAGACGCATACGAAAAGCTTCGGCCTCGATCCGGCAGCGACGATCTTCATCGACGACGCACCTGTTAATGTCGAAGGCGCCAAGGCCTATGGCTGGAATGCGGTGCTGTTTTCGGGGCCTGAGAAGCTGCGCAGCGATCTTGCCGCTTACGGATTGAAGGTCTGAGATCCATGGCTTTCGACCCCGCAGAAGAAATCGAACGTTTTCACGCTGCCATCAACGCCCTCGATTTTCCCGCAATCGAGGCCTATTTCGCCGAGGACGCGACCTATGTCTCAAACGGCGTCGGTAGCCTTGCCGGACGGGTTCAGATCATGGCCGCGTTCCGAAAATATTTCGACGACTATCCCGATCAGACGGCGGAAAATTCGCTGGTGGAAACGTTGACGCCGCTCTCCGGCCGGTCGGTCTGGTCGGTACGCGCCACCCACAGCAAATCAGGCAAGCCGCTGATCCGCGAGGGCGAGGAGACGATCACCTTCAACGCGGAAGGCCGCGTCACACGGGTTGAGGTCACCGATTACCAGGACTTTTGAAAAGAGGACGCCCGGGTTTGACCCCGGGCGCCTTGGTCTTCTTCCGCAACTGGAGGGAAATCGGAAGAAGGTGGTTTCGATCCGTAGAGGCGTTGCTCACTACGCCTTTGCCAGATCACTGCGGATGACGGACCTGAGATCGTCGATCGGGCGCAGGGACTGCCCGTCTTCGAAATGCCAGAAGGTCCATCCGTTGCATGCATCGAGGCCCTGCACCTTGGCGCCGAGACGATGAATGGAGCCGGCCTCGCCGCCGGATGCTACCGTGCCGTCGGCGCGGACAATCGCGCTATAGCGGCGCCTGGCGTCGGTCAGCACCTGGCCGGGCTTGATCAGGCCGCTTTCAACCAGCACGTTGAAGGCGACGCGAACTTCGGCCTTCTTGCCGGTCATGACGGTCAATTCCGCCTTGCCGAGCGGCTCGACGGCGGCGATGCGGGCCGAGGCCGCATCGATATAATCCTGTTCGCGCTCTATGCCGACGAAGTGACGGCCGAGACGCTTGGCGACGGCGCCCGTCGTTCCCGAGCCGAAGAAGGGATCGAGCACAATATCGCCGGGCTTGGTCGAGGCCATGATGACGCGGGCAAGCAGCGCCTCCGGCTTCTGCGTCGGATGCGCCTTCTTGCCGTCCTCGCCCTTCAGCCGCTCGCTGCCGTTGCAGATCGGGAAGAGCCAGTCGGAGCGCATCTGCACGTCGTCATTGGCGGCCTTCAGCGCATCGTAGTTGAAGGTATAGCCCTTGGCCTTGGCGCTGGGGCTTGCCCAGATCATCGTCTCATGGGCGTTCTGGAAACGGCGGCCCTTGAAATTCGGCATCGGGTTGGTCTTGCGCCAGATGATGTCGTTGAGGATCCAGAAATTCAGATCCTGCAGCGTGGCGCCGACCCGGAAGATATTGTGATAGGAGCCGATCACCCAGATCGAGCCTGTCGGCTTCAGCACCCGCCGGCAGGCTAGCAGCCAGGCGCGGGTAAAGGCGTCATAGGCCTCGAAGGAGGCGAACTGGTCCCATTCGTCGTCGACCGCATCCACCAGCGACTGGTCGGGACGATGCAGCGTTCCGCCGAGCTGGAGATTATACGGCGGGTCGGCAAAGATGATATCGACGGAGTGGCTGGGCAAAGCTTCAAGGGCACTGACGCAATCGCCCTTGATGATCGTGTCAACCCAAGAGCCCGGCCGGGAATCCGACTTGACGGAAGCCTTGAGGTCGGCAAGCGGAAAAACTGATGCCATTCTGATACTCACTCATACGCTCTACGCTTAACTGTCCGTTATGGTTACGCAACTTAGTTACCAAAGCCTGAAGCGGTGGCCGATTTCGGGAATTTATTCGGCCGGCCGATGAGTGAGCGGCAGACTTTGCCGACGTCGGCCGGCTGCCGAGCGGCGTCAAGAATGCCGCCGCCGGCGATCAGGCGGCGTCGTGAACCCTGCGGCTGTCGGCCGGCGCCTCGTCGCGTTCGAACATGCCGTAATCGCGGACGACACTGGCAATCCGCAGGCGATAGTCGGCAAAGATGCCGCCGCGTCCGGCCTGCTGCGCTGCCCGGTGCGCCTCGAGATTGCGCCATTCCTTCACCGCCGCCTCGTCGCGGAAGAAGGAAAGCGACAGCAGCTTGCCGCGGTTCGTCAGGCTCTCGAAACGCTCGATCGAAATGAAGCCGTCGATCTTTTCGAGTTCGCCGCGCAGCTCGCCGGCGAGATCCAGATATTTGTGGCGTTCGCCCATATAGGGCACGACTTCGAAGATGACGGCGATCATGGCAGCACCAGCTTTGCGTGAGGGGCGGAGACATTTTTGAGGAAGATGCGATCCTCCTTCAGGATGAAGCCTTCGCGTCTGGCAAATTCGTAATTCTCGCGGCCGAGCGGGTCGGCCGCCAGCCTGGCGCGATAGGCCTCGTAGGCGGCGAGGCTTTCGATATTGTAGACGCCGTAAGCCGTCGTTGCCGATCCCTCATGCGGACCGAAATAGCCGATCAGGTCGGCGCCATTCTTCGGGATTGCCTGGCCCCAGTTGCGGGCATATTCGGCAAATGCCTCCTTCTTGAAGGGGTCGATCTCGTAGCGGATGAAGCAGGTGATCATATCGTTTCTCCTTTGGCTCTTCATCCGTTTTCGCACATTGCCTGACGGCGATGCTTCGGTTACGATCGAACTATGAAGGAAGGCCCAGACATTGCGCAGATCGGCGCGCTCATCGGCGATCCCGCCCGCGCCAACATGCTGGCGGCACTGACCGGCGGCCGGGCACTGACGGCGACCGAGCTTGCCGGCGTCGGCGGCATCACCGTGCAGACGGCGAGCACGCATCTCGCCAAGCTCGAAGCCGGCGGGCTGCTAACCCAGCGCAAACAGGGACGCCATCGCTATTTCACGCTGGCCGACGAGGCCGTCGCCCGGCTGATCGAAAGCATGATGGGCTTTGCCGCCGGACGCGGCCATCTGCGCCATCAGCCGGGACCGAAGGAGCCGGCGCTGCGCAAGGCGCGCATCTGCTACGATCACCTTGCCGGCGATTACGGCGTGCGCATGCTCGACAGCCTGATTGCCTCCGGCTCGATCGACGCGGTCGGAGACGGCCTGGCGCTGACGGAAAAGGGCGAAGGCGATCTCAAACGCATCGGCATCGATGTCAGCGACCTCAGATCGTCGCGCCGGCCGCTCTGCCGCTCCTGCCTCGACTGGAGCGAAAGACGCGCCCACCTCGCCGGCAGCCTCGGCAAGGCGCTGCTGTCAAGCTTCCTCGACAAAGGCTGGGCGCGGCGCACGGCCGAAAGCCGCTCGATCCTGTTTTCGCCGGAGGGCGACCGGCAGTTCCTCATGTTTTTCCCGGTCGATCCGTAGGTTATTGCGGAGCTGCAAGAGGTTCCGAGGCACGCTCCAGCGCCCTCACGCACCTGCCCTCTTTTCATCTTCCTGCCGCACATGCGCCCGCAGCGCCGCCAGAGTGAGCGCCAGCGCTGCGTGATTGCTCTCGGCTTCACCGAGCACGCTTTCGCTCTCCTTGATCTCGCGCAGCTGCGCACCGTAGAGCGACTCGTCCGGTGTCTGGCGGCCGCGGGCGAGGTGCCAAACCGCATCCGGCCGGACTTCCCGGCACAGGTCGATGGCGTGATTGACGTCGTGCGTGAAGGGTCGCGCCATCAGGAAGCCGTGCTCAGACTTGATACTGCTCGGCAGGTAATCGTGAGGACCGTCGAAATCGTTGGGCTCGGCCGGCCGGAGTTGCTTCAACAGAAAGGCACAGGTGATGAAGGCGTCGATCCGGCTGTCGGGCATGTCAGTCTTTTCCAGGGTTTCGATGATGTCCTCGATCGTCATGCAGTCTTCCTCTTCATCCATTCTCTAGACATGCCGCTTGTTCTCCTCCCAAGAGCGGCGGTGACGTCCTCCTCGATCGCCATCTAGTGCATGAGAATGCCAAAGGTAGTCCCCGGACTGCGGTTAGTCTGGCATGAGGCGGATTTGATGGATGTCGCGCCATCCTCAACGAAGGCGCATCTCTGCCGTCTCGGCAACAGGCTCGCCTGCTTCCAGACCGTGTTCTCTCGGTACTCGCAAGCTAGCGGCGACTTGCCTCTAGAGCATGATGCCGAAAAGTGTGAGCGGTTTTCGGACGACATCATGCTCTACTTCTTTGATTTAGATCAGGATGATTTTAGGCCGATCGGGCCTAAAATCATCCTGATCTAGCAGCCTTTCTTCCTCATCTTCCTTTCGATCTTGGCTCTCTTGTCGGTGCCATCCCCGGCATGCTTTCCGCCGGTCAGGGCATTATCCTTCATCGCCTGCAGCTGCGCACAGCTTCGGTGCTTGCCCTTGGCGATGACGTCGGTGGATGTGAAGGCAAACAGCAGCACTACGGCTGCCGCCGGTCGGACGAAAGCTGAAAGCCTCATGGTCCCTCTCCCATTGTACATGCATCGTACGCCCCAGACCGGTAAGCAGCAATGAGCCTCGACGAGGCCGCGGCACTCGCGCAGGTCCGTCATCCTATCGGTAGCGGGCATCCGCCCGACCCACAAAGAGCTCAACCTTTCATCGAAAGTGAAATATCCGCTACAACCTGTTGTTTTCGCGCCGTTAAGCCATATGGTGCTAAGAAAATAATTAAGCATGTTCGGCTACTCTCACGTTCTAAATTAACGAGAGAGCCCTGTCATGGCGTCGATCCAGCATAAGATCATCATTGCGAGCATCGCGATTTTCGCATTGGCGGGCGGCGCTACGGGCGTCGGCATCTGGTCCGCCTCGACCCTCTCCGAAAACAACGCCGACGTTGCCCGGTCGGCGCAAATTCTGCGCAACCACATGCAGGCCGACATGATGCATGATGCAATGCGCGCGGATGTGCTGGCGTCGATGCTTGCCTCCAACCCGGCAGCAGGCATAGACCCTGCCGCGGTGAAGGCGGATCTGGTGGAGCACGACGCGTCGTTCCGTGAGATGATTGGCGCCAATAAGGCTCTTGCCGCCGACGAAAAGACCAAGGCGCTGCTTGCCAGCATCGAACGTCCCCTTCTGACCTATATCGAAAGCGCCACGAAGATTGTCGATCTGGCGAGCCAGGATCCCTCGGCGGCATTGAAGGCCTTGCCGGAATTCATGGCGCAGTTCTCGACGCTGGAAACGGCCATGGAACAGACCGGGGACCAGATCACGGCGGCGTCGGACGATATTTCCAAGCATAGCGCCGACATAAAAGCTTCGGTCGATATTGTTCTGAAAGCACTTCTGGCTGCGGCCGCGCTGTTTGCGCTCGGGCTCTATTTCCTGACCCGCAAGACCGTCACCAAGCCGATCCTTTCGCTTTCCAACGACATGCAAAAGCTTGCCGACGGTGACACAGCAATTGCCTGCACCGGGATCGGCCGCACCGATGAAATCGGAACGATGGCATCGGCCGTCGAAATCTTCCGCCAGGCGGCGATTGCCAATAAGCAGCTTGAGCAAGACGCCGAGGCAGCCCGATTGCAGGGCGAAGCCGAGCGGATCACGGCGCGCAAGCAGGCCGACGAAGATGCAGCCGAACGGCTGCGGGCGGCGACATCAGGCCTCGCCGCAGGCTTGAAGAGGCTTGCATCCGGCGATCTTGCCTTCCAGATCGATGAGCCGTTCGCGCCTGATTTCGAGAACCTCCGGCATGATTTCAACATGTCGATCCGGCAGCTCGATCAGACGCTCAGCGCGATTGCGACCGCCATTGCCGCGATCGACGAAGGCACCAGGGAAATCGCATCCGGGGCCGGCGATCTGTCAAAACGAACCGAACAGCAGGCAGCCTCTCTCGAAGAAACCGCCGCAGCGCTCGATCAGATCACCGCCAATGTCTCGAACTCGAGCAAGCGGACCGACGAGGCACGCACGGAAGCGACCGATGCAAACCGCAATGCCGCCAAATCTTCGGAAGTCGTGTCGCATGCCGAAGAAGCCATGCGCCGCATCGAGGCTTCGTCCCAGCAGATTTCCAGCATTATCGGCGTGATCGACGAGATCGCCTTCCAGACCAATCTGCTGGCGCTGAACGCCGGCGTCGAAGCGGCACGCGCCGGCGACGCGGGCAAGGGTTTTGCAGTGGTCGCCCAGGAAGTGCGCGAACTCGCCCAGAGATCGGCTCAGGCGGCAAAGGAAATCAAAGGCCACATCCAGAAATCCTCGGTGGAAGTGGAAAGCGGCGTCAAACTGGTTCTCGACACCAGCCAGGTTCTGAAGGCGATCAGCGAGCAGATTGCCCGCATCAACCAGCACATGGATGCAATCGCCGTGTCGGCCAGAGAGCAGTCGACCGGCCTTGCCGAAGTCAACACCGCCGTCAATTCCATGGACCAGGTGACCCAGCAGAACGCCGCGATGGTGGAACAATCCACCGCGGCATCCGGCCAGCTTGCTCAGGAAGCTGCCACGCTGCGTGAACTGGTTTCCCGGTTCAGGCTTCGGGCGACGGCTTCTACGCAATCTGCAGCCGGACGCCGGGGTGGGCAGCTGGCGGCCTGACGGCTGCTATCTGCTCGCCATTGTTCATTCCGGCGACGTCGGGGACCTCAGGTCATCGCGGCTGCCGCTCCTGCCTCGACTGTGACGAAAGGCGGGCTCATCTCGCCGGCAGTCTCGGCGGGGCCCTGCTGTCAAGTTTCTTCGACAAAGGCTGGGCGCGCCCGACGGCGGAAAGTCGCTCCATCCTCTTCTCAGCGGAAGACGACCGGCAGTCACTGCACTCTTCAGCCGATCTGGCAGCAGAGCCTATCCAAGAGGGCGGGTGAGCACCCGATATCAATAGGTTCGTTTGTAGATCAAAAATGGCAAAAGATTCAAACCGTCATTGGAAATACAAATCAACTAATAAATGGTTGCGTTGACTCTAATATGCTACCTGTTGTTTAATGACGCCGTCATTAACGGAGGAATGCAAGATGTCCGTCACGTTAAACTCTCCAATCTCATGGAAAAATCTATCGGCTGATGACAGTACTATGCTTAACAATCTTCAGCCGAACATCATCAAGGCGCATGTTCGCGAGTTTTTGACTCTGTTTTTTCTGCGGTTTGACGATAAGGAGGCTGCGAAAAGCTTCCTTCGGGCGATTTCCACGACGCTGATGAAATCGGCAACGCAACATTTAATGGAAATTGAAGCATTCAAAGCCAAACCTTCGACGCCGGGAACGCCGTACATTGGGCTTGGCCTTACTGACGCGGGCTATCAAGCCCTCCAAATCGCCCAAAGACCGAGCGATCCGATATTCCGCGCGGGTATGCAAAATTCCGACTTGAATGACCCTGATGTCAGCAGGTGGGATTCTTATTTTCGCAATCCCATCCATGCGGTCGTTTTGGTGGGAGATATGCTCAATGACACCAAGGTCACTGCTCATGATCAGGTGGTAAACTTGATCCAAACCTCGCAAGGAGTAACAATCGTAGGGACGCAAGATGGCCTGGGCCTTCACAATGACAATGAAGAAGGTATCGAACACTTTGGCTATGTCGATGGGCGCAGCCAGCCGCTGTTTCTGCTGGAAGACATCGACGCGGAAGAAAACGCGACAGATGGGATTGCGAACTGGGATCCGGCTTTCCCATTAGAACAGGTTATTGTTCCTGATCCAGCAGCGCCCGATCCGGCCGTTCATTTCGGAAGCTACTTCGTATACCGGAAGCTGGAACAAAACGTCCGCCGCTTCAAAAGGCAGGAGCAGAAACTTGCAGATCGCTTATTCGGATCTGATGACGAAAGGGCCGGCGCCATGGTCGTCGGGCGCTTTGAGGACGGAACGCCGGTCACGATGCAGTCAGAAGACGGAGTTGAGTCACCCGTCCCGAACAACTTCAACTACTTCAGCGACAAGAGCGGCGCGAAGTGTCCCTTTTCAGGGCATATCCGGAAAACCAATCCGCGAGGGTCGGGCGGGTTCGAAAACAGTGCTGGCGAGCGCAAGCACCTTATGGCCCGACGCGGCCAGACCTATGGCGTGCGAACAGATAATCCGAACGATGGCAAGATCGCCAACAAGCCGAGTAAATACGTCGGTCTGTTGTTCATGGCGTTCAACAGTGACATAGGCAATCAGTTCGAATTCACGCAGAAAAATTGGGCCAACAATCCCGGTTTCCCAGCCGTTCCAACTGGCTTTCCACCGCCTGGGGTCGATCCGGTCATCGGTCAAACAAAACAAGATGCTGCGCGACCAGATATGGAAGGAGCTGCCATCTGGGGTGATCCCAGCTCCCTCAAAACCGTTGCAACAGTTCCTCAAGCGGTGAAGATGAAGGGAGGCGAATATTTCTTTATGCCGTCCCTCGCGTTTCTGAGCTCGCTTTAAACTTGCCATGACGTCGGCGGGCAATCCTGCCGACGTCCATCGTCATCTCCAGGCGCTCTCATTTTATAGCGCCGCGCACGATGCGCCCGGCGAGCATTTCGCTGATGCGGCTTCGATTGTGCCTCCGGTCCCCTCCCCATGCGCCTTCGGTGGCGAGCGAGTTCCTGCTTGTCTAGGCCGGAATGACTGCGGCCAACGCCGCCGATCCGACTGCGACGACGGAGCCCGTCGCATGCCGCATCGCTGCCATGCTTGAGATCAGGTTGAGCTTTGGCCGGGCATCGTGTAAAGCCGCAGCATTCCCGAACAAGACCCAGACTTCCAGCCCAGACTTTCAGCAAGGCGTGAACATATGGACGGCTTCGACCTCATCATCTTCGACTGCGACGGCGTTCTCGTCGATTCGGAAATCATCGCGGCGGAAGTCGAATCCGTGCTTTTGACAGAGGCCGGATATCCGATCGGCGTCGAAGAAATGGGCGAGCGCTTCGCCGGCATGACATGGCGCAACATCCTGCTGCAGATCGAGCGTGAGGCGAGCATCCCGTTTTCGGCCTCGCTGCTCGATAAATCGGAGCATATGCTCGACCTCAGGTTGGCAGAGGACGTCCAGGCCATTCCGGGCGTCGAATTCGCCCTCTCCAGGCTGCCGATCAAGCGCTGCATCTGCTCGAATTCGAGCACCAAGCGGCTCGATATGATGCTGACCAAGGTGGGCCTGAAGCCGCTGTTTGCGCCGAACATCTTTTCCGCCAAGGATCTTGGCCCGGACCGCGCCAAGCCGAAGCCCGACATCTTCCTGCACGGCGCAAGCCAGATGGGCGTTTCGCCTGACAAGGTTGTTGTGGTCGAGGATTCCGTCCACGGTGTACATGCGGCACGTGCCGCCGGCATGCGCGTCATCGGTTTTACCGGCGCCTCGCACAGCTATCCCGCCCATGCCGACAAATTAACGGATGCCGGCGCCGAAACGGCAATCTCGCGCATGAACGACCTGCCAGGTGTCGTCGCCGCGCTGGCGGCCTGGGACAACGTTCTCTGAGGCGCCTCAGGCCTTAAGCCCGACACCGCGGAGCTGTGGACTGACACCACGCCTTGACTCTGCCGAGCCCATAGAATGGCCGAGATCAAGCCGGAATGCTGTGTCAGGCGAGCACGCCCTCTCCTTCCTCATCCCTGTGCTCGTCACAGGGATCCAGTGCGCCCAAGTCCTTGGGCGCGAGAGAAAGGCTTCGTCGATGAGAGTCATTCACAGCGCAGACGCGCCGTGGCTGGATTCCTGTGACGAGCACAGGAATGAGGGAGGTCGTGCATCCGTATCTCGGAAGCAGCCGCTGGAATTGCTTAGCTGCTCTTCTTGGTCTTTGCCGGCAGGGTGTCGAAGCCGATATTGACGCGCACCAGTGCGCCGGAGCCGACCGGCATCTTGATGCCGTCCTTGCGGAAGATGACCTGCGTGCCCGGAGCACCCGCCGGGATTTCGGTCGGGAATTTGGTAACCTCGGAATAGAGCACCGTCTCGCCGTCGACGACGGAGATGCGGATCGGCAGCGTCAGCGGGCCTGGCGTGCCGGCCGGGCCGGTGATCAGGCGCAGCTGGGCGACGATGGTCATCGTCAGGTTCGAGTCGTTCAGCGTGCATTGGCGAGTGTAATCGCCGAAGGAGGCCTGGTAGACGATCTGCTGCGGATCGTCCTTCTTGCCCTTGGCATAGGTGCGGAAGATCGCGTCCTGGTCACGCATGAAGATCTGTGGGCAGGCGCCCTGGACGACGGGGGCGACCGTGCCCTGCGCCGTCGTGGCGGTGCCGATCGAAGGATTGTTCGAGGACGGGTTGGCGGGCGCCAGCGGCATGATCTGGGCGGTGCCGTTCGGCTGGGTCGGCGCCGACGACTTGCTGTCGCCGCCTATGCCGAGCGAGTTGCAACCAGTAAGCAGGGCAAGAAAAGATGCGGAGACGATGAGACGCGAGACCTTGCCGAGCACCATATTCCATCCCTTGTACAAGCGTTTCTTGGAGGCCCCGTGTCTTTTCAGCAGGGCCTTTCATGACGGTTTGCGATGGTCTATATCAGCGGCGCAAACAAAAATCGATTGGGTAAGCGCCGTTTTGATGCACTTTTCGACGCCGGATGCGGGCAACTTCAAAAGCATACGAGCAAAGCCCTGCCGGCAGGGCGGCGCCTTTTCGATTTCCGGCCCGATTTCAGGCAGAGCGGGCCATGGTGCCGGCCGGCCGGGTTTCCTCCAGCGATAGATCAAGGATGACGAACGTGGATTATATCTCGACCCGCGGCGAGGCCCCTTCCCTCGGCTTTTGCGACGCCCTTTTGACCGGGCTGGCGCGCGATGGCGGGCTCTACGTTCCCTCGAAATGGCCGAGCTTTTCCAAGAAGGAGATCCGGGCGCTCAGGGGCAAGACCTATCAGGAGATCGCCTTCACCATCCTGTCGCCCTTCACCAATGGCGAGATCCCCGACGACACTTTCCGGGCGATGATCGACGAGGCCTACGGCACCTTCCGCCACCCGGCGATCGCGCCGCTCGTCCAGACCGGGCCGAACAGCTTCGTCATGGAGCTCTTCCACGGCACGACGCTCGCGTTCAAGGACGTGGCAATGCAGCTGCTCGCCCGGCTGATGGACTATGCGCTGGAAAAACGCGGCGAGCGGGCGACGATCGTCGGCGCTACCTCGGGCGACACCGGCGGGGCTGCGATCGACGCCTTTGCCGGCCGCGAGCGCACCGACATCTTCATCCTCTTCCCGCACGGTAAGGTCTCGCCGGTGCAGCAGCGGCAGATGACGACCTCGTCGTCACCGAACGTGCATGCGCTTGCCGTGGAGGGCAATTTCGACGATTGCCAGAACCTCGTGAAAGCAATGTTCAACGACGTGGCTTTCCGCGACAGGGTCCGGCTATCAGGCGTCAACTCGATCAACTGGGCGCGCATCATGGCCCAGATCGTCTATTATTTCACGGCATCGGTCGCGCTCGGCGGGCCGGACCGGAAGATCTCGTTCACGGTGCCGACCGGCAATTTCGGCGATATCTTCGCCGGCTACTGCGCGAAGCGCATGGGCCTGCCGATCGACCGGCTGGTGATCGCCACCAACGAGAACGACATCCTGGCGCGGGCGCTGAAGACCGGCCGCTACGACATGAAGGCGGTCAAGGCGACGAGTTCGCCGTCGATGGACATCCAGATCTCGTCGAACTTCGAACGGCTGCTCTTCGAAGCCTATGACCGCGACGCCTCGAAGGTGCGCGCGGCGATGGAAAGCCTCAAGCAATCCAACGGCTTCGAGATCGGCAGCCAAGCGCTGAAGGCGATCCGCCGTGACTTCCGCGCCGGGCGTGCCAGCGAGAAGCAGGTGGCCGAAACGATTCGCAAGACCCATGCCGAGACCGGCTATCTGCTGGATCCGCATTCGGCGATCGGCGTCTTCGTCGCTGCCAAGAAAGAAAAGCCGAATACGCCGATGGTGACGCTTTCGACCGCGCATCCGGCGAAATTCCCCGCCGCTGTAAAATCCGCCTGCGGTATTGACCCGGCGCTTCCGACGTGGCTTGCTGATCTGATGCACAGGGAGGAGCGTTTCCAGATCATCAAACCGGAGCTGAAAGCCGTTGAGACTTTTATCGGCAAGCATGCCCGCGGCGAGACGACAGCAGGCGCAGAAAGATAGCCAATGACAGTTGAGTGCACCCGGCTAAAATCCGGGCTGACAGTAGTCACAGAGACCATGCCGCATCTTGAAAGCGTTGCGCTCGGAGTCTGGATCAAATCGGGATCGCGTAACGAGACGGACAACGAGCACGGCATCGCTCACCTGCTCGAACACATGGCCTTCAAGGGCACGGCGCGCCGCACGGCCCGCCAGATTGCCGAGGAGATCGAGGATGTCGGCGGCGAAGTCAATGCCGCGACCTCGACCGAGACGACCTCCTATTATGCCCGCGTGCTCAAGGACTACGTGCCGCTCGCCGTCGATATCCTCGCCGACATCCTGACGGAATCGGCCTTCGAGGAAGAGGAGCTGGAGCGCGAGAAGCAGGTGATCCTGCAGGAGATCAACGCCGCCAACGACACGCCCGACGACGTGGTGTTCGACCGGTTCTCCGAGGTCGCCTATCGCGACCAGACGCTTGGCCGGGCGATCCTCGGCACGCCGGAGACCGTCGTCTCCTTCACGCCGCAGCAGATCCGTGGCTATCTCAGCCGCAACTACACGACCGACCGGATGTTCGTGGTCGCCACCGGCGCCGTCGAGCATGAAGAATTCCTGCGCATGGTCGAGGATCGTTTCGCCAACCTGCCGACGGCCCCTTCGGCGCCGCCCGTCATGGAACCGGCGCGTTATATCGGCGGCAGCGTGCGCGAACCGCGCGACCTGATGGACGCGCAGATCCTGCTCGGTTTCGAAGGCAAGCCCTACCACGCCCGCGATTTCTACTGCTCGCAGATCCTCGCCAATATCCTTGGCGGCGGCATGTCCTCCAGGCTCTTCCAGGAGGTGCGCGAGTTCCGCGGCCTCTGTTATTCGGTCTATGCCTTCCACTGGGGTTTTTCCGACACCGGCATCTTCGGCATTCATGCCGCAACCGGCGGCGAAAACCTGCCGGAGCTGGTGCCCGTCATCATCGATGAGCTGCACAAGTCAGCCGATGCGATCCACCAGAAGGAAATCGAGCGCGCCCGCGCCCAGATCCGCGCCCAGCTGCTGATGGGTGCGGAAAGCCCGGCTGCCCGGGCCGGCCAGATCGCCAGGCAGATGATGCTCTACGGCCGGCCGATCTCCAATCCGGAGATGATGGAGCGGCTGGAAGGCATCACCGTCGAGCGGCTGACCGACCTTGCCGGCCGGCTGTTTTATGACACGGTGCCGACGCTTTCGGCGATCGGGCCATTGGACCAGCTCGCACCGATGGAAGATATCACCGCCTCGCTTTCGGTCCCGGCGTCGAAGACGCTGCAGGCAAGCCGCTGAGCCGACGTTCGTCCTGCCGGGAGTGATCGATGCCAAAATCGGTTTTTCGGTTCCTGCAGCGGCAGCCGGAAGCGGTGGAGCTGGAGAACGACAGGTATTTCCTGCGCCTGCCGCGCTACCAGGATTTCAACCAGTGGCACCGGCTGCGCGCCGAAAGCCGCAAGTTCCTCGAACCCTGGGAGCCGACCTGGCGGCGCGACGAGTTGACGGAGGGCGCCTACCGCGCCCGTGTCGTCCGCGGCAAGCAGGAATACGCCTCGGGCCAGGCGGTGCCGCTGTTCATTTTCCTGAAAGGTGACATGACGCTCGTCGGCGGCGTCACCATCGGCTACATCAGAAGGGGTGCGGCACAAAGCTGCATGATCGGCTACTGGATGGGCGAACGCCACGCCGGCCAGGGGCATATGTTCGCCGCCCTTCAATTGGTTATTCCTTACATCTTCGCCGGGCTTGAGTTGCACCGTATCGAAGCAGCCTGTATTCCAGATAACGCGCGCAGCATCCGTCTGCTTGAAAAAGCCGGGTTTCAACAGGAAGGCTATCTGCGCGGATATTTGAAGATCAACGGTCAGTGGCATGACCATGTGATGTTTTCACGTCTCGCCACTGATACGGATAAAGGCAGGATAACCGACAGCCGATGACAAGAGACCGCATGCTGCCCAAGTCACCGTCCGGACGAGTGATCGCGGTGATCGCAGCCCTTTTCCTGGCGGCCTTCGCCTTCGTGGCGGGTGTTGCCCAGGCGGCCGAACCTGTAAAAATTTCCCGTGACGATACCGCGCTCGACCTGACGGCAACGACGGAGATCTACGCCAACCAGGGCGAAGCCTTCCAGGTTTCGACGGCGGCCGGCGCCGACGGCATCCGCCGCCGCATCGAGGTCAGGGCAAGCTCGGAGAACCATCAGGGCGACTGGGCGGTATTTGCGCTTGCCAATGTCTCGGAAGAACAGCTCGAGCGCGTCATCGTCGCGCCGCATTTCCGTCTGGTCAATTCCAAGCTGTTCTGGCCGGATCTCGGCTCGCAGCGCATCAGCGCGATTACGCCGAGCGAAGGCTTCGCGCTCGACCGGCAGCCGAGCGACGAGGCCGACGTCTTCCGCATCACGCTGAACCCCGGCGCCGTCATCACCTTCGTCGCCGAACTGTCGACGCCGGAACTGCCGCAGATCTATCTCTGGGAACCGAACGCCTACAAGGACACGATCAACGCCTTCACGCTCTATCGCGGCATCGTGCTCGGCATTGCCGGCCTGCTTGCCGTGTTCCTGACCATCCTCTTCGTCGTCAAGGGCACCTCGATGCTGCCGGCGACGGCAGCACTTGCCTGGGCGGTGCTCGGCTATATCTGCGTCGATTTCGGTTTTCTCGGCAAGCTGATCAGCGTCGCCTCGGCCGACCAGCGAATATGGCGCGCCTGCGCCGAGGTGGCGCTGGCGTCGAGTTTCGTCATCTTCCTCTTCACCTATCTCAACCTCAACCGCTGGCATGCGCATCTGGGTTACGCCACGCTTGCCTGGGTGCTCGGCCTTGCCCTGCTCTTCGGCGTGGCGATCTACGATCCGTCGATTGCCGCCGGCATTGCCAGGCTTTCCTTCGCGCTGACGGCGACGATGGGGTTGCTGCTGATCATCTATCTCGGCTTCAACCGCTACGACCGCGCCATCCTTTTGGTGCCGGCCTGGGCGCTGATCCTCGTCTGGCTGTTCGGGGCGTGGCTGACGGTCACCGGACGGCTCGACAACGACATCATCCAGCCAGCACTCGGCGGCGGCCTGGTGCTGATCGTGCTGTTGATCGGCTTCACTGTCATGCAGCATGCTTTTGCCGGCGGCGCCTTCCAGCAGGGGCTGTTTTCCGATCTCGAGCGGCAATCGCTGGCGCTGACCGGCTCCGGCGACATGGTCTGGGATTGGGACGTGGCGCGCGACCGCGTCGTCACCATTCCCGACGTCTCGATCAAGCTCGGCCTGTCGCCCGGCGCCATGCATGGCGCGGCGCGCAACTGGCTGCCGCGGCTGCACCCCGACGACCGCGACCGCTTCCGCGCTACGCTCGACGTGCTGCTCGAACACCGCCGCGGGCGGCTGAACCACGAATTCCGCATTCGCGCCGAGGACGGGCATTTCCACTGGCTGCTGATCCGCGCCCGGCCGGTGCTCGGCTCGAACGGCGAAATCATCCGCTGCGTCGGCACGATCGTCGACGTGACCGAACAGAAGAATTCCGTCGAGCGGCTGCTGCACGATGCGCTGCACGACAATCTGACCGGCCTGCCGAACCGGCAGGTCTTCCTCGACCGGTTGCAGTCGGTGTTGGCACTGGCGCCGGGCGGCGACACGCTGCGGCCGACGGTGATGGTGATCGATATCGACCGCTACAAGCTGGTCAATGATTCGCTCGGCGTTGCCGCCGGCGACAATATCCTCATCGCGCTGACGCGGCGGCTACGCCGCCTCTTGAAACCGCAGGACACGCTGGCGCGGCTTGCCGGCGACCAGTTCGGCCTGATCCTGGTTTCCGAGCACAATCCGGCCAAGGTCGCCGATTTTGCCGATGCGATCAGCAAGGCGATCATGGTACCGATCAACTTCGCCAATCGCGAGATCATCCTGACCGCCTCGGTCGGGCTTGCCTCCTGGGTCGACCGGCAGGAGAGCGCCACCGGCCTGCTCAGCGATGCCGAGCTTGCGATGTACCGGGCAAAACGAGCCGGCGGCAACCGTGTCGAGCCGTTCCAGCCGGCCTTCCGCGACTTCGGCACCGACCGGCTGCAGCTCGAAACGGATCTGCGCCGCGCCATCGAGCGCAAAGAATTGTCGATGGTCTACCAGCCGATCGCAAGGCTGGAAGATGTCGAGGTCGCCGGTTTCGAGGCGCTGATGCGCTGGGAACATCCCAAACGCGGCAATATCCCGCCGTCCGAATTCATCCCGATCGCCGAGGCCTCCGATCTTATCGGCCCGCTCGGCATGTTCGCACTGGAACAGGCGACCAACGATCTGATGAGCTGGCAGCACCAGACCGGCGAATTGCCGATCTTCGTCTCGATCAATCTGTCGAGCGTGCAGTTGCTCAATAACGAGCTCTATGACGACGTGCGTTCGGTTCTCGCCAAGACGCATTGCCAGCCCTCGCGCCTCAAGCTCGAACTGACGGAATCCATGGTGATGGAAAATCCGGAACAGGCCCGGCTGGTGCTGCAGAAGCTGAAGGAAGCCGGCATCGGACTGGCGCTCGACGATTTCGGCACTGGCTATTCGTCGCTCGCCTATCTCACCCGCTTCCCCTTCGACACGATCAAGCTCGACAAGACTTTGGTGCGCGACAGCAGCGACAAGAAGGCGATCGTGCTCCGGTCGGTGATATCAATGGCGCGCGAACTCGACATGAAGGTGGTGGCGGAGGGGATCGAATCCAACGAGGATGCGATCGAGCTTGCCAAGATGGGCTGCAACTACGGCCAGAGCTACCTTTTCGGCCCGCCAATCCCTTCGGAATCGGTGCTGCGGCTGCTGCGCGACCGCTTTCCGCTGACGAAACGGGCCTGAGCGGAGCGGCCGGCCTCATCGGTCGTCAGGTGAGTTGAGCGAGGATATCGTCGACGACACTTGGGACAGTACCCGTCGTGTCGATATTGATGCCGATGGGAAGATATTCCCGGGTATGATGATAGCGGAGCACCAGCGCCCGCTCGGCCGGCTCAAAGCCCGGCTCATTCGGCCGCCCATCTAATCGTCCGTTCAACGTCTCAACGTCGATGTCGAGCACGAAAACCTTATCGAAAAGGTCCAGGAATTTGTGGAAATTGCGCGAGCCGCCACAGAAGAAGGTGGCAGGATAGGTGGTGTCGGCAGCAATAGCCCGGACCTTGTCGACAGGCCAGATCCAGTGCGCGTATCCCCAAACGATGCGGTCCGCGCCTTTGGGCGGTCCTGCGAGTGCCTGGCCCGTCTCGGGGTCGCCGACATAGGCCAAGACCCGGTCACCATGGACGACATGGTAGCCCCGCCGCTCCAGTTCGGTAGCGACTGACGTTTTTCCAGTGCCGGAACCGCCTTCGATCAGATAGTTCTTGATTCCCATAGGCGCCGCTTATCATGGACTTCGATCTGGTGAAAAGACACTCTACCTGGCGGTGACCACCTAGAGTTCATAGTCGCGCCACAACTGGCCATTTCCGCAAGTTCTATGTGCGTCACGCCCGACTCGCCCGAACGCTCAGCCACCGATCATGGGGCTTTCCGACGCACCGACGTATCTCGCTGACGATCCAGCCGGCGTCTGTGAGTGCGGACCGCAGGGCAGACTCACGCCAGTACGTCTCGACGTAGCGCCGGGGCGCTGCAGCACTGCCGTGTGTGGACACATCCTGGCTTTCGCCCTCTCTTACCGAGGCGTGCAATCGGCCACCGGTCCGGGTCGCCTCGGCAAGCCGTCCAAGCACCGTGCCGAAATCCTCGCGCGCGACATGAATCAGGCAGGCACAGGCCCAGATCCCGTCGTACGGCGTGCCGGGACGCTGCGGGTCGGCCAAGTCATCGGTCAGCGGGTCCAGCAGGTCGGCTTCGAAGCCACTTTCGCGAAGCAGTTCGACGAAACCGTTTGCAATGTCGGTGCGCCGGACGCTCATTCCCCGCTTCTCAAGCTCAAGTGCATCTCGCCCGCCACCGCTTCCGATCTCCAGCACCCTGCCCGAGCCGCCCAGCTCGGTCACGAACGCATCGATCTCTGTCGCGACCCATTCGGGCATCGCCGCGGCCTCGGCAGCGTACTCCGCCGCGACCGTATCATAGGACCGCATAGTCTCCCTGTCGGTGCTCATCCTCACGCGCCTCCTTTTAGACAACAGGTCGATGAGCGAGAGGCCCATCAGCCCGTTGCGCCTTTCACCCGCTTCGGCAGTTGGTGACATCGCGGGCAATTTGCTTCCGAGCTTTAGCAGAAATGCGGTCAGAGACACCACCGACCGAGCCAATGCTGCCGGGCGGCAATGCGCCCTCATCATGGTCATCGAGCCACCGGCCGCCGTTGCTGCAAAACGGACATGACGCAGTGACAACGCGGGTCGCAGTTGCGCCAAGCCGCCATTCCGCCCCATGCGGGTGATTAGATCACGAATTCCTCCTGGTACGTCTGTGGCTCGGGAACGACCGTGACCTCCACCGGAACGATCCAATTGGCCGCGTAGCTCTCGCAGTCGGAACGCTGGAGGTCGGGCTGCACGCACCCCGCCCCATCGATCGCGCGACATCGCAGTATATATCGCCCCACTTCTTCAGGGGTCCACATGTACTCCCACAAGCGCCATGCAAAGGGACGTTCTGTTTCGAGGAGCCTCCCCTCGCGCCAGCCCCTGCCATCTCCGGTGCAGACCTGCACCTGCCGGATAGCAGCCTCTCCGCTCCAGGCGGCTCCGAAAATCCGGTACGGTTGGCCGGCGATGAGATGCGCCCCCTGTACGGGACGCGCGATCTGCGCTTTGACCTCCATCTCCGCAAGGGGGACCAGCCTGGGTTCCCCGAGGTTGCGCTCCCAACGGAAATAGTCGCGCACCTGCCAGTAGCCAAGGAAGGGTTGCTCCACAACCGTGATATGCGTGATCCACTTGACCCAAGCCATGCCGAACCAGCCACCCACGACCGCGCGTAGCGGGTAGCCGTGATCGCGCGTCAACGGCTCCTCGTTCATCGAATAGGCAAGGATCGTGCTGTCAGCGATGGCCTTCTCAAGCGGTAAACTGCGCGCAAAAGCGATGGGGCCGGGAGAAGCCGTTTTCTTGTTCGTGTCGACGACGCCGCTGTCTGCGCCTACGAGCAGAACCTCACATGCGGTTCGCTTAACGCCCGCCATTTCCAAAATCTCGCGCAGAAGAACACCTGTCCACGCGGCATTGCCGACGGCTCCGTTCTGCCACTGCAACCCCTCCTTCGGCGGCTCATAGTAGACGCGGCCGTTCCCTGCACACTCGACGACGGCGGTCAAAGTCGTGCTCCGCATCGCCTTGATGCTGTCGAGGTCAAGTTCGATCGGCCGCTCCACCGCCCCGCCAACGCGCAATCTCCAGTCTCGCGCATCGAGGTCCGGCGACGGGAAATGGTTTCGCACGAAGAACAGCTCGGTTGGGATCAGCCAATCGGAGAGCGACGCAAACGGAAACTCGATATTCTGTGGGGATTTCTGTCGAACTATTAGACTGGGTTGCTCTGGTGTCGGCATCGTCCTCGTCTCCCCTTCCAAGAGCACAACGTCGGCTCTCGGTCGCGCGAATTCCGGTTCGATCACACCGCCCCTCGCAGTGCGTCTGTCGCGTTCCGCCTTCGGCCGCATTCTAGAGCAATTCCAGGAAAAGTGCGAAGCGGTTTTCCGTCCGGAATTGCGTAAAAACAAAAGGATAGAGCGGTTCTGCGCTTCCGTTAACAGCTGAACCGCTCTAGCACATACCGGACGTTCCTCGGATCGACCTCGAACGGCAGCAAGGGGCCCGAATGCTGCTATAGGCCCACGTCTCTTTCGCGCCCGCTTATCGTTCAGGCACTACCGCTGGAGAAGACCAGCAACATATTGTTGGTAGGCATCTCGATCGTCTCGCGGAGATTAAGTCCAGCGGCCTCACCCACTTGTTCAAGATCAGCGATATCACGCACCCCCCAGGATGGGTTGCGCTCCTTTAGAGCCGCGTCGAAAGCAGCGTTCGAGGGGGCGTTGTGTGCCCCGTCGCGCATGAATGGGCCGTAAAGAAGAAGAAGCCCACCAGCGTGAAGCAAACGGCCAGCTCCTGCGAACAATCCTAAGCTTGCCGCCCACGGCGCGATATGGATCATATTGATCGACACGATGGCGTCAAAATGCCCCGTTTGTTCGACGCCCCATTGTCCTGAGCACACATCAATATCCCGCGGTGCCAGCACATTCTTCAGCCCTGCGAATTTGATCCAGCTAGACGTGCTGGTGCGGGCGTCGGCGTCCGGATCGCTCGGCTGCCAGGTGAGGTTGGGCATTGCTCCCGCAAAACACACGGTGTGCTCGCCGGTCCCGCATCCAATCTCCAGCACGGCGCCATGTGTTGGAAGGACACGTTTTAGGACCGCGACGATCGGCGCCGAATTTCGCGCAACGGAAGGTGAGAACATGCGCTGGTCGGCGCTTATGTCGCGCTGTTCCAGCGCAACAGGCGAACGGTCCTTCTTCTCTGGGGGCATTGGCCTTGAATCCCCTTTGGGCGATGTCTCCCACCTTATAGCTGAAATGATGGGACAGAAACCAAGGATTTCGGACTTACGAAGGGGTCGTCGGCGCGTGCGTTCGGCCGAGGGCGACCGAACGTCCACTTCGTGTCAGATCACGCGCCCGCCAGGCTCAAGGTCTGCATTCGAAAATCGGAGCCCGGAAGCCGACCGACGGCTTTCGGCCCCGTAGCGGTCGTCTACCCAAGCCGAGCCGATGTCCGTTGTTGGTGCAATCCGGTCGACGACGCGCGGCGCTGGAGAGATGCCGCCTTTGCACTGATCTACTTCGCGCCCGCAGAAGCCTGCCGATTATCGGCCACTTGTTGAGGTCTTGAAATCAGCTACCTCAAGCCGGAAAATATCCGGAACGTTGAGGAGCACTCGATGACGAAGCATCGCATCTATTCCATCAGCGTCGCGAGCGTCTATCCCCACTATGTCGCCAAGGCAGCGAAGAAGGGGCGGACGAAGACAGAGGTCGATGACATCATCTGTTGGCTGACGGGGCATAACCAGCAGAGCCTGGACGACCAATTGGCTGCGAAGACCAACTTCGAGGATTTCTTTGCGCAAGCGCCTCGGATGAATCCCTCCCGATCGTCGATTACCGGCGTGATCTGCGGCGTCCGCGTGGAAGACATCCAGGAAACGACGATGCGGGAAATCCGCTATCTGGACAAATTGATCGACGAACTCGCCAAGGGGAAAGCGATGGAGAAAATCCTGCGAAAATAGCCCGGGAACCGCGTCGCGGCAGTGCGGGATCACCCACGGCGCGCCCGCAGAATCCGGTACCGTCTCGTCCAGGAATGACCAATGTTCACAGGCGCGGAGCGAGGCCATCAAGCAGGAAGTCGAGGCCCTTGCTGAAAGCGCCGTCCCAATCATTATCCAGCAGCAGACGAGAGCGTTCGATCGTCGGATAGTGCTGGCTCAGACCTGTCAGGCGCTGCTGCGCGGCCGCCCTGTCGTCGTCCGAGAGATCGAAGTTCGCCCGGGTGATGGTCGCGCCGATCACATAGTTCCAGAGCGACCATATCGCGACGTTCAAATCCGCATCAGTGACACCGGCTCCAGACAAGGTCTTGCTCAGCAGTTCCAGGCGAATGAGAATGTTCGGGCCGAGCGCCCGGCGCGGCAGCAGCGAGGCCGACCAGGGATGGCGCAGCATGCTGGCGCGCCAGTCTTCGAGCATATGAACGATTTCCCCGCGCCAGTCTCGAGACTCGACGATGTCAGGCGGGCCGCGATATTCGAGCACGGAATCCAGCGCCAGATCGAAGACCTCCTCCTTGTTGCCGACATGCCAATAGAGGCTCATCGCGCCCGAGCCGAGGCGATCGGCCAGCCGACGCATCTTCAGTCCGTCGACGCCCTCGGCGTCCAGAAGATCCACCGCAGTCGCCACGATCCGTTCCAGCGAGAGAGGCGGTTCACTGCGCGGCTCCTGCCTGGACTGGAGTGATGGCGCACCTCTCCGCCCAGACCCTTTGCTCTCAGCACCGCTGCGTTTGGCTGCCATTCGTTTTCCTTACCGATCAGACGTCGATCTAAGCCGACAATGCTGGGAATGTCGATCCTGACCGATTGACTCGTACGGCGTACGATGCAATTTAATCGTACGCCGTACGAGTCGTATCATGTGGCGGTAAGATTCCATCCTGCAGGCCGCGAGGATCCGTCGCTCGCAGCCCTTGGTGAAGCCAGGAGAAGTCATGTCACGCGCAATCAAGCATCTCATTATCGGAGGACTCATCATGACCATCAGCGCTCCCACCGCCGCGACAGCCAATGAGGACGATCTCAAACTTGATATCGTCAATCCGAAAAACCTCTACGACCCCTCACCGAATGGCTACAGCACGGCGGTGATCGTGCCCCGAGGAGCCCGGCTGGCCTACATCTCCGGACAGGGCGGCCAGGACAGCACGGGAACCTTGTCGCCCGACTTCGCCGTCCAGGTGAAGCAGGCCTATGCGAATTTGCGCACCGCCCTCGATGCGCTCGGCGCAAAGCCGGATCAGGTCGCCAAGCTGACGGTCTTCGTGGTCGATCACGATATGTCCAAGCTCGAGGTGCTGACCAGCAACGTCAAGGACATGTTCGGCGAAGCACTGCCGGCGCAGACGCTGATTCCCGTTCCCAAGCTTGCCATCGACCCCATGCTCTTCGAGGTCGAAGCCGTGGTCGTTCTGGATTAGCGGCGGCGTCGGATCTGCACAATTTCGGATTTTCCCGGTGGCGCGCCAACCTTTGTTGGGCGCGCCATCTTCCTTTTTTTGATGGCCATTGACCAACGGCCTGCGATGTGCGCCACTCATTCCTTGCACAAGGAAAATCCCATGCTCAAGTTCCTGCTCGCCCTCTCGATGGGTGTTTTTTGCGTCTCGCCGCTTCAGGCCGGCGACATCACTCCGGTCACCAAGAGCTGCCAGCCGGGGCCAAAACAGGCGCAATGCGAGCGATGGGTCACGGCTATCAAGAAAGCCGTCGGGCTGGCCTATAAAGGCGACCACGGGGCGCAGGTGACTGTTGCCTTCTGCCTCTCCACCGGTTGCCATGGTGCCGTCGCCATCGACAAGGTCGCCTCCTGCAGCTGGCATCTCGTCATCGCCAATTCCGGTTCTACGACAGTGCTCGACAGTTCAAACACCAGGAACACCTGCCGGCCGATGACGGCGGACCAAAAAGACGAAGCCCGCGCGCTGGCGAGCGATCTCGTCCAGAAGATCTACAAGCGGCCCATGGTCAAGACCGACCAGATGTAATCTGCCGGCTTGCTGCTTGCGGCGCAACGCCTGCGTGAAAATAAATCTCATTGCTCTCCCGGCTTTCGCCGCTATTCTCCAGCCAAAGAAAATCGGGCCAAAGAAATCGGCCAAAGAAATCGGGAGGACCACTGATGATCCTGCACTGCGTATTCCTGCGGCTGAAGACCGCGGTGACGAGCGAAGACAAGCAGTCGCTGTTTGCGGCGATCGTCGCCCTGAAACAGCTCATTCCCGGCATAGTGGATATCAAATACGGGCCGAATGTTTCGCCCGAGGGACTGCATGGCGGCTTCGTCGACGGGTTTGCCGTGACCTTTGAAAGCGCCGAGGCCCGGGATGCCTATCTCATCCATCCCGAGCATGTGACCGTGGGCGAGCGCATCGTCTCGTCGACGGATGGAGGCCTTGCCGGCATCCTGGTCTTCGACCTGAATTTGTGAGGGCTGTTGGCCGGCCGCGCTAAAACGGGATCAGCCTCGGCGATGGCGGCGGGTTTATCGAAAAGGCTGAAAGGGACATGCATAGCTCCACCCTCCGCCGCGCAGTCACGACCGTCGCGCTCGCAAACCTTGGCTATTTCGGGGTCGAGTTCGCCGTCGCCCTTTCGATCGGGTCGGTCTCACTGTTTGCGGACTCGGTCGATTTCCTCGAAGACGCCTCGGTCAATCTCCTGATCCTGATGGCGCTCGGTTGGTCGGCTCGCTCCCGGGCACGCGTAGGCATGGCGCTCGCTGCAATTCTGCTGGCACCGGCAATCGCAACGATCTGGACCGCTTGGCAGAAGTTCACCGTGCCCGTCGCACCGGAGCCCTTTGCGCTGTCCTTGACTGGCCTCGGCGCCCTCGTCGTCAATCTGAGTTGTGCATTGCTGCTCGCCCGCTTTCGTCATGACGGTGGAAGCCTGACGAAAGCGGCCTTCTTGTCTGCCCGCAACGACGCGGTCGCGAATATCGCCATCGTCGGCGCCGGATTGATCACCGCGTTTTTCTGGAGGTCGGCGTGGCCCGATCTGATCGTCGGAGTCGGCATCGCGATCATCAATGCCGATGCGGCGCGCGAGGTGTGGACCGCAGCCCGTGACGAGCACCGGGCTGCGGCCTGATCGCTCGCTAGAGCGGTTCAGCTTTTCATGTAAGTGCAGAACCGCTCTGACTTTTTGTTTTTGCGCATTTCTCGGCAAAACCGTTTCGCGCTTTGCCTGGAATTGCTCCGGCTCAGCTCGATTTCGCCATGGCGGCGGCGAGCTGGTCGACATTGTATTTGAACATCTTCTCATAGGTCGGCGCCGGCCCCTTGGCGTCGGACAGGGATTCGACATAGAGCTCGCCGCCGGGCTCGGCCCCGGTTGCCTTGGCGACCTGCTTGACGAGGCGCGGATCGTTGGAATTCTCGAAGAAATAGGCCTTCACGTGCTCGCCCTTGATCTGCTCGATCAGCTTGGCGACGTCGGCTGCCGAGGCCTCGCTTTCTGTGGACAGGCCAAGCGGCGCCAGGAAGCTGACATTATATTCGCGGCCGAAATAGCCGAAGGCGTCATGGCTGGTCAGCACCTTGCGGCGATCGTCGGCGACCTTGTCGAATTTCGCATGGGCGTAGGCGTTCAGTTCATCCAGCGTCTTGGTGTATTTCTCGGCATTGGCCTTGAAGGCGGCGGCGTCAGCGGGATCGGCCGATGACAGCGCCTTTTCGATATTGGCGACCCAGATCTTGACGTTGACGGGGCTGTTCCAGACATGCGGATCGGTGATTTTTTCGCCGTCCTCTTCCATGGTGCGGGTGTTGATGCCTTCGGAAACGGTGACCGGCTTGCCCTTATAGCCCGAGGCGGTGATCAGCCGGTCCATCCAGCCTTCCAGCCCCTCGCCGCTGACGAAGGTCACTTCAGCCGCGTTCAAATTCTTCGCGTCGGCCGGCGACGGCTCGAATTCATGGGGATCGCCGTTCGGCCCGACGAGGCTCGTCACCTTGACGTGTTCGCCGCCGACCTGTTTGACGACATCGGCAAGCACGGTGAAGGAGGCGACCACCTTCAGCGTTTCGGCGGAAGCGGGCACGGCCGACAGCGCCATCAAAGCGGGGATAGCTGCGGAGAGAAGCAGTCTGTGCGGTGTCATTGAAGTCTCCTTGGGATCAGCCCTTCAAATGCGGGCGGGGAAAAAAGCGCCGGGCAAGGCCGGAGGGCGCGAAAAGAATAGAAAAGCCGTAGAGGACCGCCGCCGTCATGATGATCGTCGGGCCGGAGGCGAGTTCGAGATGGTAGGAGGCGATCAGGCCGAGATAGCCGGAGGCGGCAGCACTTGCGGCTGCTATCGCCATCATCACGGGCAGACTGCGCGACCAGAGTTGAGCGACGGCCGCCGGCAGCATCATCAGGCCGACCGCCATCAGCGTGCCGAGCGCCTGGAAGCTGGCGACGAGGTTCAGCACCACCAGCAGCAGGAAGAGCACGTGATAGACCGGCCCGCGCCCGCCGACGGCGCGCAGGAACCCCGGATCGAAACATTCGGCCACCAGCGGCCGGTAGATGAAGGCGAGGATGACGAGGGTCAGCGAGGTGATCGCGCCGATCAGATAAAGAGCGGGAGCATCGATCGCCAGGATGGTGCCGAAGAGCACATGCAGCAGATCGATATTCGAGCCGCGCAGCGAGACGATCAGCACGCCGAGCGCCAGCGAGGCGAGATAGAAGCTGGCAAAGCTCGCATCCTCCTGCAGCACGGTCATCCGGCTGACGGCGCCGGAAAGCAGTGCCACCGAGAGGCCGGCGATGAGGCCGCCAAGGCCCATCGCCGTCAGCGACAGGGAGCCGGCGACGAGGTAACCGATGGCGGCCCCCGGCAGCACCGCATGGCTCATCGCGTCGCCCATCAGGCTCATGCGCCGCAGCATCAGGAAGACGCCGATCGGGCCGGAGCCCAGCCCGAGGCAGAGGCAGGCGACGAGCGCCCGGCGCATGAAACCGTAATCGGCAAAGGGTGCCAGGAAGAGATCGTAAGCCGTCATGCCGCTGGCGCCTCTTCGGGTGCGCAGGCATTTGCATCCTCATCCCAGCGCTCGGCCATGGCGCGCGCCTTCAGGAGATTGACTGAGGACATGACGTCGGCGGTCGCACCCCAGCCGACCAGTTCGCGGGCGAGCAGCAGCGTTTGCGGGAAATGGGCGCGAACCAGCTCGAAATCGTGCAGGACGGCAATCACTGTGCGGCCCTCGCCATGCCAGCGGGTGACGATATCGACGAGGTCCCTGGTGGTGCGGGCATCGATTGCCGTAAACGGCTCGTCGAGCAGGATGATGCCGGCATCCTGCACCAGCAGGCGGGCAAAGAGCACGCGCTGGAACTGGCCGGCCGAGAGCGACCCGACATGGCGGCGGCCGAAGCCGTCGAGGCCGACGGCGGAGAGCGCCTCGCCTGCCCTTTTCACCTCGGCGGGCGCGATGCGGCCGAAGGCGCCCGTCTTCTTCCAGGCGCCGAACATGACGGTGTCGATCACCGAGATCGGAAAGCGCCGGTCGATCTCGGCCGCCTGCGGGAGATAACCGAATTCCGCCCGCCCCAGCCGATGCTCGACCCTGCCTTCGGCGGGACGAAGCTCACCCATGATCGCCTTCAGCAGCGTCGACTTGCCCGCCCCGTTCGGCCCGGCAATCGCCGTCAGGCTGCCCGAGGCGAAGGCGCCGGAGACATGATGGACGGCGGGGTGCCGGTTATAGGCGACGGTCAGATTCTCGAGACGGATCAGCGGCGTCATGGCAAGAGAACCGCCCAGTGGATCGCCAGCCAAAGCACGGTAATGACCAGCGCCATGCCGATCACCCTAGAGAATGCCGACTGTCCCAGCAGGCTGACGGAGGGGCGGTCGGGGCTCGGGGGCATGGCGCATCCTACAATGTAATAACATTACGGTTATGTTATAACGATTGCGGCGAGATTGAGGCGGAAGCTAGTCCCAGATTCATTGCTAAGCTGAATACGGGCAGCATTCGACATGAGATGATCGCGTGCGCGCATCCATTTGACGGCCATATGCTGCTGAGCCAGACTTGACGTATGATCAGGCCATGGCCCCTACTCGCTGACCATATTCGCAACGCGCGAGGACGTTCGGAAGACGAAAAATTCTCGTCGGCCTTGCAAGGCATTGAGCAACTTGCCGATTTCATCGCTCGAAGTTCGCTTCGGGATGCGCTGTTCGGATGGACATCCATGGCTGATCTATGCGTCCAACAAACCGACCATGCCCCTCCCTCAGTGGCCTACCTTCGGATTTCAGCGCAATCATCGGGCCTGATAGAGTTTCGCTATATCGATACGAATGTGGAACGCCGGCAATGGACGCGGACGGAAACGCCAGAACGAGCTGTTCACAGGCTTAGGACCTTCTTAGACCAGCTTCATTGGGTTTCAGGTCCTGACAGCCTTGCTGCCATCCCGAACTAAGAGTTTGCGGCCTGGCCATCCAAACTCGCATCGGCTATCCCGCCTTCAACCAGCCAACCAGCGCTATGCAAAGCGTAAATCTGGTGATCTGGAATATCATCGATCAAAGAAAGCGCCCGACGCGCTTTAGGCCCATACCCTCAGAGCCCGTTCCATACGATCGGCAGCGTAGGTGACGATGTAGGCGATCACCATGTAGATGACGACCGCGATCAGGAAGGCTTCGAGGTAGTAGAAGTTCAGCGCCGCGGTCAGCTGTGACTGCGCGAAGATGTCGACGACCTCGATTGCAAATCCCAGCGACAGCGCCTTCATGATCACCATGATCGAGTTGGCAAGATCCGGGATGGCTGCGACGATGACCTGAGGCAGCATGACCCGGCGGAACACCTGGCTGCGCTTGTAGCCCAGGGAATAGGCCGCATCGGCCTGACCGTTGTCGAAGGAGTTGAGTGCGCCCTTCACGACTTCCGCCTGGAACGCCGCGACGCAGGCGGTCAGGGCGACGATCAGCGTGATCCAGTTCGGCGTCGAGTGACCATTATAGTCGATGCCGACGAGCGAGGTCAGAAACTGCAGCGTCGGCGGCAGGCCGTAATAGGCGAGGAAGATCACGATGACCATCGGAACGCCCTTGAAGACGACCTTGTAGGCGACGACCAGTTCCCGAAGCAGCGGGACTCGCCGATATTCCACCATCGCGAAAAGGCTGCCGACGATCGTAGAGAAAACGAAGATGCCAAGCGCCATGGCGAGCGTCACCGGGACCGCGCCAAGGATGTCCCAGAGATCGGGAAGAAGGACTTCGGAATCGAACATGTGATGACCTCCTATTCGATCAGACGCTTGCCATCATCGTGGCCTTGGCCGGTGCGGTATTGGGCGCGAATCTTGCGTTTCGCGTTTCGAAAAAGCGCACGACGATCCATGCCACGAGGCATAGCAGCGAATAGATCACCGCCAGCACAAGGTAGGTCTCGAACTGGTACTGGTTGTAGTCGCGCTCCATGACGAGATGGGCGGTGGCCATGACATCCGCGGCGCCGATGTACATCACCAGTGCGACGTTGTGGATGAGGTAGATGATCGAGTTGCCGTAGCCTGGCAGGGCGATGTGCACTGCCTGGGGTCCGACGACCCGAAGGATCTTCTGAAGGAAGGTGTATCCGAGACTGTCCGCAGCATCGTGCTGACCGCGTTCCACGGCGAGGTAGGCTGGCCGCAGAACCTCGGAAAGATAGCCTCCATGGTAGAGGCTGAGGCCGACGATCGCCGCGACGTTCGGGGACACGAAATCCTCGACCTCGAACAGAGCGACGACCAGCGGCAGTCCGTAGAAGGCGACGAACAGTTGGAGCACGACGGGGACGCTCCGGGCATAGGAGACGTAGAGGTCGGCCAGCTGGCTGACAACCGGTATCCTGCGCACCCGGAACGTCGTCGTTATCAGGGCCAGCAGGAAGCCGACGATCATGGCCGTGAACGTGATCGCAAGCGTCAGCGGCAGCGCCTTGAGCAGCTCGGGGATCATGATGGATAGGTCCACTTCGGAACACTCCTTGTTTCGGCCTTGGGCCTGATCGCCGGTATCGTTGGCCGGCGTTACTTCATGTAGGTGGTGATGTCCTCGCCGAACCATTTCTGCGAGAGCTTGGCGAGCGTGCCGTCGGCCTTGAGCTCCTTCAGAGCCTTGTCGATGTCTGCGGAGAGCGCCTTGTTCTCCTCGGAGCGATGGATCAGGACAAAGGTATTGTTGATCGCGACCGGCTCGCTCGCCTTGACGTCGAGCTTCTGCTGGTCGATGACCGTCTGCTCGCCGAGGTTGGACGGCAGAACCAGCGCGTCGTATTTGCCGTTCTCCACCTCTTTCAGGCGATCCGGATAGGGAATGCCGGCGCTGGATGCGGTGATCTCGATTTTGAAGTCGGGGTTCTTTTCCTGCCAGGCAGTGGCGAACTTGTAGATGCCGCCGCCGGCCGTCACGGGCACGATCTTCTTGCCGACGAGATCCTTCATTTCGTTGATGCCGCTGTCCTTGCGGCTGTAGATCTTGATCAGGCTGGCGCCGATCGGGCTCTCCGGAAGGAGGAACTGCTTTTCGCGAGCGGGCGCCCGGTAGTAGCCGCCGGTCGCGATGTCGTACTTGCCGGTGGCGAGGCCGGTCTCCTGAGCGATGTCGGCAGCACCCTCCATGACGAATTTGTACTGGGGCAGCTTGGCGTTGATCGCCTTCAGGACGTCGGGCTCGTAACCCTGCGGCTCGACGCCGATGGCACCCCAGGAGAGCGGCTTGGATTCGGCAGCCGTCGCGATCTTGATGGTGCGCACGTCCTCGGCATGCGATAGGCCCGCGGTTGCGAGGGCAAAGGCAACGCCGGCGACAGCGAGGCCGAAGGTGCGGCGGGAAGTCGACTTGATGGAAGACATGTCAGGCATCCTTTCTTTACTGGATGGAGTGTTCGGAATTCAGGAACTGGGCAAGGCGCGGGTTGGAGGGCGTGTCGAAGATCTCGGCAGGGCTGCCTTGAGCGGCGACGACGCCCCGATCCATGAAGACGATGCGGTTCGAGATGTTCTTTGCGAACTGCATCTCGTGGGTGACGAGGAGCGAGGTGATGCCGGACGACGTGACGTCCCTGATCACCTTCAAAACCTCGCCGACGAGTTCGGGGTCGAGCGACGACGTCGGTTCGTCGAAGAGCATGACATCCGGCTTCACGGCCAGCGCACGCGCAATGCCGGTCCGCTGCAGCTGGCCGCCGGAAAGCTGGGACGGGTAGCTGTCGATCTTGTTCGAAAGGCCGACCCGCTCAAGCTCCTGCAAGGCGATCGAACGCGCCTCGTCCTTCGAATTGCGTTGCACGACCACGAGCGGATCCATCACGTTCTGAATGACGGTCATGTTCTTGAAGACGTTGAACTGCTGGAAGACCATCGCCGTCCGCAGCCGGATCGCCTGGACCGCAGTGTTGTCCGGTTTCTGGTAGTCCATCCTGACCTGATCGAAGGCGATTGTGCCGGAGGCCGGCTTGGCCAGATAATTGATGCACTTCAGCAACGTCGTCTTGCCGGTGCCGCTGGGGCCGATGATCGACACCACGTCGCCGCGGTTCACCGAGAGATCGACGCCGTTGAGGACCTGGGTGTTTCCGTAGGACAGCTTTAGGTTTTTGATCTCAAGCATTTCGGGTCGGTGTCCTTTCGGCAGATAGGTCGGAAAACGTCGCGGTCTCGTCGTCGGCCCACTCGTCTCCGAGCAGCTCGGGCGTATCGAAGGCCTGGAGATCGGCGAAATGACGCTCGCGGTCGGCGACGAACAGCGCCCTGACGATGCCGCGCGCGAGCCGGTCGGCACCTTCGCTGATGGCGGGAATATCGCCCGTGAGCTTGCCGTGGCTGAGCGTGGCCGGGAAGTTGAAGCAGTGAATGCGGGCCAGCGCCGGGCAAGCGCCGGGCTCGGCCTCGAGGAACTCGAACGCCTCTCCGAGGTCGGGCGAGGTTTCAAGCTCGTCGTTTCGCATGTCCGCGGGCACAGGAAAGCGGTCGCGCCAGAGGCCGATATGGGATGCGACGGCGGCGAGTTCCGGCCGGTTCTTCAGGTCGACCCTGAAGCCGGTGCCGAAGATCAGGAAATCGACGGGATAGCTGCCTTTCGGCGTCGTCACAACGATATGGTCGCCTTGCTGCTGCAATCGATCGATCGGGCTTCCGAGATGAAGATGGGCCTGCGGGAATGCGCTGACACGCAAGACGCTCGGGCGCGGAGGCGGCGTCTGCGAGCGCATGGCGTAGTCGAGAAAGCGCCACTTCCAGTCATCCGGCAGACCGGCGAAGCCATGCACCACGCCCTGGCTGCCGATGCCGGTGAACTTGTTGATCCGTGGCAGGTCGGTCCTGCGCACGAACATGTCAAGCCGGGCAGCACCTGCCTCGAGCGCGGTGGCGGCGTTGTCCATCGCCGAGGCGCCGGCTCCGACGACGCCGACCCGCTTGCCGCGCAATGCGGCGAAATCGATAGGGTCGGCGGTATGGGCCCAGAACTTGCGCTCGATGCCGTGGGCGATCGACGGCACGAAGGGACCGCCGAGGCCGTCGCGGCCCGTTGCCAGCACCACATGGCGCGCGATCGTCGTTTCGGACCGGCCATCATGACGGCAGACGACATCGAGCAGGCCGTCGGCGCGCGGACGAATCGCATCGACGGCGACCCCATTGCGTACCGGCAGGTCAAGCACGCGCCGGTACCAGACCAGGTAATCCATCCATGTCTCACGCGGCGCCCTGTCGAGCGCGATCCACGCATCGCGGCCATGCAGCGCCTCGTAATAGGCGCGGAACGTCAGCGCCGGCAGGCCCATTGCCGGCCCGGTCAGCTGCTTGGGGGAGCGAAGGGTCCGCATTCTGGCGAAGGTGACCCAGGGACCCTCGCTTCCGGCAGGCGCCTTGTCGAGAAGGATGTGGTTGGCGACGCCGAGCCGCTTCAGCATGGCGGAGGCCACGAGCCCGGCCATGCCCGCACCGATGATCACGACGTCGACGACCCCTTGGCCATCGACGACGCGGGGAGGAACCCAGGACTTGGCCGGCAGCTCCAGCCAGGCAAGGTCCTGCCGCAGGCGTGCCTCGAGCGCTTCGAGATTGTTCGGAAACATCGAGAGGTCGCTCATGACGGCACGTCCTCGGTCATCTGGCTACCGCCGTAGACGGTGTCGGCCAATGCTTCGACGCCGCCTGCGTCATGCAGCCGGCAACCGGGCATCGCGAGCGCCACCGCGCGCGCCGCATCGATCACGGCGGCGACCGTCGGGGTCAGCGGCATCGCGGCAGGCGAGATGGCGCCGAACAGGAAGGGGATGGTGTGGTCGAGGACGCGCATCACGATCCCTTCGAGCGGAACGCCGCAGACCGTCGCCGGCTCGACGATGGCGACACCCAGTCCGGCCCGGACCATCGTCAGGGCCGTCAGCGAGGCGTTGACGTCGATCATCCGTTGCGGCGCCACACCCGCCCGTTCCAGGGCCTCGTCGATGCGGTGCCGCAGGCGGTAAGGATTAGCGAGCGTGATGATGCGGCGCTCGGCGAGATCGGAGAGACGCACCACGTCATCATTGGCGAGCGGATCGTTGGCGGCGAGAGCGACGACACACGACGCTTCGGCAATCCAGTGCACGTCGAGGCCGGGGTGCTCCAGCGGCAGGCTTGAGATCCCGAAATCCGCCGAGCGGGCGAGCACGGCCTGCACGACGTTCTCGGCCGCCAGCGCCTGCACATGGAGATGACGCGGTATCAGGTCCGGCGCGACGGCCGAAATCGCCTGGGGCAGAACGCCGGCCGCAAGTGAAGGCGTGGCGGCGATCGTCAGCGACGGCGGCTCATCGAGACCGATGGCGTTCGCCCGTTCGCGGATGTGGGCGAGGCTCGCGAGATGGCGTTCCACTTCAGCGTGAAAGAGCAGACCGCGCGCGGTCGGGCTGATGCGCGGGCCGCTTCGATGCAAAAGCGCATAACCGATATCGGCTTCCAGATCCTGGATCAGCCTTGTGACCGCCGGCTGCGACCGGCCGAGCAGTCGCGCCGCCCCGGTCACGCTGCCGGCGGACATCACCGCTGCGAAGGCTTCAAGCTGCCGGATATCGAAAGAGTTAGAATGCATAATGGACATCAAACACTCTCCTTCATGTCAGTAAAGCATGACAATTCTCATTTGACGACTGGCTGTAGATAAAAAATTCACATCAAAGTCTGCCTAGCATTCCAGTTTGACATAATGAGAGGTCCGGCCTACCTAAGACTTATGTCCGCTGACGTATTGAGGAGCTTGTTTTGACACTCATCGAAACTCTTGCCTCTGTGAGGCCGGGTTCCGCGCTCGCGGAAGCCATGGGCAAACGCGCGGAGATCCTGCGCCTCAGTGAAGCGGCCCACGACGCAGTGCTTCTGCCACGCGATCCCGGCGGGCTGTCGCACGGCCTGAGGGCTGCGCTCGCCGCCCGCATGGCGCGCCACAACCGCAGCCCGGCGCTCGCAAGCCACTACGACACGCTCGTTGCCCGCGCCGACGAACCGGCGACAGCCTTGCTCGCCGAGCCGGACACGAAGGTGTCGGATCCCCGCACCGCCGAGATCGTTCGCCATGCCGACCGGCTCACGGTCGCGCCGCGCGATGCCACGCGCGCTGATGTGGAGGCATTGCGCCAGGTCGGCGTAACCGACGCCGACATCGTCCGGCTCGCGGAGCTTGCGGCTTTCGTCAATTACCAGGTGCGGGTTCTCGCCGGCCTGAAGCTACTCGGAGAAATGCGATGAGCGAGGTCGTCCACACCTTCACCACCACAGTGCCGCGCTGGCAGCCCTATGTCGTTCCGGTCGATTTCGCGACCGCCACCGACGAGCAGCATGCAGCGATGCAGACGACGCCGTCGAACAAGGGCATCTCGCCCTATGTGCTGACCCTGGCGCACGACCCCGAGACGCTCGCGGTCCGCTCGCCGCTGTTCAACCTGATCATGTACGGCAAGGACGGACTGGCAGCCAGCGAGCGCGAACTGGGTGCAGTCGCCGCCTCCGTCGTCAACCGCTGCGTCTACTGCGCCGCCGTCCATGCATCCCGGTTCAACAACCTGACAAAACGCACGGATGTCATCGAAGCCGTGTTCGCCGATGGTCTCGAGGCGACGCTCGACGAGCACCTCCAGGCAATCTTCAACTTTTCAGCCCGACTGTCGACCACGCCGCCCGAGGCGGTCGCGGCCGATGCGCAGGCGCTGGCGGACGTCGGGCTCGACGAGCTTGAGGCTCTCGATCTCGTCCTCTCCTCGGCGATCTTCGGCTGGGCGAACCGCCTGATGCATACGCTCGGCGAGCCGATGAAGGACTAAAGCGCGTCACACGCTTTAGATCTTTGGTTTTCCGCATGTCGTTTTGCGCGACATTCGCGCATTTCTGTCGCTGGACGACAAATGGCATGATGTGTCAAAAGAAGCCCGCCGCATGTCAGCGTGGAGACAATCTTGGGACTTCGGGAAGATAAGAAGGATCGCACGCGAGCCCAGTTGCTCGAGGCCGCGTTGGATCTGATCCACAAGCGTGGATTCGAGGAGACCACCATTGCCGATATCGCTGCCGCCGTCAGCGTGTCGCCCCGCACCCTGCTTCGCTATTTCCCGACAAAGGAGGATGTGATCGTCAGCTGGGTGCAGGATGGCATGACGATCGTCCGTGCGGAACTGACGGAGCGGCTCGCCTCGGAGCCGCCGGTTGTCGCACTTCTTGCTGCCGCGCGGGCGATGCTTTTGGCGTTCGATGAAAAGTCGCGTTTCTTTCTCGCCATCGAGACGGCGATCCGCTCCAACAGGAGCATTTCCGCGCGAAAAGAACAGATGATCGCCGAACTGATCGACGAAGTCGCCCATATTCTCGCCTCGCCGGACAGACGGTCTCCGCTCCCTGATATTGTCGCCTATACGATCGCGGGAACGGTTTTCGCGCTCATTCGGGCATCGATAAACAGTTGGGTGGATGGCGGAGCGGCAATGTCACTCGCCGATCTCTTCGATCGCGCCGCCGGTATCGTCCACTTCGAACAAAATGTCACTTAGTGTCATTTGTCATTGACAGACATAATTTCCCATGCAATTTCACGATGCGTTGCTGAGCAACGTCATTGCAAACAGCCTCGCCTTGCGAGCGCGCCTGCTTGGGAGATAGAATGTCCACACATCAAAAGATTGCGCTCGTCACCGGCGCGACCCGCGGCCTTGGTTTTGAAACGGCTCGACAGCTCGGCCGGGAAGGCGTCTTCGTCCTTCTCGGCGCACGCGATCTTGCCGCAGGCCAAGCAAAGGCCGAAACATTGCGTGCAGAGGGATTGGCGATCGAAGCGATCGAGATCGACCTCAATCGCCCTGAGACGATCGACGCTGCCGCATCATCGATCGGCGAGCGGTTCGGCAGGCTCGACATCCTGATCAACAATGCGGGAATCCTGCTGCTCGACACCGACGATTTCCCCAGTATGGCGTCCATCGAAACCCTGCGCGAATCCTATGAGGTCAATTTCATCGGAATGGTGATCGTGACCCAGAAACTGTTGCCGCTGATCCGCAAGGCGGTGAGTGGGCGCATCGTCAACCTTTCCAGCAGCGTGGGTTCGCTTTGGTGGACGGGCGATGCAAATAATCCGTCCCCCGACGTCAAATGGCTTGGCTATGCCGCCTCCAAGGCGGCGGTCAACATGCTGACCGTGCAGCTTGCCCTTGAGCTGAAAGATACGCCGATCAAGGTCAACGCGGTCTGCCCCGGCTATGTCATGACCGAATTGAACCGAGGCGGCGGCTACATCACGATCGAAGACGGCGTTCGCGCCCCGGTCAAATATGCTTTGCTTGATGATGCCGGACCGACCGGCCAGTTTTTCAACACCAATGGCCCGATCAACTGGTGACGGCCCGCGGCCCCGCGCTTGGATAACCCGGCATGCGCCGGACCGTTCAGCGACACGGGGATGTTGCGTCCTGAGAACGCGGCATCCGCCTTTTCGCCGCGATCGCGAATTCGCACCCCTTCCCCTTTCAAGGACCATGAAACATGAAACCAACGACCGATGACATCGTCGAGATCGACCAGATCCTCTCGCTCTGGGCACACCTCGTCGACAATCATGCGTGGGACAGGTTCGGTGAAGTCTTTACCGAGGATGCACATTTCGACGCGGGCGTTTTCGGCTTTGCGCCGGTCACAGGCATTGCAGCGATCTGCCATATGGCCAGCCAGGACGGCCATGCGACGGCCCATCACACGACGAATGTGCACGTTCAGGAAGGCGCGGGCGACGAAATCGTCGCCGTCTCGAAGGGCCTTGGTCTGTTGTCGAACGGGGCAGTGGCGAGCGTGACCTATACCGACCGGCTGCGGCGGACGCCGGAGGGCTGGCGTTTGGCGCGCCGCACTCTCGCGCTCCAAGCGCCGTCGCATTGAGGTCGCCCCCTATGTCTCTCGTCAACCTATCCCTGGCAAACGTCATTGCCTGGCTGCTTGCAGCCTTCTTCTTCGTCGGCGCCTATGGCAACACTTTCGTCAGCCCCGAAATTGCCGCGGACTACGCCCGCTGGGGCTATCCGGAAAGCTTTCACTATCTGACCGCCATCTGTGAATTCACGACCGCGGTCATGCTCATCTTCAAACCGCTCCGCCTCTACGGTTCACTGCTCGGAAGTGCGGTGATGCTGGCCGCCGCGGGCACGGTTCTGTTCCACGGCGAATATGCTCATGCAATTCCGCCCCTGGTGGTGCTGGGTTTTTGCGGGCTCGTCGCTGTTCTGACGATGAGGCGAGCAGGATGATGCCCGCATCCGGCAGCAGGGGCCGCCCGAGAGCGAGCCGATCACACAAGTGAAAAGGGCGACCGAACGGCCGCCCCTTCATCCATCAGGAGTGAACGCTCAGAGCTGTTCCAGCATCGCGGCAGCGCCCGAGACGGTTGCCTGGCCGGGGCTTTCCTCGACGTTGAGGGCTTTCACCACGCCGTCCTCCACCAGCATCGAATAACGCTTGGAGCGAAGGCCGAGGCCGCCGGCGGAGAGGTCGGCGTCGAGGCCGACGGCCTTGGTGAAACCGGCATCCCAATCGGCGAGGAAGTGGATCTTGCCCATGCCGCCGGATGATTGCGCCCAGGCGCCCATCACGTGCCAGTCGTTGACGGCGACGACGGCGATGTCGTCGACGCCCTTGCCGAGGATGGTGTCGCGGTTTTCGAGATAACCCGGCAGGTGGTTCAGCGAGCAGGTCGGCGTGAACGCGCCCGGCACGGCAAAGAGCACGACGCGCTTGCCGGCGAAGAGCTGATCGGTGGTGATTTCGACCGGGCCGTCAGCCGTCTTTTCCTTGAAGGTGGCGGCAGGAAGCTTGTCGCCGATCGCGATGGTCATGGTTTTCTCCTTGAGTTCTGGATTGGGAGTTCTGCTTGACGGCGGGCGCCGCAGGGGATCGGAGGCGACTATAGGAGCCCGTCATTGAAAGGCAAGTGTGGTCTCCATCGCCCTCTCGCCGTCGATGACCAGCACGCCCCAGCGCTTGCCGGATATGTCGTAATTCTCAGGCAGTTTGCCGATGGTGACATCGACCTTGAAGGTGGCGCCGTCGCGCTTGCCGCCGATCTGCTTGGTGAAGGCATGGCCGCTCGGGCCGGTGACGATGATATCCGGCGCGTCCGTCCCCTCGCCAGGCCCCTCGCCCGGCCCCCCGCCCGGCAGAGCGAGTGTCAGCGACAGCGTCTTCCTGTCGGGCGACATCGCATGCGCCGTCACGTCGAAATCCGGCGATGGCGGCTTCGGCAGCCTCGCATCGGCGGCCTGAAGGATCCCCTCCTCTTGCGGGTGCGACTGGATGGCGGGGCCAAGCTTCAGCTGCAAATTCGCCTGGAAGGGAATGCAGATATCCTTGCAGATGCCGATGAAGGCGGCAGCATCGATCGCAACCGGGCCTTTGCCGGCCGCCGTCAGCGACAGCGGCAGCGTCACCGGCGCGTCATAGGCGATATCCTCGATCGCGCCGTTGAAAAAATGCTTCGGAACGGGATAGGCGATGGCATCGAGCGTGACGCCGCTTTCCGCCGCGACAGTGATTTGGGGCGGAATGCCATTGCCGCCGGGTTCTTTCCAATAGGTGATCCAGCCGGGCTTCGGCTCGATCTGAAGGGCGGCGCGGATTTTGCCGGCGGCATCGGGGGCGAGCGCCACGAGGCGCATGCGGCCGCCCTCGTTGTCCGCCCAGGCGCTCATTTCCGCATGGGCGGAATAAAACGGGAGAAGGGCTGCGACCGCTGACACAACCACGATCAAAAGCCTGCGCGGGCCTGAGGAAATAACCATCATGGAACAAAGGTTTACCGAATGTGCCGCTTGGCCGCCAGAAGTCGCGGCGATTTAAATCTTCATTTTCAGTTGATTGATGTGTGACATTGGCCCATGTTTCTCTTGTCGAGGCCTTGGTGCGGTCTAGCAGCAGGAGGAACGATGTCCTTATTGACGCTGAAGAACAGACGGGAACGTGGCTTCTTCGATGGCCAGTTCCTCATCGCCATGCCGGGCATGGAAGACCGCAATTTTGCGCGCACGGTCATCTACATCTGCGCGCATTCGGATGCCGGCGCCATGGGCTTCGTCATCAACCGGCCACAAAGCCTCACCTTCACCGATGTGCTGCTGCATCTCGACATGATCAAGCAGGAAGATTCGATCGTGCTGCCGAAGCGGGCGCGCGACTTCCCGATCCAGACCGGCGGCCCGGTGGAAAGCGGCCGCGGCTTCGTGCTGCATTCGGACGATTATGCCAGCGACTCCTCGATCCCCGTCAGCGACGACATCTGCCTGACGGCGACGCTCGATATCGTGCGCGCCATCTCCAAGGGCGATGGGCCGACGCGGGCAACGATGCTGCTCGGCTATTCCTCCTGGGCGGCCGGGCAGCTCGAAAGCGAAGTCGTCAACAATGGCTGGCTCACCTGCCCGGCCAATGAGGAATTGATCTTCGACCGCAGTCTCGACGACAAATACGAGCGGGCGCTCGCCGGCATGGGCGTGACCGCTGCGATGCTTTCGGCCGAAGCCGGCCACGCTTAAGAGACTGGCCTGACGATCGCTGACCTGACGGCAGCGGGAACGAATAGCCGCGAGTGACGTTTCATTTCGGCAAGCATGGACAAGAAGCCCATGCCGACCAAGGAGACATCACATATGGGTAGCACCAGCGACAAGATTTCCGGTAAGGCAAACGAAATTGCCGGCAAGACCAAGCAGGCCGTCGGCAAGGCCGCGGACGATCGCGAAATGCAGGCCAAGGGCGCTGTCCAGGAAGCCAAGGGCAAGGGACAGGTCGCAACCGGCAAGGTCAAGGACAAGCTCAAGGGCGCCGTTGACCGGCTCTGAGCGACAGCACTAAGACGCCCAAAGGACGCTGTGCTTCCGATTTAAGGAATGCGCAGTAGACGCTCATCCTTTATCACCATGCCTGTTGCGCCCCTCGCGCGGCAGGCATTTTTAGTCTGCCACCCTCATGCTCTGCAGAGATTGACCCAATGAAGCTTTTTGCCTGCGACAACTGCGATCAGGTCGTCCACTTCGACAACCGTCGATGCGTGCGTTGCAACCATCGCCTCGGCTTCCTGCCCGGCGATCTCGCCATGCATGCGCTGGAACCGCGCGACGAGACGCTCTGGCAGCTCGTTTCCAATCCCGACCGCGACGTTCGCTTCTGCGCCAATGCCAGTCTCGATATCTGCAACTGGCTGGTGGACGGCGACGGCGAGAGTGAATTCTGCGTTGCCTGCCGCCACAACCGGCTGGTTCCGAACACCGACACCCAGGACGGCATCGATCGCTGGCGGCGCATCAGCCAGGCCCAGCGTCATCTGTTTTATTCGCTGCTGCGCTGGAAGCTGCCGCATCCGGATCGGGCGCAAGACCCGCAAGGCGGCCTGGTCTTCGATTTCCTCGAGGATTCGATAGAGAGCAACGGCTATGTCGTGCCGGCTATGACCGGCCATGAGGAAGGCCTGATCACCATTCGCGCCGCAGAGGCCGACGATGCGACGCGCGAACAGGCGCGCAGCTCGATGAACGAACCCTATCGTACGCTGCTCGGCCATTTCCGCCACGAGGCCGGCCATTTCATCTGGAACAAGCTGGTGCGCGATCGGGGCGGCCTTGCCGATTTCCGCAGGGTCTTCGGCGACGAACGGCAGGATTATGCG